>JBALVQ010000035.1:11232-36125 GCA_036960915.1 Amphritea sp.
ACACAGCAACAAAACCAAAAGTTGCTGTAACGCAGGTGGACGCGCCAAATCCACCGCTGCAGTCCAGACGCGTATTGCCTTCTGCTACTGTCTTCTGTTGACATACACTGCCATCAGCCTGCGGGCCAACCTATTACTGGGTAGAATATACGTAATCTACTGCGATTGACGAGCCGCCCGCTCCAGCATTTTCTGCAGTACACGGGACACAGCAACAAAACCAAAAGTTGCTGTAACGCAGGTGGACGCGCCAAATCCACCACTGCAGTCGAGTCGGGAATTGCCATCTGTCACCAGCTTCTGCTGGCACACGGAACCGTCTGACTGCGGATAGACCAGTTGCTCAGTAGAATAGACACAATCAACAGCGAAACGCCGACCACTCTTACTGAAGCCATGGATACGCCGTAATTGCGAACGCACTTTAGCCGCCAGCGGATCATGACTAGTTTTACTTAGATCGGTAATTTCAATCTGTGTCGGGTCAGTTTGTCCCCCGGCACCACCAACGGTGATAATGGGAATTTTAAAACGCTTGCAATAACCTATCAGCGCAGTCTTCTCATTGACACTATCAATACAGTCAATCACATAATCAAATTGGGGGCCGATCAATTCAGGGATATTATCCCGGGTAATAAAATCTTCAATTTCAACAACGTTGCAATCCGGATTAATCAGCCTCATCCGCTGCGCCATCACTGCCACTTTGGATTGGCCTATATTGCCTTCCATCGCGTGTATCTGACGGTTGGTGTTTGTGATACAGATATCATCGAGATCAATTAATGTAACTGTGCCAATTGCTGAGCGAGCCAACGCCTCTGCAGCCCAGGAACCGACTCCGCCAATACCGATTACACAAATATTCGCTTTCTGAAATAACTCGACAGCCTCTACACCATAGAGACGCTGAGTCCCGCCAAAACGCTGCTGCAAACCTTCCGACACAGTAACTTCTCTTTAGTTAGTAGGTTATTTAAAATTCTTCATCCGTTAGCTCAGTTACAATCACCGAGTGACAGCGATTACACTTGCCTTCAATATACACCACACCTTTGAACCCATATTCCACCGGCTGACTCATACCCAGATTCACTTCCTGGCAGACATCACACCAGGTTTGCTCCAGAAAAGCCCCCTGCTCCTCTTCACTGCGCTCGAAAAAGTCACGTTCAATGCGTTCTTCCAGCATGACAAGCACTCCAATAAATGTATAAATATGGGCCTGAATTGTAGCTAAGAACTACCTATCGGATTATATCAGCGGCCATCATACTGTCGGCCAGATTAACGCAGCTGGCTCATCCCAGGCATCAATCAAACTGCGCGTTGTGCTCCGCGTAAACAGTTCACCCACCCGAGGAGCACAGCGATAGTGATAATCTTTGCCCTGAAAAGCAAATGCCAGATAATAGGCATGCAAATAACCCCGGTCCGGCTCGACTTCGGTCTGTTCGTGATAACGCTGATCACCAATAATTGGCGCACCAACACTCTTCAGGGCAACACGAATCTGATGTGTTTTACCCGACAGCGGCTTTAACAGAAACAGCCGCAGGCCAGGCTCTACAGAGTGACTGAAAAACTGTGTTATCGCTGGATTTCCCATGCTTTTCATTAGCTTCCAGCTGCCTCGGCGCGCCTTTGCCATATCACCTTTAACCAACCCTTGCTTTTTCTTTGGTTTCTTATCTGACAGTGCCAGGTAAAATTTCACCACCTGTTGATTCTGAAACTGCATGGAAAGCTCAGTGGCGGCAGCGCGATTTTTTGCCAGCAACAACAAGCCAGAGGTAATCCGATCCAGGCGATGCACCGGATAAAGCTCAGCCAGACCCAGATCTCGCTGAACCTGCATAATTAAGCCAGCGACCTGCTGATCTTTATGGATACTGACGCCGGGCGACTTGTCGATAAGCAAAAAGCCATCGGTCTGATCAACAATGGAATACATGGTATGCAATGCTAGTCGTTAGAGAAAAGTGAAACATGCGCGCTTAGCGTATGCCCTTGCCAGTACATGCCAGTGAGACGGCGAGCAACCCAATGAGCTTCGGCGTTGGTTGCCTTGATAGTGATCACTGCTTCTTCTCCCCGAGGCAACTCACTGTCAATCATTTCCAGGCTCAAAACTTCTGCATAATGGCTCATCAGCTCTGCTACATCCTCCTTTTTAGTCTCAGGCGGCATGCCATTGAGAAAAATTTTCATGACTTGGTTATTCAACCCCAATAATTTACGCTTCTGATACGCTTAGTTTAGCCTTCAGAAGGTTAAGAATTGCTAAAATCTCAATTATCGATCGAAGAACTACCAGCTCATGACCTGCTTCACGAAAGGAATGGTGACTTTACGCTTGGCACTTAAGGATGCCGAATCAAGCTTATCCAGAACGGAGAACAGATCGCCCATGTCACGACTGGCGCGATGAATTAAGAAACGGGCCACCTCTTCAGTAAGCTCGAATCCACGCCCTCTGGCACGCAATTGCAAGGCTTGCACCTTACCATCATCATCCAGTGCGTGAATCTGAAAAACCATCCCCCAGGTAAGCCGGGAAGCCAGATCAGGCAAGTTTATGCCTAGCTGTCTGGGCGCCCTGTCAGCGGCAATTAACAACCGATTGTTCTCAGCACGAATTCGATTAAAGAAATGAAACAGCGCTTCTTCCCATGCCTTATTGCCAGCAATAACCTGAAGATTATCCAGGCACACTACTTCGAGATGCTCCATCCCCTCCAGCACACCAGGCCCAAGATCCTGAAGCTCATCCAAAGGCAGATAAACAGCTGTACGGCCCGCCGGATCGGATGCATGACAAACAGCCTGAAGCAGATGGGAACATCCCACACCACTACTACCCCAAAGATACAGGAATATTTCTCCCTCACCCACAGCAGCCTGGGTTAAGGTGTTGCACACCAACCCATTATCCTGACAGAGGAAGTTTTCGAATCGAGAATCATCTCGCAGGGTGATACCCAGGGGAATCTGAAAAGGTTCTGGACTACTCATCAACTTAACTTAGACAGGCTTGAAACACAGCGGCCTGATTATTCACCTTACTCAACACAACTTCAACACTTAGATGACCAACGCCCGCTAATAGCAGCAATTAATCACAACGACTAATAATAGCTTCTAATAGCTACGAGACCGACTCATCATCCAGACCATAGAGCTTACTACTCTTATATCCTTCATGCAGATGACGAAGCAGCACCATAATAACGGCAGCCACCGGAAGTGCAATCAAAATTCCAACAAAACCAAACAGTTGACCGCCCGCCATAATAGCAAAAATAACAGCAACCGGATGCAAACCGATTCTATCCCCCACCAGCAGTGGTGTTAGCACCACTCCTTCCAGCAGCTGGCCGATTGCGAATACAAGGCCCACCCATGCCAACATTGTGACATCGTTAAACTGCAGCATTGCTGCTATTACCGCAGCAATTATACCAATAAAAAACCCCATGTAAGGCACAATACTGGCAAGGCCCGCCAGCATACCAACCAGTAGCGCAAGATCAAGCCCTACAAACCATAATCCCAGCGTATAAATTGTCCCAAGAGCAAGCATCACCAGCAGCTGGCCTTTAATAAAGGCGCCAAGCACTTCATCACATTCACAGGCCCACAACCTGACCTTAGGCTCAACATTGCGTGGCAATAGATGGCCGATACGCTCCATCATCAGATCCCAATCCCTTAACAGATAGAACATCACCACCGGAATCAATACCAGATTTGCTATCCAGGCAACGACTGCCATACCGGATTGACCGATACCACTAAACAGGTCTTTAAGTAGATTACCTGTCTGCTGCCAATTTCCACTCATCAACTGCGCAACGCTCTGCCATTCAAAATCGGCCAGCGAGACTCCCAAACTTAGTTCTATCCAGGGAATAAAACGCGTTTCAATCAGCGCCGCTACTTCTGGGATAAGCTTAACCATCACCTGAATCTGGTGCCCAAACTTCGGCAACAGGAACAACACGAGCAACAGCAATACAGTGGTCATCAGCAGAAACACGACTATTACTGATAACGTTCTGGACAGGCCCACCCCTTCCAGCCGGTCCGCCATAGGATCGGCTAGATAGGCCAGCAGAGCCGCTACCACAAAAGGCGATAGTATTGGCTGTAACAGATAGATCAAACCTGCAAGAATGATGGCGCAAATAAGAAAAAACCAGCGTTGCGAATCGATCATAACGACTCCCTGTTATGGGCTTAAACTATAAGCAATTAATGAAAACCAGTATAAGGCACTGACTTGAAACGCGTTCCAGGCAACTCAATTTCACTCCTGCCACCGATAAACAAGCACTTGTGGCTGTCCATTATCTGCATTTATCCGCGACGTTGAGGCAAGACGCGGATTGAGGTGAATTGCTTGCTCCAGCGTATCGACATTCCCCTGTATTTTTACTCGCAATATTACCCGATCATCATTTATCACACCGGGTAAAGCACTCTCAACTGGCGGTAAATTTCGCGTATATTCCAACAACTGCAGAAAGTCATCAATACCATCAACATTGCTTACTTCCAACTTAAGACCTTCTTCGACATAACTCATTCGCGCACCACCCATCTGGCCCAGCATCAGATCAGCAGCTTGATCGATCACATCCTCAAGCTGATTAGCAAGCATGCCTGCCGGGGAAAGGTTTCGAGTCTGGCTAGCATTAATAAGTAACCACTGGGTTTCCCAAACACCGTTTGGATGACGATAAAGCCGTCCGGCCAAAATAGCATCGGGCTGGTAACGCTGTGAAGCCTGCTCTATGGGTTGACGAAAAAACCCCCAAAGATCACTAACATCCAGGGTTTGCTGATCCGTCAGGTCAAGCAACGGAACTTCCAAAGGAAGCCCTCGCTGCTTACCGAATTCAGCCAACTGACTATAGACGCTTCCTTCAGGTGGTAAAAAATCACGCCCGGCATTGCCTTCTTGCGCGACCAGCCAAACCATCAAATTAGGACGCGCATGGCCCAACGCCCTTAAGCCACTGCGCTGCAACAGTCTATTGATCAACACCGGATCAAAATCCAATTGCAGCTGCTGACCCAGCACTTCCCGCCCATCCCCAGCCGAAACCGGCGTCTGTGTAGATTGATAACCAAACTGCTGTATTAACTCCGCTGGATTATTCAGCGCACTGCTAACCTGCGGAATAGAAACAACATTACTGCGCCCGCTAACTTTAACCAGCACCCTTTGCAGACCTTGGCGCAGTTGCTCATCCGAAGGTTGTGACAGCTGTTCCGGCACTATCAATTCTGCGCTGTATAAGTCCCTGACTGTGGCTGCCTGCGAAAGCGCAGAAAAACAGATACAAAAGAGCCCTAACAACGTATATCTAACGGCAAATACCATGGAGTTTTTGAACCTGTAATCCTAATTAAACATAAAGTGTCCCTAAAAACAGGTATAAACTTTAACACACAATAGCCGCCTCACCAGCAACCTGATAGAATATGCGCCTAATTTTCTTCCAGTAATTACCTTGAAACGGGTTTACGCATATTATGTCTGCAACTGACAACAACACCTCTATCAGCTACAAAGACGCTGGCGTCGATATTGATGCCGGAAACGCACTAGTTGACCGCATTAAAGGCGTTGCTAAACGCACAGCACGTCCTGAAGTTATGGGCGGCCTCGGCGGCTTTGGCGCTCTGTGTGAAATCCCAGCCGGCTATAAGCAACCGGTTCTGGTTTCCGGTACTGACGGTGTAGGCACCAAACTCCGCCTGGCGATGGACCTCAACAAGCACGACACAATCGGCATCGATCTGGTTGCCATGTGTGTAAACGATCTGGTTGTTGCCGGTGCTGAGCCGCTGTTCTTCCTGGATTATTATGCCACTGGCAAACTAAACATCGATGTTGCAGCTGATGTTGTTACTGGTATTGGCGCAGGCTGCGAACTGGCTGGCGCGGCCCTGGTTGGCGGCGAGACAGCCGAAATGCCAGGCATGTACGAAGGCGAAGACTACGATCTGGCTGGATTCTGCGTTGGCGTCGTAGAGAAAGCAGATGTTATCGATGGCTCTAAAGTCAGCGTCGGCGATGCCATCATCGGCTTGCCATCTTCAGGCCCTCATTCCAACGGCTACTCGTTGATCCGTAAGATTATTGAAGTCCGCGGTGCAGATCTGAACGAAGAGATCGACGGTAAGTCGATAGCTGATGCCTTGATGGAACCTACTCGCATCTATGTTAAACCGCTGCTTGAGCTGATCAAGAAAAGTCAGGTTAATGCACTATCCCACATTACCGGTGGCGGCCTGCTGGAAAATATCCCACGCGTACTGCCTGATAACGCTAAAGCTGTTATCGACATCAACTCATGGAATATGCCGGAAGTGTTCCGTTGGATTCAACGTCTGGGTAATGTAGAAGCCCGTGAGATGTACCGCACCCTGAACTGCGGTGTTGGCATGGTTATCTGCGTACCTCAGGATAAGGCAGATGAAGCTTTGGCTATTCTGCAACAAGCCGGCGAGCAACCGTGGGTGATTGGCCAGATAGCTACTGCCGAGACAGACGAGGAACAGGTTGAACTGAGCGGGCTGGAGTCCTGATATATGGCCGAGAAAAGCATCGTCGTGCTGATCTCAGGCAGCGGCTCCAACCTGCAAGCAATCATTGATGCAATTGACTGCGGCCGTATACACGGTCGCATCTCTGCTGTAGTCAGCAACAAACCTGACGTTTTCGGACTGGAACGTGCGAACAAGGCAGGTATCCCCCAACGGGTGATTAATCACAAGGAATATGCAGAGCGTGAAACCTTTGATGCGGCCATGCAAGAATGCATTGATCAGTACCAACCAGATCTGGTGATACTGGCTGGCTTCATGCGCATTCTGACGCCTGAATTCGTGCGTCATTATCAGGGTAAAATACTTAACATCCACCCGTCATTACTGCCAAAATTTCGCGGCCTGCATACCCATCAACGGGCTCTGGAAGCCGGCGACAAAGTACATGGCTGCACTGTACACTTTGTCACCGAAGAACTCGATGGCGGCCCTTTGGCCATACAAGCACCGATTCCAGTGCTGGCCAATGATACAGAAAACACCTTACAACAACGGGTACATCTGAGCGAACATCAGATCTATCCGCTGGCAGTTGAGTGGTTTTGTAGCGGCAAGCTCGCACACACTTCAGGACAGGTTCAGCTCGACGGGACTACCTTGCCTCCTGAAGGGTTTCAATTTATCCAGGAGTAAATAATGCGCCGGACCGCTATTAGCTTTGCACTACTGATGATACTTGCCCCGCTGGGGCAAGTATCCGCATCGGAATCAAAATCACCGACATTGTCACCCTATCGGGCGGTTTACGCCTCCCAATGGGACCTGGGGCTGTCCTTCAGTGGCGATGCGATCAGAGAACTCAGGCAACAGGGAGATAACTGGTCACTGTCGATTAAAGCCTCTGCCCTAATTGCCAAAATCAGCGAAAGCTCACTGCTTAACTATAATAACGGCACTGTTCAACCAGCCCGTTATGAATATCACCGTAAAGTACTGGGGCGCAAGCGTGACACTATTCTGCAGTTTAACTGGAGCAAAGGCAGCGTTTTGAACGATACAGCCGAACCCCCCTGGTCAATGGACATTCCCGTAGGCACGCTGGACAAAATAAGCTATCAGTTACAGCTACGACTGGATCTAATAAACAAGAAAAAAGAGCTCGTCTATCAGATTGCCGACAAAGGACAACTGAAAACCTACCGCTTCAAACGGGTTGGTAATGAAACTATCAAGACCGATCTTGGCGAATTTGACGTGATCAAGATTCAGCGCGACCGTGGTGAAAACAGCAAACGGGAAACCTTTATCTGGCTAGCCCCGGAGCTGGACTACCTGATTGTTAAACTTCATCAGATTGAGACCGACGGCAAAGAGTATACCCTGCTACTCAATAAGCTGGATATGCAATGAGCGACTACCAAAACCGCGCCAACAGCCTCTATGACTCACTGCTGCAGATAGAGTCATCCTGCGCCCCCGACCAGCTGTTCCTGTGCAGCTATCTGATAGGACACATCAGCCTGGTCGGAGCCGATGAAGGCAACACCGCCGAGCAGCTTGAGCAAAACGTTCAACACAGCCTCGACGAAGCCTTCAAAGTTGATCGTTTGACCGATGCAGACAGAGAGACAATAATCAGCCTGTGGGGTGAATTACTGGCCAAACCAGCCCGACCCAAGTCTTTTCAAACTTAGGCCAACCATGCCACGCCACCCCCTGACCGGATAAAGAGCAGATAAAAAGCGAATAAGGAGTGCTCAGACGAACACTCTTTATTCGTTACTATTTGGTGCGGCTTAGCCTTTTTACCCCCTATTAATGGTGCCTCCAGATTTTATGACAACTGAAACGATAATGAACTTTGAAAAAGAAGGCGTAGTATCGGTCTGGTATTCCACCGTACCATACCTGGAAATCCCTGATAGCTATTTCGAAGAAGACGAGAACGGCCTGGACCAGTGGGCACGCAACTTCCAGATAGGCCAATACGATGCTGAATTACTGGAAACCAATGGCACCGATTCAGGCACTATAGCCATCATTGACGCCATCGGCCCCTGCTCATATTCCTGCTCATACGGCGAAGCGGTGATTCACAAAATTAATAAAATCGGCGACCAGCAAGCTAGCTGGATAATTTTGCTTTTCGATTACGAGTACCGCCCCAAAAAAACCAAAATTCATCAGGATGAGTACGTCAAGTTTGTTGGCGCCTTTCCCTATGATATGGTCGCAGACAGCCTGATCGAACCTAGCGAATAAAATAGGCAGCAACCGAAGAATTCAACACCACAGGATTAAGCAAAGAGGGATGCACGTGAAACGATTTATCTATCACACCGATGAGTACGATGTGCGCAACTATACCACTGTGTTTCTCGGCTGCATCGCACTCACCCTACTGTACAGCTGCATCGCCTTACTGTCTTTTCCCTTACTGTGGCTTGAGCAGGCCAGCGAACACGCCAACATCCTGACCTATGCCGATGCTTTCTGGTCCCTGCAGATGAGTGCCAGCACCATCGGTTTTGGAGATTTCTATCCGGTTACCCAGGGTGGTCGCGTCATTATCGCTGGAATGTTCTACCTCGGCGTCGGCATCGTGGGCTTTGTCGGCGCACAGATCGCCGGCAAACTGATCGGGTTTGCCGATACAAACGTTAAGAATCGTGAACTGCGCAAGCAAAACGAAGCAATTATGCAGCAAAACCTGCAGCTGGAAAAAAAGGTCGACAATCTGATCGAAAAAATTGAAACACTTATTTCAGGTCAACCCAAGCATTAAAACCCAGGTTCTAAACACTAGCCTCTAAAACCAAGGTTCTAAAACCCACGCACTAAAAAAGAGCTCGTCCAGCCGATGCCAGCACAACCACCAACAACCCCAAAGCCAGGTTAATCGCTACAATTTGGCGAATCTGATTAAGGCTTTTTGCACCATCCGGCCAGGATTGCCCCACCACCGCAGCCTTCAATTCACGAAACGGCACGAAAAACAGATAGGCATATAAAGCCACCATCAAATACCCCAGTAACATCATCACATGCACATGAGCACCCACCGCAGCCATACCGCCGTAAAGTGCAATCATGCCGTGCCCGGAAATTAATAGCGTAGCAATTGCCAGCCACACCCAGGGAAAGAATCGACGCAACACACCACACCATACTTGCAGCCTGAGCGGCGGCTCAAGCACTTGCGCAGCAACCGTACGCAGACACTGATAAGCGAAAAACATTCCGCCCACCCAAACAACTGCAGCTAAAAGATGAACAGCCAGCATAAAAGCCATTGGTATTTCCCCCTAAATGAATTGTTAACCCTGCCAGCCATACATGGAAAGCCTGATTTTCCCCTTGAGAACAGCCACACCCTCTTCCTGCAAACGCGCCACCTGCAAGCAGTAAGACTCACTACCGACCGGCAATGAAATCTCCCCCCTGGCGTTAATCACCCGATGCCAGGGCAATGCCGATCCCTCAGGCAACTGACCAAGACAACGACCAACCATGCGAGCCCGCCCGGGCAAACCCGCCATCTGCGCCACCTGCCCATAACTAATAACTCTGCCCGAGGGTATCAGCCCAACAACCAGCCAGATCCTTTCATACAACTCCATATTCGGCATTTACAGTGACTCTGATTATTTCTACCCATGCAATATAACTGAAGCAGCAGACATCAAAAAGGGGCTTGGGTAAACCAAGCCCCTGGAGAGCGAAGAATAAAACGATGATTGGTTATGGAGCAAGGGGATAGCCCACAACCCTTTTCGCTCATACAGCTAAAAAGCGCATTAATACGTCATTACCTGTACCCTGACTCGACAGGAAACGACTAACCACAAGAGTAAGTAAAGACTCTCGAACACATACAATAAAAGACCTTAGGAACTCTGCAACACGATTTTTAGACGCAAATTTAGTATAGTAAAAAAACACCAGAGTACAGCAAATTACTACAAGCTTTTTCTGCACGGACTGAAAACCATATAAATCAATCACCGACGCGAGACAAAATAGAATGAATCACTTGCGCATCAGCATCGTCACAATCATTCTACTGACTTTATCGACACCCAGTGTCTACGCCAGCAAGCAGATCCCTGCGTTCACGCAAACCGATATCAGCCAATGGCTGGAACAATCTTTTGCAGGCTCAACCCGATACCAGCTCATCACGGATGAGACTGGCCCCGTTCTCATGGCTAAATCAGAGGCAACAGCGTCTGGTCTGTATTTCAAAAAGACACTTTCAATAACCCCTGACACAACCCTCGAATGGCGCTGGAAAATTGGCAACATTTACCAAAATATAGATGAGCGAAGCAAAGCTGGAGATGACTTCCCTGCGCGTATCTACGTCATCGTATCCGACGGCCCTTTTTTCTGGCAGAAGCGCACCCTGGTATATGTCTGGTCAAGCTATCAGCCAATCGATACACGTTGGGTAAATCCCTTTACCAGCCGCGCTATAATGTGGGCCGTTGAAAGCGGCGCCGAAAAACAAAACCAGTGGATCTCATATCATCGCAACCTCTACTGGGACCTAAAAACAGTATTTGGCCGCCACTACAACCAGATCGAAGCAATCGCCATAATGAGCGACAGTGATAACAGCCAGCAGTCCGCCACCGCATGGTACGGAGATATTTCTTTGAAATAACGCGAAAATCGCTTCAAAAACCGAACCTTAATCAGAAAAAAACGGGCTTTTTTTAAAGAAGGCGCGTATAATGCCGCGTTTTGCAATTCCTTCCGGTGCTACTTAATATGTCAGATACCCCTGTCGCCTTTAGCGATCTCAATCTACCATCTTCCGTCCTTAAATCCATCACAGAGCTTGGCTACGAAACGCCGTCTCCCATTCAGGCAGCTTGTATCCCTCTGTTACAAGACGGGAAAGATGTACTTGGGATGGCCCAGACAGGTACTGGTAAAACAGCCGCCTTCGCGCTGCCATTACTTAGTCGTATCGATCTAAAAATGAACAAGCCCCAGGTGCTAGTGTTAGCGCCTACCCGTGAGCTAGCAGTTCAGGTAGCCGAAGCATTCCAGGCCTATGCACGCCATATTCCTGGGTTCCATGTTCTGCCTATCTACGGTGGCCAGAGTTACAGCATTCAGCTAAAACAGCTGCGCCGTGGCCCTCAGGTCATTGTGGGTACTCCTGGTCGAATCATGGACCACCTGAACAAGGGCACCCTGCAGCTGGACAGCCTGAAAGCAATGGTTCTGGATGAAGCAGACGAGATGCTGCGCATGGGCTTTATCGATGATGTCGAAACCATCATGGCGAAGACCCCGGCAGAGCGACAGACTGCACTGTTCTCTGCAACCATGCCCGAACAGATTCGCCGCATCACCAAGCGTTACATGCGCGATCCTCAAGAAGTTAAGATCGCATCCAAGACAGCAACCATGGAAAACATCGAGCAGAAATGCTGGATTGTTTCCGGTGTTAACAAGCTGGATGCCCTGACCCGAATTCTTGAAACCGACGAATTTGGCGGCATCATCATCTTCACCCGCACCAAAACAGCGACCACTGAACTGGCTGAAAAGCTCGAAGCCCGTGGTTACTCTGCTGCTGCCTTGAATGGTGACATGAACCAGCAACTGCGTGAGCGTACCGTACAACGCCTGAAAGATGCCAAACTGGATATTCTGGTTGCTACCGATGTAGCCGCTCGAGGTCTTGACGTTGAACGTGTCGGCCTGGTCGTTAACTACGATATCCCTTACGACACCGAAGCCTATGTACACCGTATCGGTCGTACTGGCCGCGCCGGTCGTGAAGGTAAGGCGATCCTGTTTGTTGCACCGCGTGAGCGCCGCCTGCTTAAGCAGATCGAACGCGCTACCCGCCAGCCAATCATCCAGATGGATCTGCCATCGCGCGACATGGTCCAGAACAAGCGCCTGGAATCCTTCCGCGAGCAGATAGGTCAGATTTTCAATAATGAAGATATGTCTGTCTACCGTGAGTTGGTTGACCAGCTGGCTACAGATACCGAACTGGAAACCCTGGACCTTGCTTCAGCCCTGCTGTTCCTGGCACAGAAAGAAAAACCACTCATTCTGCCCCCAGAGCCAAAACCACGTCCACAGCGTGAACATGATCGCGATCGTGGCGAAGGCAGTGAGCGCGGCAGCCGTCGCGAGCGTTCCAACTCAGAAGAGATGGATGTCTACCGCCTCGAAGTTGGCCGTAGCGATGGTGTTCAGGTTAAGAATATTGTTGGCGCTATTGCTAACGAAGCCGATATCAGCAGCCGCAATATTGGTGATATCCGTCTGCACGATGATTACAGTACCGTTCAGCTGCCTAAAGGCATGCCGGACGATACACTGAAGCAGCTGCAAGGCGTATTCATCTGTCGCAAAAAGATCAACCTGACTCGCCTTGAAGGTGAAGCTGCCCGCCCTCGTCCGCGCAAGCCTCGCGGCGAGCATAAAGGTGGTCGCGGTCGCGGCGGTAACGAGCGTGGTGCTAGCGCCCCTCGCCGCCCACGCAAAGACTAGATCTCTGAATTAGTTGTTAATAAAACCCCTCACTGAGGGGTTTTTTTGTACCTGTAATTTTTTACACTTGAGCAGCGCCCACGCCAACAACTATCAAACCGCCCCATATAGGCGAGATAAAAAAAACCGCTAAAAAGCGGCTTTTATATAAAGTCACGGGCTATTATTTATCACTTTTCTCGGCAGGGTCTTTTTCCGCCTTAGTCTCAACAGCATCTTCGTCTGGTGGTGTAAACATGTTCCACATTGCCATATTCTGATCGGCTATACGGTTCATCATATTGAGTGGATTAGTGGCTCCCATCATGCTCTGCATCTGCTCACGGATACGTTCCTGATGCTCGATAAATGATGCGATGCTCTGCTCCAGATACTGGCTCATCATGCCCTGCATGCTGTCGCCATAGAAACGAATCAGCTGCTGCAGCACCTGATTAGTGAGCAGGGAGCCGTGCCCTAATGCTTCCTGCTCGGTGATAATTTGCAGCAGGATATTACGCGTAAGATCGTTACCGGTTTTAGAATCCTGAACCTGAAAACTTTCCTGATTCAACACCAACTCTTTCACATCTTCCAGAGTGATATAACAGCTGCGGGATGTATCGTATAAACGTCGATTTGTATACTTTCTTAAAATTCGCAAAATTCTATCTCTCAATAAATCTTTATCAATGATGATTCTGGCGCACTAACGAATCAATCAGAACCTTTCTTACTGCCGCCGCTGGCATATGCTGTCATCATATTCAGCATCATTTTCTGCATCGAGTCCATCGACCCGAGACTTTTATTCATATAGGGCTGATAAAGTGTAAGCGGATCATAACCCTCCGCACCTGCCGCCATTCTTTCCTGAATCTTATCCATCATCTCTTGCTGAAAGGATTCGACATCAGGCAGACCTAGCACTTTGCGCAGTTCTTCAGGCGTCATCTCAACATCTATTTTGAAATTCATAACCACCCCTTAACCGTTAGAGCCTAAAAAGATGAATACTCCCAACCTTGAGAATAAGCCAGCTCTCTGTATCTTCAGCTTGATCTACCGCAAGAACAAATCAATAACTTATTTACGCACTCTTTAATACTATACCAACTGCGGTGCAAAACAAATTTAACGATGCGCAACTGCACAATTTTCTGGTTTGATCCAAATAGTTGCAATCAAAACCGCAGCAAAAGCCGCCAGTGCGGCAGTCAAAAATGTTGCAGGCGCACCCAGACTATCCCACATAAATCCACTAACCAACGCACCGCTGGCACCGCCTATCCCGAAACCAACACTGCTGAATAACGCCTGTCCCTGACCGTGACAGCAAGGCGAGAAATAATGGTGCACTAACGCAATCCCCGCAGCATGCAATGTCCCAAAGGTAACCGCGTGCAGCGACTGTGCAAACAACATCAGTGGCAAGCTATCCGGAATAAAGCCAATAAGACTCCAGCGCAGCACGCATAAGACAAGGCTGACAATCATAATGCTGCGCAAACCAAAACGCCCTATCAGGGTATGCATGTAAATAAAGACTATCACTTCTGCAACAACGCCAATTGCCCACAAGAGACCAATATGCACACGACTATAACCGAGCGAATCCATCAATACGCTGTAGAAGGTATAGTAAGGTCCGTGACTAAACTGGATTAGAAAGCAGATCACAAAGAAAGCCAGAACCTGAGGGCGTAACAGTTGCTGCATAAAACCAACATGGCTACTAGCAACCAGCTTGCTGTCACCACTCACACACAGTGATGACAGCCAGATCATGACCATCAACAGTAACATCAGATGCGGCAACCAACTGATCGACACCAGATCCAGCAGCCAGCCAATACACACCACCGTGACAATGAAGCCGATTGAGCCCCACAGACGGATACGACTATAGAGTTCGGTGCGCTCCCCCAGATGGATCAACGTCAGCACTTCAAACTGGGGTAATACAGCATTCCAGAAAAAACTAAAACCGGCCATCACCAACGCGATACCTAGCGCATCCTCCTGCCAAAAAATGAATATGAATATCAGGCAAGTTATCAGTGATCCGAAACGCACAATCGCTACACGCTTACCGGTACGATCCGCCAACCAGCCCCAGATATTAGGCGCAATAATCCGCGATGCCATCAGTATCGACATCAGCATGCCTATGGTCTGTGCATTGAAGCCAAATGACTTCAAATAAAGACTCCAATACGGCACCAGCGCCCCTAGCAGGGAGAAATAGAAAAAGTAGAAACTGGATAGGCGCGTATAGGTGGATGGGGTCATATCAATCCATGCTCTGCAGGAAACGTGCTGCAGGCAGTTGCTGTTATATTTTAATTAATTGGCCAAGCATACCAGACATCACTACACCGCCATCCATGGCTCCTTGTAGCATACAATCCATCCCTGGATATAAAAAAGGGAGGCATCCGCCTCCCTAATTTTGTATCACCTTATACTTGCGTGACTATCAGGCGTCGCCCAGCACCTCCAGCACATACTGCGGCAGTGCAAAAGCCCCCACATGGATCGCCGGGTTGTAGTAACGCGTCTTAGTCTTAATACCACTCTCGACGAATCGCTCAGTAATCAATTCCACAGACTGCCCTCGTAGCACTTCGCTATCGCTAGCCCAGGCAAAAGTCATTATGCCGCCTATGTAGGTTGGTACCGCAGCAGCGTAAAACGACTGATCACTGAAATACGGACTCAGGCGCTGACGGGTTGTTACCACCTCATCCGGCTGCATGTATACCACACCGTTCTGGGCAACAAACACCCCCCCCTCATTCAGACAACGCTTGCAGCCTTCATAGAACTTACTACTGAACAACACCTCACCCGGTCCAACCGGATCAGTGCAATCAGAGATGATCACATCAAACTTCTCATCGGTCTGACATACGTAATCAATACCATCACCAATAACGATATTTGTACGTGGATTATCATAAGCGCCCCGGGAGTGATTCGGCAGATACTTCACGCACATATCAATCACCGCCTGATCGATCTCGACCTGGGTAACACTCTGCACAGAATCATGCTTGAGCACTTCGCGCAGCATGCCACCATCGCCACCACCGATGATCAGTACTTTCTTCGCACTGCCGTGCGCCAGAATCGGTACATGAGTGAGCATCTCATGGTAGATGAACTCATCCTTCTCGGTGGTCTGGATAATACCATCCAGCGCCATCACCGTACCAAACATCGGGTTTTTGAAAATAATCAGATGCCAGGAGTCCGTTTGCTGTTCAAACAGCACTTCTTCCACATCGAAGGACTGACCGTAGCCGTTATAAAGTGTTTCCTGGTAAGTTGTCATTGCTTGCACCACAACCTTGTATATAAATAAAAAACCCCTTCCAATCAGGGAAAGGGCCTGTTTAAACGCTCAAAAAAGCTCTAAAGCCTTAACCCGAACACTTCATAAAGGCGCTGGTAATATCACTATAGAGCTGATGATACCTAAAGGTTTAGCCTATATTAGATAGCTGCACTATGTTGTCGCTCATGGACATCCATGTCCCCGCGACATACCGTACATCCTATACATAACTGAGCGCCGCTGATTGGTTTTCTGAAAATCTGACGTTGCATTTGGCTCGATCTCCCTTGAGCCTTGGAATAACTAAGGCTTTGCGGCAGATCGAGCCAACTACTTAGCCAGATTTCCCAGAAATTTCAATCCCTTCACCAAATATCCGGGTTAGCCTTTTAACACTGGCGTATCGCATTGCACATCCGCATTCTGCGCACGGTGTCGCAGCAACTGATCCATCAACACGATCGCCATCATTGCCTCCGCAATAGGCGTTGCCCGGATACCCACACAAGGATCATGACGCCCCTGCGTTATCACCTCAATAGCTTCGCCTTTGGTGTTAATACTGCGTCCCGGAAGTCGCAAACTGGAGGTCGGTTTCAATGCAATATGCGCGATAATGTCCTGACCTGTAGAGATACCACCCAGAACGCCGCCAGCATGGTTTGAACAGAAACCTTCCGGTGTCATTTCATCTCGATGCTCGGTACCTTTCTGTTCAACACAGGCGAAACCGTCGCCAATTTCAACGCCTTTAACGGCATTGATGCTCATCAGCGCATGAGCAAGATCCGCATCCAGTCGATCAAAGATCGGCTCACCCAATCCCACAGACACACCGCTGGCTACCACACTGATCTTGGCACCGATGGAATTCCCCTCTTTGCGCAGGGCATCCATGTAGCTTTCCATTTCGGCAACCTTGCCAGCATCCGGACAGAAGAACGGATTTTGCGACACCTGATCCCAATCGAAGCTTGCAATCTTGATCGGCCCCAGCTGAGACAGGTAGCCTCGTACCGTAACGCCCTGCTGCACGAGATATTTCTTGGCCACAGCCCCTGCAGCCACACGCATCGCGGTTTCACGAGCGGAAGAGCGGCCACCACCGCGGTAGTCACGAAAACCGTATTTATGGGTATACACGTAGTCTGCATGCGCAGGACGGAAGGTTTCTTCAATATTGGAATAGTCCTTTGAGCGTTGATCGGTATTCTCGATCAACAGACCAATCGGCGTACCGGTGGTTTTACCTTCAAACACACCCGACAGGATCTTAACCTCGTCAGCCTCGCGGCGCTGCGTTGTATGACGCGATGTGCCCGGCTTGCGACGATCAAGATCATATTGCAGATCCGCTTCAGTCAATTCGATGCCTGGAGGACAACCGTCAATAATACAACCCAATGCCGGGCCGTGACTTTCGCCAAAAGTAGTGACTGTAAAAAGCTTACCGTAAGTATTTCCTGACATCCTGACGTCCCGATATAGTCTCTATCTTACCCAAACAAGGGGCTGTTAAAATTCTATTATAGCGCCGCTCTTCAGAGCCGACTGCAATACTGCTTAACATCTTCTGCACTGAGCAGGAAAACGCCATTCCCTCCCTGCCCCAGCTCCACCCAGATAAAGGGTATTTCCGGAAACTGTTGCTGCAGATGTACTTCACTGTTGCCAACCTCTACAACCAGGACTCCATCGTCTGTGAGAAAATCTGCAGCCTGGCGTAAAATCTGTTTAGTAATATCCAGCCCATCGGGACCAGAACCAAGCGCCAGCGCAGGTTCATGCTGGTATTCATCCGGCATGCTGGCCAGATCAGCCTGATCCACATACGGCGGATTGGTAACTATCAGCTCATACTTGCGGCCTTTAAGCTCAGCAAACAGATCGCTCTCGACAGCATGCACCCGATCAACCAGATCATGACGCTGAATATTCCTACGGGCTACCTCAAGGGCGTCAGCAGAGATGTCCGCCAAATCTACTTCAGCCTCCTCAAATGCATACGCACAAACAATACCGATACAGCCACTTCCCGTACACAGATCAAGAATACGATTTACCGGCCCTTCGCGTAACCAGGGAGCAAAGTGCTGCTCTATCAGCTCCTGTATTGGGGAGCGGGGAATCAATACGCGCTCATCAACATAAAACGGCAACCCGGCATACCAGGCCTCCCCTATAATATAAGGCAAGGGACGACGCTCTATTGCACGCTGACGCAAAAAATCGATAACCCGCACTTTCTCGTCTGTTGTCAGGCGTGCATCCAGTAATTGCGCGTCACTGCTCCAGGGCAGATGCACGGCACCCAGCACCAGCTGTACAGCCTCATCCCATGGATTATCGGTACCATGACCAAAATAGAGGTCCTGCTTATAGAACTCACTCATACACCAGCGGACAAAATCACGTAATGTTTGCAGCTCTGTTAGCGCTTGTTCTTGATTGATAGTCATAAGTAGATGGATAATCTGGCTGTGAGTTAATTTCCCGCCGCACAATACAGCGGCCGTGTATGTTAAATAATATTACTGCTGAACGCTATGTCTGAAAAAGATCTACCACCTGAAAACGACGATAATTTTGACTTTGCCAGCGCCATGCAGGGGGTCACCCAGCATAGCAATGACAAAGTCGATCTAAACAAGACGCCGAGAAGGCTTAAGGCGGCCGACGATGAGACCTCTCGCTATAAGCGATTGGTTGCCACTCAAGACACCGAAGAGCTGGTCGACGGCCTTTCCAGCGAGATAGTCAAACTTGTTGAAAGTGAAGATGATCTTATCTTTGCAACACCCGGTGTGCAGCTAGGATTTATGAAACGCCTCAAGCAGGGCCATATCCGCTGGGAAGCAGGGCTCGACCTGCATGGATTTACCCTGGACGATGCCCGCAGCGAGCTCAGCGGTTTTATCCGAGACTGCAATACCAAGCAATTTCGCTGTATCATTGTCATCCATGGAAAAGCCTACAGTGGCGATGGCAAACAGCCGCTGATGAAGTCCTATGTCAACGATTGGTTAAGGCAATTCCCTGCCGTTATCGCCTTCTGTTCAGCACAACCCAAGGACGGAGGTACCGGTGCGCTCTATGTGCTGCTGAAACGGGCAAAATAAAGCATTACTTTTTGCTTTACGTTAACCGCCTTATCACGTAAGTTAGGCAACTTTTTTAACAGGCCTTATAATTCAGGCTTGGCATTCCCCAAAACAGGATCTGATACTGTAATGGAAAAAGAATTTGCAAGCATCATCGAAAGCCTGGGCGAAGATATCACCCGCGACGGCCTGGTTGATACCCCCAAGCGCGCCGCCAAGGCGATGCGTTTTCTGACGCGTGGCTATCAACAGGATCTCGATGAAGTAATCAATGGCGCTCTGTTCCCGACAGATAATAGCGAGATGGTTATCGTTAAGGATATTGAGCTGTACTCAATGTGCGAACATCACATGCTACCCTTTATTGGCAAATGCCATGTCGCCTATATCCCTCAGGGCAAAGTGATCGGCCTGTCGAAGATCGCACGGATTGTCGACATGTTTGCGCGCCGCCTGCAGATCCAGGAAAACATGACCAAGCAGATTGCCGATGCGATCATGCACGCAACCGGCGCCGCCGGCGTTGGCGTTGTAATTGAAGCACAGCATATGTGCATGATGATGCGCGGTGTAGAAAAACAAAACAGCAGCATGAAAACATCGATGATGCTGGGCAGCTTCCGTAAGAACCAGGCAACGCGCTCTGAGTTTCTTGCACTGATCAGATAAATGGCCACTCACAAAAAAGGGCCTGATGGCTCTTTTTTTTGCTTCTTAATCAGTTAATACCTATTCGCCATAGACATTTCCAACCTTTCAAGATGCATTCTGGCCAGCTTCCGCCCCAGCTCAATCATCTCGAGCCCACGGTGAAAATCATAAAATCGACAGGCATCCTTAGGTATATCAATCAGTAAATCAGGCGGATATCCCGCCATCTTGTATTTACCCAGCGAGCTCTGCATCACTTCAACCGCACTGAATAGAATATCCAGGCGCCCTCCCATCTTGCTTCTGATACTTTCCTGGCCGTTCTTGGCATCGCCATTCTGCTGGTTGATTGTTGTGACATCCAACGTCCAGTCATCACTGAAGCCCGAGCGATTCAGGTATTTAGTTGTCGGCAGATCAATATTCAATACGCTCTGATCGGCGTTCAAATCAACAGCAATAATCAGATCAGCATGAGCCGCTACCGTCGGTATAATTGGAATCGGGTTAAGCACCCCGCCATCAACAAGAATACGCTCGTCTTCGATAACCGGAGTAAAGAAACCCGGGACAGCTATCGATGCCCTGATAGCATTCATCAATGAGCCATTTTGAAACCAGACTTCCTTCTGATGAGTAATGTCGGTCGCCACGGCTGTAAAGCTAATCGGCAGATCTTCAATTAACGGGTTACCAACAATATCCCGGAGCTTATTGAGCAGCTTATCGCCCCGAATTGTGCCTTCACGCTTGAGGGTTACATCCATCAGCTTCAGCACATCCATCCAGGACAGATGGCTCACCCAATCACGATATTCCATTAAACGATCAGCCGCACACATCCCCCCGACCAGCGCCCCCATAGAGCTCCCGGCAATGCAGATAACCTCATAGCCTCTACGTTGCAACTCCTCAATAACGCCAATATGGGCATACCCCCTGGCGCCACCGCTACCCAGTACAAGAGAAACTGTAGTTTTCATACCCCCCCTTGGCGCCACCGCTACCCACTTTCCAGAACCAGAGAAACTGTAGTTTTCATACATCCCCCCTCACAACCCGCCTCTTTAACGCTTCTGAACCCAGATAGCAGGACTTGAAACCTCTTCTTTTAACGGTAACAGCGGACCAACACCTGCGGCCTCGAAACGACTTTCATTAATTCCAGCTTCAATAAGAGCCCTGGAGAGCTTCACAGCATACCCCTGAGACTCATCGATCATTTCAGCAAGCGTCTTATCATCACTCTGAGCCACATACCCAGCGAGCAGGATCCTGCTTTCTTCATTTTGTTTGAGATATTGGATCAACGGCTGAATAGACTCATCCAGATTAACGGGGCTGCCCTCGACAAACCGTACTGGCAGCCAGCTAAACCCGTTGATTTGTAGCTCAGAACTCAGAAAATCGGCTGTTTGTTTCATCGGCTCGAGAATATCCAGATGCACATAGACTCTGCGATTACCTCGCTTAACCGTGTACAGGGCAACGAAGGCAGAACCATACTGCGCAGCCAGATAGGATTGAGTGCGATCAACGCCATACAACTCAGCAACACGAAATTTATTATTCGCCCACTGGTTACTGCTGCCACACTGGCGACTGGAGCAACTAAATAATACCGTGGAACCACCGGCATCTAACTGCTTTTTAAAATGCGTGAAAACTTCATCGGCCGAATGTCCATCCGGGATTCGATAGGTAATACGCGATAACATCCCTTGATATCGCTCAGAAACTTCTGGCCGGATAACACCGTCAATTTTTTTCATCGGGCCCAGGGCCAATCGATACTCTGGCGCTTCATCTGACTGATACTGAACAATCCAGGAAAAAGGAAAGCGACTAAAAAGCCGATGATCCGAAGATTTGTAAACATCTCGCTCGGCCCAGGCCAAATCCCCCCAGAGAACAGCCATTAACACCACTATAAGCCACCGCTTAAACATACCAACTCCTTGTGCGAACGTATTCTCTATTAATACAGCTATTTATGATGCAGTTTCAAGCGCTTCTCATTAATAAGCATAGCAATACTAGCGGCCGCCTGAGATTCCAGATGCAAATGATGCCCTCCGGCAAGCACTTCGCACTGGATAGATTTAAACAAAGAGATACATCGCTGGGACTGCGCTATTCCCTCCTCCCCCAACACCAGCAACGTCGGCGCTGCAACACGACGGATAAAACTTTCTACCTGAGGTTGTGACAAACGCATGATAGAGGGTAGCACCAGACCTGGATCATTGCGCCAGAAAAACCCACCATCACGTTGCACAATTCCTCTTTCGACCAACCATTGCGCCGCTTGTGCCGCAACCGGCCAACGTCCATTCATTCTAGCCCTAACCGCACTCTCCAGTGAACTATAGGCCTTCTGCTGACGCCCCTGCATCCTGTTACGCTTATTAATGGCCACAGCCAATTGCTCGGCAGTGTTTTCCGCCTCTGTTACTAATGGTGCGATACCCTCAATTAACATTAATTGACTGATTTTTTCCGGATATGCTCCGGCAACCAGCATCGCGATACTTGCCCCCATGGAATGCCCAAGCAGGTCAAATCGCTTTAAGCCTAACTGTTCTGCCACGCCAAACACATCCAGCACGTTATCCCAGATATAGTATGGCATCGAAGCAGGACGGTGATCAGAATAACCGTGCCCCATCAGATCAACTGCGATAAGCCGAACACCTTTAAGCAAAGGCGCCAGTCGATTAAAGGTAGCCGCGTTATCCAACCATCCATGCAGAGCGATTACTGGCATAGCTGCTGAATCCCCCCAGGCTTTAGCAGCTATTAGATGACCATTAACTTCAAAACGTAACTCTTCTGACTTCATGTAACGCCTTACTCTTTTGCATTTAATCATGCTATAGATACTCCAACCTACATAAATAGGCTAGTATCTCCCTCTGATTTTTCTTATATCACAATCGCTTAAGACAGTATTTAACGAAACAGTATTCAGTAACAGGAAGGCCGATGTTTAATTCTTCAGCATTAAGATCTCCTAGCACGACACAAACTCTGGGATTGGTCTTAATCGGATTGCTGTTCCTGCCCGCCTCTTTCTACTTCCAGCCAAACCTGGGCGGTGAAGGGATGTTCATTCCCTTTAACAGTACCGTTTGGATTGCTGCAACATTGGTTGTGTCCAGCGCAGTACTACTGATGCTTAAACAGGGGCATATCACTTTACCCCGCTACTGGCTGCTACTGGCTGCATTACCCGCAGGGATTATCATTAGCGGCTTTGTCGTAGAATCATTCTTACCAACCGAGTGGCTTTTCAGGCAACTCTATATTCTGGGTGGTTTCTGTTTCCTTCTGGCGCTGTTTCAGTTTCGTTTTACTCCCAAAGACCTTGATAAACTGATTATTATTTTTTTATTGGCATCCCTTGCCCATGCAACGTATGGAATTAGCCAGATCATCTGGCCAGGCATTTATCCGGCATGGATTGTGCCCAGCAATGGCACACCCTATGGTATTTTCCAGCAGATCAATCTTCAGGCAAGCTTACAGGCAACGGCCCTGCTGACAGCTTTCTTTTTAATAAGCAAGCCACTATGCCTCAGGCCTATGCCTGGGCTCTCCCTGCTACTCCTGTTAACCATTTTTACCAGCAGCTTTATAGTCGCCTACTCAGGCTCCAGAGTCGGCCTGCTATCCGCACTGATTGGTCTTTTACTATTATTGATTGGCCGCTGGAAGCTGCTATTAGGGAACAAAACACTGCTGGTTGCTGCAATACTATTAATCAGCCTATCGGGGTATCTTGGCAAAGAAGGAGCCCTCAGAGCTACCGGGAAATTTCAAGATCTTTCAATTCTGGATGAAAGCGTGGCAACACTCGGCGCAGGCTCACGCAAGAATATCTATTCAATTGCTTTCTCGCTTTTAAAGGAGGCGCCAGTTTTCGGACATGGTATCGGCAGTTTCCAAAAGCAATGGCATGATAAAAAAGTCGATTTCATCACCTCGCATCCCGAAGCATCACTGCCCCCACAGCGACTTTCCCACCCCCATAACGAGCTAATGTTCTGGATGGTTGAGGGCGGCCTGATCTCAATATCAGGAATTGTGATAACAGCATTAACCGTTCTGGTGGCTATTTTCAGGTGCGGCTGGAAAAGAGGCGTCAGCTATTTAGCCCTTTTACTCCCGGTGACACTGCATACACAGGTTGAATTGCCCTTCTACATCTCCAACATTCATTGGTTCCTGCTGTTGTCATTGCTGTTTCTAATCCTGCAGCACGACAAAGTAACAAAGAAAATAAATCTCAGCCGTGCAGCCACCATCAGTATCGCATCCTCCGCCGTTATCCTGTTTGCAGTAACGACATTCTTTATGGTGCATAGCATCAAAGCGAATGCAGGCATTGTGCGCTTTCTGGAATCACGAATGTCACAACCCAGACATTTGGAAGCCGGGCTAGCCAACCCCTATTTCAACGAGATGGCCGAGCTGCAACTGATGCGTACACTGCTACTCAGGGATCTTCAGGCCAGACAAAACAATTTTGCTCCCGAGTTTATCAACTGGGCAACAGCCTATTTGGAATATCGCCCAATATCGCAGATCTATGTTGACCTGGCCAGGGCACATCTTGCCATCGGGGAAAGAGACAAAGCCCTCGCCGTCATAGCAAAAGGGACTGCAATCTACCCCACTAACAAGGGCATTTCTGAAGCAGTCATGCTGATAAATAACAGTGTGAAAAAGCA
>JBALVQ010000035.1:36225-54220 GCA_036960915.1 Amphritea sp.
ACCTCTACCTAGCTAACAAGGGCATTTCTGAAGCAGTCATGCTGATAAATAACAGTGTGAAAAAGCAGCCTACAGAGACTATGGATGCTGTTTCAATAATCGAACCAGACCCGCAGCCAGGAAATTAAGCCCAAATAACCTGAACTCGAAGCATCCAGGGCTGCAATCTACCTCTACCTAGCTAACAAGGGCATTTCTGAAGCAGTCATGCTGATAAATAACAGCCTCAAGGAACAATCGTCAAAGACCACTAATACTGTTTCAGCAAGCGCCCCAGCCCAGCAGCCGGAAACTCCAGATCAATAACAGCCATAGCCCCTGGAAGCATCGCTTCCGGGCGGGATAAGTCTCCCTCACACAGCAGCGAGACCAACATACCAATTAGGGGCTGATGGGTTACCAGCAACAACACATCTGAGCTTTGCCGGGTGAGCCAGTCAATTACGGCCTGCGGGCGTGATTCAGGCACCAACAACTCAAGAGGTTCCAGACTCGCCTGTGCAACCACGCCCTTAACCAACGCTGCCGTTTGCTGCGTCCGCAGATAGGGACTGTGCACCACGCGTCTAAGCCCTGAGAGCTCATCAGCGGCGCTGTGCAGCATAAACTGCAGCCGACCAATACCATTCACAGTCAGCGCTCGCTCTTCATCACAGGGCGCATCAAAGCCCGCCTCACCGTGACGCAGCAGAATCAGTTTCACTACTGCGAGTCACGCGGCAGGATAAATTCAACATCGCTGCTTTGAACACTGAGCATCATCGTTTTAGCAACGGCAGAGACCGGCGCATTATTAAACACCACCTCATAGAGTCCGAACACCAGCGGCATATAAACGCCGAGCGAGTCAGCCTTCTCTTTGACATAACGAAGCGTGTTAACCCCTTCAGCTACTTCTCCAAGCGACTCAACAGCCTCGGCAAGAGTCTTGCCTTCACCCAGGGCAAAACCAACACGGTAGTTACGACTTAGTGGAGACGAGCAAGTCACGATTAAATCACCGACGCCCGCCAGCCCCAAAAAAGTCATTGGGTTAGCGCCGAGCTGAACCGCAAACCGACTCATCTCAGCCAGGCTACGGGTCATCAGCATACTCTTGGTGTTTTCACCCATACCCAGCGCCGCGCTCAGCCCGGATGCGATCGCATAGATATTCTTCAACGTCCCGCCCAACTCCACACCGTACATATCCGTACTGGCATAAACCCTGAAGTAGGCACAATGCAAAACACTTTGAATAGCGACACGGACAGCTTCATCATCACTGGCAATAACCGTAGCCGTTAGCTGTCGCTGAGCCACCTCTTTCGCCAGGTTAGGTCCACTTAACACACCAATTTTATTATCCGGCAACTCTTCTGCAAGAATCTGACTCATCAGACTGAAGGTATTCGCTTCTACTCCCTTGGTCGTACTGACAACAATCTGCTGCGCATTCAGATACGGCTTAGCCATTTGTATCACAGCACGGAAGGATTGACTGGGAATAGAGATAAAAACGATATCGGCACCGCTGAGCGCCTGCTGCAAATCAGCTGTTGCCTTAAGACCATCAGCCAGCTTTACACCGGGCAGATAACGTGCATTTTCGCGACTGGAATTAATCTCTTCAGCCCTAACGGCGTCGCGCATCCAAAGGGTGACGGATTGCCCCTTGCTGGCAATAAGATCAGCAATGACCGTACCAAAACTGCCACCACCTAAAACCGTAACAGAAAGCCCATTACTCATTGATATTATTCCTTATTAGCTATGGATTAACTGCGCTTGTTATCCAGGGAATCCAACAAGCGATTTACCCCCATGAAAAGCAATTTAACAATAAAGTAAGCGATGATTGCCAGCCCTACAAACAGCAGAACCAGTTTGATATCGCCTGTTTCCTGATAGCCTGCAACTGCTATAACAACAAAAAAAATACTCACCAGGATAGAAAGAACCTGGCTGATACGGGCAGTATTATGCTTATCCAATATTGACTACCTCAGGACGAACAAGTGTTTGAAAATGAGCGCCAGACGACACCCCGCGTGGATCTATATCGATCAGCCTGGCAGCGTTACTGTTAAACGCCACCAGATGGGGGTTCTTCAAGGGTTCGGGAGCAACACGTGAATAATAAATCTCTGGCAGCAGGAAAAAGCGACTATCAACTCGCAGTGATTTTAGATCCAACACAGCCATACACAATTGATCCCTGTTTCTTTAAACCGGCTCCAGCAGGTTGGGATCCGGATAGATACATTCCATCTTGACCCCGGCTTCAGCTTCAATATCGGGAAGCAGGAAGGCATCATCTTCGGTTGCGAAGCTGATCGAAGTACCAGTAGAGCCTGCCCGACCGGTTCTGCCGATCCGGTGTACATAATCATCCGGATCTTCCGGCAATGCGTAGTTAATTACATGACTAACACCCTCGACATGAATACCACGACCTGCCACATCGGTAGCAACCAGAATGTTGATCTTACCGCTACGGAAATCTTCCAGGGTTTTAACGCGCTTCTGTTGAGCAATTTCACCGGACAGCAGTGCTGCTGACACGCCATCTTTCTGCAACCGTTCGGCCAGACGTCGCGTCTCGTCCCGCCGGTTACCGAATACGATCACCCGCTCCAGCTGATTGACCTGGATAAAGTTACGCAGCAACTTATACTTGTCCTGTCGGGATACCAGATACACCTGCTGGGTAACTGAATCTGTACTCTTTTGCTCAGGAGCAATTTCAATAACCACCGCATCTACCGTCCACTGCTTGGACAGATTCATAATATCGTCGGTAAAGGTGGCACTATATAGCAATGTCTGGCGATCGCCCTTACGTGGCGTATGGCGAATAATGGTACGCACATCCGGTATAAAGCCCATGCTTAACATCCGATCTGCCTCATCGAGCACCAGCACCTCAACCTCACCCAGATCAACATCACCGGAACGCACAAAGTCGATCAGACGTCCGGGGGTAGCAACCAGAATATCTACAGGCCTTGCGGCGAGCTTCTTACGCTGTTTTTCATAGTCCATTCCGCCAACCAGCGTCACGACACTTAGATCACAGTATTTACCCAATTCATCAGCATCTGAAGCGATCTGCATTGCCAACTCGCGCGTCGGCGCAATAATCAATGATCGGGGCACGCCTTTACCGCGCTTGTAATCAACAGGGAAATCGACAAGGTCAGTGATAATACTGATGAGAAATGCCGCGGTCTTGCCGGTTCCCGTCTGCGCTTTCCCGATCATATCCTTGCCTTCCAAAGACTCGATCAGGGTCGCTGCCTGAATATCGGAACAATATTCAAAATTCAGGTCGGCAATTGCATGCATCACATCATCCGGCAGGCTGAAGTCATGGAAGCGAGTCTTGCCTTCAACAACAGGTACCTGAAATTTGTCCGGCGACCAGAGTTCGACTTGCTTAACGACTTTTTTTTCAGGTTTTGCCACAGACGTTTTGCTTTCAGACTTACCTTTATGCACTGCGGGTTTAGCTTTCACAGCAGGCACATTATTATTTCCGGCGGCTGCAGTACTTGCTGACTCAGTTGACTCTTGCTGTTTAGCTGTAGAGCGTTTAAATAAATTCTTTATCAATGTATTACCTTATCCGCGATCACGGACGGTTAACTAAAATTGCGTCGAAATGGGGGCAGTGAATCAAGCAATTGTTTGCCATATCGACGCGTAACAATACGTCGGTCCAATAGGACAATACGACCGCTATCCTGCTCTGTGCGAAGTAACCGCCCCGCAGCCTGCGTCAGTCGTACTGACGCCATCGGCACTGACCATTCCATAAAAGGATTACCGCCATGCTGCTCTATCCACTCAGCCATGGTGGCATCAACAGGGTCATCCGGCACACTGAAAGGTAATTTGGTAATAATAACTTCAGTTAGATAGTTGCCGGGAAGATCAACCCCTTCGGTAAAGGAAGCAAGACCAAAGATTACACTGCCTTTACCTTTATCAATTTTCTCTCGGTGGCGCTTCAATATCTCATTTTTACTGAACTCACCTTGCGAGAGTACCCTATTGTTGAGCTTTTCATCGAGACTGGCAAGCACTGATCGCATCTGTCGCCATGAGCTAAACAAAACCAGTGTTGCTGCATCAGGTTTTAATTGCGTATTCAGATACTCAGTTACTGCATCCGTATGCTTCTCTACCTCATTCGCTTCAACATCCATTGGTGGTACATAAAACTCAGCCGCATGATAATGATCAAAAGGACTCGGCAAGGTAAAGCATGGCGTATCAGCGGGTAATCCCAGGTCGGTTAACATACGATCAAAACGCCCCAACGCCGTCAAAGTTGCTGATGTTACAACGGCGCCGAAACAATGCTCCCAGAGATGCTCCCTTAGCATTTCAGCAGCCGACACAGGCGCACTGCGGCATTCAAAATCATAGCCCTGCGCTGTTTCTACTAAATTGATCCAGCGCGCTGTTGGTGTACCTTTATCCGGATCCGCGTGGGCAAAACTACGCCCCAAACCAACCACACCCTGCAGACGGGCAACCATCATACCCACTCGGGGATACCATAATTCGGCCTGTTGACGATCAATTTCCCCGGATTCCGCATCGAGGGACTCTTTCAACAAATCCAGTATCATCTCAAGCTTACTGAATTGACGCGCCGCCAGATGTTCAACCTGCATTCCGAATTGGCGCAGCTCTTCTGGTACGACTCCCCCCGGAAAACGTTTACGCTCATAATGCCGCCCCTTGCTTTCATCCATAAGCATCGGGCGAACATGCTCACTCCAATTTTCAAGAACGCGCTGCAGATCTTCCCCGGGTTGCTGTAACTGCTTAACGTAATCGGATAACAGCAATGGTTGATTGAGCTGTTCCAGCATCTTATTCAACTGCTTAGCCGTGCTGGACATCCAGCGAACAGTCGATTTAAGCCGCAAGCTGTAGGAAAAATGCCCGGTGGCTTTAGCAGAGAGGTGATGCCCTTCATCAAAGATGTAAATCGTTTCTGAGGGCTCTGGAAGAATGGCTCCCCCGCCAAGGGCTAGATCAGAAAGAACAATATCGTGATTGGCGATTACGCACTCGACCTGATCAAGATCGCGACGTGATTTAAAGAAACTGCAAGCACCAAAGTTAGTGCAACGTCGGTTAGTACACTGCAGGTGATCACTGGTCAGGGGCTGCCAGTCCTGGTCGTCGATCTCTTGTGTCAGGTTATCGCGATCACCATCCCAACGGCCCGAGGCATATTCATTAAGCAAGCTCTTATAAAATTCAGCCGTAGTATCATCAAGCCGTAAGGCCTGTTCATCTTCATAGAGCGCTATCTGGTCGGTTGAACCATGAGCGTCCAGGTGTTGCTCAGCCTTACTGATACAGAAATAGCGTCCACGCCCTTTAGCCAGGCCGAATGACAGCGCCAAACCAGTATGCTCAAGCACCTCCGGCAAATCCTTATGCAGCAGCTGCTCCTGCAAAGCAACAGTCGCAGTGGACAACACAACCTTCTTTCCCAAGGCCTTAGCAATGGGAATTACCGAAAGCAGATAGCCAATTGTCTTGCCGGTACCGGTACCTGCCTCAATAACACTGACATGCTGTTCACCGAGGCGTTGCGACTTATCGTCCAGCCGGATATTACCAATCACCTTGGCAACTTCAGCAATCATTGTCTTCTGACCGGCGCGGGGCTTTAACTCCCGACTTTCAAGAAAGCGACTGTACGCCCCCTGGATCTCTTTTTTTAGCTCTTCTGACAGCACTGGCACACCTGAACCTCTGATATGACGTACATTCTATCAACAATACTGGATATATAAACATAAAAAATATTTACAAATAAAAAATACTGTATATAGTTACAGATACTGGATAAATAAACAGAGACGATCATGAAACTGACACAACGCCAAACAGATGTTCTTGATTGCATTAAACAGAGCATACGTAGCACAGGATATCCGCCTACCAGGGCCGAAATAGCTCGCGAGCTTGGCTTTAAATCCGCCAATGCCGCTGAGGAACACCTCAAAGCCCTTGCCAGAAAAGGCGCTATTGAAATGGTTCCAGGCACCTCACGCGGTATACGCATACCGGATTTTGAGGAAAGTAATGGGCTTCCAGTAGTTGGTCAGGTAGCAGCAGGCGAACCTATTCTTGCGCAGGAGAACATCGAAGATCGCATTACTATTGCAGCAGATTTCTTCCACCCGCAAGCAGACTATTTACTTAAGGTTTGCGGCACCAGTATGAAAGACGTCGGTATTATGGATGGGGATTTGCTCGCGGTTCATCAATGTTCAACAGCAAAAAACGGTGAAATTGTTGTCGCCAGACTGGATAACGATGTCACAGTTAAGCGCTTCAAAAAAGAAGGCAACCTGGTTTATCTGATTGCCGAAAACGAAGATTTCGCACCCATTATCGTCAATCTGGAAGAACAGGAATTATCAATTGAAGGCCTTGGAGTCGGGGTAATCAGAAGAGGACAGTAACCATGCAGCATGTAGAAACGCTAGCCAACCACAGTACAGAGATACCTGTCTCTTTTTACAATCTTGAGCCTAAACCAGTAAAACCCCGTTCAGGGCTGGCGGGAAAAATTACAGAGATTGTATTGCAGAATGACGACTTCGAACAAATGACAATGTTACTTCCTTTGCTTGCACAGCTAAGCAAGGATGATCGCTGGTTTGCCTGGATAGCCCCTCCGGCAACATTGCCGAAAACTTTGCTTGAAGCTGCTGGCGTTGACCTGAATAAGATCATGTTGCTGCAACCGGACCAGACCCACTCTACATACGATCTGGCCCTCCAGGCCCTTAAAGCTGGCACCTGCCATGCAGTAATCACCTGGCCAGGTTTACTCTCTAACCAGGAACTGTGCGGACTTGAATCAGCGGCCAGCAGCGGTGAAAGTCACGGCATCATCATTCGTAGCCGCGATAATGGATAAAATCAAACATCGCTACACCGCCATCCATGGTTCCTTGTAGCCCACTTCTTATTAGAGAGCATCCATCCCTGGATATAAAAAACAGCGCTCTAGTCGCTGTTTTTTATATCCAGGGATGTACGGTATGTCGCGGGCACATGCTTGCACAAGGATGTGTGGGCAGGGCACTGTCGGGAACAAGTGCCGAGATGTGCAGGAGCGTGCTATGTATGCACCAAGAAGCCTCCGATTGAATAATCAGTGAATAACTCTAGGCGCTTTTTCCTCTTGCGCCAGGGAATCGGTACCATCACCAGAAACAGCAGATTCCTCTGCAACTGCCTTGGCATTAATATCCGATAACATATGTATACCCGTGGTCAACATCACTTTGGCAACATCGACACACTGCTCCTGCAATTGCTGCTTTACGTCTGCTGAGAAAGAGATACGCATAATGGGCTCTTCATTTGAATCAGCACGCCGCAGCGCAACATCACCGTCTTCCATCTCAATAATTTCAAGGAACATATCTGGCATCTAGCTTACTCTATTAGCGTTATTTTTATGGGATTTACCATTCTTGCATAGCAGAACGTAAACGCTCCACCAGCGATTTTAAACTTTCAAACCAACTCTGATATTCTTCAATGATGGCGCCATCTTCTGCATGATTTGGATTAATTTGCATAACATGAATTTCAGACAGACTTTCCGCCTGACCCGCTGACAGCTGATGATCTTCTGCTCGCCAGCACCCCTTATAAGCCGCCAAAAGATTATGCAACCAGCTATTCTTATCTAATTGCAAGTTCTGCAGTTCTGCCACTTCAGGTGCTTCAAGTCCCTGAGCTTGCATTTGCTCTACCAGCTGCTTCAGTTTAGTGATGCCGTCTGCATCAAAGCGATACTGTTCTGCAATTTCACGCAGAAATGAGCTATAAGCTGAAACCATGTGAAATAACACTGACTCATTATATGACTCAATCAAGGCGTGCTTACTCCAGCCCGTTGAATCCTGAGCATCCCTTAACCTATCCAGATGGATGCGCGTGAAATTCAGCTTTTGATTGGTTCTTGCCAGATAAACACCGCTCATAAAGCCCTCCTGATCAATTCTTTCTCAGACCGATTACTTTTTAGCTGCAGCTTTTTTTGCCTTGCTATTCTCAGCCTGCCAGGCGCCATCTTTATAAAATGCCCGCCAACCGGTTGCCTTGCCCTCAACTTCAGTCATTACGTATTGCTCTTTGGTTTTACGACTGTATCGAACAATTGCTTCATTACCTTCACCATCATGCTGCGGTGCAGAAAAAAGGAAATTATACTTTGGATCAATCTCATCCTTATGCGGCAACAATTCGATAATTCTTGGCGCTCGGGTTTCACGCTTTCTTGGGAACTGGCTCGCCGCGAGGAATAAACCAGAAGCACCGTCACGTAATACGTAGGTATCTTCTACCTTTTCACAGGCAAGCTCAGGCATGGCGACCGGGTCCATTTTCGGCGGCGCGGCTTCTCCGCTTTTCAGCAGTTTACGGGTATTTTTACAGGTTTCATTGGTACAGCCAAAGAACTTGCCAAAACGACCGGTCTTAAGCTGCATCTCAGCACCGCACTTGTCACAATCGATGACCGGACCATCATAACCCTTGATGCGGAAACTCCCCTGTTCCACTTCAAATCCAGAACAGTCCGGATTATTACCACAGATATGCAACTTGCGCTGCTCATCAATCAGATAACTGTCCATCGCGGTATCACAAATCTTGCAACGGTGCTTATTACGTAAAATACGGGATTCTTCCTCTTCATCGCCGTCTACGCTGACCACCTCATCACCGTGTACAAGGTTCATTGTGGTTTTACAACGCTCCTTGGGAGGCAATGCATAACCGGAACACCCCAGGAAAACGCCAGTCGTACCGGTCCGTATCATCATCAACCGACTGCAGCTTGGACAAGGGATATCGGTCTCCGTTGGCGAATTGGGCCGCATGCCGCTTTCCGCATCCTGAGCAAGCACAAGACGATAGCTAAAACCTTCGTAAAACTGATTTAACAGAACTTTCCAGTCTGCAGTACCGGTAGCAATATCATCCAGCGACTCTTCCATTCGCGCCGTAAAGCTATAGTCCATCAAATCAGTAAAGTTTTCCACCAACCGCTCGGTCACAATATCGCCCATTTTCTGAGCATAGAAGCGACGATTTTCAGCCTCTACATAACCACGATCCTGGATAGTAGAGATAATCGATGCATATGTGGACGGGCGCCCAATACCGCGTTTTTCAAGTTCTCTTACCAAACTAGCCTCAGTAAAACGCGGCGCAGGTTTAGTAAAATGCTGTTTACTATCCAGCTTATCCAAAGAGAGAGCATCACCGGTTTGGATATCCGGAAGAATAACATCTTCTCCCGCTTTACCACCGACTGTCATCACCCGGGTATAACCATCAAAGCGAAGAATTCGCCCTTTAGTGTGCAGCTCAAAATCACCCGCTGTCACGGTGATCCGGGTACTGGTATATAATGCCGGCATCATCTGACAAGCAATAAATTGGCGACGAATCAGCTCATAGAGACGCTCTGCGTCGCGCTCCATCCCTTTAAGCGCCGTAGCCTCCACATTCACATCAGAAGGACGAATCGCTTCGTGAGCCTCCTGTGCGCCCTCTTTACTGCTATAGCTATTTGCTTGCTCTGGCAGATACTTATCGCCAAAGTTTGATCCTATATACTCACGACAAGCAGCCACGGCCTCAGCGCTCAGATTGGTCGAATCGGTTCGCATATAGGTGATATAACCAGCTTCATACAGCCGCTGCGCCAGCATCATGGTTTTTTTAACGCCAAAACTTAGCCGGGTACTCGCAGCCTGTTGCAACGTTGATGTTATAAACGGCGCTGAAGGACGACTGCTCGTTGGCCGGTCCTGGCGATTACTAACCTGTAACTGAAGTGCATTGAGTTGATCAAGGTATGCTTGTGTCTGCGTTTCACTGGTCGGACGGAAACTCTCATTCTTAAATTTCGCCACCTGCAATCGCAGTGACTTATCCTTTCCTGAAGACGTATCGGCATGAACTTCCCAGAATTCTTCCGGGATAAAGCTACGTATTTCCCGCTCACGCTCTACCAGCAGGCGCACGGCAACCGACTGCACACGCCCTGCAGACAATCCACGGGCAACTTTTTCCCATAACAGGGGCGACACCATGTAGCCAACAACCCGGTCCAGAAAGCGACGCGCCTGCTGGGCATTAACACGATTAAGATCCAGATCACTCGGCTTTTCAAAAGCCTCCTGAATCGCCTTCTTGGTTATTTCGTTAAACACGACACGGCGATAACGCTCATCATCGCCGCCAATAGCTTCACGCAGATGCCAGGCGATCGCCTCTCCCTCTCTATCCAAATCGGTCGCGAGATAGATAATATCAGCATCTTTGGCCAGTCTTTTGAGCTCATCAACGACTTTTTCCTTACCAGGAAGAATCTCATATTGAGCGGCCCAATTATTCTCAGGATCAACCCCCATTCGTGCGATCAGTTGCACTTTCGCTTTCTTTGCTTTGTGCTTGATCTTCGCTTCGGGCGACATTTTGCGCGTTATCGCGGCTTGGCGGGCTCTTTCCTTAGGATCTGTTTTGTTGGCACTGCCAGAACCACTTGTCGGTAGATCCCGAATATGACCAACACTCGACTTAACGATGAACTGGTTGCCTAAATACTTATTAATAGTCTTAGCTTTAGCAGGAGACTCGACAATTACGAGAGACTTTCCCATATAAACAAAATCCTTGGGGTATAGGGAGTAACACTAATCAGCGTGCATATATAAGGGCTGAAATCACTACGGTCAAGCACGCGATTAAAAAAAATTACTGGTTTAACGTTCTGATTGACTCAAAATAAAGGTATATTTTACAGTCAAACTAGCCTAATTTAGTGGCGCTTATCCAATCGCTATAACTATAGCTCTAACTACAACTACCTGAGATTATGCTTCAAGACAACCTGATTTTATTAATTTCAATTGCAGCGATCGGTTGCATTGCAGTATTCATAAACTTCTACATCTCCTCAAAAGAGCAACGCGAAGAAGCCAGAATAAAGCGCCTGACCGTACTGAAAAAGAAAGCCGTTGACGCCCTCAATACCCTGGCGGTACTGAGAGAAGCAAACTGCAAGCCTGCGATTATTGAAGCTGTCAACAAGCATGCCATGGGTATGTTTGAAGAAATCGCCAACCTTGCACCAGGCTCTGAATTACTCGAAAGCATAGGCGCCCAAAAAGAAAGCAGTGAACAGGCAACAGCCATTCCCGGTGGCTTTACCAGTGATCGGGAGCTTAAGCGCGCGCAGATTTATATCCACCATGGCGAAAAGATCCTGATTGAAATGAGTAAGTCAGGCACATTGCCACTAAACCAGGCGACACAATATCAGCACGACCTTTATTGGCTTCATGTATGCCTATTTGCTGACGCCCACATCCAACAGGGTAATTACTACCTGGAGCGTGCTGAAAAACTCAATGCGATGTCCCATTACAAACACGCAAAAGCGATCATTACCCGAACCAGCGTGCAACAAAAGAAAAAGCAGGAATACCTTGATCAGATTCGCGTATTGATGAACAAAGCGCGCCCAAGTAACCCACTGTCGGTAACACTGGCGGCATCACTGGAGGAGCTTGAACAAGAAGAAGCCAAGAAAGCTAATCAATCAACGTGAAACGCGGTTTCGCTTGCCCTTGATTATCAATCACCTGCTCGGTAAACATCTCAAGAGGACGCACCCACACAGCCTCATCACCGTAACATTGCCGATATACCACAAGCCACTCCTCAGTTTCTGAGTGACGCGCAGTATACAGAACCTGATACTCTGCACCTTTATAGTGGCGATATAATCCTGCTTGTAACTTATCCACGCTAACACTAACCTCTCAGGTCAAAATTTATTATCTACTATCTTTTGCATCTGGGTTTTAAACTGATCAAGGGTTTCAATCTGCCCCCGCTCATCCCAGAACACTGAAAAATGCACTGGCGTTGATTCTATTGAATTAACACCTTCGGGCATCATGCCAATTAACTCAGCTAACAGGCCAAGCTGCGTATCATCCATCTGCCGCTCTCCAGCCCCCCAGCACCATCCAGCAGGTAAACCTTCATTGGCAATCGCTTCCTGCTTGTAAACCTGCCACTCACGAAACGACTCCCGCTCACCTTTTTCAAGATTAAAACGCGGCAAACGATATGCCGTGGCCATATAGGTTTCAGGCTCTATCTGCCCAATACCTCTTGGTGGAGTCAAACGTACAATCTGTACATTGAAGCCTTTTTGCGATGCCTGACGCCGTAGCTCTGCCTGAAAACGTTGTCGCTTACTAGGCATGACCCACATCATCGATCCCACTAACGACATCATAATAAGAATGATAATTACCCACTTCATGCGCTACCTCTTAGCCGGATCGACCCCGGTCACTCTTTAAACATTTTTGTGTATGCTACTCTCTAGATAGGAACCAACAGGGGATGATCCAGATGAGCGTATATAAACATATGTTGCTTGCAATTGATCTGTCTGAAGAATCAGATCAGCTGATTGATAAAATTCGTCAGTTAGCTGAAAACACTCAAGCAGACCTTTCATTGATCCATGTTATCGAACCGCTGAGTTTTGCCTATGGTGGTGATGTACCCATGGATCTCACCGCTATCCAGGAACAACTCGACGAGCACGCTCAGAGTAAAATGAGCAAATACAGTCAGACACTGAACTACCCGATCAAAAAACAGCACATCGTCTCAGGTCACACAGAAAGCGAAATTCATCGCGTTGCCGACGAAGAGAACTGCGACCTGATCATCGTAGGCAGCCATGGCAGACACGGCCTGGCCCTCTTACTGGGCTCCACTGCGAATGGCGTTCTGCACGGCGCTAACTGCGATGTGCTGGCAATCAGGGTTAATGAAGCACAGACATAAGAGCGGTTTCTGGACATCCGGTCTTCAGCAACCCGATAATGGGTTGTTGACGATTACTGCATAGCCTCCAGCTCAACCCAGCGCTCCATTAGCACCTCAACCTTTTCCTCCTGAACCTGCAGCTGAGCCAGTTTTTCTGCTACCAGCTGCTGATCACCATTGTAAAATTCAGCCGAGCCGGTTTCGTTCTGCAAAGCCTCCAGCTCAGATTCTGCCTGCTCCAGCAGACCTGGTAACTGATCCAGCTCACGTTGCAATTTATAACTCAGTTTCTTTTGCTTAACGGCAGTTACGCTGACTTCAGCTGGTTTCTTTTCCTTCTCCGGTTGTTTTAGCGTGTTAGGCTTAGCTGGCACTGTTCGTTGGCGCAGCCAATCCTGATAACCACCAACGTATTCCTGTACGTGCCCATTCCCCTCAAAAACCAGAGTGGAAGTTACCACATTATCGAGGAACGCCCGGTCGTGACTAACCAGCAGCAGAGTGCCTTTATAATCCAATAATATCTCTTCAAGCAGCTCAAGCGTTTCTACATCAAGATCGTTAGTCGGCTCATCGAGCACCAACAGATTGGCTGGCTGACTAAACAGTTTAGCGAGCATTACACGATTACATTCCCCACCGGATAACGCCTTTACCGGTGTCCTGGCCCGCTCTGGCGTAAACAGGAAGTCATTTAAATAACTGATAATATGGCGGGAGCGACCATTAATGGAAATACTCTCCCGGCCCTCCGAGATGTTATCGATCACCGTTTTTTGAGGATCAAGCTGGCCACGCAACTGATCAAAATATGCGATATCAAGATTAGTCCCCAGGGTAACCTCACCCGCATCCGGTTTGAGTTCACCCAGCAGGACTCTCAGCAGAGTACTCTTGCCCACGCCATTTGGCCCAATCAAGCCGATTCGATCACCCCGCTGCAAGGATACTGAAAAATCGTTCAGGATCAGCTGATCCTCATAGCGCTGCGTTACCCCGCTCGCTTCAACCACCAGCTTTCCGGAGCGTGATGCCTGTTCCATAGAAAAGCGCGCCTTGCCCTGCACTTCGCGCCGATCAGAGCGCTCCACACGTAACGCTTTCAATGCCCGCACACGCCCCTCATTACGGGTACGACGAGCCTTGATACCCTGACGGATCCAGACCTCTTCTTCTGCCAGCCTCTTATCGAACAGGGCATTATGGCGCGCTTCCTCCTCCAGCAATTTTTCTTTCTGGGTGAGGTAGCTCTGATAATTTCCAGGAAATGAGGTTAAATGACCACGGTCCAGCTCAACGATGCGGGTTGCCAACTTCTGGACCAGAGAGCGGTCGTGCGAAATAAACAGTATTCCGCCTCTAAAATCGAGCATCTGTTTTTCAAGCCACTCGATAGTCTCAATATCCAGATGGTTGGTTGGCTCATCAAGCAACAACACATCCGGAGACTGCACCAGTGCCGACCCAAGCGCCGCACGGCGGCGCCAGCCACCTGACAGCGACGCCATAGATACATCGCCATCTAACTCCAAGCGTTCCAGTACCTGTTGAATTCGCTGTTCAAGGTGCCAGCCATCCACCGCTTCGATACGGTGCTGCAACTGTTCCAGCTTTGTCAGATCCGCCGCATTATGACTGACAGCCAGTTGCTCATACTGTGCTAACATCGTAACAACTTCAGCCATCCCGGCAGCAACAACATCGCGCACTAAACGCTCATCTGCTACAGGCAACGTTTGTGGTAGCTCAGCAATTCTGATCGCCCCATCTTTCCAGAGCTCACCATCATCGGTTGTCTGCTGCTCGGTAAGCACCCGCAACAGCGTTGACTTGCCTGCGCCATTGAGGCCAACCAGCGCAACCCGCTCACCTTTATCCAGCTGAAAATCAATTTTATCGAGCAGCTGCTTATCACCAAAAGCAACGGAAACCTTATCTAACCTGATCAGAGCCATAACCTACACCACTACCAATTTGGCTGCTTATTCTACTGGAAAAAATCAAATAATCTCGCAATTCATCAAAAGGCGCATTTTTTTCTCGAGTTCCATATAGTTTTAAGGCTATGATTGAACGTATCTGTGTGGGGGGTTATGGATAATGATAGCAGTTACTAGGTTACGTTCTGGCATAGCCAGAACCTTGATGATAATCAGCCTGTGCGCACTGTGCATCTTAGCTATCCCTTCCCTCCAGGCCAGCAGCGGTGAAAAACCAAACCTTGCCCAACAAAGAGCCTTGTATAAACAGGCCAAAGTCCAGCTGCAAGCCGGGCAAATAAATAAATTTTACGCCAGCAAAGCACGCTTAACCGGTTATCCGCTTTACCCTTACCTCGAGCGGCTTGATCTGGAATATCAGATGGCGCAGATCAAGCAGCATCATATAAACCTGTATACCGAACGTTATGCGGATCTGCCCACGGCACGCCAACTGCAATTTGGCTGGCTTAAGTTTCTCGCGAAGCAGCGGCGCTGGAAGGATTATCTGAAAGCCTACCAGCAGGCAGGTATCAACCATGAAAAATATGCCTGTTACCAAAAGAAGGCCCTGCTCAGAACCGGCCAAACCAAACAAGCGTTGGAAAACATTGCATCGTTCTGGAATGTTGGCCATTCAATTACCGACATTTGCGATCCGGTCTTTCATGTCTGGATTAGTAAACAGGGAGGCCCTTCATCTGAGCAGGCTTCGCAACGTTTCTGGAAGGCGGTAGCCAGTAACAACATCAAACTGGCAACCTACCTGAAACGCTTTATAACTGACAAACAGCAGAAAAAATCTGCCGATCTGTTTCTCCAGGTGCGAGATAACCCTGCACTGTTAAAAAAGCCAGCCACCCTAAAGGGAGATACCCTCGCCACGCGCCAGACTTACCTGTACGGACTGGCAACACTTTCCCGAAAAAGTCCGCAGACGGCCACCAGGATCTGGTTGAAAATACGCAGCAGCCTGAATTTCACTACAGAGCAGCGACAGAAACTTAATCGCCGCCTGGCATCAAGACTGATAAATAATCCGGATAAACAAACCGACCCTTTACTGGCGTCTCTGAATCAACAGCTCGATAGTGAAATACAGGAACGCCGGGTCAAGCTCGCCCTGACCAAACTCGACTGGCGAAAAGTGTATACGCTGATTGATGCCTTATCTGTTGAGGAGCAGCAGGAAGAGAGCTGGGTGTACTGGAAAACAGTTGCTGCCAGTCATACCCGAGACCTGAAACCAGCTTACTCAGACGCCTTCATAACCCTCAGCAGAGAACGCAGTTACTATGGTCTGCTAGCAGCAGGCGTGCTGCAAAGCCAGTTCCACCTGAACCCTCTGCAGAGCAAACCCGATCCGGCAATAACTTTCCAGCTTCAAAATACTGACGCCTTTGCGCGCATGCACGAGCTATACCTGAATAATGAGCTCTACCTGGCTCGGCGTGAATGGAATCACGCCCTTGCAAATAGCGATAATGAAACCTTGTATGCAGCATCTGCCATCGTCCATACCTGGGACTGGAATGCGCAAACAATCCGCGGAGTTGCAAAATCTAAATACTGGGATGCTATCGCTCTGCGCTTCCCTATGCCCTACTCGCCACTATTTGCAGAGAAAGCCAAACAGTTCAAAATAGATACTAACTGGGCCAGAGCTGTCGCCCGTCAGGAAAGCGCCTTTCAAGCCACGGCACGATCACATGTAGGGGCTCGAGGCTTAATGCAGTTAATGCCGAAAACTGCGCAGGACACCGCGAGAAAAAACAAAGTCGAATACCGCCGCGAGTCGCAACTTTACTCCCCAGCCACCAACATCACACTGGGGACCGCCTACCTGGCTGAAATGAAAAAGAAATTTAAGGGCAATCAGGTCTATGCCACAGCCGCGTACAACGCCGGTCCGCGCAGGGTCAGCCGCTGGCTTAAAGCACGCGGCGAGCTACCCATTGATATCTGGATCGAAACGATCCCCTTCAGTGAAACCCGCAAATACGTGAAGAATGTGGTGGCTTACCATGCTGTATATGGGGCGCTTGCTGGCAAACCCTCCCATATAGTTCAGAGCCAAACCGCATTTAATCTCGCCATGAAAGAATCTTCCGGCGCCAAACAAAGCAAGCCCCTAAGAGACTTTATTAACGCGAGCGGCACACTACCCACCCCCTAAGCAAGTAAGTAGAAAATCTGATATATGAATACAGACCAGCAGGCCCTGAAATTAATAGATATCGGCGTAAACTTAACTGACAGCTGTTTCGATAAAGATCGCGATGAAGTGCTAAAAGCCGCTGCGACAGCGGGTGTCAGCACCCTGATAATTACAGGAACTACACTCGAAGAGAGCCAACAGGCTATCGACTTATGCCAACAGCATGCCGGCTCTCTGTTCTGTACTGTCGGTGTGCACCCTCACTACAGCAAAAACTTTACCTCAACCACGCTGAGCGATTTAAAATCAATGTTACAAACACCGGGGGTTGTCGCTGTTGGTGAAACCGGCCTGGATTTTAATCGCAACTTCTCGACCCAGGAACAACAAATTACCGCCTTCGAAGCTCAGCTTGAGCTGGCCTGCGAAACCGGACTTCCTCTATTTCTCCATGAACGCGACGCCCACCAGAAACAACTCGAGATGCTGCATAGCTACCGGGACCATTTCGGCCAGGGGGTTGCCCACTGCTTTACAGGCAGCAAGCAGGAATTGTACAACTATCTCGATCTTGATCTGCACATCGGCATAACTGGCTGGGTCTGCGATGAAAGACGCGGCTCACACCTGCACCCACTATTGAAAGATATTCCAGCCAATCGCCTGATGCTGGAAACTGATGCGCCCTATCTGCTGCCAAGAAACCTGAAACCCAAACCGAAAAGCCGTCGCAACCTGCCGCAATACCTGCCCCATATCCTGAAGAAAGTGGCTTACCTGGTTGAAAAACCGATCGATCAGCTAGCACATGAGACCGTCAGTACATCTATCGATTTCTTCGGCCTAAGCCAGCCCGTTTAGTACTACCGGAATATACGTGGAAACACTCAATAAACCTGTTAACTAATACGGATAGGTTGCGCGTAGCCGCAACTTAATCCGATTGTTGTACGAG
>JBALVQ010000036.1:0-54164 GCA_036960915.1 Amphritea sp.
TGGGTAAAATTTAACCGGAGACGTTTGAAATCAGGACTTATTCGCACTTTCCCTAGGCTTAACTTCTTCCACTGTTTTTTTTACATGGCTACTGTGATAACGCTATCGGCTATAGCTACCCTCAAGCCAGAACAGAGGAGTTCAAGACCATGGCACCAGCATCTTACACAGAAATGATCAGAGACTTCCGGGAATGTGCTTTGCAGAGTTGGGAATTTGTCGTTTCAGAAAGGGATTGTCGAGAACACCTTAAATATTAAAGGCTCCTTCGGGAGCCTTTTTAATAACTTTATTAAAAACTTTCACCAAGATGGCGAACCCTATCTATTCCTGTGTTCGTTTCACTCTGTGCGGTGTTTCAGTTCGTCCAAATCAGCTTTCCTCCGCTTTAGTTCCTTAGCTTCTTCCTTTCTGCCTTCTTGATCAAATTTGCTGGCCTCCGCCTCGAGTTGATCCTTCCGTTGGGTTAAGACATGATCTACATGCTTCTGAACAATCCCCATAACTTTGGCAACAACAGAGTCGACACGCATGTGAAAGTAGGGGGTGTCACGGTACATCCTGGAGGCATCATCTTCCATCTTTGCAGATACTTGGAATTCTGGGTGCATTACCTGATACTCCCGAATAATAAACCCGCTCAATAACTCATCGTGCAATGCTCTTAAATCAGTCATATCAACCCCTTAGCGCCTTAGTTTCTGGCGCAAATTATTCACAACCAACTTCAGTCTAGCTAGCTATCTCTTCTCTCTGCTCAAGTATTAATTCCTGATCCAGTGTCGAGCTGATCAGAGTATTTGCAGTACGACTCCTACCCATCGTACTTGCCGGCTATTGCTGTGAACATGGCAACTCCATTGGCCAAGGGAATGGGTCGCGGATTCTGCTGGTAATTAAAGAAGAGGTAAATAACGGCGCCGGCACCAAGAGTCGAACTCGGGGCCTACTGATTACAAGTCAGTTGCTCTACCAGCGGAGCGTTCAGCGTGGCCCACAAAGTGCTCAGCGTGGCCCACGAAGTGTTTTGGCCATTGGACATTGGGTAGAGCGAATCAGTGGGAGCGGCGCCTCGCCGCGATTGTTTAGTTAATCGCCGCGAGGCGCGCCTCCTACATGTCCCACCAGTACCCTAGCGTGCTTATGGTCATACCATGGCAAAAGTGATTATTTGTATGTTCCCCAAGGTAGCGTGTAAAAACCTAACCTTAGTTAGGCTCAATTACATCCTCTGTTTTCTAACATGGTTACTGTGATACCGCTATCGACGATAGCTACCCTCAAGCCAGAACAGAGGAGTTCAAAATCATGGCGCAAGCATCTTATAGATCCGAATTAGATCCCCAGCAGCAACCTGTACGCTTACAACAGGAAAACGGTGAGTTTTCAGGAAGTGGTGGTGTCAGCCAGGAAAACGCCCACCTAAACTTTTGTCCCGCTTTTATGGATCAGGTTAGCGGAGATATTGCGATATCCCGGTTGAGAAATGGCAAGCCTGCGCCTTTTCATTCTCTGGATGGTTTGCCCGATTGTTGGGTTATAGAAAGGAATATTGCCGGACGTGTCGTCGATATTAAAAGCTCTATCATCTCCGGTTTTGTTCGTATGGGGCGCTTTTTTACCTGTGAAGAGGCGGTTGAGTTTGTAGAGCAAGGGGTATATATGAAAATCAGTTTTGAGTGTTAAGCGAGACCATTGTTCACTCTCATCCGGTAACAACTGACTGACTATAGGACTAGATAGTTGCTTTCTTCTACCGTTACCGGATTTTCAGGCTTAAGGGCTTACTACCCTTAAGCCTTTTTTTATGTACATGGATGCAGCTCTTTAACAAGAAAGGGCCTGCGAGCGCATGGATGTGTAGGAGCAGGGTTTAGGCGGGGAGAACCCTGTGGGAGCGGCGCCTCGCCGCGAATGTTCAGTTAATCGCCGCGAGGCGCGCCTCCTACATGTCCCACCAGTACCCTAGCGTGCTTATGGTCATACTGTAGTGGCAAAAGTGATTATTTGTAGGTTCCCCAAGGTTGGGGTCAAAAACCTAACCTTAGTTAGGCTTAATTATATCTCTCCTTCTTTAGCATGGATCTTGTGATACCGCTCCAGCGTTAGCTACCTCCAAGTCAAGACAGAGTGCAATCAGAAAACTGCATAACGTCTTTGCCTGAATGGAAAGTTTGCGCAAGCAAAAAAATAAGATCAACGAGATAGGAGAATAATCATGGCATATGCCTTTCCAAACTACGCCAGAGAGGTGTTGGAACAAGTGGTCAGGGAGCCTCGATTTAGAGAGCTGACTACCATTCCAACATTTGCCCCTCAAGCCATTGGCCTGGTGTTGTTCATGCTGGGGGGATTCGCTCTCAGTACTTACCTGTACATGCAAGGGCATATTCATTGGAGCATTGCGACCATTATTAATGGCGTAATGGCCTATACGGCGTTCACCATTCTGCACGATGCGACCCACCGCGCCGTATCCGGTAACAGGACCCTGAACGACATTCTCGGTATGACCGCCGGCATGTTTTTGCTGCCTTTCGTGTCTACCCGGGTCTATCGTTTTCTCCATATGGAGCATCATCGTTATACCGGTGACAAGGTTAAGGATCCCGATGAGTTCATGGTCTCAACACCGATGCCTCTGCTGCCGTTGTCTCTGGCTTATGTAGAGCTGTACTGGGTGCCTTGGTACATCAAGCGCTGGAACTCGCGTCCTGCTTCTGAGCGCTTTGAGTTTGTCGTGGGTATTTCGCTTTACGGCCTCTGGCATGCTGCCTGGTTGCTGTCGCCCTATGCGATGGAATTCGTATTGCTTTGGATGATCCCGCAGCGCCTCGGACTAATGGGGAACGCGTTTATGCTTGCTCACATACAACACCCCGAAGGCGTGCAATGGGAGAAGGATCCGTTCCAGGCAACTGCGCACATCAAAGGTGGCAAGCTGCGCTCTATTATAATGCTGGGACAGGACGTTCACCAACTGCATCACCTGTTGCCATCCGTACCCTTTTACAACTATCACGCAGCCTGGAACGCGGGCAAGCACCTGTTTGAACAGCACAACATTCCGCTGGGTGGCATCCTGTGGCGGCCAAAGACAGAGGACATTGTATTCAGAAAGCAGAGTGAAAGCAGTCAGTCACGCTGGATGAAGTCGAAGGTTGTTGCAGTACGAGATGTGGCTACGGGTATTCGCGAGTATGAACTGAAGCCGGTCAATGGCGATTCATTTCCGTCTTTTACCGCTGGTTCGCATATCGATGTGCAGATTAAAGAAGGCCTGGTGCGCCAGTACTCCATCAGCAACTCGCCAAAGGAGCAAGGCCGCTACCTGATTGCGGTGAAGAAGGAAGTGAATGGCAAGGGGGGCTCGCGTACGCTGCATGAGACCATCGCTGCCGGCGATACCCTTAAGATCAGTGAGCCGCGTAACCTGTTCCCCTTAGGTACAAGTGCTAAGCGTTATTCCCTGATAGCCGGCGGCATCGGTATCACCCCGGTACTGTCTATGGCCCATGAGTTGTTTGCCCGTGGTGCTGACTTCGAACTGCACATCTGTGCCAGGGATGAGGCAAACCTGCCATTCGCAGCCAGCCTGAATGACCTGCCGTTTAGCGACCGAATTCAGACTCACCTCGATGAAGGTGCTGCCGAGCAGAAGTTTGCGCCTGCCAGCAATCTTGGCTCATGGAGCGAGGGGCGGGAGCTGTATATCTGCGGTCCATCAGGCTTTATGCAATGGGTGGAAGCCGAGCTGAAACAGGTCGCCTGGCCGGATCAGGCGATCATCTCCGAAACCTTTGTCGCGCCCAAGGCAGACACGGCTGAAAACCAACGCTTTGAAGTAGAGCTGGCGCGTTCAGGCAAGGTGCTGACCGTTGAAGCCGATGAGTTCCTGCTGGATGTTCTGAATAACAACGGTTGTGGGGTTGAATGCTCCTGTTCCCAGGGTATCTGCGGCTCTTGTATTACCCCGGTTCTGGCCGGTGAGCCTGAACATCGTGATGCGATTATGACTGATGCCGAGCGACAGGCCAACGACAAGATGTGTGTCTGTGTCGGTCGGGCCAAAGCGGGCTCCAAGCTGGTGCTTGATCTATAACAGCCCTGAGCTTCTATAGGGCAGCCCTGAACTGCAACAGGAAATCACACTGACGAGTACGTACTAACGCAATGCCAATGCCGGGCTTGTCAGTCTTCGGTGCTGCACTTTCTAGTTTCTGGATAAGTACCTGAACAAGTACTTAAAAAGTGCGGCGCTGAAACTATTGCCAACCTAATTTGAAAGGTATCTCTGATGTCTACTAAATTTGCCAATTTTATCGACGGACAGTGGCGTGAGCCTGCTAGTGGTCGTTATATCGACGTTATTAATCCTGCGACCGGTGAGGTTGTGGCTGTGGCACCCAAAGGTGGTTCTGCAGATGTGGATGCTGCAGTGATGGCGGCGCGTGCCGCCTTTGCAAACCCGCAATGGCGCAATATGCCGGTGACGGAGCGCAGTAATCTGCTCTACAAACTGGCGCATCTGATCCACATCAACGCAGCAGAGCTGGCCGAGCTGGAGGTGTCCAGCTCCGGTGGTACCATCAGCCGTATGTATGGCCTGGATGTCCCGGTAGCTATGGATCTGTTCATGACGCTGGCTGAAGAGATCAAGCGTTATAAGTTTGTTGAAACCTTGCAGCCAAAACCGCTGCCGGAACCGGTACATACCCAGATCTGGAAGGAGCCTATTGGCGTCTGTGGCATGATCACGCCCTGGAACTTTCCTTTGCTACTCTGCCTTTTCAAGCTGGTGCCAGCCCTGGCTACCGGTAACACCGTGGTGGTCAAACCCTCTGAACTGACGCCGACCTCCACCCTGCGGTTGGCGGAGATATTTTCGGAAGTGCTGCCTAAAGGCGTGTTCAACGTGGTGAACGGTTTTGGTCCGGATGTAGGCGAGGCGATGACGCTTCACCCCGATATCGACAAGATCTCTTTTACCGGTTCCACCTGCATTGGCAGCCATATTCAGAAAACTGCAGCGCTTACCCTCAAGCCGGTAACACTGGAGCTGGGTGGTAAAGGCCCGGCCATTGTTATGCCGGATGCGGACATCGAACGGGTAGCCTATGGCGCGCTCTTTGGTGTGATGCTGAATGCCGGTCAGGCATGTGAATCCGGTACCCGCCTGCTGGTGCATGAGTCCCTTTACGAGCCGTTATTAACCCGGTTGGCCGAGTTGAGTCGCAATATAAAGCTTGGCAATCCTGCTGATCCGGCGACAGGGATGGGACCGATGTCCAGCGACACCCACGGTGAGAAAGTGCTGGGTTATATCCAGTCCGCCCGTGATGACGGTGCACGTATCGTTTGCGGCGGCAAGCGTGCTGAAGTGCCCGGTTGTGAAGGCGGTTTCTTCGTCGAGCCCACCGTGATTGCTGATGCGACGAATGATATGAAGGTGTCTCAGGAAGAGATTTTTGGTCCGGTACTTTCGGTCATCAGTTATCAGGCTGTGGAAGAGGCCGTTGAGCTGGCTAACGATACCAGGTATGGATTGTCTGCAGGGATCTGGAGTGAAGATGTGGTGCATGCCCAGGAGATTGCACGAGAGCTGCGGGCGGGTTCGGTGTGGATCAACGACTGGCACATGATGCGTACCGATGCCCCCTTCGGCGGTTACAAACAGAGTGGACATGGGCGTGAGCTGGGCAAAAACAGCCTGGAGGCTTATGTGGAAACCAAGGCGGTGTCCACGTCGTTCGAGCGAGATCAGGGTAAGAAGGTGATGCACAATCTGGTGCATAAACATATCGGCTAATCCGGGCTAACAGAGCTGCACAAGGATGTGTCGCCGCTGGCTAAAGCCAGCAAGATTAATATCAAGAATAAAAGAGGCAAACAAAATGTCTAATACTGGTTTTGTTCAATATCACATGCGTACCGTGGTCCAGGCGGCTCCCGGTGCGATCATCCGTATCCCTAGTTTGTTTGAGGGCTTAGGCGCCAGCCGGGTCCTGCTGTTAAGTGATACTGGTTTGAAAGATAACGGCATAGTCGATCAGCTGATCAGCGTGTTTCAGACTAACAGCAGTGGCCTGAATCCGGCCCTTGCTGGTGTGTTTACCGACATCGCCACTAACTCCACCTGTGAGACTATCAATGCGGCGGTGAAGTATATGCGTGAGGTGGGCGCCGATTCGATCCTGGCTGTGGGCGGCGGCAGTGTTTTGGATGCGGCGAAAGGGATAAAGTACGCCATGCACCATAAACTGAGTGATATCCGCACTGCGCTGCAGGGTGGAATTAAGCTGGAGACTTGGCCGGATGCCAGTCCCATCAATATACCGCACATTGCAGTACCTACCACTGCGGGTACCGGGGCCGAAGTATCGGCTGCGGCGGTGTTCTACAACGAACAGCTGGGAATTAAATGCAACCTGATTGCGCCCTTTATCGAAGCCGACTTTGCGGTACTCGATGCCAATCTCACCCTGGGCTTGCCCCAGCGTCTTACCGCATCGACCGGTATTGATGCGTTGACCCATGCCCTGGAAGCGCTGGCCTCACCGGCAGCTAACAGTTTCACCGATGCCCATGCCATGGCTGCGGCACAGCTGATCGAGCAGAATCTGCCGGTGGTGGTGGAAAACGGCCGCAACGTGCAGGCCCGTCATGATATGTTGCAAGCCAGTACGATGGCGATCAATGCCTTCTGTAACGGCCTGAATGCGATCCCGGTACACAACTGTGCCCACGCCTTCGGCGCCCTGTACCATATCCCCCATGGCGATGCGAATTGCGTGTTGCTGCCACTGGTGATCGAAGCGTTGCCGGAGTTTTACCAGCCCAATGCTGTACGCCTGGCTAAAGCTCTCAATCTGGAGGTGAAAGGAAAGAGTAATGAAACTTTGCTAACGGAGGTGATTGCCCGCTTGCGACTGCTGCAGGAGCAGATCGGCGGACCAACGAATTTCAGCGCGTATGAAATTCCAGCTTCTGACCTTACTAAAATCGTCACAGCCGTGGCGATGGATCCGGCCGGGGTATTCTATCCGATTCCCCACGAGCGTATTGCACAGATTGCCGAAAAAGCTATCAGTTAAGCGCACGCAATAATCACAATTAACGGTTTAAAGCGACGGCTGCTTGTCGTCGCTTTAGCTCGTTTTTTGTGTGCTGCAGATGGTAGAGTCTTTTAAGTAGAGTCTTAATGATGTCTATACTTATTAATCTCTAAGCTTCATGCCGCCCAGGGGGTATTTTAAATGCTTAGCAGGATAATTATTTGTTGATAACAGGATAACTATGGTTAGTCCCGGAACACAGCAGAGCCTTAATACCACCGAGATCTATCCACCTGAGTATAAGGAGCATATCGAACGCAAAAGTTTTAATAATGAGCTGGCGCAGCTGCAGCGGCACAAGCTAACGGTTATTCATGCCGCACCAGGTTATGGCAAAACGGTTTATCTGGCCGGTATCTTCCATAAAGTAAAGAAGCCGGCTGTCTGGGTCAGTATTCGCCAGTCAGATAACAACCCGGTTAACTTCATATTCAAGCTCATCGAAGCGATAAAGTTGGCTGATGATAGTCTAAACACCGCCTTTATTAACCAGGTGGGTAGTATTCCTTCCCCATCTCTCTATCCACTCGTAAACTCCCTGATTGGCGAGCTTAACAAATCTAACATCGGTTTTATCCTGTTTAACGATATCGACGTTCTGGTCGATTCTTTCTCTGTAGAAATTGTAAATCAGTTACTCGCTTCTACGCAGCCGTTCATCAGTTTTGCTTTTACCTGTTGCGCACAACCCGAGATCTCTATGGCGGACCTGGCGATGCAAGGGAAGGTAAAGCGCATAGAACAGGATACCCTGCGATTCACCGCTATCGATACCAAGGCGCTATTCCATGTAAAAGGCGTTGACGGACTGGATGATGGACTGTTGCAGCGTTTAGCGGAGATGACCGAAGGTTGGCCATCAGCGATCCAGTTTGCATCCTCCGTGGTGAAAAACAGGGCAGATCTACTTGAGCTGATCGAGGATATCGGCAGTGGTGACCTGACGATAGAGAGTTATTTTACCGAACGCGTCTATAGAAACCAGCCAAAAGAGATACAGGACTTTATGTTGGCGGTATCTTTGATCGACCGGTTCAATGCCTCACTGTGTAATGAGATTACGGCCAATGATACAGCTAGTTCAATGCTCAACGGCCTGATTGAAAGTAATATATTTATTGCGGCAATTGACCGCTCCAGGCACTGGTTCAGGTTCCATCAACTGTTTCAGAAGTTTCTTAAAAAGAAATGCATGTACACGCTGACCCAGGCGAAGCAGAACGAAATTGCCGTACGCGCCGCTCACTGGTTTTATCAGCATGCTTTTTTTTCAGATGCCATAGAATTGTTGCTCAGGGCCGGGGAGGTTGACCAGGCGTCTGAGTGGGTGATCGACAGTTTTATAGAGGTGGCTAAACGCCAAGGCAAACACGAAACCTACCTCGAGTGGATCGAACGGTTGCCGCCGCAGCAGCTGGAAAAATACCCCAAGCTACGCATGAACTACCTGATGGTGCTGTGTCTGACTAAACGCTATGCAAGCTGCAAGGCGCAGATCGCTGTGTTGCAGGAGAGCCGAGAATCATTTGATCCGGACACTCAGGCCGAAGCGGAACGGGTGACCGGTGTCGTATTATTTATGATGGCCGGATTGCTGGATGATAATGAAGGGCTGTATACCAACGCCTGCGACTGGATCGAGCGCTGGGATAGCTCGGATATGTATACGGACAGGAATGAATACCACTTCGATATTGGCATGGTTTACCTGCTAAAGGGTTTTAGCTGCAAGTGCCTGTGTCTGTTCGATGAAGGCAAAGAGGCATTCTTTAAATCAGCCGAGCATTTTAATGTCTATGGCAGTGATTTTGCCATGGCCTGGTGCCGGGCATTAATGGCGGTACTGTACGCCAAGCAGGGGTTGCACCATGAAGCACTGGTTGAGGCTAAAGAAGGGCTCAACCATGTCAAGAAAACACTCGGTGAACAGTCGCATCCCGGCTTTATGCTGGCGGCGCTGATTGCCGCTATTCACTATGAATATGATGAGCTGGTGACAGCAGAGCAATTTATTACAGACGGAATCTCATACATAAAGGAGCAAAGCTCAACAGACATGTTGATCGCCTCTTATATTACCCAGGCGCGCTTATATTTCGCCGCTAAAGAAATAGAGAAGGGGATTGCTATCATCAAGGATGGGCTTAAGTGGGCGGACAGCAATAACCTGGAGCGTCTTAAGTTAACTCTGTTGAATGAACTGATTGTGTGGCTGGCCAGGAATGAGCGCCTCCATGAGGCTGAGGATTATGCCCGCTACTATGGCATTAACAATCTGACCAGTGCCGAGCTGGATGTTGAGACCCGGGCTAATCGCATCGTATCCGGTGGTGTGCTACGTATTCTGATGGCACACAATAAGTATGAAGATGCCGCAATCCTGCTAGAAAAGCTGATAGAGCGATCCCGGCAAACGCAGAATGCCCATGAATTGGCTGAACGCCTCAAGCTGATGGCGATTGCCAGGTTTAAACTTGAGGACCCTAAAGGTGCTTCAACGTTAATGACCGAGTCTTTGGAAATTAGCCGTACACGCAGCTACCGGCGTATCTACATTGACGACGGGGTGACACTGGTCCCAGTGTTGCTGCATGTTTACGGTGAGCTGAAACAAGGGCCGCTAGTAGCGTTCGTGAAGGGACTGTTGGATAAACTGGAACGCTCTGGAGCAACTCCAAAAGCCTATTGGGAGCCGCTCACGGGGCGAGAAATTGAGATTATGGGGTTGCTGTCCACGGGGCAGTTAAATAAACAGATTGCCGCTCAAATCTTTATATCCGAAGGCACCTTGAAGTGGCATCTGCATAATATCTATTCCAAGCTAGAGGTGAAAAACAGAACTCAGGCGATAAAAGTTGCCCAGCATAGAGGGTATTTGTAGAAAAGCTTGGTGCGATTCGTAAACTCTACCCAATGTCCAATAGCCAAAACACTTCGTGGGCCACGCTGAACGCTTCGCGGGGAATGCAATACCCAAAGAGTTTCACGGGGCAGGCTCACCAGCACCCTACGATTTTTATCGAATATGTAGGGTGCTTGTGAGGCACGAACCGCACCGATATACCACCCACTCTGCGGGTGGTTGTTGATTTATTATTTAAAACTTGTGCCCGATGGAAAGAAAAAAGATGTAGGGATCCGCTTCGATGTTTTCAATTTCTATCGTACCGATATTGGTTGTTTCTAAAGTGGCGTCGGTGTTCAGGTCGATATACCAGACCGTGGCATTGATAATCCAGTCATCCTTGAATTCGTAGTCGACACCCAGTTGCCCCGCAATCCCGGTTGAGTTATCGATCTTCAGGGTAGAGGGGCCGGCGACACTGTTGTTAACTGCAAAGCTGGTCTCCTCATCGAAAAACGCCGTATAGTTTATCCCGATACCCAGGAATGGCTGCAACTTTGAGCTGCTTTCCATCGGGTAATACTGCAGCGAGATTACTTCCGGAAAGTATTTTGCCGTGCCGATGTTGGAGCTGCCGGTGGCGAGCGGTACGCCGCCAGTTACATCAATGCTGGTCTCGAAGGGAGTCGAAAGAACCCCCTCTATGCCAATGTGGTCGGTGATCATGTAGGTAAATGATGCGCCCAACTGCTCGTCGCTGGAGATACCACTTACATTTGAATCAGGTAAGCCCGTAACCGAAATAGGGGCACTGGTTTCTTTACTTGGTTGTACCGAGGCTACACCGACTCTGGCGATAATATCGCCGGCTTCATAAGCATGGCTGGCAGATGACAATAATACGGTCGCTATACCAGACAAGATTGTTGTTTTTTTTATCACTTCAAACCTCCAGAGCAATTTTTTGTATCCCAGCACGGAACACCTGTGTTTGGTCCTTTCTACTATGCCCGGTCGGGTTGGGATCAAAACCTAACCAAAGTTAGGTATTTCTGAATGCGCTATGGCTGGTAACTTGATTATCGAATTATCGAATTACAGAATTAACTAAAGATCAGCACGTGAATGATTAGCCTCGCCGCCATTGGGTGATGGTGGAACGCTCTGATTCGAAACAGGTAACCATGATGAAAACAAAAATAATTGAAGCTGCAGCCAATGCCTACCAGTATCCGTTGCTGATCAAGAGTCTGCTGCTGTCAGGTAAACGTTACGAACCGAATCAGGAGATCGTCTACGGCGATGTGATCCGATATGACTACCGCACCCTGAATGAGCGCATCTGCAAGTTGGCCAATGTGTTGACCAACGCAGGAGTAAAGGCGGGTGATACCGTCGCGGTGATGGACTGGGATAGCCACCGCTATTTGGAAGCGTACTTTGCGGTGCCGATGATCGGCGCGGTACTGCACCACGTTAATATTCGACTCAGTGCGGACCAGATCGGCTATACCATGAACCATGCAGAAGATGATCTGGTGCTGATACACGATGACTTCGTTGTAATTGCCGAGCAGCTGGCCGATGAGCTGCCAACGGTACGCGGCTATATCCAGCTGACTGACGAGGCAAAACCGGTTCCAACCAGTCTGAATACACTCGGCGAGTATGAAGCGCTGGTGCAGGGGGCTGCAGCAGAGTATGACTTCCCGGACTTCGATGAGAATTCCGTTGCAACTACTTTCTATACCACGGGTACAACAGGCAACCCGAAAGGGGTGTATTTCACCCACCGGCAACTTGTACTGCACACGTTAAATGGTGCCGCTACCCTGGGATTGTATGAAGGCCAGCCGCTGTTGCGTTCAAACGATGTCTATATGCCGATGACGCCGATGTTTCACGTCCATGCCTGGGGTGTGCCCTACATAGCTACCATGTTGGGGGTGAAACAGGTCTATCCTGGGCGTTACGAACCCAACAAGCTCGTGAAGCTGTTCCGGGAAGAGGGGGTGACCTTCTCCCACGGTGTACCGACGGTGCTGCAGATGATCCTCAATTGTGAGGAAGCTGACAAAACCGACCTGGCGGGCTGGAAACTGCTGACTGGCGGTAGTGCACCAACCTTGGGACTGGCCCAGCAGATGGCCGAGCGGGGCATCCTTTTCCACACCGGCTATGGCATGTCGGAAACCTGCCCGTTGCTCACCACCACCTTCTTACACCCGGATGAGCTCGCAGAGTCGATGGAAAATCAGATGTCACATCGAATAAAGGCCGGTATTCCAAATGGGCTGGTGGAGCTACGCATAATCGATGCGGCGGGTAGGGATCTTCCCCATGATGGTGAGTCCACCGGCGAGGTTGTGGTACGTACCCCCTGGTTGACCCAGGGCTACTACAATGAGCCGGAAAAAGGTGCAGAGCTATGGGATAACGGCTGGCTGCATACCGGAGATGTTGCCTCAATCGATAGCAACGGTGTGCTGGAGATCAAGGATCGCATCAAGGATGTGATCAAAACCGGCGGCGAGTGGATCTCTTCGCTGGAGCTGGAAAACCTGATCAGCCAGCATGAGCAGGTAGCCGAAGTGGCAGTAGTTGGAATTCCTGATGAGAAGTGGGGCGAGCGTCCGTTTGCACTGATTGTGCCGGTAGCCGGCGCGGAGATCGAAGCCGCAATGATCCAGAGTCATATGCTGCAGTTCGTTGATAACGGTCAGCTCAACAAGTGGGCTATTCCACAGCAGATCAGTGTAGTGACTGAAATACCCAAAACCAGCGTCGGCAAAATCGATAAGAAAGTGATCCGCACGCAGGTGAGTTAAACAAACCGTTTTAGGCCGTTGGATTCCTGGAGAGTCGTTTGGGGAAGCTATGCTTCCCCCTTTTTGCGTCAAGCTTAGCTGTCATTAGACGCATCAGAAAGTGATCTGGAATTACTTGTCGGACGGATTATGGGGTTGCAATTGTCGGATACGTTGGCCTGATATGTCAGTCTTGTTGGCCGCAGGAATCATTTTCCATAAAAATGAATTCGGTACTCTGGAAGTCTTAAATAAACTAGAAACCGGCGATATTGCGGAGTGCCCGACATGAAGACAGCCTCACAGCTTGATTACACTATTCACCACCTATGCATTTATGATGATAAGCCACGGGAGAGCATCTGGCCCTACCTGCGCTGGCATCATGGCATCACCAACTACTTCTCCGGTTCTGTATTCCATGTGACCGGTGAGGGGCATTCTGACTATACCTTTATGGGTTGTGGCGGTAAGGCCTTCCAGATTCAGATCGAAGCACCGCCTTTCCAATTTGAATATGAGCGCAACTGGTGGGCTGACCACGGCCGTGGCTACAACCATATCTGCTGGCTGACCTCGGATGCCCGTGCTTCCATGGAGCAACTGCTCTCTAACGGAGCGACAGAAGTGATGCCCTTCGAAGAGTTTCCTACCTATGATGGTTTTGTAGTCCATGACCCTGAAGGGCGCTGGATAGAAATCATGGAATACACAGATGATACCTTCCGGGTACAGGAGTTTACCAATGCACCTTCCGGCCAATGTGGTCTGCAGATGGTTGGCAACATAGAGATCTGCAAAGATCTGGATGCCATGGTTGACTGGTATCAGAAGATGATGGGGCTGCGCGTTATCCGTGAGTTTGGTGAAGGCGAGGACCGCGTGGTTTACATGGTGGATCAGGATTATCACCCTGAGGAGCGTCGCAATTTCTTTGTGCTGCAAAACGCCCGGACCGAGGACCAGAAGGCGCGTTACGCCAAGCGCGGTGCGTATATCAGTGAAATTACTTACCAGGCCAAGGATGTCCAGCGTGCCTGGGATGATGCTCTGTGGGCCGGGATGGAAGTTATTCAGGAGCCTGCGGTGGATCCGGTCACGGGCTTGCTGACCGGTTATCTGAAGGAGCCTTGTGGCGGTAATGCCATTCAGCTGACTGAGATTTTCTCTCCGGCCTGAGCAATATTGTTGGAAGGATGTCTGGCACCGCAGTGCCGGTGAAATATGTGGGAGCGGCGCCTCGCCGCGAAGGATTTCATTAACGGCGAGGGGCGCGCCTCCCACATAGCCTATTAGCCCCCTATGGATCGGGAATGTATGACTGATCACCTGTCTTCAGGTCACAATAGGACTTTTCATGGGCGCTGCGGTACTGATCCGGAGTCATGTCGGCGTGCTGCCGAAAGGCACGGAAGAAGTTGGCGGTATCGGAATAGCCCACCATGATAGAGACAGCGCTGATCGGCAGGTCGGTGGAGATCAGATACTCGCAGGCCAGGCTCATACGGTAGTTGAAGGCAATCTCCTTAAAGGAAGTGCCCAGGTCTGTCAGGCGGCGGCGCAGGGTTCGTTCACTGATGTTGAGTGTACGGGCCACCTCACCGATGTTTTTGTATTTCTCCTGGTCGCGCATCAGCATGGTACGAATGGTGTAGACCAGCTCATCCTGGGCTCGGCTGGATTTGATCAGAGTTGCACATTTGAACTCCAGGATCTGAGCGATATCCTCGTCCCCGAGTTGCATTGGTAGTTGTAGGTATTCGGTGGGGAATAGAAACTGGGTATGCGGCTGGTCGAATTTAACCGGGCAGCCGAACTTTTCCTCGTACAGGTCGCCGTAATCCGGCCTTGGATATTCCAGGTGGATCTCACTGAACCAGCCCTCGGGTTTTTCGAACATTTCGCCGATAAGCGACCACTCCTCCAGACCCTCTTCGATGGCAAAGCGGGTGCGTTTGATATTTTCCAGAAATGGCTTGAGGTTGATAGACGCACGTAGCATTGACTGCTCGCTGCTACGATAAAACTGATACCGGTAGGGCGGGTCGGTTAGTTCCTGGAACTGGGTCCAGCGCTTGATGCCCTTCTCCAGGTCGGAACTGAACATGAAGGCCAGCCCCGGCAGACTAAGGTCGGAAAGTTCAATTCTGCGCCCGACGGTAAAGCCCAGTCCCGGGACTTCCACCTCGTCGATCACCTTGAATTGGAGTTTTTCGTAATCCTGTCGGCTTGTTTCCACCCGCTCCTGGATACGCTTGGGCGTCAGTCCAACAGAACGATAAAATGGCTCGACATCAACCCCCTGTTTCTGGATCTCGCTCAGCAGCTTATGGATATATCTGGTACGAAACTGTCCCGGTGTCATCGTGGCTAAGCTCCTGAAGTAAGTCCCTGCAAAATGGATAAGGGGTTTTCCTTTGAAAATAGCGGCTTTAGATCGGGCGTGCAACTGTACCCTGTAATTTGTGGTCTCAAAAGAAACAGGCCGAGAACATGGAAGTCCAAGAATGGCGCTGTCTTACCTGGTTGGCTGTTCAATGTTGCTCAGCCGGTACTGTTCGTCAGGAGTGAAAATATTCGTTGAGTGACCGCCAGAGCAATGGCCGCTGTCCGGCACGGCCATTGTTGAAAAAACAGAGTTAGCTAATCTGATAGTAACAACAGTAAGCGCGCAAACAGAGTTTCAGTTTGTCGGCGCCGTTTCAGGAGTTTTAAATCATGATCCTTTCTTTTGCCCATCCAGGAATTGTTGTACCCGATCTGGAGCGCGCAATTACTTTCTACAGTGAGATGTTTGGTTTTGCTCAGATAACAGAAGAAGGCTGGAAAGATAATCCTGAAATGGATCAAGCAGTCGGCCTCAAGGGCTCCGCTACAAAAGGTTGCATGATGCGCGGCCATAACTGTTTTCTGGAACTTTGGCAGTACAGTGCGCCGCAACAGAGTGCACCAGCACCGGAGGAGCATCTAGCCCATGAGCTGGGTATTCGCCATCTGGCATTTTATGTGGATGACTGCCGCAAGGAGTACCAGCGTCTGCTGGACCTGGGAGGACAGCCTCTGGGAGAGCCGGTTGGCGAGCCGGGGCAGGGCAGTGCGGTCTATTGCCGCGATCCGTTCGGCAACATTATCGAGCTGGCAGAAATTCCATCTCCCGCAGAGTTACCGACGGTGCTTCCCGGGGTGGACAGATTAGACAACTTTGAAGGATAGCGGCGACCCTATTGCCGTAGCGGCTCCTACAGTAACTAAAATAAGAATGAGGAATTAATCAATGTTTTCACTGGATAACAAAACTGCCTATATCACGGGTGGCTCATCAGGTATCGGCCGTGCTGTGGCAGAAACCTTTATTGCTGCCGGAGCACAGGTAGTGATAGCGGATATCGTTGATGGAACAGCAGTAGCAGAAAAGATAGGTGCCCACTACGTACAGGTGAATGTCACCGACGAAGCCAGTGTTGCCAGCTCTTTTGAACAGGCTGTAGCGTTGATTGGCAAGCTGGATATTGTGGTACTTAATGCCGGTGTCGGCGATATCGGCCCGACCTTTGAACAGACCGAACAGGCGCTGATCGATAAGGTAACCAAAATCAATCAGTACGGCGTGATCTATGGTCTCAAGCATGCCCCTGCGCATATGAGTGACGGCGGCGCCATAATCAGCACCTCTTCCATGGCCGCGGTCATCAATATGGTGGGCTCCGGTATCTATTCTGCAACCAAGCGAGCCGTGGTCAGCATGACCGAGATGGCAGCGCTGGAGTTGGGTGGACGCGGCATCCGGGTTAATACCATCTGTCCGGGTTATGTGGATACCGCTATGGATAGTGGTGACGAGGGCCGCAAGATCTGCGAAGCATTTACCGCGCTGGGCCGTTACGGCACCACCGACGATCTGGTTGGGGTGTTTCAATTCCTCGCCAGCGATGCCAGCCGCTATCTAACCGGGCAGGCGCTGCATGTAGATGGTGGTTGGAGTTGTGGTCCAACTCCGCAACTGCTGGAGCTGGTAATTGGATCCGCTAATGTAAGCTGAGGTAATCCCATGACGAATAATAATAAAATAATCAATCTCAACGCCAAGAGCGCCATATTGGCCGGTTGTCTGATCTCGGCTTTCGGTGCGACGTTATTTAACATCCTGCCCCTGTTTCTAGGAAGCGTTCAGGACAGTCTGGGGTTTGATGATCAGCAGCTTGGCCTGATCACCTCGGCTTACTTTACTGGCTTTACCCTGTCGACCATCTCCGCCTACTTCTGGGTGCGGAAGTTTGATTGGCGAAAAGTATCGGTCATGCTGGCACTGGCCACCCTGCTGGTTTGCGGCCTGTTGATCGTCGCCAGCAGCTACACCGCCTATCTGGCGCTGCTGGTGCTGCTGGGCGCTTCGACCAGTGCTATCTATGCCATAGGTACAACCTACCTGGGGGATACCGATAATCCGGCTCGCAGCTACGGTTTCAAGATCGGTACCGAAGCGGGCCTCGGGGCGTTGCTGCTGTTCCTACTACCGCCTTTTGTTGTCGCTCAGTGGGGGCTGCAGGGATTGTTGTACAGCATGCTGGGAGTATTCGCTGTGTTGGCATTGTCGATCGTCTGGCTGCCAGCGAAGGGGATCAAAGACAGCGAGGCCGTGTCTCACATTGAGGGTCAAAGTGGCGTGCCACTGTTACCCATCGTGTTGTCGCTGATCGCCTTTTTTATCTTCTTTGCTGGTATCTCTGCGCTGTGGGCCTTTATCGAGCGGATAGGCAACGATTATGGCTTTGCCGGTGAGGATGTCGGCCTGGCGCTGTCAGCTTCTCTGGTGGTTGCGATGGGGGGCTCCTTCCTGGCTGCGGCTTTAGGTGATCGCTTCGGTTTCTTTAAGCCGGTGCTGGCGGCTCTGGTTGTGACCGTAGTGGCGATGCTGGCACTGAACAGAACGGAGTTCATCTATTACTTCGCGGGTGCCAGTCTGTTTGCGCTGGCCTACGGTTTTGCCCTGCCGATGCAGGTAACGATTGTTTCATGCTTCGATACCAAGGGGGAGTACGTGGTACTGACTGCGGTTGCTATCGCTCTGGGTGGAATTGTAGGGCCTGCCGTGGCCGGTTTCCTGAAATCGCCCGATAGCAATAGCTCCATTTTGATACTTACCGTGGTTGCTGTGGCGGTGTCTGTGGCGATCTACGGCTTTGTCTTCCACTATGCACGGCAGCACCACCTTAAAGATCAGCAAAACTTGCAGCCATCGGAATCACCGTTTTAACCCGGCCTGAATGCGTCCGGAAAAGATACAGTATCAACACGTTTGTTGAGGGAGAGTAAGCATGAGCAAGACAAATTCTGTCTTAAGTATTCCAGAGCCACATAAGTTTGAGCTAGTGGAACGCCCCTATCCAAAGATCAAGTCGGGGTACGCTGTTATCCGTATGGAGATTGCACCGATCTGTCTGGAAGGTACCCGCATCTGGGACCACCACGACTTCGAAAAGCTGCACGGGGGCGCCCAGCTGGATTACCCCGATTGCCTGGGACACGAAGGGGTCGGTGTAATCGACGATATTCACCCAGGTTCGGGTCTGAAGGTTGGCGATCGGGTTATCGTCTTTCAGGGTGACCATTGCGGACAGTGTTTCTCTTGTCGTAATGCTCTGTCCCCGACCTACTGTGAAACCAACATTAATCCTCGCCCGGGGATGACAAGGCCGGCTCTTGGCGGCATACAGGATTGGAATGAAAGCGAATCCGGCGGCTGGGCGATGGCCAAATACCGTATTGCCCCGGTGGATAATCTTTACCGCATGCCCGACGAGCTGGACTATAAAACAGCGGCATCGGCTAACTGCTCTTTCGGAGTGGGTTGGTCAAACCAGGAAGTGATGGGGGTGAAAGCGGGGGATACTATGCTGGTCGGTGGTGTCGGCTTTATCGCGCTGGGTCATATCATCAGTGCGCTGCACCGCAACGCCAGGGTGATTGCGCTGATCCGTAATCCCTACCGTCGGGGGCTGCTTGAGGAGATGGGTGTTAAACACTTTGTCGACCCTAATGATGCCGACTGGCTGGAGCAGGTCAAAGCCCTGACTTACGAGGGGCAGGGGGTCGATCATGCGGTGGAATGCTCGGGCACGACCTTCTACCAGACCAAGATGTTCGAAGCGACCCGGCTGTATGGAAACATTAACTTCAGCGGCCACACGCCTGGCGCGAAGCTGGAGTTCAGTGCGCTGGATTGTGTAACCCACAAGGCGCATACGCTGTTCGGCCAGCACGATGTGCGGGTGATCGATCGTGAAGGTCTGGTGCGGGCAATGCTCGATAAAGAGGTACAGCGGATGGTTGGCATTATGGTGACCCATGAATTCCCGATGTCCCGGGCTGGCGAGGCGTTTGATGTTCAGGTCAGCAAGGAGTGCGGTAAGGTTTACCTTTACCCGCAACTGTAACCGGAACCGGTGATCTCTGTGGGAGCGGCGCCTCGCCGCGATTGATTCGTTAATCGGCGCGAGGCGCCGCTCCCACAGAAATTGTTTCGCACACCTGCGCTCCAGAATAAATTCCCTTAATCTGATGTAGCCCTTTTTCCGGCCAGATACCTGATCTGAGGATGCCGAGGCTGAGCCTGATTTAGGCGTTCTTCCGTGCGAAAGCGAGGATTATCTCACTGTCCCAAAATGACAGTTTCTCTGTCCCGGGTCGACATTGTTATCCCTTCGCTGCAGGGCACAATAGATGCTTCAAGGTGATCAGCTTCAGTCGATCATTACCAGAAAACCAGTATCAACTGGTCTGAGAACAGAACAATAACACGGAGTCGACCATGTCCATTGCCAAAGCCGTTCCGCCGCGATTTACTTTGTCAGAAGCTAAGCAGATCGCCCAGGATATTTTCGGAATCGTTCCCGCTTCTACCAAGGACCTGGGTAGCTACATCGACCAGAATATACTGGTTACTGCTGAAAATGGTCAGCAATATCTGCTGAAAATCCATGATCAGGCCGAAAAGCGTGCGGTGTTGGAGCTTCAGACTGAAGCGATGCACTATCTTCAGGGTAAGGTTTGTGGCGTCTCTTTCCCGCAGGTGTATCGCTCGCTCGAAGGCGATGAGTGCCCTAGTGTGACTGATACAAAAGGGGAAACCTACTATGTGCGATTGCTGCACTTCCTGCCGGGAACCCTGATTAAGGACATCGATATCTTCTCCGCTGCCCTGCTGAGCGATATCGGTCGCACGGTGGGCGGCATGGATCATGCCTTGTTCGATTTTGATCATCCTGCCGCTAACCGTGCCGACCTGCCCTGGGACCTGAAAAATGCCAGCCAAACCGGCCAGCTGTCCCGTTACATCGCCGACCCGCACCAGCGACGTCTGGCGGAGTTTTTCCTGATGAAGTTTGATAACGAGGTGGCACCGATTCTGGCTGGGCTGCGCAAGAGCGTCACCCACAACGATAGCCACCGTTATAGCATCCTGGTGGATGCAGTTGAATCGTCACAGGAACGGGTCAGCGGGGTGATCGACTTTGGTGATATTGTCTATACCCACACGGTTTGCAACCTGTCGATCTGCCTGTCAGATATCATTGTCCACTGCGAGGATCCGATCAGTGGTGCGGCGGTGGTGGTAAAGGCCTATCACCAGCAACATCCACTGACTGAAGATGAAGTATCGGTACTGTTCTACCTGATCGCAACCCGCATCTCTCTGTATGTCTGCATGGCGGCGTACAGCCGCGAGCAGGACCCGGAGAATAACCATGCGCAACTGAAAGAGAAACAGATGTGGGCGCTGCTGGAGCAGATGCTGGCGGTCAACCCGATTCGAGCACTGGATGCTTTCCGTGATGCCTGCGGGATGCCTTCCCTTGCACCGGAGCGGCAGGCAAAGGCCGAGAGCAATCTGGCCATGCGTAATTACCACTTTTCCGGTTCCCTCTACACCCATTATCAGGAGCCACTGCACCTGACCGGCGGCGCGCTGCAGTACCTGTTCGATGATCAGGGCAATACCTATTATGACTGCGTCAACAATGTCTGCCAGTGGGGCCACTGCCACCCGACCATTGTGCGTGCAGCACAAAAGCAGATGGCTCGGCTCAATACCAACTCCCGCTATGTCTATGATCAGATGACCGATTATGCCGAGCGTCTGCTGGCGACATTCCCTGATCCGCTCAACGTGGTGTTTTTTGTTAATTCCGGGAGTGAAGCCAACGACCTGGCAATGCGGATTGCCCGCACTGTTAACGGCCAGCAAGACATGATCGTGCTTGATAAGGCCTACCACGGTAACTCCCAGGCTTGTACCGACATCAGCCCACACCGTATCGACCGTCCCGGCAAGCCGGGGCTGCCAAGCCATGTCCATAAGGCGATGGTGCCTGATACTTTCCGGGGACCATACAAAGTTAGTGATCCGGAAGCCGGTAGCAAGTACGCCCTCGACGTGGCGCGCATCATCAAGGAGCTGGAGGCAGAAGGTAAAGCGCCGACAGCCTTTATCGCTGAATCCCTGGTGGGTACCGGCGGCCAGTACGTGCTGCCCCCGGGCTACCTGACGGCGGTATATGAGCAGGTTCGGGCCAAGGGCGGGTTGTGTATTGCCGACGAAGTACAGGTGGGCTTCGGCCGTACCGGAGAGCATACCTGGTGCTTTGAGTCCCAGGGCGTAGTGCCTGATATTGTCACTATGGGCAAGCCCATCGGCAATGGCCATCCTATGGCGGCGGTTGTTACCACCCGTGAGATTGCTGATGCCTTTGATAATGGTGTCGCCTTCTTTAATACCTTTGGCGGCAACCCTGTTTCCTGCGCTATCGGCCAGGCGGTGCTGGATGTTCTCGAGGACGAACAGCTGGAAGCACACGTGGTTAAACTCAATGCGCAGATGATGGCAGGGCTGAACGAACTGAAGGATCGCTACCCGTTCATTGTTGATGTGCGTGGCCAGGGGCTCTATATCGGCGTCGAGCTGGTGAACGACCCTGAGACGCTGGAGCCTGCAACAGCTATGGCCAAGACAGTGGTGGAACGGATGAAAGCGGAGCAGCAGATTCTCCTCAACACCAACGGTTACGACAACCACATAATCAAGATCAAGCCGGCGATGATCATCGGCGAGAAGGATGTTGATCGTTTGGTCACAGCCCTGGATAAAGTTTTTGCCACTCTGTAAGGCCCGAATTTTTCATAAAGACGTTAATACATGCTCTGTGAATCCGATGAGTACTGGAGCATCAGAGTCTATTAGAAAGTAACACTTAGTAACGGGTAGCACTGATCAGTTTTCTGAAAAATCTGGCGTTGCATTTGGCCCCATCTTCTTTGAGCCATGGAACCACCATGGCTTTGCAGAAGATAAAGCCAACTGCTTAGCCAGATTTCCCAGACATTCCGATCTCTTCATGAAATATCCGGGCTAAACGGAGAAATAGAATGACATTGCAATTAAATGATTTCAGCCTGCTTAAAACCCAGGCTTACATCGACGGCGAATGGACTGCCGGCAGAGACGGCAGCACCCTCGAGGTAACCAATCCTGCTACTGGCGAGGTGGTTGCGACCATCGCCAGTGTGGGTGCCCAGGAGGCTCAGGCAGCCATCGATGCGGCAGAGAAAGCACTCAAGCCCTGGCAGCAGAAAACCGCCAGGGAGCGCAGCCAATTGCTGCGGCGCTGGTTCGATCTGATTATGGAAAACCAGGAAGACCTGGCTCTGATCATGACCGCCGAACAGGGAAAACCGTTGTTTGAGTCCCGGGGCGAGATCGCCTACGCCGCCTCTTTCATCGAGTGGTTCGCCGAGGAGGCCAAACGGGTCTACGGTGATATTACCCCTACGGTGGCCAGCGACCGTCGTCTGCTCACCATCAAACAACCGGTGGGCGTGGTAGCAGCCATTACCCCCTGGAACTTCCCCAGTGCCATGCTGACCCGCAAGGCTGCTCCGGCACTGGCGGTGGGCTGCACTTTTGTGATGAAGCCCGCCAAGGAGACCCCTCTGTCGGCCATGGCGCTGGTCGAGTTGGCTCATCGTGCCGGCATCCCCAAGGGTGTGCTCAATTTAGTCGTCGGTGAGAGTTCACGGGCTATCGGCGGTACCCTTACTGCCAGTCCAGTGGTGCGAAAATTGACCTTTACCGGCTCCACACCGGTGGGAAAACAGTTGCTTAAGAGCTGTGCCGATACCGTCAAGAAGGTATCCATGGAGCTGGGTGGCAATGCCCCGGTGATTGTGTTCGACGATGCCGATATCGATAAGGCAGTAGCTGGGGCTATCGCCTCTAAATACCGTAATGCCGGCCAGACTTGTATCTGCGCCAACCGTATTCTGGTACAGACGGGGATTTACGACCGTTTTGCCGAGAAGTTTGCCGAAGCCGTGCGCGGCATAAAAACCGGTAACGGCATGGAGCAGGACACCACGATGGGCCCTCTGGTCAACGCCGGTGCTGCCCGTGATGTGGACGCTATGGTTAAGGACGCTATCGAGCAGGGTGCCAGTGCACTTGTCGGCGGTAGCGCTTCGGAGCTGGGCGAGTGTTTCTATCCGCCCACGGTACTCACTAATGTCTCCGAGCAGATGCGGGTGTTCCGTGAGGAAATCTTCGGACCGGTAGCGCCGCTGTTCAGGTTTGAGGACGAGGCTCAGGCGATAGCCATGGCTAACGATACTGAGTTCGGTCTGGCTTCCTATATTTACACTAACGACCTGGGGCGTGCCTGGCGGGTGAGTGAGGCGATCGAGTACGGCATGGTAGGGGTTAACGAGGTGGCGATCACCTCCGAAGTGATCCCTTTCGGCGGCGTCAAAGAGTCTGGCATGGGGCGTGAGGGTTCGCGCTACGGTGTTGAAGACTACCTGGAAATCAAATACATCTGCATGGGCGGGTTGCTCTGACCTGCATCTAAAATGCACTGCAACATAACCATGTTTTACTTAGCAAAACATATTTGTATTTATCGAGCGGCAATCTCTTGCGTAAGGGTTTATACCTATGCCGGCATAGAGAAAAAAATGATTAAGGCCATTTCTTTGATACTTTCGGCCTAATAAAACGCGTAAACCCTGATTACGAGGATATAACGAATGGATGAACTGCACGGCTACTATCTGGAAGATCTGGAAGTGGGAATGAGCGCCTCCTATGCCAAGACCATCTCTGAAGCGGATGTTTACATGTTTGCCGGTATTTCCGGTGATAATAATCCGATTCATATCAACAGCGAGTACGCAGCAACAACACCGTTTAAGCAACGTATTGTGCACGGCATGTTCTGTGCTGCTTTAATCTCGACAGTTGCCGGCACTCGCATGCCAGGACCCGGAGCTATCTATATAGAGCAGCAGATCAAATTCAAGGCGCCGGTACATATCGGCGATACCGCAAAAGCAACTGGCACTATTGAGGAAATCGATCAGAGACGTTGCCGGGTAAAAATGCGCACCGATGTGCATGTGGGCGAAAAACTGGTAGCCACCGGTTACGGTATTTATAGGGTAAACAAGCGCAATTCATAAACATCAGCTTGTTCCATATTTAGTCGCTCCTACACATCCATGTGTCCGCGACATACCGTACATCCTGTACATAACTCGCTGCTGCACATCCATGTGCCTGCGACATACCGTACATCCTGCACCTAAAATTCAGCATTTACCTCGTCGCTTCATAAGTAAGCGCTTTGGGACCCATTGGGTCCCTTTTTTTGTTGTTGGAGGCGCGCCTCGCGCCGATTTTGGATTATTCGCGGCGAGGCGCCGCTCCCACAGGGGGGATCGCTCTCATTGGGATGAAAACAGCGATGCCCAACAAGCGTTTCTATGGCCAGCAATGACACGACGGCTGACCTGCCGGGCCAATGTTTGTGCGGGCACGTCGCGATATTGTCAGTAATAGAAATAGTCGCCGACGCAGATGCTTCCGATCGTAGGGCGGGTTACAGATAAGGGAATCATTATGAGCAACGAATTTAATCAACCCCAGTTTAATCAACCCCTGGGGGGGAACGAAATGCCCCGCTTTGGCGGACCTGCCACCATGATGCGGCTGCCTGCGCAGGAGTTGGCCCAGGGGCTGGATGTGGCTTTTATCGGGGTACCTTTTGATATAGGTACTTCCAATCGCCCGGGTGCGCGGCTGGCCCCGCGGCAAATTCGTGATGAGTCACGGATGCTGCGCCCCTATAACATGGCGACCCGTGCGGCGCCTTTCGATAGCCTGCAGGTGGCTGATATCGGCGATGTGCCGATCAATACCTTTAACTTGCAGAAGAGCCTGGGGATTATCGAGTCATTTTATGATGATGTGTTGGCCGCAGGCTGTAAGCCCCTGACTATGGGGGGCGATCACACCATTGTGCTGCCTATCCTGCGGGCGCTGAAGAAGAAATACGGACCCATCGGAGTGGTCCATGTAGACGCCCACGCTGATGTTAACGATCACCAGTTCGGTGAACGCTACGCCCATGGCACGCCTTTTCGCCGTGCGGTAGAAGAAGGCCTGCTGGATTGTTCCCGGGTGGCTCAGATTGGTCTGCGTGGCACCGGTTATAGCGCTGAGGATTTCGACTGGCCCCGCGAGCAAGGTTTCCGGGTAGTCACTGCGGAGGAGTGCTGGCATAAGTCTCTGGTGGGTTTGATGGCTGAGGTGCGCGACAAGGTCGCTGGTGGTCCGGTCTATATCAGTTTTGATATAGATGGTATCGATCCGGCCTATGCACCGGGTACCGGCACCGTCGAGGTGGGGGGCTTAACCGTTCCCCAGGCGTTGGAAATCGTGCGCGGTTGTCGTGGTCTGGATATTGTTGGTGGTGATCTGGTCGAGGTTTCGCCTCCCTACGATACCACCGGTAATACTGCCCTGCTGGGAGCGACCCTGCTGTACGAAATGCTGTGTGTGTTGCCCGGCGTTGACTACAGGTAAGCGATAGGCGTTAAACAAATCTTCATTAGTCTCTGTCTTTATGCCCTTTTAGCCCCGCATCATGCGGGGTTTTTTTATGTCCAGGGATGGATTGTATGCTGCAAGGAACCAAGGATGGCGGGGCAGCGATAACCCTTTGATGCCTATGTCCCCCCTGGGTTGTTTGATTTATCCCTTTACTGACACAGAAGGGAGTGCTGTCCCTAAATGACAGTTTTGCTGTCCCTGCCAGCCATTGTTGCTCCGTCCGATAAAGAGAAGAATGAAACCATCAACGTGATGAACTTGATTATCACATCGACTAATAACAACAAGGGATAAGTCATGTACTCATTGAAAGACAAGGTGGCACTGATCACTGGCGGCACCTCCGGTATTGGCCTGGTAGTGGCCAAAAACTTCGTTTCAGCCGGCGCTCGGGTGGTGATCACCGGTCGTCGTGACGGCAACGACCTGGCTCGCGAAATCGGTGCCAGTTTTATCTCCCTTGACGTTACCGATGAGGAGCAGTTCAAGGCGGTGTTGGACCAGGTGGCTAGCGAATTCGGCGGGTTGGACGTACTGGTGCTCAACGCGGGTATGGCTGAAGATGCTGGCACGATGCAGGAATCCTCCTCCGATTACATGCGTCGCTGTATGGATGTGAACTGCATGGGGGTTTATTACGGGCTTAAGTATGCACCTAAGCTGATGCCTCAGGGTAGCTCCATCATTGTCACGGGATCTGCTGCAGGCTCTGGTATCACCACTGTCGCCCACGGCGAGTATGCAGCTTCCAAGGCTGCGGCCGCCTATTTGGTACGCACCGCCGCTATCGAGCTGGCGCCCAATGATATTCGGGTTAACGCTGTTTGCCCTGCGGCAATTGCAGGCACGGGCATGATGGCCGAGGACGATGGCGGCCCTGATGCGACCTTCTACGCCAGCCAGACCGCTTTTGGCCGCATGGGGCGTCAGGATGAGGTGGTGGGAATCTACAATTTCCTGGCTGGGGACGGCAGCACCTTTATCACGGGTCAGGAGATGCGGGTGGATGGTGGTATGACCGCCGGAACCGGTCTGCCGGCCATCGGCGCCATCATGGCTCCATTTGAGCAGGCTTAATATCTGAATTCTTATGCCAACCATTCTTATGCCAACCAGTGGCGATGCGTCGAGGAACACGCGATGAGTTTATCGAAACAACAAATGGCTCTGCTCTTTACCAATCTGGTGCGGGCCAATCACTATGACAAAATGATGTATCGCCGGATGATGCAGGGCCAGCTGATCGGCTTTTACCACCCGGCCCAAGGGGCGATTGCTCCGGGCGTGGGCGCCTGCACCTTCCTGAATCAGGATGACAACCTCAACCCTCATCATCGGGGACACGGTATCACCCATATGATCTCGAAGGGGATCGATGTGAGCACATTTCTGGCTGAACACACCGGCAAGGATACCGGTTGCTGTGCTGGCCGCAGCGCCTGGCACTTCAGTTATCCCGATCATAAGGTCTACCAGCAGTCCGGCTTTATCGGCCATAACTTTGCACCCTCCGTAGGCTGGGGCTGGGCCGCCAAACGCCGCAACCAGGGACAGGTAGTGATGAACTGCTCAGGTGATGGTTCTTACGGCCAGGGGCGTGCCCACGAGGCGATGCTGTTCGCCCAGAACTGGAAGCTGCCTCTGATTTTCTTTTGCGAGAACAACGGCATGGCAATCTTCTCCTCAGCCGAAGAGATGCACCCGCTGGAGGATATTTCCAGCCTGGCCCAGGGTTATGGTATGCCGGCTGAGATCGTGGACGGTCAGGATGTATTTGCCGTAGCCGAGGTGGCCATGAAGGCAATCGAGCGGGCTCGTAGCGGTCAGGGCCCCACGTTTGTAGAGTGCAAGACCCTGCGTTTCAACGAACACGATATCGGTACCCCCGACCTCAAAGGGTGGGAAGATCGCTCCGAAGCCGAGCATGAAGAGATGCGTCAACGCGAGCCAGTCCACCTGGCAACCCAGCGCATCCTGGCCGATGGCATCCTCACCCAGGATGAGATCGATGCTATCCATGAGGCGGCACTGAGGGAGATAGATAAGGTAGAGACTTTTGCCGATAACAGCGAGATAGCCCGTCCCAGCGAAGAAGAATTGATGGCCCATGTATTTGCGCCTTAAGGTAAGGGAGAATAGAAAATGAGAACAATTACCCTGATCGACGCCATCAAAGAGGCGATGCAGGAAGAGCTACGTACCGATCCCGATGTGTTTCTGGTGGGTCAGGATGTCCGCGGTGGCATCTTCCCCCATACCAAAGGGTTGGTGGAGGAGTTCGGTCCCGAGCGGATCGTCGATACCCCGATTGGTGAGTCCGGCATGTACGGTGTTGCCATGGGCGCGGCCCAAGAGGGGATGCGTCCGATCGTCGACTTCATGTTCGGCGGTTTCACTTATGTCACCTTTTCCGAATGTTCGGTAAGCACCGGCCAGTACCATTTCCTGCACGGCAGCCAGCGGGCGTTACCGATCGTGATGACCGCCGGCGTCGGTACCGGCCAGCGTTTGGCCAACGACCACGCGATGAGTATTCACGGCACCTTTGCACACCATCCGGGGATCAAGGTGGCAATGCCGTCCACGCCCTATGATGCCAAGGGCATGTTCAAGGCCGCGATTCGTGACAACAACCCGGTGGTGATCCCCTGGCACATGGGGATCATGATGCTCAAGGGTGAGGTACCTGACATCGGTGACGATTATATCGTGCCGTTAGGCGTTGCTGACGTTAAGCGCGAAGGGGCTGATGTCACGGTGCTGGCCAACAGCATGCAGCTGCAAAATGCCCTTAAAGTGGCAGAGAAACTGGAAGGCGAAATCAGCGTTGAGGTGATCGACCCACGCACTTTCGTGCCGTTTGATATGGATACGCTGCTGCGCTCGCTGGAGAAGACTAACCGCCTGGTGATCGTTGATGAGGACTGGGAGTCCGGTAGCTTCGCATCCACCATTTCTGCTCGGGTGATGGAGCAGGCATTCGACTTGCTGGACGCGCCTGTATTACGCGTTTGCCTGCCGAATATGCCGGTGCCTGGCGGCTATATGGAGGAGTACGTAGCTCCTAATCCTGACAAGATCGAAGCGGCAATCCGCAACGTTTGCGCCTGAAGCCTGGGAGAATAGAGAGATGTCAACCGAATATGTGATGCCCAAACTGGCGATGGCTATGAGTGAAGGCACCGTCAGTCAATGGCTGGTAGAAGATGGTCAGTACGTAGAAAAAGGTCAGGAACTGGCCACGGTAGAGACTGAAAAGGTGTCTTACGATCTGGAAAGTCCAAACACGGGCTTCTTCAAACTAGTCCTTGGCGAGGGTGAAACTGTCCCCGTGGAAACGGTGATTGGATTGTTTGTTGACTCCGAAGCAGAGTTGGCAGGGCTGGATACCCAGAGGCCTGCGGCCAATGAGACGCTGGTGGCGAGCGATCCTGCAGTCGATTCACTAACGGCGGCGGTAGCGCCAGTGGCCGTACAAAGCGCGCCAGTAGCCACCACTACGGCGGTGACAGCACCTACTGCAACGACAGCAACAGGTGGCCGGCTTAAGGCCAGCCCGCTTGCCAAAAAGATAGCCCGGGATAATGATCTGGATCTGACTGTTGTAGCGGGAAGTGGCCCCCAGGGGCGGATTGTTAAGCGCGACGTGGAAGCGGCTCTGCGTGACGGGATCCGTCCTATCAGCGTTGTCACTCAAGGTCCTCTGGTTGAGAAAGCCCGGATCCCTTTCAAGGGAATGCGCGCCACTATTGCCCAGCGGATGGTTCAGAGCCAGCAGAGTACTGCCTCACTCTCATCGGGTTGGGAATCGGATATCACCGAGCTGTTGGCGATACGCAAGCGTTTCACTGCCCGTGCTGAGCAACTGGGCACCAAGGTGTCGGTCAATGCTCTGTTGATCAGGGCGCTGGTGTACGCAATCCAGCAGGTGCCGGTGGCTAACTCGGCGCTGGTGGGGGATGAGATCGTGATCTACGACAGCATCAATGTCGGTATCGCTATCGCCATGCCGGGACAAAACGAATACGACTCCGGCTTGATGGTGCCTGTGCTCAAAGGTGTCGAGCGGATGGGACTGGTCGAGATCGACAAGGCGTTGAAGGTGTTGATCGAACGTGCCCGTAGTGGCGCGTTGGCTGCGGATGACCTGAACGACAGTACGATCACCCTGTCCAGTACCGCCGGCATTGCGCCTCCGGGAATGAATACCGCGCCGGTACTGAACTTGCCCAACGCAGTGATTGTTGGGCCAAGCACGCCCAAGGACAAGCCGGTGGTGGTCGATGGTGAGATCAAGGTGCGCACGATGATGCCGGTCAGCATGACCTTCGATCATCGCGTCCTCGACGGAGAGCCGGCGGCGCGCTTTATGAAAGCGTTGCATGATTGCCTGGAAAGCCCCGAGCTGATGCTGGCTTGATAGCCGCAAAGATTTAGGAGAATAAATAATGTCCGAACAATTGGATCTGATCATCATCGGCGCAGGACCGGGCGGCTACGTGGCGGCGGTACGTGCCAGCCAACTGGGCCTGAAGGTAGCGGTGGTGGAAAAGAGCCGTCCTGGCGGCGTTTGTCTTAACTGGGGCTGTATCCCTTCGAAAAACCTGATTCACCAGGCCGAGCTGTTTCATTCCCTGCATGAGATTGAAGCTGTCGGCGTTAAGGTGGATCGCAGTGAACTTGATTACAGCGCCGTACAGGCTAACTCGCGCAAGGTAGTCGATACATTGACTGGCGGCGTGGCTGGACTGCTTAAGCGCAACAAGGTTGCACTGATCGAAGGCACGGCCAAAATCACCGGTAAAGGCGAAGTGACAGTCACTAGCCATGGGACTGAGGCCAAGCACAAAGCGACCCATATCATGGTTGCGACCGGATCACGGCCGATGCAGGTGCCGGGGTTTGAGTGCGACGAAGAGCGTGTATTGAGTTCCAACGGCGTGCTGGCGATGACCGAACTGCCGGAATCTATGGTGATTCTCGGTGCCGGTGCGATCGGCTGCGAGTTCGCCTACGTGATGAACAGCTTCGGCGTAAAGGTGACCCTGGTAGAGGCCGCCGAGCATATTCTCCCCACCGAAGATTTTGAGACCTGTGCGGTACTGGATAAATGTTTCAAGCGCGACGGCATCGAAGTCCTGACGGCTACCCGGGCGCAATCCCTCGAAAAGACAGGCGGCGATAAGGTAAGCGTGACTGTCGAGCAAAACGGCGAGAGCCGCGACATTGTGGCCGATAAAGTACTGGTAGTGTTCGGTCGGGTGCCTAACACCGAAAATCTGGGGTTGCGGGAGATGGGCGTCAAACTCGATGATCGCGGCTACGTACAGATCGGCGACTACTGCCAGACCCATGCCAGCGGTATCTACGCTATCGGTGACATTACCCGTAGCCCTGCATTGGCCCATGTGGCCAGCAAAGAGGGCGAGATAGCCGTGGAACATATGGCGGACCACCGGCCTGATATCAAAACCATCGATGCCGACCTGGTGCCCTCTGCTGTCTACTGCGAGCCGCAGGTGGCAGGCTTCGGTCTGCGCGAAGACCAGGCCAGGCGCGACGGTATCGCGGTGAAAAAATCGGTGTTCAACTACCCCGGCGCCGGTAAGACCATCGCTATCGGCAAACCCGACGGTCTGGTCAAGTTGCTGGTGGATCCTGATACCGATGAGCTGTTGGGTGCCCACATCGTTGGCTACAACGCCACTGAACTGTTGCACGAGCTGCTGCTGGCAAAGAAAGCGGAATTACTGCCTGAGGATATCGCCCAGATGATTCATGCCCACCCAACCATCGCCGAGGCGGTGATGGAAGCGGCGCGAGGTGTTAACGACAAACCGATTCACGCTTAAGTGTGGGCACGCACTTAATTCTGGACACGCAAATGTTGCGTGCCGAAAACTGAACGAATGACGATGAGGCCCGATGATGGATACCAAACTGCTGACGATGCTGGACACATACGGCGTCACCGATGAAACCCGAGCCTTCTTGGCGCGTAACAAACAACACTTTATCGACGGTGAGTTTGTCGATAGTTCCGGCACTGAATTGCTGGATGTGCTAGAGCCTTGCACCGCAGCATTGCTGGCTAAGGTGCCGGTTGGCGATGAGCAGGATATCGATCGTGCTGTGGCAGCCGCACGCAAGGCATTCGAGGGCGAGTGGGCTGAAGTCAAGCCTGTTGAGCGTGCAGCGTTCCTCAACCGTCTGGCGGATCTGTGTGAAGCCAACAAGCGTACCCTGGCTGAAATTGAAGCCCTGGATGCGGGTAAAGCGATCAGCGGTTGTGAAGCGGTGGATATCGATGGCTCTATCGATTTACTGCGCTACATGGCTGGTTGGGCACGGGATATCGACGGAGCGACTCGGCAGGTTTCAGCGCCGGGTGAGCATTTTGCTTACACTCTCAAACAACCCGTAGGCGTTGTGGGTGCCATCGTGCCCTGGAACTGGCCCTTTAATATGGCGATATGGAAGTTGGCCGCGCCGCTGGCCGTGGGCTGCACTATTGTGCTCAAGCCCGCCCAGTTGACTCCCTTGAGCCTGCTTTACTTTGCCGAACTGTGCCAGCAGGCCGGCTTGCCTGGTGGTGTGATCAACATAGTTACCGGTCGTGGTACCGGCTGCGGCAACTATCTGGTCGGCCACCCTGGTATCAACAAAGTCAGCTTCACCGGCTCTACCAATGTGGGTAAGCAGGTGGGCAAGGCGGCGATGGAAAACGTCAACCACGTTACCCTGGAGCTGGGTGGTAAATCCGCCATGGTGGCGTTTGATGATGCGGATATACAACGGATTGTAGACGCGACCCAACAGAGTATTTTCTTCAACACCGGCCAGGTATGCAGCGCCGGATCACGGCTGTACGTCCAGCGAGGGATCTACGATCAGGTGATCGACGCGGTGGCAACTCGGGCCAGTGCGATGCAGATCGGCGCCACGCTGGATCCGGAGACAGAAATGGGGCCGGCGGTATCGGCAGCTCAGCGCCAGACGGTGGCTGACTATGTGCGTATCGGTCTGGAAGAGGGGGCGCGACTGGTATGTGGCGGCGAACCGGATGAGGGCGAAGGCTACTTTGTGAAGCCTACGGTGTTTGCTGATTGCCACAATAGTATGCGGGTTGTTCAAGAGGAAATTTTTGGTCCGGTGTTGGTGGTGATTCCTTTTGATACGGAAGAAGAGGCTATCAAGCTGGCTAATGACAACATTTACGCGCTGACTGCGTCGGTGTTTACCAGGGATATTTCCCGTGCCCATCGCTGCGTGAAACGCCTGGAGGCAGGCACGGTGTGGGTTAATACCCACGATATGATCGATTCCAATACGCCGTTTGGTGGCTTCAAACAGTCCGGTATCGGCAAGGATATGGGGCCGGAGCAGCTGGAGCATTTCCTGGAGACTAAGGCGGTCTGGCTGGCGTTGTGAGCGGCAGAGCCGACAAGTAAAAGTTGGCCGCAGCAGTAGTGAGTTGTGCTGTCCTAAAATACGTTGACGGTTTTCGATTAAGCCGGTTGCCACTCGCAACCGGCTTTTTCATGCACTTCTTCTGGCGTTTTCATACCAAGGCTCAGATGTGGTCTTATACGGTTACAGGTGTTAATGGATTCTGCCACTAACACTTTCAAATTAGCAAACGTTTTGCAGCGATAAAGTAAAAACTCCTGTTTCAAAATACCGTTTACACGCTCTGCCAACGCATTCTGGTAACAGTCATAGCCATCCGTCATTGAGGGCTGGATATGGTGCTTACGCAGCTCTTCCTGGTACAGCGCTGAGCAATATTGTGATCCTCTATCTGAGTGATGGCCTGAGTAATGAAGACATCGCCGGTAGTTTGGGCATCCGGTGAATACAGTGAAAGTCCACCTTGCCCGGGCTTGCCGAAAGATGGGGGGCAAAAACCGCACCGCTGCAGCGACAGCCTTTGGCGCGACGTTAGCCGCTAATCTATAGGTCGGTTGTAGTTGTGGTAGTTGAGGGTCTGCAAAAAAAAACTTATGAGCCAATGCGCAATATAGCAGAGGTTACGATGAAAGCATGAAATAACCGCTTGGTTTTAACAAGAATGAGTACAAGGTACTTTGCTGCGTGTGGCTGCTTCCATGACTGAATGATCAGTTAAGTGTAGATGTTGGCGATAAGTTGACAGCGCCAGAAGAACTTATCTCAAACCACTCTGATAATCCTTGCTTGTATATCATTAACGTATTGATACCTCTTTAGCTCAAAGGCCTTCGGTCTACCACAATTGGGTAATATAACCCCACCAGTCAAATTATTAACCTTGAATACGGCTTCCATGTTTGGGGGTTTTTATTCGGTATCTTTGGCGCTGCCTTTGGATTCTATTGGTATGGGGCGGGAACCGTATTGTTTATGGACAGCTTTTTCACTCGTTTAAATAAGTGATACAGCGCCGTTAGAAACTTTTATTTTAGGATTAATTCATGAAAGCCATACAGGATTTTACCTCATCCCACTGCTCTCGTCCTGAGGGAGAAGCGGAACTTGTTTTAACAAACGGGCGTATCTATACCGTCGATGCAGCGCAGCCCTGGGCAGAAGCTGTTGCTGTGCGAGGCGGGATTTTTATCAGCGTCGGCAGTCGTGATGAGCTTGAACATCTGATCGGTTCCCGCACCCGGGTTATCGATTTAGAGGGGCGTTTCGTTATGCCCGGTCTGTATGATATGCATACCCATCCCGACCTGGCATTAGCTCCGGGTTATGCCGGCTATCTTGATGTCGGCTTAGAAGACCCGACGCCACAGCAAGTGCAGCAGGCCATTATTGAGTATGCAGAGCAGAATCAGGACGCCGCCTGGATTTATGGCCAATCCTTCGTCCGTTATACCTTCAAGCAGGCAGGTATTGTCCCGGACCGGCATTGGCTTGACAGCTTTATGCCTGATCGCCCGGTTGCCATCCATGACCGCTCATGGGGCTGTATGCTGATAAACAGCAAGGCGCTTGAATTGGCGGGTATCAACGCTCAAACCCCTGACCCTGGTAATGGTTACATTGAGCGTGATCCGCTGACCGGTGAGCCTTCAGGAGTCCTGGTTGATGGAGCCTATTCTCTGATCTACGGTGTCATGCCACCGACTCCGGCACATGCGTTGGAGCGGGCCTATCGTGATGGCCTTAACTATCAGGCCGGTCGTGGTGTGGTGGGCACTAAATATGTGCATGTCTGCGAGCATCGCCTGAATGCCCTTAAAGTGATTGATGATGCGGGGCAAATGACCGCCCGGGTGGAAGCGGCTATCAGCTGGCAGGATGATATTTTCCCGGTTAAACGGCGCTGGGAGTTGCTGGCAGGAGAGCGTCATTTCTACCGCAGCAACCGCCTCAATGCCAATGCCGTCAAGTTTCACTTTGACGGCACCCACGAATCCCGTTCCTCTTATCTCTCGACGCCCTGGCCAGGGGAGGATAAGTGGCGCGGTGGGCTGAATCTCACGCCGGAACATATTACCGACATGGTTGCGGATATGGATCGTAAGGGCATTCGAGTGATCGCGCACTGTACCGGCGATGGTGCCTCTGACCTGTTTCTGGACGCAGTTGCCGAAGCTCGGCGACGTAACGGTAATAAAGGCGTGCGGCATCAGTGTGCCCATTCAACCAATTTGCTGAATGAGAACCTGCCGCGTTTTTCTGAGCTGGACGTAGTTGCTGAGTTTTCTCCGGTGGGCTGGTATCCATCACCTTTTGCGAATGCCCGTATTAGTGTAGGAGAGGAGCGCTTAGCGCGCATGTATAACTTCAAAGGGGTGCTTGATGCAGGTGGCATTGCAGTGATGGGTACGGACTGGCCGGTTTCCCATATCAATCCCTGGGTGGGGTTTGAAGCAATGATTACGCGGCAGGATCCAATGGATAGCTCGGATACTGAATTCAGAGGTAACCCCCTGAGTCTGGAAGAGGCTATCCGGGTCATGACCCTGAATGGAGCGTATGCCATGGGTATTGAAGATAAGGCAGGCTCCATTACGGTGGGGAAATCAGCTGATCTGATCGTGCTTGATCGTAACCCGTTTGAAATTGAACTCAGAGGTAATCTGCACCAGACCAGGGTCGAGCTGACGTTGCTGGAAGGGCAGTGCACCTGGGATGAACAGGGTCGCCTGCAAGGCACTAAAATGGAAGCAACCTGGAAAGAGCTGCCAGCATTCTGAGCTGAAAAAGGCGAGTGATTGATACTTCAGCTGCTTCCTATTCCAGCATGATCGGCCAACACTAAACCGGCCGGTCATGTTGAAAATAAACCTCGCGATATACGGTAAAAACGAGTCGATCTATGAATAATAAAAACTATCAACAGCCTATACCGGTCAGCGTGATCAGTGGCTTTTTGGGTTCAGGGAAGACGACACTACTAAACCGCATTCTTAATGGTGATCATGGTCTGAAAATAACCGTGTTGGTTAATGATTTTGGTGCAATTAATATTGATAGCCAATTGCTGCAAAAACAGGATGCCAATACCATCAGCCTGAACAACGGCTGCATCTGTTGCAGTATCCAGAATGACCTGGTGGATGAGCTGCAACGCTTAATTCACCATCCTGATGGTCCCCCGGAATATATCCTGGTGGAGACCAGTGGTGTTTCTGACCCGACAAAAATCCTCAATGTCATGCGCTATCCGCAATTTCGTGACCGGCTGCAAATACAGACAGTTCTGACTTTGATCAATGCTGAGCTATTTGGCGATCTGGATGGGCAGATGAAGCAGTTGGCGATGTCCCAGCTGGATGTTGCCGATATCATTGTGATCAATAAAACTGACTGCGCAACGCCCGAGTCTATTGCGCAGATTCACGATAACTGGCTATATCCCTCTGCTCGCGTGCTTGAAACAAGTTACGCCAATGTGCCTTTATCATTGCTGTTTGATCATCAGACAGAGGTCGAACAAACATCAGCCAAAACCGTTGAGCCAGCAACTGAGCACCAGAGTTCACCAGGTTACGTGCCGGATCATAGCCACCTTTTTCAGAGCTGGAGCTGGCGCAGCAGCCAGCCGGTTTGTGTTGAAAAATTACGGGCAGCGATAAACCAGTTGCCCAATCAGGTCTATCGTGCAAAGGGGATCTTTAATACCCAACAGCGGGCGCAGCAACAAACGGTACTGCAACTGGTCGGCAGCCGCCAGGAGTGGAGCCCGGGCAATCATTGGAAGGACGATGAGCCGCACAGCGAATTAGTCATAATAGGCACAGCAGGTGCTTTTAATCCGGATCAACTACAGACTACTTTTGATAGCTGCATTCAGTAGGTAACTATCGAAAGCGGCAGGAGATATTAACCCTGGTTTGTTTGGGTTAGCCGCTATGGTTGTTGATACTAATTGACGATTTGATGCCATCAGTCAATGGGATCAGTACCCCACATATCAATCCGTTCTATTTGGCTAAATATCGGTATTACAGCCTGATACCTGTGTTTTGTCGAATGGCATGTTTGTTGTTTGTCTTATGTAAAGGTGGTGCGCACTGCTATGAAAGAAAAACTGGATGTATTGGATTGGGTAGATAAAAACCAACAGCGCCTTTCAGACTGGCACCAATGCATATTCGATTTCGGAGAAACGGCATGGCGGGAGTATCGCTCCTGTGCCTGGTATGTTGATCGTCTGCGAGCTGAAGGTTTCGAAGTCGAGGAGGGTAGCGGCGGCATGCCCACGGCTTTTTGCGCCATCTGGCGCAACGGTGATGGCCCTACTATTGGCAGTTATGCAGAGTATGATGCGGTTCCCGGCAACTGCCAGGCGGCGGATACGGTGCAACGTCCCCGCGATGACCTGAGTGAACACGCCGGAGGACATACCGACCCGCATTCCGCTCTGGGGATCAGTGCGTTGGGTGGTCTTCTTGCGGCTAAGGCGGCGATGCAGCGACACAATATTTCCGGCACGCTGAAGTTCTTTGGCGAGCCTGCGGAAAAGGTGCGTGGCTCTAAGCCTATCCATGCAGCGAAGGGGTATTATGACGACCTGGATGCTGCGATAAGCTTCCACCCTTTTTATATGCTGCCGCTGTCCAATACAACACGCTGGGACACGCATTGCGGTGCTGCTTATGCTGTTATCTACAGTTTCGAGTGCAAAGATCCCGAAACCTGGTTGTCGCAAAATGGCGAGGCAGAATCACCGATCGCAGCGTCCCATGCGTCGGCCCGTGCCCCCGGTGCTAACGATGCCCTGATACAGATGTATACCACCTCAAAGATGCTTAAGGAATCAATGGTTGCAGCAGGAGTTGGCTGGTCTATGAATGAATGCATTCTGACGGCGGGGCAGGCTACAGCTGATAACCTGCCGGCCCAGCTTGCTCAGATTCAATACATGATGCGGGTGCCAACCATCGAAATGGCAGAATCCATCATGCAGGTACTGGATCGAAATGCCGAATCGGCCGCTAGTAACTCGCATTGTACCTGGCGTCGGGATTGGGTATGCAAGTCACGTCCGGGCCTGCCGAACCATGCAATGGCAGAACTGACTTACCGGAATCTGGAACTTGTTGGCCCGCCCCGGTTTAATCAGGGTGATGCGCTGAAAAAGGCACAGGAGATACAGCGTAATCTGGGGTTGGATGAAATGGAACAGCCTTTCCTGCCGGATTGTGAACGGCTGATTTCGCCCCAGGATGCTGAGCGTGAATTGCGTAAGCAGTTACCAGAATGGCAGAAAAACTTTACCTCCGATGATTACACAGAGTTCTGCTGGCATGCACCCACAGTGCGGTTGTACATTGCCAGGCCAACCCTGAGAACACCTGATAACGGCTTTAAATATCCTGCCTGGGTAATGAATGCGCTGGGCGGTATCCGGGAAACCATCGATCCGATGATTTTCTGCGCCAGTAAGACCATCGGTGCCACTATTATTGATCTGCTTACCCAGCCGAAACTGTTGCAAAAAGCGCAACAGGAATTCCAGCAACGAACAGGCGGCATCGGGGGAGAAAACTGGATAGCGCCACTGTGTGATTATGAGTCCCCTCACAAGTTTCGCTGGCCGGAATATGTTGCAACGCAACGGGGATATGAATGGTGGATTCCCAGGCAGTAAGGGAAGTACGTAAGCAGTAACCGCTAATACCCCTCAAGCTTTATCTAGCGCGAATAAGCGTGGTGTTAGCGTTAGGAAACTGTAGACCGGGAAAGGTAGTGATCCGTTGATGCCTGTCTGTTGAAGCACTATTCTGAACTTCCACCTTGAATACCATTATCTGATATGTACCACCTGATACAGGTGGCAGCGTATCCTCTGAAGTCGGTGTTAATGCTGCGAGGGTTTCATTTTCGATGTGACGATAATACGGCAACAATTCGATCAAGAATTCAGAAGTAAAGCTGGATTATGGTCGGAGTAGATTCTTAGCAAGGATTGATCCATAGTGAAGCTATTAACGTGATCAACTTTCAATACACAGAATTTCTTCAGTTTTGCGAGAGGGATATGTGTTTGCCGATCAGAGTAGTTTCAACCGTGAATAGTCGGAGAAGGTGTGGATAAGATAAAGCTGGCTTCCAGAAAATGGTATCAGGCGATGGGGCAGGCGACCGAGCTGCTCGGCAAGCCCGGCTTTCCCGATGCGATGATGGCAGCGTTATCGCGGGTCATAAATTATGACGGAGCGGCTATTCTCCTTTATCCCCCCGAAGGGGTTCCGATCATGTACCACGAATCCGATCTTACCGGCGGCATCAGTGAGCGTGGTGAGATGAAATATTATCTCAGGGGAATGTACCTGCTGGACCCGTTCTATCTGAAGAGTGGTGTAGTGACAGAAGGCGGCCTGTGGATGCTGAAAGAGGTTGCGCCTGACCACTTTACCCGCACAGAGTATTATCGCCGCTACTTTGTCTGTTGTAATTATCAGGATGAGGCTAATTATATCCTGCCGATCCCCGGACAAGGATCTGTAGCGATCGCTCTGGACTGTTGCCGGCGAATCAGCCGAGCTGAGGTTGATCGGTTGCGAGCAATAGAGCCCTGGGTGCTATCTTTGATGAAAATCCACTGGAATCTGAGTAACGATCAACCGCAGCCATCGACTGATAGCGTGGGACTGGCCAAGCGGCTGGCAGCCAGTTTTGATAACTTTGGCATTTCCATACTCACTGATCGGGAATGCCAAGTTGCGCAATTGATGTTGCGTGGTCATTCCACCAAATCGTCGGCGAATAAACTGGGTATTTCATCCGAAACGGTGAAAGTGCACCGTCGTAATCTCTACCAGAAACTGGATATTCAGTCGCAACCGGAACTGTTTTCCCTGTTCCTCGATGCGCTGTCGGTTCAGGATGAAGAGTCAGTTAATGAAGATCCCCTGGAGCGTTATCTGGGGCCACAAACTAAGTAGTATCGTGGTTAGTGCTGCAAGGTATATGACAGTTCTGGCTGATATCCCCGAGTCGCTTGGGGCTATTCTGTGTTCCATATCGTTATTCGCTGGTTTCGAATTGACTAAAGCGGGCCACAAACGGGCGCATTGGCGCTCCTTCCGCAAAGTTAAACCGATACCGCCGGCCTGCATTCCGGAATAACCCACGGGATAAACCTCTTGGATTGATCATGGAGCTATAGATAACAGCGCTTCACTGATCGTACGTGTTTCGTAAACAGTAGCATTAGTCAGCAGTTAGGTCTGGTTTCTGTCATAACCAGGGGTTATGTCTGTGGTGCAAATAAATTGATTCCGCCGTAACTGCAGGCCGATTAAGCTGAAGCCATACTTTTATGAGTCTGATATCTACAGAGGACGGACAACATGGTTTCAACCACGCATACAGCAGCCGATCGCATTTTTAAAAACGCAGCAATCTATACCGTTGACCCGGATCGCTCCTGGGCCGAAGCCATTGCCATTACGGACGGAAAAATTGTCTATGTGGGTGACAATCAGGGCGCAGAGGCTTTTGTGGATGCGGCTACCCGGATCGAAGATCTGCAAGGTAAGTTGATGTTGCCGGCCTTTTTTGACAGCCATGTACATCTGACCTCCGGCGGCATGCAGGAAAATGAATGCGCTCTGGAAGGACAGAAAGGCAAAGATGAGGTGTTAGCTGCGGTGCGTCGTTATATTGAAAATCAGGGTGTGGATGCTACAGGTTGGGTGCGCGGTTCCGGTTGGAACATTGCGAACATTCCTGAGCCGCGTAAGGAGTGGCTGGATGAAATCAGTGCCGAACGCCCGATCTACCTTAACTGTAATGATGGTCACTCCCTGTGGGTAAACTCCAAAGCGCTGGAGCTGGCCGGTATTACCAATGAGACCGAAGACCCTCTGGCCGGTGAAATTCAGCGTGATGCTGAAACCGGCGAAGTAACCGGTCTGTTATTCGATTTTGCCGGCCAGATGGTTAAGGATGTGATGCCCGTTGAAACCCTGGAAGAAAAGGTAGCGGGTCTTCAAACCGGTATCAGATTAGCCCACCAGTTTGGCATAACCTCTGTCACTGAACCGGGGCTGGATGGCGAAATGATCGCTCCGTATCTTGAACTGGCGGATAAAGGCGAATTGGACATCCGTTTACGCGCTGCGATGTCTCCACTCAACTGGCAGCCCGGCGCCTTCGGTGATGAGATTTACGATTATGTAGAAACCATGGGTCAATACGCGCGCGATGATATTTCGGTCAATTCAGTAAAGGTCTACATCGATGGCGTGCTTGAGTATGGTTCGGGAGCCTTGCTGGAGCCATATTTACTCGAAGACCTGAATGAAAAAAGCAAGCCGTTTCATAGCCAGGAAAGCCTGAATAAATACATCACCTGGCTAGACAGCCAGGATGTTCAGGTTCACTTGCATGCCATTGGCGATAAGGGTGTGCGCATGGCTTTGAATGCCTTTGAAAACGCTATTGAAGTCAACGGGGATCGCGATAACCGTCACCATATTTGTCACCTGCAATTAATCCATCCTGATGATGCACCACGCTTTGCACAGTTAAATGTCAGTGCGACCTTCCAGCCTTTCTGGGCTCAGAATGATATTTATAGACCATTTGTCCAGAAGATTTTAGGTGTAGCGCGCGACACTGAACGCGGGTATGTGATCGGCAGTGTGCACCGCTCCGGGGGTCGGATTGTGGGTGGCAGTGACTGGTTTGTTACGACGCTGAATCCATTGGATGCCATCTCCGTCGGTGTGCGCCGGATGGATCCGACCCTGGCCGATGCTGAGGCTGCTGTCTTTAATGCCAGTGAATGTGTCGATCTCGCTACTATGATTGATGCTTACACCATCAACGGTGCCTATGTGAATTTCAGGGATGAAACTCTGGGTAGTCTGGAAGTCGGTAAAATGGCCGACATGATTGTGCTGGATAAAAACCTGTTTGAGATTCCTGCTGCGGATATCGCCAAAGCCAGGGTGGTGCAAACGGTGATGAACGGCGGTGATGTTTTTCGTCGTTAGTCCCTGAATAACTAAGGTGTAAAACTAAGCGGTATAAGAGCAGATAAAGGTGGCCGAAATGACAAACAGTAGTTTACATAACAGTGGGCGCATTCCCGCCACCATTATCAGTGGTTTTCTCGGCTCCGGGAAAACCACCTTGCTCAACCGCATCCTGCAGGCGGATATTGGTCTGCGCGCAGCGGTGCTGGTGAATGATTTTGGCAGTATCAATATCGACAGCCAGCTGATTAAAAGCCACGATGGAAAGGTGATGAGCCTGGCTAATGGCTGTATCTGCTGCAATGTTTCTGACGATCTGATCGGCCAGCTGGATGCCCTGATTGATCAGGAAGATCCGCCTGAATGTTTCCTGATTGAAGCCAGCTGCGTGTCTGATCCTGGGCGTATTGCCCGCATACTGAATTACCGGATGTTTCGTGACCGGGTCAGAATTGATGCCATCGTGAATGTCCTGGACGCGGGGCAATTTTCGGCAACACCAGAAGAGTTCAGAGATCTGGCTCAGTGGCAGCTTAAACAGGCGGACATTGTTATCATTAACAAAGTCGACCAGTGTGACGAGCAACAATTAGCGGCACTGAAGCAACAGTGGTTAGCGCCAACTGCCCGGGTGCTTGAAACGACTTTCGCCAATGTGCCGATGTCACTTATCCTGGGTGTAGAGGTTCATACCGGGCAGCAAACGGACTGTTCCGATCATGATTGCAAGGATGAGGGGCATAATCATTCCGAACATTCCCATTCTCACGCCCATGCTGACAGCACCAATCATGCCGATCTGTTTGAAAGCATCTCCTGGCAATGTGATCGGCCTTTAAACCTCGATGTATTGAAAGCGGCGGTCAAAGACCTGCCGGCGGATATCTATCGTGCTAAAGGTATTTTCCAGATTGAGAATAAGCCTGACAGCCGTACAGTTATGCAGATGGTAGGTTCTCGCATTGATTGGTCAGAAGAGCAAACACCCAAGCCAGAAAATAATGGATCGTCACTGATCATGATCGCCCAGAAAGGAGTGGTCGATTTTGATGACGTTCAGCGGGGTCTGGACAGCAGTCTTCTGAATGGTTGAATGCCTGATATCGGATAGCCGATGTTGGATAGAGCTATGGCTCGTTGTTAAAGGGCGTTTGTTGGCGCAGTGTCGCTGTTCGGGTCAGATGTTTGTCTATCTCTGCCTTAATCCAGGTAATAAACGCGTGAACATTGGTGTTTTTCTTCTGCGCTGCTCGGTAGAGCAGGTAGACATCCTGTCTGGCAGGAACCACCTCCCGCAGAGGTTTAACCAGGCGGCCGTCAAACAGATAGTTAGCCGCGACAAAGTCATCACTTAAAATAACCCCTTCTCCATTTGCCGCCATCTCCAGACACATCTGTGCGTCGTGTACGATAGGTCCCGAACTGGCATCTATCTCAGTGGCTCCTGTATCCCTTAACCAGCCGGCCCAGACATTTATATTAAATTCATTGATTAAACAGTGGTTTTTCAGATCACTTAGCTGCTCCAGTGGCGGCCCCTGTCTGATCAGGTCCGGGCTGCACACCACAAAATCAACCGGCTGTAATAACAGTTCTGATTCATAGCCAGGCCATTGGCCGCAGCCGTAGATAATTTGTATATCGACCTGGGGTAAAGGGGCGTTGTCGGCTATCAGCTGCAGTTCAATCTGGATGCCGGGATTAAGCTCTCTGAAATGGGCGAAGCGCTGTCGCAACCAGTTATCGGCCATGGCCGAGTCGACGCCAATAGCTAATCGGGATGGCGCCAGGTTTGAGTGCTGGTAAAGCGCATCGAGACTTCGGTCTATATCATTCAGAGAGCTGGTTAATACCTCATATAAGGGTTCTGCTTCGGGGGTCAGTTCGATACCCCGGTTGGTTCGCAGGAATAGTTTAATACCCAGTTGTTCCTCAAGCATGCCGATCTGACGGCTGACCGCGGCCTGGGTAATACAGAGCTCATCGGCGGCGCGGGTGAGGTTGCGATGGAAGGCTGCGCGCTGAAAGGTCTTTAGCAGGTTCAGATTAGGTTTACGTGGCATCATCGCAGTACTATAAACCTCTGTTTTAGAAAGTGGTTCTGGTATTTTAGAGGCTATTGGTTGGCGCAGCAATTTATCGCGTCTTTACTAGCCTGATATTCATTAAAGCAATAAATTCCGTTATAAAAAAGCTCCTTCCGGGGATGATTCGAGTAGTGGCTTTCGGGAAATAAAAAAAACCGACAATCTTATGAGGTCGGTTTTTGAGTTTTATCTGAAGCTGTAACGACCGGGCTAACCCTCTACTGAATGCTTTTCGGCTTCGAGGCTCTGCTGCTGATCAGGGCAGATACCATCACTCCGGTGAACACAATCAGGATAACAATTGTAGCCAGTGCGTTGATATCCGGGCTGACGCCCATCTTTATCTTGGAAAAGATAACCATTGGCAGGGTACTGGCGCCGGGACCGGTAACAAATGTCGCGATCACCAGATCATCCAGAGACAGGGTGAAGGCGAGTAACCAGCCAGAGATGATTGCCGGTAGAATCATCGGCAGGGTGATGTCGAACAAAACCCGCATCGGCCGGCAACCCAGGTCCATTGCCGCTTCCTCAATCGATTTGTCGATGGTAGACAGACGTGACTGTACAACCACCGCAACATACGCCATGGCAAAGGTTACATGGGCGATGATGATCGTTGTGCTGCCTCGTTCAGCCGGCCAGCCAAATAGGGATTCCATCGATACGAACAGCAACAGTAGGGACAGACCGGTGATTATCTCAGGCATCACCATGGGGGCGGTGATCATTCCGGTGAACAGCATCCGGCCTTTAAAGCGGCCATAGCGGACGATGGCGATACCTGCCATCGTGCCCAGAACCACAGCGATGCTCGCTGTAATGACGGCTATTTTCAGGCTTAACCAAGCGGCGCCTATCACCAGTTCGTTTTGAAACAGCTCGCTATACCAGCGGGTTGAAAATCCGCCCCAAACCGTTGCCAACTTGGAATCATTAAACGAATAGGCGATCAGCAGAATGATCGGTATGTATAAAAAAGCATAGCCAAAGCACATGGCTGAAATAATGAATGTGGAGCTTCTTTTAGCCATCACTTAGCCTCCATCTCTTTAGATTGAAAGTGGTTAAATAGAACGATTGGTGCCACCAGGAACACCAGCATCGCTACCGCCACCGCAGAAGCCATCGGCCAGTCACGGTTGAGGAAGAACTCATCATATAGCACCCGTCCGATCATCAGGCTGTCGTCACCTCCAAGCAGCGAAGGTATAACGAATTCGCCCAACGCGGGAATAAATACCAGCATCGATCCGGCGATAATACCCGGCATAGACAGTGGTAAGGTGATTCGCATGAATGTTGTTATAGGGCGTCCACCAAGATCGCTGGAGGCTTCCATTAACGACAGGTCCATCTTTTCCAGTGTGGTATAGATAGGCAGGATCATGAACGGCAGATAGGTATAAACAATACCGATATAGATTGCGAAATCGGTATACAGAAACTTGATCGGCGTATCGGTTAGCCCGATCCACTGCAGTACATTATTCAGAATGCCATTATTATTGAGTATGCCGACCCAGGCATAAACGCGAAGAATAAACGCGGTCCAGAATGGCAGGATAATAAACAGCAGGAGCATACGGCGTCTTTCGGCAGAAGCCCTGGCGATGCCATAGGCCATCGGATAGCCAATAAGAAAGCATATAAATGTAGAGGATGCTGCTATCCATGCTGAATTCAGGTAAGACCTCCAGTACAAATCATCCTCAAACAGCATCAGATAACTTTCGGTCATCAGTTTTATCTGAACTAGGCCCTCATCGATCGAAATCAGAGAAGTATAGGGCGGCCGGGCTACAATGGATTCGGCAAAACTGATTTTCAAGATAATAAAAAACGGCACAAGGAAAAAAATAGCCAGCCAGGTATAAGGCACTGCAAGGATGGTTTTTTTACCTATCTCGTCAATTTTTTTTGCGGGAATAATGCGCTGTATAAACGCGCTGAGCCGGGAACTTGTTCCCGCCTGGTAATGTTGTTGTTTTTCAAAGCTACCCATTATTCAGCCTCCACTATTCAGCCAAGAGAAGGGCTGTTTGCTGGTTCCAGGAAATATACACAGAATCGCCGATATTGATGCTGCGGTCTGAAGAGTGGCGCATGTTCTGCATCATGACTTTGACAGACTTGCCGCTTTGCAGCTCAACCTGGAAGGTTGATTGATTACCCAGGTAGCCAATGCCTTTAACCCTGGCAGGGATGCATACCGTGTCAGCCTCCTCGCTGGCATCTCTTTTTATCTTTATCTTTTCCGGGCGGATGGCAATTGAAACATCAATGCCGCTATTGGTTGGAAATTGTGCGTTAATGAATTCCAGCTTACTGCTCAGATCAGGGCTGGAAACAGATATCTTATCGCCCTCACGTTTATTGATTGTTGCTGAGAAGATATTGACCGACCCTACAAACTCGGCGATATGCCGGTTTATCGGAAACTCGTAAACTTCTCTCGGCGTGCCTTTCTGGATAATCTGCCCTGAATCCATCACAGCCATGCGCGATGAGAGCGTCATCGCTTCTTCCTGATCGTGGGTAACTACAACAAAGGTAGTTCCCAGGGACTGCTGGATATTCATCAGCTCGAACTGGGTTTCCTCGCGTAATTTTTTATCCAGTGCCCCCAATGGCTCATCTAGCAGCAGCACTTTCGGATGTTTGGCCAGAGCCCGTGCCAAGGCAACCCGCTGGCGTTGTCCGCCTGACAACTGATCCGGTTTACGCTTGGCAAATTGTCCTAGCTGAACCAGTTCCAGCATCTCTTCCACGCGTTGTTTTACGGCCTGTTTGGGTAAACCGTCGCGTTCTAATCCATAGGCAATATTCTTGGTGACAGTCATGTGCGGGAACAGTGCGTAGGACTGGAACATCATGTTGACCGGTCGCTCGTAGGGTGGCAGATCGGTAACATCCACCTGGTCAATAATGATGCGTCCCGAAGAGGGCGTTTCAAACCCGGACAACATCCGCAGCAGCGTTGTTTTTCCGCATCCGGATCCGCCTAAGAGAGAAAACAACTCGCCCTTGTAGATTTTCAGATCGACGTTGTTAACAGCTGTGAAGTCACCGAAGTTTTTACTCACGCCGCGAATTTCTATAAACGGTTGATGAGATTCACTCAGTTTTACAGTTTCACAGCCAGGTACATCTTCAACTTTTTTATTCATGCGAAAAACATCCCAAACCCGGAATCGGGCTTTTTAAAATCACGGGCGCATATCAAATACGCCCGTTGTATTACAAGAGTGAAGCGGGGAAATTAGCGGCCTGTTTTAATCCGGCCCCAGGCTTTAGTGATACGGCGAACACTCTTGCTGTCTTTTGGCGTTTTGCTGTACAGACGTTGCATTGTTTCTTCATCCGGGTAAATACTAGGGTCACCGGAGATAGAAGGATCAACGAGCTCAGTCGCTTTAGCATTGGCGTTGGCATAACCAATGTAGTTGGTTACGTCGGCAATCGTTTCGGGCTGCAACAGAAATGCCATGAACTGGTGGGCTGCATCGGCATTTGAAGCATCCGAGGGGATATACATTGCATCAAACCAGATAGGCACACCCTCTTTCGGGATGGTGTACTTCAGGTTAACATCGGCTCCAGCTTCCGCGGCACGCATAGATGCGACCACATAATCACCCGACCAGGTCACTGACAGGCAGTTCTCTTTATTTGGCAGTGCACTTAGGTAGCTGCTGGAATCAAACTTCCTGATGTGGGGACGAACATCCGCATATAGTTTTTCTACAGCCTTGATATCGGATTTCTTATTACTGTTTGGGTCCAGTCCCAGATAGGACAGAGCTGCAGGTATCATATCGGAAGCAACATCGACAATGGTTACCCCACAATCAGCGAACTTGGCAACAACCTCTGGCTTAAACAGCATATCGAATGAATCAACCGGTGCATCGGGCATCCGTTCTTTAATCATATCCACGTTATAGGTAAAGCCAACGGTACCCCAGGTATAAGGCATGCCGTACTGGATGCCCGGATCATAGCTGGCAAGCTGCTGTAATACCGCGTCATTCAGGTTAGACCAGCCCGGGAGTTTCGATTTGTCCAGTGGCTTGAATATTTCAGCCTTAATAAGCCGTGGTGACAGGGATGCATCGAAAACCACCAGGTCGTAGCCAGACTTGCCCGCCAGCAGTTTTGCCTCAACTGATTCATAGGAATCAAAGGTATCGTAAACAACTTTTATCCCGGTCTTCTGTTCGAATTTGGCAATCGTGTCCTCGGCGATATAGTCAGCCCAGTTGTAGATATGCAGTGTTTTTTCCGCTGAATTGGCGCTGATTGCTGTCGATGACAGCGCACAGAATATGGCGGTTTTAGCAAACTTGCTCAGTTTAATTTTCATAGCTGGTTTTCCTGTTATTTTTATCGGTGAAACCAAGATAAAAAGATAATCTATTTCAGATGTTTATTTGTTCTCTCTATCAAAAGTTATTTGATTTTTTCAGAGAAAAATCCTGCTGCGATAGCAGATGCTTTGTTGGAAGCTGTTTTCAAGGTTAGTACCGCGATTGGTGGTGTTATATTACCCAATTGTGGTAGAGCGGCTGATCATTGCGCTATAGAGGTCTGAATGCGTTGTTCGTTATTGCACGAAGATTCGACGTTGCTTCAATGTAGGCTATGTGAGCACTCTAGGAGCCTGTCGGGCTTAACACTAATCTACTGCGGAAAAGTCACTCTTGTAGGAGAGAAGGGTCATATTTTCCGATCTTTGGCGTTAAATAGTTGGCCATTGGTAGAACTGAGCCTGTGGGAGCGGCGCCTCGCCGCGAATGATCTCCAATCGGCGCGAGGCGCACCTCCCTCAAGATTCACCAGCACCCAACCAGTCTCTCACAAGGGCGGGACTATTTCGTAGGGCTGAGTCCCGCCAAAAGGCTGTGCAACATAGATGTGGCACCCCAGATGATGAGAGATGGTATCTACGATGCTTAATATTTCCTTGGTGTAGATTCTGCCTGAGAGAAACAAGATACCAGTCAGAAGATTTATAAGGCGTTCTCCGGCATTCAACGATGAGCCATAAATATACTATCGAACCTTGCTACTCAAAAGCGGATGCCCTTGCCGGATTTAGCGTGTTATTCCACTTTTACCAGAATGACCTGTTTGATCTCTCTTGCCTCCTGAATAATGGTATTCCCGGTTTTGACGATGAACCAACCAGATTGGAATACGCCAGGCCAAACTTGTTTTATAACTGAATTTCTGCTGTGGAATTTGCGTGTTTCCTGCCAGTAAAGCTTCATGATAAGGAGGGGGATCTGTACATCATGCTCTGCCGCCTTCTTACCTGAAAAGGGTATATCTGTGCCAACTTCTCAGCCATAGACTGAAAAACAAGTTCAACATTACAACAGTTAAGGCTAGGAGCAGTTAGATGAATTTCTTCGAAAACGCAGCAAAGAAAACCTATGACACAAAGGATATCTGGCAGAAGGATAAAGACCACTTTCTTCACCCTTATCAGGTATTTGACATCTTCCGTGAAGAGGGTGCCCTGCCAATCGTAGAGGGAGAGGGCAACTATATTATCGATGCCAATGGCAAAAAATATTTTGATGCGGTTGGTGGCCTGTGGTGCAACAATATTGGCCTGGGCCGTAAAGATATGGCAGAGGCTATCGCCATGCAGGCTTACAGTCTTTCCTATGCCAGCCCGTTTGTAGACCTGACCAACGCTCCAGCCGCTGAGCTTGCTGCCAAACTGGCGGAGTTAGCGCCGGGATCATTGAACCATGTGTTTTTTAGCTGTGGTGGTTCTACCGCGGTTGATACCGCGTTTCGTATGATCCATTACTATCAGAACTGCCGTGGCAAACACGACAAAAAACACATTATTTCCCGCGTTAATTCTTACCATGGCACTACCTACGCTGCAATGTCGATCGGCGGTAAGCCTGGTGACCATCCGCCTGAGTTCGATTTCATCGGCGGGACAATCCATCACCTTGGTTATCCAAACTTCTACCGTGCGCCTCAAGGCATGACCGAGGAAAAGTTTGTTGACAGCCTGGTTGAAGAGTTCGAAGAAAAAATCGCCGAGCTGGGCGCTGATAAGGTAGCAGCCTTCTTTGCCGAGCCGATTATGGGTGCGGGCGGTGTGATTGTCGCACCGGAAGGTTACCTGAAACGGATGTACCAGCTCTGTAAGACTAACGACATTCTGTATGTCTCCGATGAGGTGGTTACCGCGTTTGGCCGGTTGGGTCACTGGTTTGCCTCTGAAGATGAATTCGGTATTCAGCCGGATATCATCACCAGTGCCAAGGGACTGACCTCCGGTTATCAGCCCCTGGGTGCAACCATCTTTTCTGATGAAATTTTCGATGTCCTCAACGCGCCGGACAGTGGCCGCGCCTTTGCTCATGGCTATACCTACTCCGGCCATCCCGTGGCTTGTGCTGCGGCATTGAAGAATATCGAGATCATGGAGCAGGAAAAGATGCTCGAAAATGTTCGCGAAGTCGGCCCGTACTTCGAGCAGCAGTTGAAGACCCTGGAAGACCTTGAAATTGTCGGTCAGGTTCGCGGCCGAAAGTTCATGATGTGCGTGGAATACGTAGCAGATAAAAGCACTAAGGCGCTGTTCCCCGAAGAGCTGGATATCGGTAAGCGGGTCTCCAACCATGCCGATGCCCGCGGCCTGATTACACGTGCCATCGTGCACCTTAATGTGATGTCACCTTCACTGATAATGACCAGGGAAGATGTCGATTTCATTGTTTCCACGCTGCGCGAGAGTATCGAAGCCACTATTGTCGATCTTCGTACCGAAGGCGTGCTGGCGGCCTAATCCTCAGATAAAAGGGGCATCATAATGAAAATTTACGACAAGCTTTATATCGATGGTCAGTGGATCAGTGGCCATTGTGGCGAAATGATCAATGTGATCGATCCTGCTACCGAACAGGTGGCGGGACGGGCTGTACTGGCGGATCATATTGATGTTGATCGTGCCGTTTATGCGGCACGGCGTGCCTTCGACAGCTGGTCTCGTACCAGCAGTGAAGAGCGCGCAGCCTACATTAGCAGAATCGCTGAACAGCTGATCAAACGCGGCGATGAGATGGTGCAAACTATCTCGGTTGAGATGGGGGCTCCGCTGGCTTTCTGCAAGGCGGTTCAGGTGGAAGACCCGATTGAAGCCTTAAAGAAACATGCTGAACGCACGGTAATGCTGGAGCATGAGCAATCTATCGGTAACGCAACGGTAGTCCGTGAGCCGGTTGGCGTCTGTGGCTTTATCAATCCGTGGAACTACCCGTTGCACCAGATGATCGGAAAAGTTGCCCCGGCGCTGGCGGCAGGTTGCACTATGGTCGTCAAACCCAGTGAGGCTACTCCTCTTCATGCCTTTTTGCTGGCCGAAGCTATCGATGCGGCAGGTTTGCCACCAGGGGTATTTAATCTGGTCAACGGTAGCGGTCCTGATGTGGGTGAGCCACTTTGTGTCCATCCGGAAGTGGATATGATCTCCTTTACCGGCTCAACCCGGGCAGGAGTTCGTATAGCGCAGCTGGCGGCGCCTTCCGTGAAACGGGTCTGCCAGGAGCTGGGCGGAAAATCTCCGTTCCTGATCTGTGAAGATGCTGACCTGGATGCAGCCGTACGGTTGGGGGTTGAGGATGTCATGCTCAACTCAGGTCAGACCTGTACTGCGCTGACCCGGATGCTGATCCCGCAGAGCCGTTACGAAGACGCGGTGGCGATAGCGAAAACCCATGCCGAATCACTCAAGGTAGGTAACCCTTCAGACGACGCGACAGTGGTGGGTCCTATGTCGTCAAAAGCACAGATGAACGTCGTACGTCTTTACATTGAAACTGGTCTGGCAGAAGGGGCACGGTTGGTAACTGGCGGACTGGAAAGCCCGAAAGGAATGAATCAGGGGTACTACATACAGCCTACGATCTTTGCCGATGTGACTAACGAGATGACGATTGCCCGTGAGGAGATCTTCGGTCCGGTATTGTGCATGATCCCTTATCGCGATGAGGCTCAGGCGATCGCGATCGCTAATGATACCCCTTATGGCCTGTCAGCCAGGGTCTGGTCGGAAGATAAACAACACGCCGAGTCGCTGGCTCGAAAAATTCGCGCCGGTCAGGTCTATATCAATGATGGTTTCTGGAACAACGATGTGCCGTTCGGTGGCTATAAGCAGTCCGGTAACGGTCGGGAACTAGGCAATTTGGGTGTCGAAGAATTCTTTGAAACCAAGGCCCTTATCCGCTAACAGGCCTGATGTGGGTCTGAGATAGGTAAAGCTCTTATCAAATAGACCTGATCCCTTGGCGTTCTGGTCGGAAGCGCCGTACACACACTTATAGTGTAGGGAAACATTTCGGCTGAAATCCTCACGGATATTTTACTGCTCGATAATACAAAAAAATAATTAAGGAAATTCATATGAAACTATCTTGGATGGCACCTGCGTGCCTGCTACTTGCCTCTGCGGCTCAAGCTGCCGAAGTATCCAGTACCATCGGCTTTACCAATGATTACCGTTTCCGCGGGATCTCTCAGACAGCCGGCGATGCAGCAATTCAGGGTAGCCTGGATATGTTCTTCGACAACGGGGCCTATATCGGAGTTTGGGGCAGTAATGTAGATTTCGGCGATGATGCCAACCTGGAGCTTGACTGGTATGTCGGATACGCAGGTCAGATATCTGAAACGCTGAGCTACGATGCCACCCTTTACTACTACACCTACCCAGGATATGAAGCAGCTGATATCGATTATGCTGAGGTGGATTTTAATCTTTACTACGGCGGCTTTAAGGCTGAGTATTCCTACTCCAATGATTACGTCAATACTTCAGAAACAGGCCAGTATGTTGCACTGGATTACAACACCGAAGTGATAGAAAACCTGAATATCGACCTGCATGCAGGCTATAGCTTCGGTGATTATTGGGATGAGCTGGATATTGGTGAGTATGCGGATTACTCAGTAGGCGTTTCCAGCAGCTTTGCCGGTGTTGATCTGTCGGTGGCGTACCTGTTCAATGATATCGACGCGGGTATGGACGTTGATAGCGGTGCGTTTAGAAATGATGACACGTTGATGCTGAGCGTTTTCCGTACTTTCTGATGCCTTAAACGTACTAGTTAAAATACCTCTTCTTTTCACTATTTGGCTACCTGCTGGTAGCCTTTTTTTGGTTCTTCGTCAGAGAGCGTGGATTTTTTGTTGAGGGCATGCAAACCAGCACCCAACTTAGACGGCCCCTCTAGTTAAAATTAGAGTGCGTTGAATTACCTGGACCTCTTCAAACTGGTTGACAAAACAGCTGGCCGCTATTGAGCCCGCCGCCTTATTCTTTTAATAGAAGGGGGCCTCCAGAACAACCACATCTCGGTATTAACTATCTTCAACCGACAACCAGTATGCCTGTAATTAGCATGCCCTCTGGGTACGTTGTCTTGATATCTGATCGCTCTGAAAGCCAGTGCCCAGAGGGCATGCTAAGGCCCAAGGGACGTGTTCATAAGTTCTTTCATTCGCAAAGAACAAATCTAAGTAGTTGCTTGATTAACAGGGTGGCCGGATGGGCCATAGTGGCTGGCCATCAATGATCTAGGTATTGATGGCCCGGTAAGCCAAGATTTCCAGGCGATGTTTGTTATTGAAAAGTTAACGGGTAAATGCCCAGTCACTATCGCTGATGGATATATATAACCGCAGCAGGTGTAAGAGATGCCGGTTAATAGAGACACTAATCAGGAGAATAAAAATATGAATCTGATACGCAGCAATAATGGAATCTGGCCAAAACGGTCTGTCCTTGCTGGTGCTATCTGTCTGGCGATGGCGAGTCAGGCGCAGGCAGTACAACTGGATTTTGGTGAAGACAGTGAGCTGTCCGGTAATCTGGATATGACGCTGGGTTATGCCGCATCTATCCGTGCAACGG
>JBALVQ010000037.1:0-53499 GCA_036960915.1 Amphritea sp.
GATTCTCGTACACCTTCTGATTTCGAGTTCTGAAGGGGTGTCTATCTGAAAGAGAATCCGTGTTTGAATTTCAAATGCACCAATATCCGTTATTCCAGATGCATACCTGGGGTCGCCATTACCGCGCTGGTCCCAGCGTAGCGGCTCTTCATTTTCGTTAGTTGCTACGCTATTTGATCCCCAGTTGAAGCCGATGCCCTTGCTTGAAATGGGCATGGTTTTTGTTGGGCCGTTATAGTAACCGAGCTTGCCAATACCTGGGTCTTCAGTTGAGAAAGGATTCCCGCAATTTTTGTGCGATGAAATGATATTTCTGACTGATCCACTCAGTGGCCTTGAGGTTGATTCGCAATCATTTTTTGAGCGGCTGTGAAACAAAATACTGTTACGGATCTGGATGCTTCCTTAATTAAACAGGCCGCCTCCCGCCTCAGCTGTATTTGCAGAAAAAGTGTTGTTGGTTAAGCGGGTGAACTGACCGCCATGAAACAGGCCGCCGCCATTCCCGTCCGAGGTGTTATCGTAAAAAGTACTGTTGTAAATAAGGGTTTGAACACCACTGGCCATAATTGCGCCGCCGTTACGAGATGCATGATTATGGGAAAAAAGGCTTCCTGAGATCACCAGTTCCCCTTCTGATAGCATGGCTCCTCCCATCACTGCGCGGCCATTATCGAAAGAGAGAAATTCCACTTTTACTTTTGTAGATGGTGCGCTATGCATTATCTGAAATTTAGATTGGCCATCGATAATTACACCAGAACCCTTCCAGAGCATTTTCTCGATATAGCCATTAATCACCAGGTTACCAGTGATTGTTGGCAGCGAGCTAACCAGATAGATCGTTTGGGGTTGATTGTATAGGCCGTCATCACTTTCAAAGACAATTTTGTCTGTTCCAGGCGAAGCATTGGCCAGCTGAATAGCCTCCCGCAATGTTCCAGGACCTGAATCCGCAACAGATGAAACCTTAAAAGTGTGTTGAATCTCACCCTGGTCCCATTGGGGAAGGGCTGATAGATCAGATTTTTCCTTGTACCCCCCAGTTGCTCACAGCCGACCAGAGAGAATGTTAGCCCAAAGACTGCCATAGCCCGTGCTTTCTTTCCCACAATAACTTGATTCATCGCTCATTCCCTGCGGTTACTTTTTCTTAATGCTTAAGAATATGCTAGCACAGCTTTGAAAATTCTCACTGGCGGACTGATTTAGATTCAAAGTGGACAGAATAGAGGGAAAGATCAACTTTCACTCAGAAAACAATAACTGATGGCTTAACGCCCAAAGGTTGTCCATCAAGCATTTTCAGGCTGCCCCTCTCATACTCCTTGTTAATACAGTTCAATGTCGAAGGTATTCTCTTCACAGTGTTTTTTTCACCATCGATTCATAGCCTGTAGTGCTTTTTTGACTATCTTTAAATGATGAGGAAACCCAACAGTCAAATAGTCAGCCAGGGGTTGGCATCCATGTCCAATGAGTTTGGCCAGTATCTGCCATGTCATACATACTTGATGCATTAAAAAAATCGGAGCAGGAGAGGGGCAGTCAACAAACACCGGGACTGGATGCAGCCCTGAGTGAGAAAAGCCCTCTACGTTGCTCCAAACCTGCCTGGATATGGCTAATTCCTCTGTTACTTGGCCTTAATATTTTACTGTTGCTCTGGCCTAACGATCAGGCCATCCAGGAGATCAAAGCGGCTCCTTCTGACAATGTCGCTTCGATTAACAAGCTGCCGGCAGAGCCCGAACCACAGCAACCAGCGGTAGAAAACAGCAAACAAGATCATCAACCAGTTGAAGTAACATCAGCCCTCGACGTAACAGCACTTACTCCTTCTGAACAAGCTTTACTGGCGGCAGAACCGATCAACTATCACCGCGATCCATTTGCGCCCTTACCACGACATATAACGGAAGCTCTCAAGGTATCAGAGGCTTCGACTGAATTCACGGAAACGGAAACGCCAACGGTCGCTATAGAAAAACGCTCTCCGCGCCGCCTGACGTCCACAGATCTGGCAACATTGAATCAGAGCCTTTTTAATCATGTAATAATAAAAAAGCTGCCCTCCTTGCAAGAAGAACAGCCGCTACCACCGGACAGCACACCGCTAAGCACTCGTCAGACAGCCGAGCCCCTTGCGAAACAGACAAAGCAGATTCCAGAGTTTCAGGAGCTAGGGGAAGAACAACGCAAGGAGATTGCGCCACTGAATATGTCGGTACATATCTACGCCACAAAGGCGACGGACCGAATGGCCAGAATTAATGGCATCATGGTGCCTGAGGGCCACCAATTCAGTGAGCAGCTAAAGTTACTGGAAATAACCCCGAATGGGTCGATCTTCAGCTATAAAGGCCAGCGTTTTCAGATCAAACGCTAAGAAGCCCCGTTAAACCTTGTGCTTGGAGATTATTCAGTATTGTAGGCTGGGGTTAGCATGCCCCGCGAAGCGTTTTGGGTAGAGCGTAGAGACTGTGAAAGTATTCAGTCAATCTCTGATACAATCCCATCTAAGCTTTATCAAACGGATTTGAGCAGCTTTATGACATCGAGATGCTACAAAATACCCATTGCCCGCAATCAACAACGATTGCTCCCTCCCAGTCTTGAGGAATACGTTGACGCCCAGAACTCGGTTCGAGCGATAGACGTGTACGTCGATAGCCTGGATCTTGCCGAACAGGGGTTTCAGCATACAAGCGGTTCGATCTCGCGCGGACAGCCGGCCTATGCACCGGGAGATTTACTGAAGTTGTATCTTTACGGCTACCTCAATAAGGCTCGCAGCAGCCGTGCTCTTAAGTGTGAAACTCGACGGAACCTGGAAGTGATCTGGTTATTGGGTGAGTTGCAACCCTCCGATAAAACCATTGCGGACTTTCGCAAAAATAACCCGCAAGCACTTCAAGAGACCTGTCGAAATTTTACCCTGTTGTGCAGGGAACTTGAGCTGTTCGGTGCCGAAACCGTAGCGATTGATGGTAGTTTTTTCCATGGCAATGCCAGCAAAGGCAGTATCTACACGCAATCCAAACTGAAGAAGCAGATTGAGGCAATGGACAGGCAAGTGAACGATTATCTGCAGGCCTTAGATGAGAATGACTGCCATGAAGATCAATGCGAGCATGGTAGTCTTTTCGATGCTTCTATGTTGGCTGAAAATCTGGAAGCCTTGCAAGAGAAGTTGAAAAAGAAGCAGGCGCAATTACAGCACCTGCAGGACAGCGATGAGGGTCAGTTGTCTCTGACCGACCCCGATGCACGTCAGCTCAGCAAGCGGGGGCAAAGTATAGCGGGCTACAATGTTCAAATCGCTGTCGATGAGAAGCATAAACTTCTGGTAGCAAGCGAGGTGACCAACGATGGGAACGACACTCAACAGCTTTATCCCATTAGCCGTCAGGCAAAACAGGTACTTCAAGCCGACGCCCTTAATGTGCTGGCAGACACCGGTTACTGGCAAGGGGAGCAACTTCGTCAATGCGAACAGGACAATATAACGGCCTATGTCGCGGTGCCTGATACAAGTAAGCAGAAGCATTGTGACAAGCTAAAGCGTTTTAGCCGAAATGACTTTGAATACATTTCGCAAGACAACGTCTACCGTTGTCCAGCCGGAAACTTACTGGCGCCCTTGAGCAATCTTGTGAAAAACAAGGGCAAGTCATACTGGCGGTACATGTCGAAGAAAAAAGAGTGTGACGCATGCCCTTATCAATCCAAGTGTCTGGGAGCGAAGGAGCGCCGAAAAACTCTTCAACGATGGGAGCATGAAGAGGTCTTCGATCGAGCCAGGGAGCGATCAAGTAGCGTGGAAGGTAAAGAGCAGATACGATTGCGCGCCAGCCTTGTAGAGCACCCCTTCGGAACACTCAAGCGAAGAGCAGGCTGGGATCATTTTTTAGTGAGAAGCTTCGAAAAAGTCAAAGGCGAATGGAGTCTTATGACTTTGTGCTACAACTTCACCCGGGTTCTGAACATTATTGGTTTAGACCGGTTCAAAAAACATTGTCAGGAGGTGAAAACCGCATGAAATCACTTTGTTTACGGCGTATTGAAGGCCAGAAATGATTTCAGCCTGAATAGAAGGCTAACTGAGGGTATTGTTACCCTCAGTTAGCTATGAAGTGTAGTAATTGGGTAGGCAATGTTGGGGGTTCGTTTCACTCACCGCCAACCTACAGGGAATACTTTCACAGTCTCGTAGTGATGCCCAACAGCTTCAATGTAGCTAATGACAAGGTGTTGGGCATCGTTTCACTCACCCCAACCTACTGACTCTAACGGAGCTTAGTAGCTAACAAGCCAAACCGCGGGAATTTTTCGCTTGTGAGAAGCCAAATCTTTCATAAAAACCTCTGTTTAAGGCATTACAAAATACTGAATCTTCACTAAAAGAGATCCCCAATAGGTTTTCAATGAAAGTTCTATTTAATAAGTGCTGTCAAGCCGCTATTAAATAGGACTCTCGTCCTTTGTGTTTGTCTTTGCGCTGGAACGATCCTTTACCTTTTTTGGCCTTAACAACCTGTGATCTGTAGACAGCGGATGTGACCAGCGCCGCCAGAAAGTTATCCTTGATGCGACCACGGCCGGTTTCCACCGGAGTGCCGTCCACCAGGACGCTGGCCTGCGACTCGCCCGACGGCTGCCGGTGTTTGTTAGGTTTACTCATGATTATGCCTCTGCTAAATGAGCCGTCATTCTAGCCTACAACGCAGTGAATAAATAATCTGGTTTAGGTTAATCAATCAACCAGCTTCTACAGCGGCAGTTCAAGCAACGAACGGCGCACGACAACATCTGCTTTTAGACCCCGATAGTGTTGGCTGTTTTTGGTATTTATCAGCTATTGGGTCTATGCTGCCCACAGGCTGTTAGCCGCTTTCCATACATCAATTGATATTCAGTTTTCTGTGCCACACAGCCTTATGGTGCATCCGAAACCGACCTTGTCAGGCAAGCCTGGTCATACAATACAAGGGGAAACGGATACGGGATTGCACAGCATCCAAATGAGGTTATTATCCAACAACGGGAGCTAAGATGAATCAACAAGCTGACGAGAAGGCCAGCCCAGCTGCTGACAGCATCTACAATGCGGATCTGGTTATTATTGAGAATCGCGTTTGGTTGATCATGGGTACGGGCAAAAGCGACGCTGCAAGGATTGCGGCAAACCACGACGAAAACAACCTTGGAAGCGATTCTATTGCCCTGCAGAGGGTTGGGGATACCCTCTTTGCCAAGTATGATCCTGGCTCTATTCCTGACGATATCGAAAAATTCAAGGAACGCCATCACTGGCATAAAGTGGATGTAGTCACCTATTGCTTCAGTAAGGAAGAGACAATAAAGACCTACGAAGGCAAATTACCTGCCTTACTGGAAGTCGATCAACGGGCGGTTGCACTGCTTGCTTCAAACGCTCCCTATCCAGAAATTGCCGCATCGCATATCTCAGATCCGGAGCAGCTGGCCAAGCTGGAGGATCCCAATCGGCGTTGGCAGCGCTTTAGCGAGTTGATAAAGGATGTCGCAGATACCACCTTTGTGCTTGTTCCCTACATGTTAACCGTGCAGCAAAAAGCACTACTTTATAAGGCATACAAGCCCGGTCAGCCGGTGACGCCTGAGAGCTTTCAACAAGAAGCCTGAAATCAATAACCACCCGTAATACGGGTGGTAGATAGCCCTCTAGCCTGTATCCAGAGGGTATGTTCAAGTCCATAGGACTCAACCAGAGGCTCCCTTAACCCGAATATTTCATAAAAACGCTTGAAATAGGCTTCAGACCCGATAGTGACTGGAAGTACAACTTAGATTAGAAAGTTACACTATGCAACGAAGTGCCACTGATCGGTTTTCTGAAAAATCTGGCGTTGCATTTGGCTCCATCTTCCTTGAGCCTTGGAATAACCAGGGCTTGGCGAAAGATAAAGCCAACTGCTTAGCCAGATTTCCCAGAAATCCCAATCCCTTCACGAAACATCCGGGTTAGCCATTAAACTTTTGCCGGGTTGATGCGGTTGTTGCACTATAAGGTGGCACCCTGACTCCAGGCACTAATACTTCAGGATCATTTATTTCTCGGCTGAAAACTTCCAACACCATAGGCTTAAAAAAACTTAATGGCAGCGTCGGGTAATTCGGGTCAAAGCTTGCCTGGTCCCAGTGTTCACAAAAATAGTCACAATCATCGAAATAAATATGGCCGCTATACTGCTCGCGTGCAGCGGGGTTTCCACCAGTATGGTGTGCATAGTATTGGCGTTGAAACACCCCATGCTTCGCAATGGTCCAGGTGCATTGCTCTCGAACGTAGGGTGCTAGTATTGTTGCCGCATATTCATCGTGATTATACGGCGCATATAGATCGCCGATATCATGTAACAATGCGCTGACAATCCAGTCGACATCAGCACCATCATAATAAGCCCTGGTTGCTGACTGTAAGCTGTGCTCCAGCCGGGAAACCTGATAACCCGACAGGGTATCTTCCAGACTTTCCAAAGCACATAGAAGGCGCTCACCCACTTTGGAGGCATAGTCTCTCTCCAGGCCTTCCAGGAAGGCGTAGTCTTCTTTATCGCCATCTTTCATTTGAGTGAATTTTGCAATTTTCATCAGCAATCTACCTTTGTCTTGTCTTTATTTTTAGAGTTTTTACTGGGCGGTGCTGTTAAGAAACGTGCTTACTTAACAGGCGGTAATGGCTTTTAGGGCCATCACGATCAATGTAGCAACCTTGCAGGTGACGAGCCCCTTCATTCGGATCAAACCCTGTTCGTCCATGGAGAATACGGTTGTTATCAAACATCATTAACTCACCCGCTTCGAGTTTAAACTTTCTCTCATAGCGCGCATCTTCAAGTAACTCACCCAGGCGTTTCCTGGCTGCCTGATAGTGTTGTAGCGTCGATTCAGGTAGTAGCGGCAGGTCATCAAGCCTGGGGCTGTAATGAATCCCCAGCATATTGCCCAAGTTATCTTTTTCGATAATCGGGTGAAAAGCTACATGCTCAGTATCGTGATCATAAAACCTGAATCTTACAGCTGTATCTGCCAGTAACTCATAGCCACCGGGATCTTCAGCTTTAAGGGTTTGTGCAACGCTTAAGCTATCAACCAGTGTCGATAATCCCCCCCGGGTTTCATTGACCAAGCAATGCAATAGTTGAATCCCCGGCACCGGATCACGATATGGATTATCGGTATGCGGTCCGATGGCGTGTGGTGTATATGCAAGATCATTGGCATCAGGCTTTGAAAACACTTCGAAATAACGGCCGAAATTTGTATCTCGTACATAACCAAATTTCCGAGCTATATTGAGAATACTGTCCACCTGAGTGGGGGTGTTATGGATAATGATATAACCGTAACTCAAGAACATTGAAACAGCCTCTAAGAAATACTGCTTACTCTGCAGAATTTCTTGCCAGTCGAACTTCAGTTCAACTTTATCAGCAGCATCCCATGAGATGATTTCGGGCAGACCGCTGTTGAAACCGAGGGCTTCGTTTATCAATTGATCGGTCTGAAAAACGGCCGAATAGTTATCGCTAAAAGTAAGCTCTAACAAATTGTTATCGATACTTGCGTGTGTAATCTGCAGATCAGTGGGTAAAAGATGAGGATTGAATAACCTCTGTTGTGTTTTTATATCAACTTGAGAGCTGTCCTGTACGCGCTCACGAATCCAAAGTGCAGGCAGTGGGGTTTTCTGATCTGCTATATGGGCATTAATACTGAAGTTGTTGTTATTCTTTTCAATGCTGATATTCATTGCTATTCTCGGTGAGAATTAGGGAACCTGCGAATAAGTCCAATGTGTTCTCTGCGGGCAATAGAACGGCCATATGCGCGAAAGACAGTGCAGCGAAATGTCTAGACCTTTCCAAGCTGACTGACAAAGCAGATGGCCGTTATAGAGCCCGCCCTTCGGGGCTTTCAGAGAAACCGGATCTCAGTGTTAACGATTTTCGACGTACAACCAGTATGCCTGTAATCGTAGCCTTGATATCCGATCTCTCTGGAAGCCAGAGGTGCAAGGGACTTGTTCGTTGGTTCCTTTGGTTAAGTACTGAATATCAAGCATTTGATCATTGCCGTGAGAGCTGAACAATCCGCTAAATTATTATGAAATCTATTAGTTAAACTTATGAAACGATTGGTATCCAAATTACCGCCATTGAAGTCTTTAGTGGCCTTTGAAGCTGTTATGCGCTTAGGCACAATGACGGCTGCTGCAATGGAGTTAACCAGCACCCAACCGGCTGTTTCTCAGCACATTAAAGTATTAGAGAAGAATCTGGGGGTGGTGCTGTTCAATAAATCAGGGCGGTTATTGAAACCAACCAGGGATGCCTTACGCTATTACAACCAAATACAAACCGCTTTTAATGAAATAGCCGATTCATCAGAACAACTCAGAAACCTTAAGCCTGAGAATCAAGTCAATATCGTATGTCATAGCGGCTTGGCAAACTTTTGGTTGCTGCCGTTGTTTTCTAAAATTCAGGCAAAACACTCCGATATAACGATTAACATCACCCTCTCTGACTCAGATAACCTGCAACATTCCAACGCTCTGTATTTACGCTTTGGTGTGCTTGATTCAGATGCTCATAACCTGACCCTATTTACCGAAAAAGTGGGTGCTGTCTGTAGTAAAAATTTTGCGCAAATCCATCAGCTTTCCAGCACCTCTTCCTTAGTCGATATTTCGCGCCTGCCACTTATCCATATGGATGAACTGGATAGTCGTTGGTTGAACTGGCATGACTGGTTTACTCTGGCAGGCGGCAATGCACCTGAGGAAAGTCATAAAATTTTCCTGGGAAATTACTACACAGTGATCTCAGCGGTAAAAGCTGATCAGGGTATCGCACTGGGCTGGTTGGATATGATGACTAAACTGTTTAATAACAACGAGCTTGTTCAGGTATCTGATACCGTGATTAACCGTAGCAACCACGGCTACTACATCGATACCCGGCATGTGAATAACGAAGCCAGCCGGGTGATGGCTGACTACCTATATCAATTAGCTATGCAGGAAGCGGATTAATGGCATGGCATGGCATGGCTTGCCATTAACGTACCGCTGCAAACCTCCACTTAACTACTGACATATAAAAACTTTCCAGACTAATCACTGAATCACAATGACCAGCCTGGTAAACCTGGAAAGCCAGGATATTATAGTTTTCCTTCCAGTTCCGGCACCGCTTCAAACAGATCTGCAACCAAACCATAATCCGCCACCGAGAAGATGGGGGCTTCCTCATCCTTGTTGATTGCCACTATTACTTTGGAATCTTTCATGCCCGCCAGGTGTTGTATCGCTCCGGAAATACCGACGGCGATATACAGTTCAGGCGCAACAATTTTACCGGTCTGACCTACTTGCATATCGTTAGATACAAATCCCGCATCAACCGCAGCACGGGATGCCCCGACAGCCGCACCTAATTTATCAGCGACGTTTTCCAGCAAGGTGAAATTTTCACCATTGCCCATGCCCCGCCCACCAGAGATCACCACCTTGGCCGCAGTCAGTTCCGGACGATCAGACACCGCGACCTCTTCACCGACAAAACTGGAGATGCCGGCATCGTGTACCGTGTCAAACGTTTCAATCAAAGCACTACCACCTTCTGCAGCACAGGCATCAAAGCCAGTACCACGCACCGTGATCACCTTGATTGCATCCAGAGACTGCACGGTGGCAATGGCGTTACCGGCATAGATGGGACGCTGGAAGGTATCTTCAGAATCAACCTTGATGATGTCGGAGATCTGCGCCACGTCCAGCAGTGCCGCCACCCGCGGCATGAAGTTCTTGGCCGTCGTGGTCGCTGGCGCCACGATATGGCTGTAGTCCTTACCACTCTCTGCGACCATCTGGCTCACCAAGCTGGACAGGTTTTCCGCCAACTGGTGCTCATAGGCGGCATTGTCTGCCAACAGCACTTTACTGATGCCGGCCACCTGAGCGGCCTGCTCTGCTGCCGGCAGGCAATCACAACCGGCCACCAGCAGGTGAAGCTCATCGTCCATCAGGGCTGCCGCTGTCACGGCATTTAACGTCGCACTTTTCAGGGTACTATTATCATGTTCAGCAATAATCAGAATAGCCATTAGATCACTCCCCTTAAATTACTTTGGCTTCGTTCTTGAGTTTGTCGACCAGCTCATCCACGCAGCTCACCTTGATGCCACCCTGACGCTCCGCTGGCGGAGTCACTTGCAACAACTGGGTATGGGCTTTCACTTCCACCCCCAGCTCCGCAGGCGTGGTAACAGCCAACGGCTTACGTTTGGCCTTCATGATGTTGGGCAGCGATGCGTAACGCGGCTCGTTCAAGCGCAGATCTGTCGTCACAATCGCAGGAAGGTTCAGTGCAACGGTTTGCAACCCACCATCAACTTCACGGATCACATTCGCTTTACCATCTGCAATGCTTACTTCAGACGCGAAAGTCCCCTGTGGCATCCCCAGCAGTGCGGCCAGCATCTGCCCGGTCTGGTTGTTATCGGTATCGATCGCCTGCTTGCCCATAATAATCAGTTCAGGCTTTTCCTGCTCGACCACTTTAGCCAGCAATTTGGCAACCGACAGGGATTGCGGCGCCGCTTCGGTCTCAATCTGGATTCCCCGATCGGCGCCAAGCGCCAGTGCGGTGCGAATCTGTTCCTGACAGGCTTTGGGGCCAACAGACACCACAACCACTTCAGTAGCCGTGCCGGCTTCTTTCAAGCGTACCGCTTCCTCAACGGCAATTTCACAAAACGGGTTCAAAGCCATCTTTACATTGGCCAGATCCACATCGCTGTTGTCCGACTTAACCCGTACTTTGACGTTATAATCGATCACTCTTTTAACTGTTACTAATACCTTCATATGACCCTCATCTTATGGTCTTCATCTTATGGTCTTCATCTTATGGTCTTCATCTTATGGTCTTCATCTTATGACCTCTGACAGGCGCGGCACACCCAGCCGGTTCCACCTGACAGCAAATTTAAATCGCTAGTTGCTGATGTGATTGAGCAATTGTCTATCACTTTGGAAAGCTATCGGTTTATCGTCCTTTCCACTGGGGTTCGCGTTTTTCAGCAAATGCACGAGCGCCTTCCAACTGGTCCTCGCTGTTGTATAGCGTGTCGACCGTTTTAAATTCCTGGCGGTTAATCCGGTTAATCGCGTCTTGAAAACACCTGTTTTCAGACTCCCGGACGACCTCTTTAATGGCGGCATAAACAAGTGGTGGGCCACCGGCCAACAAGGCGGCTAATTCACGCGCTTTAAGCATTAATTGATCGGCGGGTACAACTTGATTAATTAAGCCCCAGCGAGCCGCTTCTTGGGCATCCATCCAGCGACCGGTGTAAAGCATCTCCATCGCAATGTGGTATGGGATGCGCTTAGGCAGCTTGATGCTGGCGGCATCGGCGACAGTACCCGAATTAATTTCCGGGAGTGCAAAGCTGGCGTGGTCGGCGGCAATGATCATGTCGGCAGATAGCGCGAGTTCAAAGCCACCGCCGCAGGCAATGCCGTTAATAGCGGCAATAACCGGCTTATTGAGATTAGGAAGTTCTTGCAAACCTCCAAAGCCACCTTCGCCGTAATCCGCATTCGGCGGCTCGCCATTGGCAGCGGCTTTCAGATCCCAGCCGGGGCAGAAAAATTTATCGCCAGCGCCAGTAATGATTGCCACGCGCATTTCAGGATCATCGCGAAACGCTTTAAACGTATCACTCATAATACGGCTGGTAGCGGCATCAATCGAGTTGGCTTTGGGGCGATCAAGAGTAACTTCCAGTATCCCGCCACTGCGCGTAATTTTGATTGGACTAGTCATTATGATTTCCTTTTATTTCTCGGCCCATTATCTGGATCAGTGCATCTGCGGCAACAGCCCCTTGACCGGCAGGGCGTAGCATCAGTGGGTTGATGTCTAATTCAACAAGGGTGTCGGCGCGGGCTTCTGCAAAGCGTGCCAACGATAAAGCCACTTCAACCGCAGAGTCGATATCCGCTGCTGGTTTGCCTCGAAAACCAGTCAGTAAACTGGCAGAGCGCAGAGATAAAATTGCTTCACGAACTTCATTGGCTGATACAGGTAGCAGCAATGTGCGACTGTCCTGCATCAGCTCAACTAAAATGCCGCCAGCACCAATCACCATGAAGAGACCAAATTGTGGATCTTTATTGATACCAAAAATAAGTTCCGCTACAGCATCGTCAACCATCGGTTCAATGAGTAACCGGCCTTTGAGGTGCAGCATTGATTCGGCAGCCTGTTTGATCGCATTACGATCAGCCAGGTTGAGCTTCACCGCCCCCATTTCTGTCTTATGAAGCAAGTGCTCACCCACCGCTTTCAGCACTACCGGAAAGCCTATGGATTCAGCAGCGGATGCCGCTTGCTCAGGGGTATCAGCCAATTGGGACGCTAGTACCGGGACGCCAAACTTGCTCAACAGTGCTTTCGAATCTGATTCATCAAGCGTTTGGTATAACGCCGTATCGCCCTGCTTATTCGCACCCCAAAGAGCCAGTGGTTTTGCAGCGGCTTTCGCATAATTCTTGCCAATAAATGCTGCCGCTTCAATGGCTGCTAATGTTTCATCGATGCCCATCATCGGCGCAACACCGTTAGCGAGCAATTGCCGGGCAATATTCTCGGGAAGGTTTTCAGGCATGGAAGAGACAACGGCTGTGCAATTGCCAGTTTGATCTGCAGCGGTTTTAATCGCTTTCAATGTTGCATCCCAGTCTTCAGTAGAGCAACGGTCCTGGCGGGGAATATCCAGTACCAACATAGAAAGATCAAAGCCGCAGCTAGCCATAGCACTAAAGGTCGCTGCTAGCCTGTCTTCATCCCCCCAAATGAAAGTATGGTAATCAAGCGGGTTGGCAACAGAAACCATATCACTAAGGGTTTGCTTTACCCGTAGACGTTCTGATTCATCAAGCGGCCGGAAATGTACCTCTCTAGTCTCTACTGCGTCGGCCATTAACGAAGCTTCACCACCGGAACAACTCATCGAGCAGACATCATTCCCTGATAAGGGACCGTGTACATGCAGCAGTTTTAGTGTTTCTAAAAATTCAGGAACGGAATGGACCCGCGCGACACCTACACGATCAAAGAAGGCACTCGCCAGGGTATCTGAACCGGCGAGTGATGCCGTATGTGAAAAGGTAAGCTGTTGCGCGGCTACCGATTTTCCCATCTTTAACGCGACCACAGGAATATGCTTTTGCCGAGCTTTTAGCAGCATAGTCTCAAAGGCGGCAACATCATCAATGCCTTCAATATGCAGTCCGATAGCGGTGACACGAGGATCATCAAGCAAGCCCGAGGCCAATGCCGATAAGCCGGTTTGCGCCTGATTACCTACCGCAAGCATATAACTAATCGGCAGGGCACGTTTTTGCATGGTTAAATTGATAGCGATGTTTGACGATTGAGTCAGGATAGCAACACCTTTTTCTTCGCGCTGCCCGCCGTGTTGATCGGGCCAAAGCAAGGCGCCATCAAGATAGTTAATAAAACCGTAGCAGTTGGGCCCCATTATCGGCATGGAGCCGGCGGCGCCTACCAGCTGCTGTTGCAACTCGTCGCCATCCCCCATCTCGGCATCCGCTTCCTTAAAGCCTGAGGCATAACAAACAGCACCGCCTGCACCATGCTCTGCCAGCGCTTTTACGATGTCGATAGTCTGGTTACGATTCACGCCGATAAAAGCCGCATCCGGTGCTGCGGGTAATTCTTTTACAGAGCGAAAACATGGCAGTCCCTCAATTTCATCTTTACTGGGATGGACTGGCCAGATCGCATGCGGGTAACCCATGCGATGGCATTGCCGGATTGTCTCTGCCGCTTGCTGGCCACCAAATACCGCAATGGATTTAGGCCGCAGCAGGCGATCCAGTGTCTCAACACTGTTTTTAGGCTTAGCCATGATCAGGCTCCCAATGGACGTAGCAGACCTCGGGAAATAATATGGCGTTGTATTTCAGAGGTGCCATCCCAGATACGCTCGACGCGGGCATCACGCCATAAACGCTCAAGGGGAAGTTCGTTCATCAGGCCCATGCCGCCATGAATCTGAATAGCTTCATCGGTAACTCGCGCTAACATCTCGCTGGCGTAGAGTTTTGCCTGTGCAATAGCGCGATCAGAGTCTTGCCCTTGGGATAATTTCCACGCAGCAGAAAGTGTTAACAGATCGGCGGCATCGATTTCTGTGATCATATCGGCCAGTTTGAAGGATACTCCCTGAAACTTGCCAATCACCTGGCCAAACTGTTTACGGGTGGCACTGAATTCCAGGGAGTGGTCGAATGCGCGACGCGCGCGACCAACACAGTTTGCCGCTACTGTCAGGCGGGTGCCATTCAGCCAGGTATTGGCCGCATCAAAGCCGGTGCCTTCTTCACCCAGAATTTGACTGGAGGGGATGCGGCAGTCATCGAAATTCAGAATACAGTTTTGATAACCCCGATGAGATACTGAATCGTACCCCGCTCGTACTTCGAAACCAGGGGTTCCTACGTCCACTAAAAACGCCGTAATGCGCTTCTTCTTGCCCCGTGGCGTCTCTTCTTCGCCGGTGGCAACAAAAACAATAACGTAATCGGCAATGTCGGCATGGGAGATAAAATGCTTGGTGCCATTGATGATCCAGTCATCACCGTCTTTTTTGGCCACACACTTCATGCCGCGTACATCTGAACCGGCATCGGGCTCAGTCATTGCAAGGGCATCATATTTTTCGCCGCGTATGGTGGGAATAAGATATTTTTCTTTCTGTTCATCATTACAGGCAAGCAGGATATTTGAAGGCCTTCCCCAGAACACGCCTAAGGCCATGGAGGCTCTGCCAAGTTCACGCTCAAGTAGCGTAAAATCAAAATCGTTTAAGCCGCCACCACCATACTCTTCAGGCATATTAGGCGCGTAAAACCCCATATCAATGACTTTTTCCCGAATGCTTTGGCCGACCTCCTTGGCAACAAATCCGCTGCGCTCAACTTCTGCTTCAAGGGGGTAGAGCTCTTTCTCAACGAAATCCCTAACGGTATCGACAATTAAATTTTGCTCATGGGTCAGGTCTAAATTCATCTTATAACTCGCTGTTGTCATTGTTATTAGGAGTGTCGTGATGACAGTTTCTAAATTTCTTCAATACGGTGTTTTTTCACCGCACCAAATGTGCTTGATAAAGCTTCGAATCGATGAGTTAAACGGTAAACTGAAGATGGCTGGCGGGAAATATACGGTTTCGACGTGTTATTGATTTTGAGCGACATAAATACTTTTTAGATTCACAGCTTGAGGAATCTCGATACGTCTTTAACTGTTTCTATTTAGTTAAAAGCATTCCCCTTCCCCACCAAATTTCCAAAAAAAAGAGCCTCAGAGAGGCTCAAATGGTTATGACCAATGGCAGTCACAACCATTAAGGTGTAAAAAACTACTAAGGGAAAATCGTTATCCTAGCCTGCGCTACTGGAAAGTTATGGACGCATTATGCATCTCCTTTTTCGTATCCTAATTCCTATCCCTAATAGTACGACCCGTTGCATAACCTAAGGCTGCATTAGCTGGGTTCTCTTGCCTCTTCAGGCAGCTCTTCCCTCAATTCATCCCTTAGCTCTCTGCGCAGCACCTTGCCGACATTGGACTTGGGTAGTTCAGCCCGCAGTTCAAGGCTTACAGGCAACTTGTAGGGCGTGAGCATTTCGCGGCAATAACTGCGCAGATCGCTAATATTCAGAGCCGGATTACTGGCAACAGCAAACACCTTCACCGCCTCGCCGGTTTTTTCGTTTGGCACACCAACCACGGCGCACTCAACGATATCCGGATGTGTAACGACTATATCTTCAATTTCGTTGGGATAGACGTTAAATCCAGAGACTACAATCATGTCCTTTTCGCGATCAACGATGCGGATATAGCCATCTTCCTGGATAACCGCAATATCGCCGGTCTTCAGCCAGCCATCCTTATCTATCATCTCCTCGGTAGCTTCCGGCCGCTGCCAATATCCAGCCATCACCTGAGGACCACGGACACACAGCTCACCCGGCTCCCCCCTATTTACTTCGGCACCCTTGGCATCGATGGTTTTCACCTCGGTACCGGGTACCGGCAAGCCGATACTCCCCAGCTGAATTGCGGACAGCGGATTCATGGATACCACCGGGGAGCATTCGGTGAGGCCGTAGCCTTCACACACACTGCAACCGGTGACTTTTTCCCAGCGTTCGGCCGCATCACGGGTTAACGCCATACCGCCGGAAGCGGTTAGCTTCAGAGCACTGAAGTCCAGACGCTTAAACTGGTGATTCTGACACAGCGAGACAAACAAGGTATTGAGGCCGACAAACATGCTGAAGCGCTGTTTTTTCAGCGTATTAAGCAACCCGGGCTGATCGCGTGGATTGGGAATCAATACACTGTGGCCCCCCTTGGAACTAATCAGCAACAGGTGCAGTGTAAAGGCATAAACATGGTAGAGCGGCAAAGGCGCGATACAGACTTCCTCGCCATCCTTCATGTCTTCACCCAGAGAAGCCTGTAACTGCAACATATTGGACACCAGGTTAGCGTGGGTCAGCATCGCGCCTTTGGCAACGCCAGTAGTGCCACCGGTATACTGCAGCACTGCCAGATCAATCGGTTGCGCGGTAACAGGGGTATAAGTGCTACGAGCCCCCGCTTTTAAAACCGACCTTAAGGATTGTGCCTGCGGCAGATCATAGGCTGGGATCATCTTCTTCAGATGCTTGGCCACCGCATTGATCAGCGGTCGTTTGATCGGCCCATGAAGATCGGCAATACGGGTAATAATCAGCTGCTGGATATCGGTTTTTTCGACAACCTTTTCGGCCTCTGCGGCCAGATGATCCAACACCACCAGCGCCTTAACGCCGGCATCACAAAATTGGTGCTGCAACTCCCGGGGGGTATACAGCGGGTTGGTGTTAACAACCACTAAACCGGCACGTAAAGCCCCCAGCACCACAACCGGGTATTGCAAAATATTGGGCAGTTGTACCGCGATACGATCCCCCGGTACAAGCCCCGTATGCTGCTGTAAATAGGCGGCAAAATCACGGGAAAGCTTATCCAGCCGTGCATAGGAGAGCGAGTGCCCCATACAGGAAAAAGCGGTGTTCTGAGAAAATTGGCGAAACGCCCGGTCAAAGACCTCTAGAATAGACTGATACCCCTGGGGATTAAGTGCCTGTTCGTTTAGTGGCTTTTCGTTAAGAGCCTTTTCATTAAGTGCCTGGGGGATGTGCATGGTATTGACCGACGCCGTAGCTGTTGTATTCATAATCCACTCTCTGCCAAAAAATTATTCTTCAACTGTTTTCTAGCGCTGCACGCATTCATGGCGAAGCGATACTGAACACACCGTCGGGTTTATCCAGCAGCGAGAAGATGCTAATCAGGGAAAGCGTGCTGCCTTCAACGCTGAGATCATCATTAAACAGCGCATCGTTTATACCGGCTTTGCCGATTAACAGATCGACGAACAGCGGATGAGTCAGGTGCAGGATTGCATCCGCGTCAGCCTCATCTGCTGCGCTAACTTGTGCGTGGCGTAAAACAGAGTTTTCCAGCATCAACAGATAGGTTTTCCCCAAATCGGTGAAGTGCACTTTGAAAGTAAGTTTTTCCCCCTCAGCCTTCGGACCGTTGAGACTGACAGCCATCGATTTAAAGAACTCTTCCACCGGTGCATGCACTAACACTTGCTGCATTGTCGCCGGGTTCATGCCCTCATCAGGCTGGCCGTTGCGCAACTCGTAGGCACCGGTCAGATAGAAATCCCGCCAGGGAGCAGATTCAGCCTGGTAGCCCAGCTGATCGAAGGTTTTCGCCAGCAGCGCCTTCGCCTGCTTATTATCCGGAGCGGCGAATACTGCCTGATTCAACAGCTGTGCAATCCAGCGATATTCCTTGTTTACCTCATCTGCGGGCAGACTATCGGCCCCGTCAAACAGTTCCTGTGCCTTGGCAACAACGGCCTCTACTCCCCCCATCATGGCGATTGTACGCCTGGCAGTTTGCTCTTCCGGCAGTGGATCCAGCAAGGCCGGGTTGCCATTAAACCAGCCCATATAGGCTTGATAAACCGCCTTGGCATTATGCTTAATCGTGCCGTAATAACCACGGTTGGAAAAATCACCACTCAGGCTCTCGGGCAGCGTCAGCTGTTCGGCAATTTCATTCGGCGTGTAGCCGGTGTTCATCAGCCGTACGGTCTGGTCGTGAATATACTTGTAGGTATCGCGCTGCTTGCTCAAAAACGTTTGAATTCGCTCCTTGCCCCATAGTGGCCAGTGGTGGCTGGCAAAATACACCTCGGCGTCACTGAACATAGCCCGAGCGTCTTCAATATGCTGGCTCCAGCTCAGTGCATCCCTAACTTTCGCCCCCCGCAGGGTATAGAGGTTATGCATGGTTTTGGACACCAGCTCGGCCCCGCAGAATGCTTTATGCTCAGGCAGATAAAAGGTAAATTCTGCCGGCGCCTCAGTATCCGGCGTGTATTGAAAGACGAAGGGTACGCCATCTATTTCAAGGCGAGTTGGCGTAGCGCCCACCAGTTCGGTTGGCGCAGCAATACCAAAAGTGCCAAACGCAGGCCCTTTACCCAGGCCAGAATCCACATGACCGCGTGCCGAACGATCCAAACGCTTGCCATACATATACATAGCCCGTCGCCCCATGGCGGTGCCAGCTATAATATTTTCGCTGGTCGATTCCTCCATAAAACCTTGCGGGGCGATAATTCTCAGGGATTGTTTCTGTTGCTCAGGCAACAGATCGAGAATGCCCTGAGCACCACCAAAGTGGTCAATATGGCTGTGAGTAAACAGCATGGCTGAAACTGGCTTTACTCCCAGGTGCTGTTGGGCAAAGCGAAAAGCGGCAGTGGCAGTTTCAGCGGACGTCAGCGGGTCGACTATGATCCAGCCAGTTTTCCCCTCGATAATTGTCATGTTGGCTAGGTCGAAGCCACGCAACTGATAGACGCCCTCGGTAACCTGGAATAGACCATGAATGTTATTCAGCGCAGCCTGTCGCCAGAGGCTCGGGTTGACACTGCTTGGCGCATTGCCATCAGCCCCCTCATAACTGACAAAGTCATAGGCCGGCAAATTCCAGATATCGCTACCGGTATTATCCGTTACCACCAGCTCAGGAATTTGCGCTATCAGCCCACGACGGGCATCTTCAAAGTCCTGTTTATTATCAAACGGAAGCGTATCGAGCAGGATCTCATTAGCCCTGGCTGTTGCGGGTGTGGCCGCGGTGTGGCCAGCCGTATCGGCACCCTCTTCAAATGCCACATCATTACTGCAGGCTGCCATTAACACTGACAATGACAGCACGGCCAATAAGCGGGTGAAACTTGCGTGTGTATAATTCATGGTAACAATCCCTCTTGTAGATGACTCAATCTTAATGAGGGTGTTTTCTTTATCCCGTCATTACCGGACAAGGGCTTGTCCTATTTGACGCTGGGTAACTTTTAGCGCAACAAGCTAGCATCAGGCAGCAGGAATTCAGACGAGTCACACGACCATAACTGTGAGCATTGGTATAGAATTTCTCTGGGGAGTAGATCAATACTCCACTAAGCTAGAGAAGGCCCTGTCAGCATCAGGGCGTCCAGGTTGGCAGCAGAACAATAATTGCATGCAGCAATGAATAACAGGAGCAGATTCACATGGATATTCGAATCATTCTGAACGGAAAAAAGGCGGGGCTAGCGCCTGTTCGGGCAGCTATCACCAGCGCTAGGAAAAGCAACCGGGTTGATGTCAGGGCTACCTGGGAGGCAGGTGATGTGCACCGGCTGGTGCAGGAAGCCTGCACAGAGGGCTGCCGTCGCCTGGTGGCTGGCGGCGGTGATGGCACCGTCAATGAGGTTGTCCACGCCATTTTAGCCCTGCCAGCCGCTGACCGACCGGAGTTGGCCATACTGCCACTAGGTACAGCCAATGATTTTGCTACCGGCTGCGGTATTCCTGTTGATCCATTGTCCGCGCTGAGTCTCGCTCAATCTGGCAAGGCGTTTGCCGTGGATGCAGTACAAGCCAACAAATTCAGTTTTATCAACGTCGCCAGTGGCGGCTTTGGCGCTCAGGTGACGTCCAATACACCGGTGGCATTAAAGAATTTTCTCGGCGGCGGCGCGTATACTCTCTCCGGCATGGCCCAGGCGCTGAACTTTGTTCCCTATCAGGGCGAGATACGGATACCCGGGGAATCCTCACAAACTGAAGTGATCGTCGGGGCCGTGTGCAATGGCAGGCAAGCCGGAGGCGGCCAACAGCTGGCTCCCAATGCTTTGATAGATGACGGGTTACTGGACATCGTAGCTTTGCACGCTTTCCCAAAAGAGGCCTTGGGACAAGTGTTAAAGGAGTTAATGACACCTGAAACCAGTGGCGATTACGTCAAACACATTAGGGTGCCTTGGGTTGAATGGCATTCAGATGTTGAAATGCCGATCAATCTCGACGGTGAGCCAATTAAGGCTAAGAAGATTCGCTTTGAGGCGCTGCCGGGTGCCATTAAACTGGTACTTCCTGAAAACTGCCCTCTTCTTACTACTTCTTGTACTTAACTACCCTGCTACACGAATGAAAACGCCTCCCTACTGTTATTCACAATAGGGAGGCGTAATCATTGACCGTATTTCAAACATCAAACACTGCGGCCTACGTCCTAGCAAGATCTTCTGTGTATCAACGATGATCCAGCAGCCAAAACATCATCTGTAGTTAACCCGCGTATGATCCGCTAACGACCTGCGACTCTATCCGCTTAAGCGGCGGCAAATGTTGCTGTAAAGTATCAGGATTAATCGCGGATGGACCCGGTGTATAGATCCGGTAATTAATCCGGAATAGCCCCTGTGCTGCCGTCGGCAACCAGTTGCTCTCATGGCCTTTGGGTGGCTCATGCTGAACATAGACATCCAGCGAGCCGTCCGGATTATATTTCAGCCCCTTGGAGCGATCACCAATGGCATAACGGTTAATGGCATTGTCCACCAGCTGGAAATCGGTGCCATACATGGTGAGTGACCAAAAACCCTTGCCCTCTACCGGAGGCAGCTGATCCTTGTCAAAATGCAGCCGGTAGTTGCGCGAAGCATCCAGTAAGCGCGCTTCGCCATCCTCGTAGGTGCTGAAATAGACAGCCTCTTCCCGGTCATGCACGATCAGGCCTTCCAAAGCACCTTCGGCACGGTTGATATAATGATAGCCGTAACTCCCTTCATGGAGGTTATTCCAGCGGGTCGGATAGGCGGTGCCACGGTACTTGACCTTCCAGCGCATAATTTCTTTACCGTCTTTCAGCGCTCTTGCCATACCGCGGCGTGTTGCCTCGTCCAGGCTTTGGGCATCAAACGGTTTGCCCAGTTCGATCCCGATGGATTTAAACGGCGCCAGTGCAGCGGCATGATCCGCTGTGGGTGGATTTTCTGCCAGCAGGTCGGCAAATTTCTCGTAAAAAGCCAGTTCGCCACTATACGTCTTACGCTTCATCTGCGGTGCATTCGCCTTGCCGAAACCCTCCTCGCTGCCCCAATTACTCAGCGAAGTGGTATGGAACTGGTGCTGCAGTTTATTAACCACTGCCAGATCCGCCGGATTATCCGGCAGCACCCCGATACGCACCGCAATCAGAATACTGTTAGTCGGCGCACGGTGGACGATGACATCGTCTGGTAGTTCACCCTGCCAGTCGGGCCCGACAAATGCGTGGTGCCCGCCTTTACCGTCAGTAGCTCGGGAGCCCAGATATAAAAAATTATCAAAGTAAGTATCGGTGATCTGGACGGACCAGTAGCGGTCTTCAATATCAGGCGCACTGAAGATAAGTGGCTCATCCTTCAGTTCCACAGCCACACCGCTGTATACGGTGTCATTGTTTGGCGTGTACGGCAGCTGATCCTGTGACGTTGCCAGCTTGTTCATATGCCCGATCTGGTTGATCGGCGCGCAGGGGCAAAGGTGCTTGATACGCTCGAGCATCTTGGGGTTGAGGCGCCGTACCCGCTCGCGGTCAAAAATTGCCAGCGGTAAACCATACACATATGCCTGGATGCCTATAGAGTACGCCCAATTCTCTTTCGCTATTTCGTCCTGGGCGGCTATCGCGGAAAAATTAGGAGCCACAGCAGCTTGAGCAACGGATTTGGCTGCTTGTTTCTCGGAAGCAGCACCGGCCGGCAATGTCAGAGTCAGGGCAGCTGCCAGGATGGATACGGATAAAACACTCTTGTTTAGAAACATACAGAAACCCTATTGTTATTATTTGCTGTGCATCGATTCTAGCCGCTAGCGATGTAAGGTCTGGGATTCTGGCGCCGAGTTATAGTCCTCAGGCGCCAATACCTTGATCATTTTTTAATTTATGCCGTCGCAGGTTGTTGAAAATCTATCTGTGTTGCCACTGTGGCGTTAAAAACAGGCTCAAAATGCTCACTTATTTCAATAAGCTCTGCTTTCTCGCCTGCTTTTGCCTTACATTGACTGCCTCGAAAACGCTTTTCAACAACCTGCTAGATACCCTTAAGCGGCATTAGCATTAACTTGAGCCTCAGCCTTAACCGGGTCACTCATCAACTTGCCTATCAGAGCCTCACACTGGGCTCGATCCATATATTTGGGCACCGGGTAGGTGTAATGGGCTTCTTTCAGCGCCGCTTTGGCAAGGGCAGGAATATCCTTGCGTTGCAACATATCAATTTCGGTGGGGATACCAAGCTGCTCATTTAATTGCCGCACGCGATCGATAAACAGCTGCGCCAGCGCCTCGTCGGAGTCTGCTGCTGAGCCGCAGCCGATCAACCGAGCAAGCTCTGCCAGGCGTTTGGCTGTTTTATCCTGGCAATAGTCCAGCACATAAGGCAAGACAATGGCGTTGGCCCAGCCATGGGGGACCTGGTACACACCGCCAAGCTGATGAGCAATCGCATGAACATAGCCAAGGTTGGCCTTGGAAAAGGCCAGTCCGGCATACAGCGAGGCCAGCGACATCGCTTCGCGTGCCTTGAGGTTATCGCCCTGAACATAAGCCAGCGGCAGGTTTTCGAACACCATCTGCACCGCAGCCCGGGAATAAAACTCGGTTTCCGCTGTTGCATGCGTCGATAGGTACGACTCAATCGCGTGGGTCAGCGCATCCATGCCGGTTGCGGCGGTAATATGCCCCGGCAATCCGGTCATCAGTTCCGGATCAAGCGCCGCCGCCAGGGGAATCACCTTAGGATCGAGAAACAGGCTTTTCTTGTGGGTGTGGGGATCAGAGACTATCGCCGCGGGAGTGACCTCGGAGCCGGTACCTGCAGTGGTTGGAATCGCAAACAAGGGAATACCGGGGCGCTTGGCTTTAAGGATACCGGCCAGTTTTTCAATACTGCGGTCGTTGGTCACTTTCAGGGCGATTACCTTAGCCGCATCGATAGCCGAGCCGCCACCGATTGCCAGCAGCGCATCACACTGATGTTTTTCAACTTCAGCCAGGCCCGCAGCAACCACGCTAAAGGTCGGATCCGGCGTGACGCCGCTGAACACACGCCAGTCAACGCCCTGTTCATCCAGCGCTGCCTGAATGCTCTGTAGCAGCCCCATCTGCTCCAGTACCGCATCCGTCACGATCAATACCCGCTTAACTTTAAAGTGAGAAATCATCGTGCATAGCTGTGCAGAAGAACCCGGCCCCGACAGCAAGGTCGGCTTGGGTTGGGGCAATACCTTAACCAGCAGTTTCAACACCAGCATTAAGCACTTGTAAAACATCATCTTCGGCAGGAATAAAATTGACATATACACACCTTACATAAATTTCTATTATCTTCGCGCGGCACAACCGCACGCTCTATAGCTTGCAGAAACGGCCAATCAAAGCTTAAGCATCAGCTTATACAGCCAATCAAAGCGCTTGCCATAGGGTGGAAACATGAGGGAAATCCAGGGCACAGGTCCCTGTCTGAAAACAGGCCGCATCTTGCTCAGGGAAAGGAAACCTTCCCTGGCGTGATAATGCCCCATACCACTGGCCCCGACGCCGCCGAACGGCATGTCATGCTGTGCCACATGGGTCGCAGCATCGTTGATACAGACACCACCTGATAGCGTGCTGTCGATCACTTTCTGTTGCGTTTTTTTATCGTTACTGAACAGATACAACCCCAGTGGCCGGTCACGATCATTGATATAATCAATCACCTCATCCAGGCTGCGGTAGGTTTTAATCGGCAACAGAGGACCAAAGATCTCCTCTTGCATAACACGCATTTCATCGGTGACTGACGTCAGCAGCTGTGGAGGTAGTTTGCGGGTAACCGGATCTGCCTTACTGCCAGGCACCAGATTGACTACCTTTGCACCCAATGCCTCAGCATCCTTCACCGTATCGACCAGGCGTTCATAGGCCCTATCATCGATAATCGAGGTGTAATCACTGTTACTGATATCCGGATAGCGCTGACTAACAATTTCCTGTGCATGGCGGACAAACTCTTCCAGCTTACCCTCGGGTATGAACAGGTAATCAGGTGATACGCAGGTCTGACCGGCATTCATATACTTGGCGAACAAAAACCGCTCTGCCGCCGTTTTTACCGGATAATCCTCAGCGATTATGGTGGGTGATTTGCCGCCCAGCTCCAGCGTGACCGGTGTCAGGTTCTTAGCTGCCGCGCCCATCACCGTGCGCCCCGTCTCGCCAGAGCCGGTAAATACGATATGGTCAAAGGGCAAGGCTGAGAACTCTGATCCGCGGGCACCGGGAACAATACTGATCAGCTCCGGCGGGAAGTTCTCGGTGAACAGGCGATGCAGCAAGGCACTGAGATTGGTTGAGTTTGCCGCCATTTTGATCATGCAGCGGTTACCCGCTGCCAGGGCGCTGGTCAAAGGGCCTATAGAGAGAAATAACGGATAATTCCACGGCGTGATAATTCCGACGACACCTAATGGTTGCGGAATCAGCCGGTTGCGCGCACCGGCAAACCAGATTGAGACACCCCGGCTTTGCGGCTTCATCCATTTACGCAGCTTACGGCGGGCGTATTTTATACCGTCAATACTGAGATAAAGCTCCAGCAGACGGGTTTCCTGCGACGCACGATTGCCAAAGTCTTTAGAGATTGCAGCAACAATGGCTTCCTGATTGTCACGCAATAAGTCTTCCAGCATCTTGAGATAGCGCTTGCGCTCCGCCAGACTGAGTATTCCATGATCCCGGTACGCCTGGCGCTGTTTTCCCAGCAAGCTCTCCAGTTCACTCACCGGCGGAATTATTGGTGTCACTTGAGCCTGTCCCGTCATCAGCGTACCTCCTTAGATATTCTTGAATAGTGCTAATACTGCACCGCTGGGAGGCGTTGTAACCCTCTCTTACGGTACTCAGATCACTTACCATAATGGCTTAGCGCAACTAATAATGGGCTTATGAAGACAATCCGTTGTCCCCAGAAACATCCACAATTAAGCAATGCGTAACTAGGCTCAACTAAATAGAACTGGGAATTACAGGATTAAGCAACAGGTCAATGGCGCGATACGCCTCTTAAAGCAGAGGCGCAGGCTGGGATACAGGGCAAAACGAATCAGCTATACGCTTAAAGATAACGGTATAAGCTGACTGGTGAACGATTAGGTAGCGGTATTCTCTTTGCGAAACTGGCTGGGGCTCATACCGCGCCATCTTTTGAAGGCCCGGTTAAAGTTACTGGGATCAGAAAATCCTAGCAGATAGGTAATTGATATTAAGGGTATCTTCGACTGCTTTAGATACTGGCATGCGAGGTCTTCCCTAATCTGATCCATGACATCGGCGTAACAGGTATTTACGTCTTTCAATCTTCTTTGCAAGCTGCGCTGGCTCATATTCAAGGCACTGGCAACATTGCCCTGACTGGCCTCACCCGCCTGTAACTGATCCAGCAGGATAGCCCTTACCTGGGCGACGATATCTTCTTTATCAAAGCGCGACAGATATTCGGTCATCGCCCTATCGTTTATCTGTGCCAGCTCGGAATTGGCTGTAGGCAGTTTTTTCTCCATCTGGTCCTTGGAGAATAGCAGTGAGTTTTCAGTGGCTCCAAACGCCACCGGGCACTGGAAAAAGTCGACAAACGGTTGTCCAGCGACCGGTTCTGGCCGTTTTAACGAGACTTTCTGCGGTTTGATATCTTCCTGGCAGAGCTGGCGGAGAAAGAAGATTATGGTTGCCATAAAAGCGTCGACCGCCTCATAGGACGGATCCGGCAGGTCTTCAATATCTTCCACCAGAAACTTGTAACCATCGGTCTCTTCAACCAGGCGCACATCCGCTGCATCGGTTACCGTCCGTGAAAAACGTACAATACGTTCGACAGCCTCCTTCAAGCTTTCACTTGCCATCAACGCAAAGCCCAATGCATTGAGCGCTGTGGGATGAACATACTGTGGCACCACTAGGCCAAAGCATGGGTTTTCTGTTCTGGCTACCGCTAATCGCCATACCTCGGACATATTTTTTACCGGATAACGCAGTTCAGGATCGTTTGCCTGACTCAGATCGAGCCCTGCTTCGGCAAAAATATCCTTTGCAGCAAAGCCATTCGCTTCAAGCGCCCTTGCTATTGCCAACGCCCATGAAGCTCTTGTTGTGGGGGTTCTATGCATCTGTTTTCAGTGCCTTTTTTCTTCTGATCAAACAGGGTTGGGTTGGATAAAACAACCCTCGCTGTATAGCTATAGAGCAACGCCCAAGGCTAGTCAACAGGCTGAAACCAGGAATTAAATATGCGATGCGGTCAATAAACGAAAACGCCATGGCCGGGATGAACCCGGAACACGGCAGTATTTGTGAAATAAAACAGCTTAGTGTTCGTCCATAAACAGGGTCGTCGCGAGGGCGATCCAGGGGGACGAAATGGACACTACAAGATATAGGCGTTTAGTTATTCTAAACAACACTATCTTGTGGTGGTCAGATCGCGCCTCTGGGAAGTCCGCAGTAGACATCTGTTTATGGATGGGCACTACTTAGTAAATGCCTCTGACGTCATAAATCGCAACGAAGACTGGAGTCCCCGGCACCTATAAGCCGGGGAATTTATGTCATTCTGAAGCTTTAGCGCTTACCCGACCTGCGGATTGCCGAGGGAGTAAAATCCTTTCGCTTGGTGACCACCTCAAAGTTAAAGCCCGACTGGGTGTCCTCATTGGATAAGCCTGATACCAGTAAGCGACCGGACTGCAAGTCGTGGATGGTATCAGCCGCCAACCAGGGTACGGATGGCTCAATATACTGCAGCTCATGCCCCTCCTGTACGCGCCACAGCTGATCGCGGGCATCATACTGGTCAGCGACGGCGATCTGCCAGGTATCTTCATCGATGTAGAACACCCGTTTGGCATAAACGTGACGCTCTCCCTCTTTCAGGGTCGCCTCAACTTTCCACACCCGATGCAACTCGTAGCGGGTCAACTCGGGATTAAGATGACCTGGACGCACGATATCCCGATAGCTGTGATCCTTGGATGCCAGCTTGAATGCGTTATAGGGGATATACAGCTCCTGCTTGCCCAGCAGATTCCAGTTATAACGATCCGGTGCACCGTTGAACATGTCCAGCTGATCTGAGGTACGTTGTCCATCTGTTGCCTGCCCCGGGGAGTCATAGGCCACCTGAGGTGCACGACGAACCCGTCGCTGCCCGGCATTATATCGCCACGCCTGTCGTGGCTGTTTCACCTGGTCCAGGGTTTCATGAACCAGCAGTACGTTACCGGTCAGGCGCGGTGGCGACTTCACTTTCTGGGTGTAATAGAAAATGATATTGTCGTCCGCTTCAGTCAGCTGATAGCCATCCACCTGGTACGGCATCAGAAATGATTCATCCACGCTGATTGGATTAAAATCGCCATTACTCACTACCGGCAGCTGCACCACGTTGCGCTCCAGCATGCCACCGCGATAACGGGTAATGTGATTCCACACCACCTCAAGGCCATTCTGTGGAATCGGGAACGGCGTGATGCCGTTAAAATCGGCTATGCCGTTACCGCCCTGAACCAGTTTTGCCGTCGTCGCGTTGGCTATCCCCTTGTCATACATTGGTTGCGGATAGAGCGCCGTACGTAATGTTTTATACACCGGCATCTGGTAGCTAGCGGGATATTTCTTAAACAACGCCATCTGTCCCACTGACAGATTACCTTTATACTGCTCAATGTTATCTGCGGTAATGGTAAACAGCGGTTGTTCCTGAATAAGGCTATCCACATCAGACTGGGACAGGGTTTGCGGATTCCACGCTGGTATAGTACCTGCGGCATTAGCCGCACTCTCAGCGCCAATCGGCGTCAGATCATTGCCCAGAGGGGCGGCCTCTTCGGGAGAAACAGCTGCCATCGAACTCGACGCCAGCGCCGAGAGAAATAAACTTACAAGGGTTTTATTTTTATAATTCATAATCAACCTGCCTGAATTATCAGCTTTCGCCAGGAAGGCCTGCCGGATAATTCCGACAGGCGCCTGTGCATATTTAGAAAGACACACTCATACTCGCAGCGATGAAGTCCTTATCCTCGTTGAGATTAAAGTCACCACCAAAGAAATTTGTATAGGAGATATTCGCGCTGTATTTGTTGAGGTAATCTGCCGTCAGAGACAGTCCCAGTGCTTTACGGCCTTCTTGGAAGGCACCGCCGGGCTGCGGCGCAAAACCGTCTACATCGTGGGAGAATGCGATGCCCGGTCTGAGGTTTATGCCACTAAAGACATCGTTGTAATCGGCTTTCGCGCGAACCCTGTAGCCCCAGGAATTAGTGGTAACAAAACCGTCATCACTGGCAACACCCGGACCAAAGGTACCTGCCCGACCGTGCGGAATGGTTGAATGCAAACTGTGCACATGGGTCGTGCCTACCTCGCCAACCAGTGCAACCGTGCTGGCACCCAGAATACCTGTGAAGGTACGGATTCCCGTCAGCTGCGCCTGGGTGACATCGTATAGCAGGTAGGCATTGACAACCTCTCCGGCTCCGGCTGCATTAACTAGATCGTTTACCGGATTTTGCGGATTTTCGTTTGGAGTACCGGCGGTCAACATCGCCTGAACGAAGGTCGTACCATTAATGCTCACCGGCACATCTTTACGGTGGCTGATCTCACCGGACACTGCCCACTCATCTACATTGGTGGCAAAGCTCAGGCCAAGCAACTGAATATCTTCCGGATACAATGAGAAATAAGTCGGATTTGTGCCAAACGGATCATTCGGGATGAAAGGCGCATTAACAGGGTTAGTACCGGCCTTATTAGCGGCCAGCACCGGCAATCGACTGTGATAGTTCAAGTAGTATAAGCCGAACTCGGTATCGTTCAGCGCTTCACTCAGATAGCGCAAAGCTACACCGAACTGGCCGTCATCATCGGCCTCACGCACGCCATTGGCGTCCCGGGCTACGGTAAAACCGTTAGCCAGCGCGGCACTATCAGAAAGAGACAACGCTGCTGGGGCAACATTGATCAGATTACAGCCTTCAGGTGCGAAATCATTAACCGAGAACAGCGTGCCGCAACCGTCGATAACGGTCTGTTCAAATTGCAGCTGATAGAAAGCTTCAACATTGAGGCTCTCGGTCAACCCCAGGTTGCCGTACAACATATTCACCGGCAACAGGCCCTCTTTAATCTCGGCTCCGGGACGGCGGAAAGCGGTCACATCCACGGGGTTAATGGCATTGATGCCGCCGCGGATAAAGGTGCTCTCGCCCCAGCTGACTACCTGCCTGCCCAAGCGAACATCCAGCGGCATTTCACCGATATCGAAGGCGCCATAGACAAACGCATCCAAAAACTCCGCCCCGGAGAACTGGGCAAAATCATTAAAGCCGTCATCGTTCAACTGATCGCCCGATGCAAAGCCATTGGCGCTGTGACCATGGGGACGCTTTTCGTCTTCAAGCTCAAAGTCATACCAGTACTTACCGCGCACGAAAGCACCGTAGTTTTGGTAGTTTAATTCCAGATCATGCACGCCTTTGAAAATTTTTGAGAACGTATCACCCTTTTCAAAGTTCAGATTACCATCGTCATTATTGGCGCCATTGGTCGGATTGGTGCCACCATTGCCCGGCGAAATAAAATCTGAGTTCGCATCTTCCAGGCGCCAACTGGCACCAACAGAAAGCTGTGAATCAAAGCTTCCCTCAAGCTCGCCAATTCTAAATTCTGCGGCCTGGGCAACGCAAGAAAGCAGTCCGGTAGATAAAACTAGTGTTGGTACTAAACCGGTCGGTCTATACCGGAAATTCTTTTTGATCATTATATTCGCCTTGTTATTTTTCCAGTGTATGAGCAAGACTCTTCTTACATACAACTGCTATTTGGCTTCAAATCTTTCATACACCCCATCCGTAAAATCGGTTCAGGCATGATTAATCCTAAAACGTATAGCCAAACAAACCGCGGTCATTAGCCGCACAGTTTTTGTCATAAGACGACACAAGCACAGACAACGGGTCAATAATGACCAGCGATAGAAAAATATTTATTGGCAATATTCGCGCAAAGTAGCTTGAATCGATCTGCCTATAAGGCCGAAACAATGGCGTCGATCCAGAAAGTGCTACTTTTTTGAAGATGGAAATGAACGGATGTTCTGAGTAGGGAACCTGTGGACTGGCCCCCTGGGCTTAGCATGCCCTGCTGGGCATAAAGTATAAGTACTTTACCGGCCTTGCTCCGCCTCCTCGATAAGCCAGGAGCGGAAAGTCTCGGCATGAGGATGCTCATACTGGTGATCGGGGCAGGCGAGGTAAAACGCCTCTGAGGTAGGTACTCGTTGTTCGAAAGGAGCAACCAGTCGCCCCTCAGCAATCATGCCCGCTACCAGCGAAGTCCGCCCCAGTGCAATTCCCTGCCCCAAAGCAGCCATTTCCAGGGCAGAGATCAAGGTATCCAGCTGAATTCCCTGTGACGTGTCCAGGTGGTCAAATCCTGTTTTGTTGAGCCAGTGCCCCCACCCCTCTTCATAGCCAATCACATGCAGCAGCGTATAATCGGCAAGCGCCTCAGGTGAACCGGGAAGTTCCTGGCTGTCATCCAGCGAGGGGCTGCAAACTGGGAACAGTTCATCCCACGTTAGCCGGCTGGACGTGAAGCCACTCCAGGTCCCTTTACCATAACGGATCTCCATATCGGCCTCCTTGTCTCGCTCGTCCACCCAAATATTGCTGGTGAAGCGCAACCTAACCTCGGGGTGCAGTTTCCGAAAGCGTCCGAGCCTGGGAGCAAGCCAGGTGGTAAAGAAGACTAAATTCACCCTAACAGTCAGCAGGCGACTGCGACCCTGCCCAAAAATCTCATCAGTCGCTACAGCAAGCCGTTGGATAGATTCGTATACTGCCGGTATATATGCCTGGCCCGCCTCGGTTAACTCCAGGCCACGGGGCAGACGTTTAAAAAGGGCAACACCGAGCTGGGATTCCAGCCCCTTGACCTGCTGGCTGATTGCTGCCTGAGTCAGGTTCAATTCGGCCGCGGCCTGGGTAAAGTTCAGATGGCGGGCAGATACCTCAAATGAGCGTAACCAGTTGAGTGGGGGAAGTCTTTTTTTCACTGCTGTATCCTCTGCTTCAATGATTGTGAGAACTCAGGTTATTGAGATCTATTTTTTTCTGGAGGTGCGCTCTTCCCACTACTCCATACAATTATTCGATCTACTCAAAATTACAGATGCATGTGACTAGCTGTAAATGTAGCAAAAATGGCGATGCCCCATATGCAGGAACATCGCCAACAGAAAGCAATTGCTATAGGTTGCTTTTGCTTCTTGCCTTTTTACCTTCTTGCCTTTTTACCTTCTTAACTGGGGAACGCGAAAGAGACGCCTTCACGCACACCACTGGACGGCCAGCGCTGAGTAATGGTCTTGCGCTTGGTGTAGAAACGCACCGCATCAGGACCGTAGGCATGCAGATCGCCAAACAGCGAGCGTTTCCAGCCACCAAAGCTGTGATACGCCACTGGTACCGGTAGCGGTACGTTGATACCGACCATCCCCACCTGGATATTGTCAGAGAAATAACGCGCGGCTTCACCATCACGGGTAAAGATACAGGTACCGTTACCGTATTCGTGATCATTGATCAGTTGCATTGCTTCATCCATGGTGTTTACACGAACCACCTGTAGCACAGGACCAAAGATCTCTTCCTGATAGCTCACCATGTCGGTAGTCACGGCATCGATCAGCGTAGCACCTACAAAGAAGCCTTCTTCGAAGCCTGCAACCTGAGGGTTTCGGCCATCAACCACAACCTTTGCACCATCCTGCTCGGCACTGTTGATATAACCCACAACTTTCTGCTGATGCTGACGGGTAATCACCGGACCAAAATCATTGTTGCTATCAGAGTACGCGCCCACACTCAGTGACTGCATCGCTGCCTGCATCTTAGACACTAGCGCATCCGCGGCTGCATCACCGACGGCCACCGCTACAGACAGAGCCATACAACGCTCGCCGGAAGAACCAAACGCAGCACCCAGTAACTGGTTCACAGCGTTATCCATATCCGCATCAGGCATCACGATAGCGTGGTTTTTAGCTCCGCCCAAGGCCTGACAACGCTTGCCATTGGCATTAGCGGTGCTGTAGATATACTCGGCAATTGGCGTAGAGCCAACGAAGCTCACCGCTTTAACTCGCTCATCACCCAGCAGTACATCAACCGCTTCCTTGTCACCATTCACCACATTCATGACGCCATCCGGAAGGCCGGCTTCCTGCAGCAATTCAGCGATAAACAGGGTTGAACTTGGATCACGCTCGGATGGCTTCAATACAAAAGTGTTACCGCAGGCGATCGCCATCGGGTACATCCACAGAGGCACCATTGCCGGGAAGTTAAACGGCGTAATACCGGTCACGACGCCCAGCGGCTGAAACTCACACCAGGAATCGATATTCGGGCCAACATTCTTGCTGTGCTCGCCCTTCAGCAGCTCGGCAACCCCGCAGGCATACTCAACACATTCAATGCCACGCTGCAGTTCACCGGCGGCATCATGACTAATCTTGCCGTGTTCTTCGCCGATCATCTGGCAAATTTTATCCGCATGTTGCTCCAGCAGCACCTTAAAACGAAACATCACTGCAGCACGCTTGCCAACCGGCGTATTGCGCCATGCAGGATAAGCGGCTTGTGCTGCTGCAATCGCTTCCTCTACCGTCTCTTTAGACGCCAGGGCAACCTGCTTGGTCGCAGCACCCGTGGCCGGGTTAAATACGTCCTGGCTACGTGCTGCATCGGTGCGGATTTCACCGTTAATCAAATGTCCTACTGTATTCATATCAATTTCCTCAAACATCAATTCGACAGGGTCACGCCTGTCCTCAAGAGCAAAAACAAGGTCACGCCTGTCCTCAAAAGCAAAAACAAGGTCACGCCTGTCCTCAAAAGCATAAAGTTAAATCTGACTTACCAGAGCTGTGCATAGATCGCGACAACCTCTTCAGCGCTGGGTATACGGGGGTTATTATTAGGCGACCCCGAGGCCAGAGCCTGCTCGGCCATCGTACTCATCAGGTCAAGGAATGCCTGGCGCTCGATACCGAACTGCTCGGGTGTCGGCACCTGAAGCTCGTCATTCAGCGCCCGAAGTTCATCCAGCAGCTTGCCGTTGGCAACCTCAATACTATCCAACTCATTGGCTACACCCATGGCGCGCGCACAGTCCGCATAACGCTCGGGGGCACCCGGGATTGAGAATTCAGTAACACATGGCAGAAGCATGGCATTTGAGAGGCCATGAGGTACATGAAAAGCAGCTCCGATTGGCCGGCTCATACCATGCACAAGGGCGACTGATGCGTTAGAGAACGCCACACCAGCCAGGGTTGAACCCAGCATCATCGCCTCACGGGCTTCTTTATCAGAGCCATCGTGGTATACCCGACGCAGGTTAGGGCCTAGCAAGCGCATCGCGGATAAAGCCTGACTGTCACTATAAGGATTGGCTTTCTGGCTGACGTACGCTTCCATCGCGTGAGTTAACGCATCAATTCCGGTATCAGCAGTAATTCTTGCTGGCAGACTCAAAGTGAGGTTGTAATCCACCAGCGCGGCCATCGGCATAAAGCCGACACCTACGCAGAGCATCTTCTCATCGCTGGCGTCGTCAGTAATGATGGTAAAGCGTGTGACTTCAGAGCCCGTACCTGCTGTTGTCGGTACTGCAATGATCGGCAGTCCCGATTCGATCACCACCCGGGGAAACTTATAATCCCGCATGTTGCCACCGAACTTGCCCAGGATTCCGATAGCCTTGGCACTATCTATCGGACTGCCACCACCCAGGGCGATGATGCTGTCGTAATCGCCATTACGTACCTTATCAACACCCAATTGAATAGAGCTGACGGTTGGCTCCGGCACCGTATCAGCGAAGATGTCAGCAGATATTTCATGCCGTGACAGGCACTCCTGTATGCGACCGGCGTAGCCCAGTTCCACCATCATTTTGTCAGTTATAATTAACGGCCGTTTACAGCCTAGACTGGCCAGCACGCTCGGTATTTCCTGGCTGGCACCTTCACCTACCTGCATAATGCGCGGAAGAATTACTTGAGTAGACATATCGACTCCACAGTTTTTAAATAATATGAACAGCACCGCTCTGAGGCCGAGAATTCTCTTGAGCTATTCATTGGATATGGAAGGCACCGATCCGGATGGACTAGTGCCTTGTGCGGTTATACGCTACCGATAACCGGTGCCGCAGATTCATTGGATGACGCAGTAACCTCGGCGGACAATTGATCCTCAGCTGGCGCATGGCTAGCCAATGGCGCAGTTTGTTTGCCCGGTAGCGTTTCTTCACGTAGCGATTTGTAAAGGCCATAGGTGGCCAGTATCACGATTATTGAGAAAGGCAGCGCGGCAACTATAGACGCGGTTTGCAGAGCCTTCAGTCCACCGGCGTATAGAAGAACCGCAGCGACGGCGCCGATAGCCATACCCCAAAACACTCGATAACGAGCCGGTGGATGCTCCTCACCCATGGAGATCAGGGTGCAGATCACCAGGGTTGCCGAGTCGGCCGAAGTGACGAAGTAAGTCACCAACATCACGGTGCAGAGCCCCGACATCAGCAGCGTCATCATCTGTCCGTTGCCCATCAGTTCAATGGTCTTGAACAGCGCCATGGTGGTATCAGCGTTGACCGCAGCAGTTACCCCGCCGCCGCCGAACAGTTCGATAAACATCGCGGTATTACCGAAAATGGAGATCCAGAAAGCGGCCAGAATCGTGGGTGCAACCAGTACTCCAAGTACAAACTCACGAATGGTGCGTCCTTTAGAGATGCGCGCGATGAAAATACCGCAGAAAGGTGCCCAGGCGATCCACCAGCCCCAGTAGAAAATGGTCCACCAGCCCTGCCACTGACCCTCAGGATCTGGATCTACCCATAGACCCAGCTCAACAACATGAAACAGGTAGTCACCGGTATTGGTGACGAAGGCGCCAAGTACATACGCGGTCGGACCGAAGATAACAAACAACCCCAGAATGACGATGGTCAGCTGCATGTTCAATTCACTGAGGATACGAATTCCCTTGTTCAAACCGGTCAGAACCGAAGCTGTCGCGACGACTGACAGCAGCGCAATCAGAATAATCTGGTTAGTGGTCGAGACTTCGAAACCCAGTAGGTAACCAAGTCCGGCATTCATCTGTTGAGCGCCCAGCCCCAGCGAGGTAGCGATACCAAACACCGTACCGAACACCGCCAGCAAATCTGCAGCATGGCCAATCGGGCCATAGATGCGATCACCAAAAATGGGATATAGGCACGAACGAATTGAGAGCGGTAACCCCTTGCGGTAGGAAAAATACGCCAACGCCAGGCCGATCACGGCAAACAGCGCCCAACCATGCAAGCCCCAGTGGAAGATGGAGATACGCATTGCGATCTGGGCCGCTTCCACCGTCATCTGCTGAGCTTCGCTAATCAGCGGATTGCTCTGAAAGTGATAGATCGGTTCGGCGATACTCCAGAACAGGATACCGATACCGATGCCCGCACCAAACAGCATGGAAAACCAGGAAAAATTGCTGAATTCAGGCCTGTCGTCATCCTTGCCTAAACGGATATCACCGTAGCGGCTGAAAGCAAGCCAGACAGCAAAGAACAGAAAGAAGCTGATCAAGCTGACGTAGTACCAGGCCAGGTCGGAAGCGATAAAGCCTTTGGCGGCGGAATATACCGAATTGGCGTACTCCGGATCGACGATAGTAAATAACACGAAAGCCATAACCAGCAAGCCCGACCCGATCGCCATGATCGGATTGGTGCCTGCGAACAGGCCGGTTTCGGGCAACAGAGGTGAATTATTATTCATGATGCAACCCTCTCCTCTTTTTCACGTACGGCCAGCACAGAGCGGTCTGCAAGTCGTTTGGTATAGGTCGCGTTTGCGCCAATCAGACAATCCCACGAGTTCTCGTCGGCAAGATCTATCGGTATGACGATGTTGTTGTATTTATTCTTCATAGTTCGTCTCTTTGCTTGGGGGGCCCTGGTTTTTTAATACGGGCCCTGTGGCATTAATCGATTCAGGATGAATAACTCCCGAATTGATCGACACGATTGTTAAGAATCCTCGCTAGAGTGAAAAGCAATAAAAACCCACCCTAAGACATAAGAATATTTATGGCTAACCAAGCAAAACGATAATTAATCCATTAATTTCAACGATAAACAGTAAAAATTCCAATTATCCATAAATAAAACGACACCTTAGGGTGTTTTTTTATTGCTGGTTTGCCCCTTTCTTCGCTCCTAACATCCCTCAGCGATGACCCGGCTCACGCTCTTGGTTAAACCCTCGTGAGGTGAGTTGTTTTCGCTCGGGTGGATGCCGGTACAGAAAAGCGGCACCACGAATGACTAGTGAATCAAGCACAACCGGCCAATCCGGATGAAAGAATAAAAACCGACCGTTTCCAACGCATGCCTTCGACTTATCAGCAGCTTGGAACAGCTTTTGACAGGATAAATTGAGATGAAAAATAACAATCGATTGCCTTTGGCAGATGTCCGCGTAATTGACTTCGGTCAGCAGATAGCCGGCCCTGCTGTGGCCATGGCTTTGGCAGACCTGGGCGCTACGGTGGTACACATTGACCCACCAGAAGGCCCTCAATGGGACCACCCAGCCAATGCTATCCTCAACCGTAACAAGAGCTGTCTGATGCTGAATCTGAAAACCGAAACCGGACTGACACAGGCATTATCTTTGATCGAGCAGGCCGATGTGGTGATTGAAAGCTTTCGCCCCGGCGTAATGCAGCGTCTTGGGGTGGACTTCAGCCAACTGCGTTCGCAACGCCCGGAACTGATCACCCTTTCCGTCCCCGGTTTTGCCAGCAACGACCAACTGCGGCGCGAATGGAAAGCCACCGAGGCGGTGGTAGCCGCCACCTCCGGAGCCTTTACGGATATGGGCTTCAACCGTGTATTGATGGGCCTGAACCCCAGTTTCTCTCCCCTTCCACTGGGTTCCTCCTACGCCACTTCGCTGGCTGCCAGCTCTGTGGTTCTAGCTTTGCTGGAGCGAGAAAAAACCGGCCGTGGCGACAACATCGAAGTACCGGTTACCGCCGCCCTGATGGAAGGGTTGTCTTACAACTCCTACCTCATCGATGGCCTGCCCGAACGTTACAAAACCATGCGTGAGCATGAGATAGAACTCAGAAAAGCCAGCAATACCCCAATGGACCTGAGCTACGCAGACCTACAGGAATACCTGGATCCCTTTTATCGTACTTACCAATGTGCCGATGGGCGCATGTTCTACTGTGTCTGCCCATCGCACCGCAATCACGCTAAGCGCGCCCTGCAGGCATTGGGTATCTATGATGAATTGATGGCTGAAGGACTGCCCGAAGTAGCAGATCTGCACATGCCGATTGCCGAATGGCACGGTGAAACCTCCATCGGTGTTTACCCACTGCCGAAGAAGTGGGCCGATATCATCTCCGCCAAGATGAAGAAAGCATTCCTGAGCAAAACCTCTGAGGAGTGGGGCGTTATCTTCGGCGAGGGCCAGATTCCGGGTGCGCCACACCGCACTACGCAGGAGTGGGTCAATAGCGAGCATAGCAACGCCGCCGGACTCATCGTTGAAGTCGATGACCCCGAATTCGGACTGATGAAACAGCCTGGCCCCATCGCCTGGCTGGAAGGTGCAGCAGAACATATGCTGGCACCTCGGCCAAGGAACAACGTCAACTACCAACAGGCCCATGAGGAACTGGCAAAGGTCGCCGAGCAGGAGGTAATCACCCGCCCGATTGGTTCCGATATTTTACCAGCGACAGGAAACGGCTGGCTGGACGGCCTGCGGGTTCTAGATTTAACCAACGTAATCGCCGGCCCGCACTCCTGTGCCTTCCTGGGTCGCTTCGGTGCTGAAGTCATCAAACTGGATCCGGTGACGCCGATGTATGATCCATTGATCGGTACCCTGTTTACCTTTCAAACCGATATGGGCAAGCAAAAAGCCCTGCTAGATATCACCACCGACGAAGGCCGAGAGGCATTCAATCGTTTAGTGCGCTCTGTTGATCTGGTGGTGATCAATGCCCCCGAACGGCAGATAAAGCCTTTGGGTCTTGACCATGAGAGCTTGCAGGCAATCAATCCAGGCGTACTTTTCTGCCGCCTCGACTGCCTTGGCGGCCCTCGCCGTGGACCCAAGACCGACTACATAGGCTATGACGATATCATTCAGGCACATAGCGGAATCATGAGCCGCTTTGGCGGGCAAGATACACCAGAAGAACACGCCCACCTTGGCACCCTGGATGTGAATTGCGGTTTTGCCGCTGGCCTGGGAATGGCCGTATCGCTCTACCACAAACGAAAGACCGGTGAACCTACCCGTGCGAGAACCTCTCTATCCGCCGTCGCTAACCTGGCTCAGATCCCATTTGCTTTCGATTATGCAGGCCGTGCTCCCTTTGCTGAGCCTTCTGGCCGGGAAGTTCTGGGCAACCATGAACTGTCCCATTTCTATGCAACCAGTGATGGCTTGATCTTCCTTGATTCAAGTCCTTCTGAGCTGAGCAAGCTGGAATCCCTGGAGGGTCTGGCAGGCATAAACACCGCTGATAATATTGGCGAGTTCCTTAATGTCGCCTTCAAGAAGGCGCCTACCGCCTACTGGATCGAAATACTCCATGACGCCGATATCGCCGCTGCAGAGCCGCTGTCCATTGAGACCCTGCGGGAGCAATACGGTCGGATTGCCGACGGCACAGTGGGGTTCGATAAGGGTAGCTATGCCTTCTCAATCTACCCGGACCACCCCAGCGGACATTGTCTTACTCAGATCGACCACTACTCAATTCGACCGGCTGAAGCCTTTATCAAGGCTGTCGAGCCGACCGAAAGTTTTGGTCACTCAACACGCAAAGTTCTCAGCGATATAGGTTATAGCTCTGAGGAGATTGAATCGATGATCAAAAGGAAAATCGCAGGACTTGGCTGGGGCAAGGAGTTCCTGCCTAGTTAACGGTTCGTGTCTGGCGGGGTACATATCCCGCCAGCCTTTTTTTCAAGACAAGAGTTTCAAGACAAGAGCTTCAAGACAAGAGCTTCAAGACAAGCGCTTCAAGACAAGCGCTTCAAGACAAGCGCTTCAAGACAAGAGTTCCAGAACAATATTACAACGACAGCCAAGAACAATAAAAAAGGAGCCAGTAAAATGTCGATCCAGATACTATCACCTCGCATCATGGAGTTTGGTGCGGGTTCATCCAGAGAGATACCGCATATCCTTGCCATGCTCGGCTGTAGCAAGCCCCTCATTGTTACAGATATTGTGATGGTCGGTCTGGGTTATGCCGACAGCATCTCACAACTTCTGGATAATCATCGCATCAGCCATGATGTGTTCGCTGATACGGTGTCGGATCCCACTGTTGAATCCATCATGGCTGGCGTGCGTAAAACCTGCGCCGGCACCGACAGTCTGTTCCCCGACGCTTTTGATAGCATCATTGCACTTGGGGGAGGTAGTTCAATCGACTCAGCCAAAGCAATCAGTATCCTGTCCCAATTTGGCGGCAAGATTCAGGATTATAAACTTCCCCGTAATGTCAACGAGCAGGGGCTGCCGATTATCGCAGTCCCCACCACAGGCACAGGAGCGGAAGTAACCCCTTGCACAATTATTACCGATGCAGACGCCGCTGAAAAAATGCTTTGTGCAGGCATCGGATTCAGTCCGGTTGCAGTAATAATCGACTCTAAATTTACCCGGACTGTGCCATCACGAATTATTGCGGATACAGGCATAGATGCCTTAACCCGTGCCATCGAGTCATATGTATGTCAGAGAGCAAACCTGTATAGCGATCAACAGGCGTTAGCAGCAATGCATTTAATCAACCGGAATATTCGCCAAGCCTATTATGAGCCTGAGAATAACAAGGCCCGGGAGGCAATGATACTCGGAGCGACACTTGCAGGTTCAGCATTTTCAAATACTTCAGGAGCGTTAATACATGGCATGAGTGGCACCTTAAGCGCTTGCTTTGATGTACCTCACGGTATGTCTAACGCAATGCTGTTACCCACTATTACAGAATATTCTATTTCAGCTGCGCCATCGCGCTATGCTACCTGTGCAAGAACAATGGGTGTAGCCAGTCAAAAAGACAGCGACCAAGCCGCTAATGCTAAATTGCTCAACGAGTTAAAAGCACTTAACCAGGAGCTGAAAGTCCCCCGCCTCTCTGAGTACGGAATTAATAAAGCGAGCTTCTTTGAACGTTGCTATTCAATGGCGGAACAAGCTCTCGCTTCTGGCGCTGCGGGAAACAACCCCCGCATGCCGACGAAAGATGAGATAACCGAACTGTACGAAATAGTTTGGCAGCAGAAGTAAATCACGTGAAATTAAGCAAAAACTCTTTCAAGGTTATCGCCGCCATTTTTTGACCTAGGTTTTCTACAAACTAGAAATAAAAACGTTTCTCTAGCGGGCGCCTAGCTAAGGAACCTACGAACAAGTCCCTTGGGCCTCTGGCTTTCAGAGCGATCTGAGATCACGACAACGATTACAGGCATACTGGTCGTCTATCGAAAATCGTTAACACAGATATCGGGTCGCTCTGGAAGCCCCTAAGGGCGGGCTCTATAACGGCCACCTGCTTTGTCAGCCAGTTTGAAAAGGTCCAGACATTTCACTGCACTGTCTTTCGCGCATTAGCATGCCCTTTGGGTACTGGCCGTTCTATAGCCCGCAGAGAACATAATGGACTTATTCGCAGGCTCCCTAACTGTAAAGCGTCGCTACAATCGATGTTTTCTTCAGGTTTGCTAAACTACTGATTGATATCAACATTCACACTTGAGCACAGCTCTCATCCCGGATAGAGTGCATAGTCTCTCCCCTAAATACTGTGAATCTTATGACTGAAATTATCCTGCTGGTTGTAGTGGCTGTTATTGCCTTTTTGTTGATTAAAAAAAGTGCAAAAAACAAACAGCTGGCGGCTGAAAACATAAAAGCGGGAAGTGCCTTTTTGGCTGAGAACGCGAAAGATCCGCAAGTGGTGGCCACCGATTCCGGTTTACAGTACAAGGTGTTGCAACCGGGTACCGGCGAGCAGCATCCTAAAGCGACCGATAAAGTAAAGGTGCATTACCACGGTATGCTGATCGATGGCCGGGTATTCGATAGCTCGGTGGACCGCGGCGAACCCATATCCTTTGGCCTGAATCAGGTTATCAAAGGCTGGACTGAAGGTGTGCAGTTAATGGTGGTCGGCGAAAAGCGCCGCCTGTTTATCCCCAGTGAACTCGCTTACGGACAGAGTTCCGCTGGCATCATAACCCCGGGCTCTACGCTGGTATTTGATGTCGAGCTGCTGGCGATAAATCAGTAGAGAGTCCTTACCCTTACTCCTGACACCGTTAATTTGGCAGTGATTCAGCTGATAATGCTTCTGGTTGGAAAGTAAGCTCGCCCAACTCTATTAAAGCTCTATAGTTGAAAGATAAACCTCGAGAGCGTAAGCCAGGCTCTCGAGGTCGAATTGGTCATTTCATCAAGTAGCGACAAATTACCTTAAGGTTATTGCAGTACTGACCGTGAATTTAGCGCCTGGATAGGGCGATTATTAGCGTGCTCTAAAACCCGTGAGAATTTTTCGATCTGGGCTTTTGATGCTGTAACAGACTGCTTCATTACCAGCCACAAAACCCCCTCGGAACAAGGCGGTGTGGTGAGCGATCCATTAAAGCGGTAGTAATCCCGATTGGCTGGTAAGATACCGTCTACCGCCACCGCAGCAGATAACATCTCCTTGCCGCCCTCATTCTCAGGCATCTGCGACCAAACCTTACCAATAGTACTGTTAGCTTCATTTTCCTCAAACATCACCGAAATTACCGCCAGGTTACCCGCCTTGTCCGCGTGCACCAGATGCGCCTCCATGGGGTAGGACTTGCCGTCTATCTGATTTTCGCTGGGAGAGTGGAAATGAAACTGTTTGAGCTCAAAAGTATGATTATCTAGTTCAATCGTGCTGCCTGGGGCATAGTTAACCTGAACAGCGTGACCGTTGTTCACTACATCCTTGCCACCGGTTTGATAGTTAAAACTCACGGTGTTGAGATCCGATTCAATAAATCCGCGTAGATTAACCGGCGATTGATTCAGTCCTGACGAACAGGCTTCGAAGGCTTCATTTAGCTCACCCCAGTGTTTGGGTCCGGCCTTACCGGAGTATTCCCAATGGGTGTTGCTACCTGCGTTTGCCAGGACAGGCACCAGTAATGCAGCTGCTAATACGAGCTTTTTCATAATTCACTTCCTTGTGGATATTGGAGCTAAATATTTTATTGATCTGACTTTCTAATAATCTGAAAAAAAGCAGCGATCGCCACTCCTTTGGCTCTCAGACTGTACTAACGCTCACTTATTTTCATAGAAATGTCAACCACATACGAACTCTACACCGCTTGATTGCCCTTAGCCGCTAACGCGAGCTACAACAAGCAAAGCCTCGAGTTGCTCAAAACCAGCACCCCCGGGCAATATCCAGAGGGAACTCTTGCGCAGATCTTTTCAAGCGAGACGATAGCAGGTAACACCAGCTGCAAACTGCGTCATGAAAGAAGGCTTTCGTAGGTCGGGCGATGAGCTGGGTATGACCCCATCAGTTCCCTATAAAGTGAGATTGCCGTATCGGCGAAGCCGGGCTTGATACTCGGCCCAGTTCGTTACCTTGAATTTCATCTTAGGGATGTGGTGTCGACGAGCAGTATGTGTTTGTTGGGCATGGTGAGCTATTGGTCGTTGAGAGAGCCTCATTCTAAGTCAGAACTCTTAACGAGGTATCAATGCCCCAATGCCCTTAACGTATATGGGTTCCTACCATCATCGCAGTTGGCATATAAAAAAGGGGGCGCTTGTATGCCCCCTATATCAATGAGCGTTGATAATGCTTCAACCTGACTATTTCAGCTCGACTGTCACCGTCTCGATCTTGCCGGTGAACGCGTTGTCTCCCTCCGCGTAGTCTTCGGTAACCGGAGTGGCTTCGTCCACGCCCACATCGGCGGTTTCGTCAGCAGAGAAAAGAAATGGCGTGGTGTTCTCAATCTGTCCATCAGCCACTTTCTGTCCATTGACATAGATCGTACCCATGCCGCCCATGCCAGGCTTGTCGCCGCCTTTGTAGGTGAATTCGTAACGGATCGTCGCCTTACCGGGAGCCAAAGGCTCCGCTGCAGTGATGGTGTAACGCTCCTTACCAACCCAGTTATGCACATAGGAAACCTTGCCGTCCTTCATGTAAAGACTCCAGCCGGCGAAGCGACCGCCCTGAGCAAGTATCACACCCTCCCCACCTCCTTGCGGGATTTCGACCTCGGCGGTGATGGTATGGGAGCGATTCTTCACATTGATGAAGGCGTTCTCCGTCATGTGGGTCATGCCCGGATATAGAGTGAGTGACGTGCGATCGCCCATCAGGTCCGGCCTGCCGGCAATCGCGGCGTTGAAACGCTCAAAGGTGCGATCATCCAGCGGCAGGACGCTGTACTTGATCGCTTCCTCCATGAAGAGGTCCTGCAGTTCCTTCAGCTTGGCCGGGTCTGTAGCGGCCAAGTCATTTGACTGACTGAAATCTTCCGCAACGTGATACAGCTCCCACTTATCCTGATCGAGCGGTCCATCCGGCGCATTCGCCCAGGGTGTCCGGTGCTTCGTGGCAGCCACCCAGCCGTCGTGGTAGATGGCACGATTGCCGAACATCTCGAAGTACTGGATCGTGTGTCGATCAGCGGCTTCCGCCTCGTCGAAGCTGTAGATTAGACTTACACCCTCGAAGGGCTTCTGAGTTGCACCATTGACCGAGTTTGGAAACGGCAGTCCCGCGGCCTCCATCACCGTCGGAGCGATGTCCGTCACGTGATGCCACTGCGAGCGGATTTCGCCTTTTGCCTTGATGCCTTCAGGCCAGTGGACGACCATCGGGTTGCGGGTGCCACCGTAGTGCGAGGCGACCTGCTTGGTCCACTGGAACGGCGTGTTGGTGGCTACTGCCCAGCCCGCCTGAAAATGCGGATAGGACATAGGGCCGCCCCACTCATCCAGGTGCTGCAGCTGATCCTCGACCGGGTCCGGTAGGGCGTTAAGCACGATGGTCTCGTTGAACGTCCCGGCGAGCCCGCCCTCGGCGCTGGATCCGTTATCACCGAAAACGTAGATGAACAGTGTATTGTCCATCTCGCCCATCGCCTCGATGGCGTCGGCCAGCCGACCGACCTCGTAGTCGGTATGTTCGGCGAAGGCTGCGAATACCTCCATCTGGCGAGCGTAGAGCTGCTTTTCATCTGCAGATAGTGTTTTCCAATCGACGATTTCCGCTGGTTTGGATGCCATCTTGGTGCCCTGTGGCACCACACCCAGCTCGATCTGCCGCGCCAGCGTTTGCTCCCTGTACGCGTCCCAGCCGTCATCAAACTTATCCTTGTACTTGTCGATCCAATCCGCAGGCACATGATGTGGCGCGTGTGTGGCTCCGGTGGCGAAATAGATGAAGAAAGGCTTATCCGGCGTGAGCGACTGCTGGGAACGCGCCCAGGTAATTGCCTGATCAGTCATATCGGTGGTGAAGTGGTAGTCAGGGTCGTCGGACGGCTTGACCTGTGTTGTACCGTCGTGAATGACCGGCGCGAACTGATTGGTCTCACCCGCGATGAAGCCATAGAATTTATCGAAGCCCGAATTAGTCGGCCAGCGATCGAACGGGCCGGATACGCTCACTTCCCACGGTGCCGTCTCATGGTACTTACCGAACGCAGCGGTGCTGTATCCATTCATCCTCAGCATCTCGGCAAGCGGCGCAACGCTCTGTGGACGCTGACCTCTGTTGCCGGGAAATGCGGTCGCCACCTCCATGACAGAGCCAGTGTTGGCCGAGTGATGATTGCGGCCGGTTAGAATCGCCATGCGGGTGGGCGAACACAATGCGGTGGTATGGAACTGGTTATAGCGCAACCCCTCTTGCGCGAGCCGGTCCAGGGTAGGCGTCTGGATGGCACCCCCGAATGTCCCCGCGGCCCCGAAACCGATGTCGTCAATTAACACAATGACGACATTGGGTGCTCCTTTCGGAGCTTTAACTGAAAATGGCGGTGGTGCTTCGGCATTGCGCGCATCCAGCTCGGTGATCGGCTCGTACACGGGCTCGGGGATGGGTAGAACAGTGCGATCAAACTCTTGCTGTGCATGAACTGGTCCGGTCAAGACAGCCAACATAAACACCAATGGTGGTAGGGCAAACATTAATCTTAAGGACATCATATGACCTCCTCTGAAGGTGTTGATTTTCGTATCTGCTGCAACTTGAATTGTTTAGCCACAAGCGGCCCCAAAATGATATATGAGACAACAGATGCAGTACCTGAAGGATAACTAACCGGCAACACCGTGATACTCCAGAGTGTCCGATTGTGGCCGGTTCTGAGACTTTTGAGCTGACTACGAGCTAGAAAATATAAATGCGATTTGTATAAGCGCTACTTTTTCTTGAAAGCAACTTTCACTGCCGCGTATTCATGCTGGAAGGAGACGGCTGAAAAACGCAGTTATGTTGAAATATTACCCGCTCTTCCCGCCGCATACCGGTTGTTAATCCAAGCTTTATCTGCAAAGAAATCGTTATGTTATGTATGGTTTCAATCAAGCACTTTGCTTTATCAAGGTTAAGGAATTTCGGTGGCTCCCTTAATGCTTTCAGCCTAAGGTCGCTTAATCTCTACTTTTAGCACCCGCTAAAAAAGGGGGAGGATTACCGGATCAATTACCCAAATGGCTCATTTAAATTAAGACAGGCAACATAAACGAATACTAACCTTTTCACGTTGACCGACTGTCTGCCCCTTACAGTCATGCATACAGTCCTGCATACAGTCACACATAGCCCCAACGATATGAATAAATCCATCAACAACTGCCAGGGAGAGAAAACGACTTCGCTCTAAATGATAGACGCGTTGATAAAGCGATGAGAACTGACAAAAGTACCTTTTACTTGTGCCTTTTGGTCCGATATACAGTGTACATAAGTTCATTTATCGCACTTTTAGGACAGCCTTAACCCATTAATTTGACCAGGCTTTGTTTAGATTAATCGTACGGATGAATTAAAAGCACCGCCATCCTTACAATCTAGTCGAGTTTGAAAAAAACAAACAAACGTTGAAGTACTTGTTAATCATTCGCCAGGTTCTGCTGAATGCTTTTTTGTGATGTTCTTTAGGATTCTGGCCTGTGTAAAATTTGAGTTCAATTAATCTGTGCGCACTCTTCTATACTGCTGCACCTTTGATCCAGAAACCTCAAAAGTTAGATCCGATACAGTGGGGAAAAATATGATTTAAGACGGCTTTCTATCTTTCTAAACTAGGAGCCTGCCCCGTGTAGCGCTCAGCGTGGCCCACGAAGTGTTCAGTGTGGCCCACGAAGTGTTTTGGCCATTGGGCAGAACGCGCTACTTAACGAGAAAGAGCGTGAAAGAATAGCCCACTCATATATACAAAGGGAGTTTTTTCAGTAAATTAGCGTTTGGTTCGACGGGCTCCAAGACTGGCTTTGCAAGAAGCATGATTAAATTATTCGAAAAGACAATTTTGCCTTACTCCAGTAAGCCAGCCTCTCTCATGAAAAAGCTTCATGCAAATATTTAATGAAATTACGTTTTGCTTTATGCCGGGTTCGAAAGCCCTTATGGGTGTCATCAAAGACTTGTTTATGGGCTACATTACGTGCCAACAAAGCGGCCTTTGATAGCAACGCGACGGCTCGGTGATAAGCATCATTGTTCCCCTCCAGTACATGACTATCGGCTAGCTTAAAGTATATTGGCATCGCAACAGTCGGTTGTTCGCTAAACGCTTTGGCTACCCGGAGTAACAATGAGCCATCCACCTTATGCTGTTGCACCACCTCTAATGCAAGCTGGTTTTGTTCTTCTTTTAGGTAAAGCTCAACCAGCGCATCAGCATAGCTTATGAAAAATCCGCGCTCATTTTTCTGGATAAGCCTGGAGCGTAAATAAGTTTCTGCCTGTTCAAAAATTTTTTCGTCGCAGCGACTCTTTTCCGCAAACTTTAACAACGCCTGATAGTCATCAATACTCAGCGATTGTTGGTAGATAGTCCACTGTAGCTGCAGTGCCTCTTGGTATTTTTCCTGGTATAAAAACAGGGCAACCTCCATGCGCACTACCCTTAAATCGTTATTCCTGGATGTATTGCCCGTATTAGCTTGTAGCTTTGCCTTGGCCAGCCACACCTCGGCCTGTGACACATCGCCTTGATCAAGGTTTAGCTGGCACAGTTTCAAATAATCCAGTTTATCCGTAGCCGTTTTTTGCAACAGAGCAATAACTGCGGCTACATCCCCCTTAATCTTGGCTCTCTTCTGCAACAGATACTGAAGATGCTGGTAGGCTGATTTATCCTCCCAACCCGCTCCCTCGGGTAATGGTGGCAAGACATCCCATTGGCGTTGGTAATCTTCATAAATCAGCGCCATACCTTCGTCACCCAACAGCTCTGCATAAGCGTTAGGTATCGCCAAATACATATCACTGTAAGAGTCAGCATCAATCTCCAACAGATAATCAACCAGCTTAGGCTTATCCCATGCCAGTGTTTCCAGCAAAGAATAATGCATCCTTTGCAGCTGCTCCTCCACCCCAAGACGAAAGCCGCCAGAGTCGTCGATGGTTTCCAGCGCACGGCCCAAGCGCTGCAGGGAATAGTCCACCAAGGCTAGCGTTTTTTCACCATCCAGCTGGTCAATCTGCCCCTCCAGCAGATCAACAACCGGCTCGACCTTGGCAAAAAAACTGCGTACCTGAGGGTAGCGATATAAATTTCGATTGTAAGGAATAGCCGCCGTAATGCGTTTTTTTATCGCTTTAACATCCATTTTATTCAGCGCGATATCCGCCTTAATCGACCACTGTTGCTTTAAACCGGTATCACTAACAATAATTGCCAACAGTTGCTCTGCTAAACCTTGTTTATCGAATTTGTTCAGATAAGCCTGTATCCGTTGTTCCGCATTGCCATTCATCAACTGCGCCTGTTGATTGAATTCCTGCCGGTATACCATCGCCACAGCCACACAGTGCTTACAAAAATCAAACCCTTCTGACGCAGGGCAGTCACAGCTCCCCTCAAAACGCCAGTTATTGTGAATCAGGATAACCCGGTAGAGTTCGCTGCCCTCTACATCGGCCGTAATAACATCGCCACTTTTCTGCCAGCTATTGACCAGGCCTTGCTGAAAGTAATCTTTGCCGCGGGAAAAGGCGCCTTTTCCCGCCAATGAGATCAGTTGCTGATCGCTGATTTCGACATTATCTGCCACGGTTAAATCCTAATTTTTAAAACACAATTTTATACTTATTCAAATATACTATTTCACTCGCCCGCTGGCCCGCTGGCCCGCTGGCCCCAGATATTTCCCAGCAAGCCACTGGGCCAACACAACTTCTAATTTGTCAATCTGCTCATCGTGTTTCGCCTGGTTTTGGGACAGCTTTTGAATATTCATTAACTTCCAGCGAACCGCCGGCAAGTCAGCTACTGAGGGTTCGTCAAACAGCGACCAATTCGGCTTACCTCGCTTAAACGACAGGAGAAAATCGCGATCCTGCTCAGTAAGCCGTGATTGTAAGGCTTTAACCATTTCACCCCGGGTAGCCGCTAATTCATCGAGTTTGATGGGATCATTGGTCATTCCAGAAAACTCAGCCTGGAAAACCTGTTGCAACTCTTTCCAACGTGGCGCCAATACTTCATGAATAGGCCTTGGATGACTGAGTGTGTAGGTTAAAAAGCCTATAAAGATATCCCGAGAGATCCCCTCCTTAGCAAGCAGCATTCGCACATCAAACAGATCACGCGGGTGTTGCCGATCCATCGCTGCACACAGTTTGCCACCGTAGAGATCAGCCAGGCTCACAACAGGAATTTCGGCGTAGCCAAATTCGTCTTCGACTGACTCAACGACAGGAATCAGTTCTGGCTCATGCAGTGTCCCCCTGGCAACAGGGGATACTTCGATCTTGATCGTGGCTGCGTCGTTAGTAACGATAATCCTTAGTTCATCTGGCTTGTTATCTTGTAACACCGCAGTAACCATCGGTTGCGCATTGACCTGCTCTGTAATGCGCTGTAGTGCCGCGCGAGCATTGGCCAAGGCTTCATCTCTCGGCTCCAAAGGCAGATAAGCCAAGTCAATATCTACTGATAAACGAGGAAACTCTCTAACAAACAGGTTAATAGCAGTACCGCCTTTGAGCGCAAAAACATCTTCACCAGCAACGACAGGCAACATCCTGATCAGTAGTGATACCTGGCGGAAGTAAACCGATTCCTTATCCATTTTTATCTTCTGTTCTTAGGGCCATAGACTCGGGTACTGTGATTTGATAACACTCATCCAACCTGCCTTTGGCTACAACTTGCCGTTTACCCGAACCCAGCATTACCTGTGACTCATCAAGCCTCTTAGCCCACTGATGGCCGTAATAATGACTGAGAAATAAAAATATGCGGTTGGTTTGAATGGCGCTGCTGCGGGCGAGGATGGATTGCACTTTACGCGGACTCAGGTTAACGAGCCCCTGAAACAGCTCTGCAGCGTGCTCAAAGCTGATCTGCTTGCCAATCGCTTCCACAACTTCATAGGCTGCCAGCTCAGGACAACTTGCTCTAAGTCTGCGTCCCTCCACGGTCACTTCTGTAAAGTCTTTATCGATGAGCCCCTCAAGCTTGTGGTTGCCTGAATACAACCAATCCTGACCTTGAAACTCGCGAAACCATTTAGGTAACGACTGCTTATTTTTGATGCCTATCCAGACTTGTTCTTTACCCAACTGAAGGTAATGGCTCAGCCCTTGATGGCTAAGGCTACTCAGACCTGATAAATGGGCAGGTATCTGTAGCTGCTTAGTGATCGCACTCAGCGCATCTGGCCATCCAGGCTTCTGGTTGCCGCTGGCTTGCGGACGACAGTAAACACCTGAACTTAGCCTCTTAAGCCAACCACTCTGTGCGTACTTTTGTGCTAATGAGTAGCTGATGCCATTCGCTGTCAACCATTGCTGGAGTACCAAAGTACCGGGGGGAGCATGATTAACCAGCCAGTTTATCTTGGAAGACATTTTGATACCAAAAGTATTAGATTACATTTTTGGATAAACTATAAGTTTACCTAATCATGAATAGTAACACCAAAAGTATTAAAAATTAATTTACTATAAACCGACTTAAATTAGTTCCTGTGATCATGAATAGAACATAGAGAGTATCATTCTGCAGGCCGATAGGCCTTAACCAACGGCAGTAGTGCCCGGCCTTCTGAATCAAACTGTTCGTAATGGGTAACGATCAGATCGGCCAGGTAATCACCGTCAATCAAAGTAGGCTGTAATGTGACTCTGTCAGCCTCGTAACGCACCTGTTTAGTCAAGCCATCGGTACTGATATAGAGTGCGCTATCTCCTTCCCTGAGGGCTCCAATAAAGCTTCTAATTGCTGGAGACCCCATTGCACCACTGTGGTGTTTAACTTCCACTTTGATACGCAGCTGAGTCAGTCACAAACCGCCTGGAGAGGCTACAACATCTACTCCACGATCTGGTCTCTTAGTAGATACATGGGTGCGATAACCCATCACTCGCAATAAGGCGGCTGCAAGGGGTTCCATATCTTTAGAAGAGAGTGCCTGAATCTTACCTTTAACAAGCTCATGGCTTTCACTAATAGCTTACTCTGCCTGCTGAACCAACCCTTCTGCAGGATCGACTTTTTCTTTTACAGAGGCTCTTTACCCTCAAGCACTCTTTTAAGCTCCGCAATAACAGCGCAAATAACGACAATGTTAACCCCAGGCTATTACGTACGGACAGGGTTAACTTGTCCCGCGAAACTTCACCAATCCATTTTACCTGCCGGGCATTGGCATAATTCCCAACCTGCTCAGATTCAGGTAAGTACTGATATTGACCAAGATCCTCGCCGATCAGATACTCACGCCGTTCCGGATCATAGGAAATCACCATGTATCCAGCGCTAATCACATCGCGGAATTTCCGAATCATGGCAACCGCATTATTAGTACGGCCAGGTTTAGCATTGCCATATTTTTCGATATAAGCGGAACTTAGCGCTTGGTTACTTGAGTACTGGTCAGATCACCTATCTCATTCCAGCCAATGACAACGCAGCCTTGCTCTCGAAACTCCTCAGCTAAACGGCCGCCTAGACCCGCCCTTACCATCCATCCTTTTGTCATTATCTATCCTTTAATCCTTATGACTTATCACCCGATTTCTTATTTAATCAGGCATCAACCGTCCAGCTATTAGACAATGCCCCACAGAGTGTACGCTCTACCTGGCAGGAACAAGTGAAACCGATATGTAAATAGCGAAAACAGAGGCTGGGAATAGTGTTGCGCAGTCTGATCCATGATCTGTCCCTGTTTAGTGGAAAATTCCGCTCCTGTTAAACATCATCGGAGCAAATCATACCAGCTTATAACTGGCACTTGGATAGCCCTCTCAGCAAGTTGGGGGAGATGCATATTATCGATTAAGAACAGAAGAAAAACGGGACAAGTACGGAACAAATTTCAGGCACAAAAAAACCTGCATTAAGCAGGTTTCTCGATGTTCCGGTTAAACCGGAGGGCCTAGCTCTATCTAATACAATCGATAATGCATTGATATAAAGCGATTTTATACAGAGACACAAACACAGACACCCCCATATATACCCCCAGATTATTTTCCTTTTCCAACTTTCACGACAGAGCACTATTACCGGCCTACTGTACCGGCAATACGACATGGCTTGTCAGATCTGATCAGACATGTGGATCAAGCACCTCATTGAATGACTCAGGTAAACCATAATCCTCAGGCTTAAATTCAGCATAAGTGTAAACCTACCCTAAAATAGGCGGCAATCAAATTCGAGCCACTAGGTTCTTCCGCATCCATCCAAATCCCCTAAAGCGGACTTAAACCTCAGCGTCAGTATTGGACAGGTAAATGCCAACAGCGGTCATTGGTCGGTACGAAAGGATTGGACTCTTTTCGACCCAGAACAGTCGCTCAGCTTTCCCAATCCTACGGCTCGTATTGCGCCGAAGCGGTCATTAGAGGTTAGACGATCCCAACGGCAGCAGTCGGCTGCGAGTTCAATGGATCGTTACAACACACTTTTCGAATCTATCAGCCGGCGTTTCGTAGCCCAAGGTTTTCCTGGGCCGCTCATTCAATTTCCGAGCCATTTCATCCTGCTCAACTTGAGAGTGGACCGTTAAGTTTGTTCCTTTAGACAAATACTGTCTCAGCAAATGATTAGTGTTTTCGTTTGATCCCCTTTGCCACGGGCTCTGTGGATCGTAGAAATAGACTTAGATATCGGTCTCCAACGTAAATCGCTGATGCGCTGCCATCTCGGTTCCACCGTCCCAAGTCAATAATTTGTAAAATTCATCCGGCAGCTTCTTCGCCTGTTTGAAAGGGCAGATACTAGGGTTTCAGATTTCTTGTGTTCCAAATTGGCCAGCATGACAAAGCACAACCCGTCACGCCCCTACAGCATTTAATTTTTATCAACTTCTCACATTAGCCAAACAGACTGGATTGCGGCGGCGCTTACTCTTGCGGTAAAAACCACCAGTGGTGCAGGGTGCGCGTGAAGCGCTTTTTCGGTTTGCTGCCTATAGACCAGTGCCTTTAAAGAATTAGGTGTTGGCCAGAAACAGAGGGATCAACAACGCGTTGACCAGGTCGATAAA
>JBALVQ010000149.1:0-4795 GCA_036960915.1 Amphritea sp.
TTGATCATGCCGATATCTACGGTGATCAGCGTTGTGAGTCTTTGTTTGGTGAAGCCCTTGCGTTGGCTCCGGAGCTAAAACAGAAAATTCGCCTGATCAGCAAAGCGGATATTGTGACCGGTCAGAGGGATGCATCTCGCTGGAGTGTAAAGCATTACGATACCAGTGCAGAATATCTGCGCCGTTCGGTTGAGGCATCGCTAAAGCGTTTGCAGGTCGAACGGTTGGATCTATTCCTTCTGCATCGACCTGATCCGCTGATGGATGTGGCGGAAACTGCTGCTACGATAGATGCACTGGTTTCTGAAGGTAAGGTCGCAGAAGTGGGGGTATCAAATTTTTTGCCGGAGCAGTGGCGGTTGCTGAATGGCGAGCTTAAGAGCAAATTGCGCTGTAATCAGATTGAGTTGTCTTTGACTCATACAGAGGCTCTTTTTAACGGTGATGCTGAAGCGCTTCAAAGGGATGATATTCAGTTGCTGGCCTGGTCGCCGCTGGCAGGTGGTCAGCTGGAGCAGGGGGCGCTGGGTGAACGCTTGGCTGAAATGGCTGCGCTTTATGGTTGCTCCCCGACAGCTTTGGCGATCGCCTGGTTGCGTCGCATACCGGGGGCTCCGGTTCCTGTATTGGGCAGTTTTAATGCACTACGAATTGCAGATGCGCAGCAGGGCAGTGGCATGCGAATGAGTCGTACAGATTGGTATGCACTGCTCGAAGCTGCTCGAGGTCACGAAGTGGCCTGATCAGTTGTAGGGATTTTGACTCAATCTTATAGGCGATGTCTTCTTTTAGCTGTGGATTCAATTGATAGGTGGTCAGTGCGCCACATTTCAGGCATCTTCCTCGTGTATTTGGCCGTCAATAATGGCCATTTGCTCAATAAATTTTTCATTGTGTTTTGCCAGCCGGTAGCTGCCGTTAAACATGTTTTCCAGAAAGATGCTTTCTCCTTCGCGGGTCTCCAATTGGTCGAGCACTTCTTGTGGCAGTTCCACTCCCAACCCCGCGCCTACCGCTCGTATTTTGAGTTCAATCATTATATCAATTCTCTTATGTAACTTTGCATTCAGAGCAATGCATTCAGAGCTACGCCAATCATGGCAGAGCAAGGCGTAACCATTCACAGTATAGTTGTTCTATATTTCATCGGTATAACGCGATGTAGCAGCTCAGATTGTGATTCGTTTATGGACCAGTGACCGTTCCTAGCCGTGAAGCGACCACCTGATTGACTTAGCTCTATCTAGCGACTGTTTGGTCGCTAACTGACTCACTGCGGACTTTGAAGATCGGCCAGCCTAAACCCTGTACTCCCCCACTCATTTTCATTTAGCGGACATTCGATCCAGGGTTATCTGACCTTTAGTTTTCAACAGGATACCCAGATTTGGACTATCACACATAAATCAATTGAGCGAAAGCGGACATTCGTCTGCCAGGAAGAGGAGGACCAAAAGATTGTGAATCGGTACAGTCATACTGAATAAACCACAGATCCTACAGAAATGCAGTGGAGTAGGTGGGCTGATTTTTCGAGGTAGTTGGTACCAGTCTTAATGCTATTTTTTAACGGCGGCATCATCGGTGGGCAGTAGTTATGTTGGCAAGCCCTCTCGTGTCCCGCTGGTATTTTGCAGTGAGTTACCGTTACATTCTGGGGGGCAAAGTCTGGCCACAACCAAAAATTAATAACCCAGGTTACAGCTGGAGACTTCTATTGTTAAAGGTAACTCAGGCATCTGGCCACAGCAGTAAGCATTAGAACCGTCCCCCCTAACATCCAGCTTAGAAATATTGGAACAGGAAATCGCGGGCTAGGCACTTTCACGCTGTTTTAAGGTGATTCCGAGATCGATCTGAGTGGATTCTATCGGTTGGTTCTTTAATCGTTTCATCATCAGTTCTGCTGCAGTTTTCCCGATCTCATACAGAGGGGCTTTGATGGTAGTCAGCGAAGGATTGATGCAGGCGGCCCCATCCAAGTCATTGAAACCAGTTATAGCGATCTGGCTGGGAATTCGCAGCTTGCGGCGCTGGCATTCATAGATGGCGCCGTAGGCAACGTCATCGTTGTTGCAAAACACCGCCTCTACATCGGGGTGCTGGGTCAGCATATCGGCCATCAACTGGCCCCCAAGTTTGATGGTCGAGGGATCAGAGGTGGTTATTAGATAACGCTCGTTGTCCAATCCGGCTTCGGCCAGGGCGGTTAAAAAACCATTCATGCGGCGCTGTGTTCTGCAGTCCATCTGGGTTCCGATAAAACCGATCCGCCGATACCCTTTTCCTGCTAGATATTGGCCCATGGTCTTACCCGCTTCAAAGTGGGAAATGCCGACGTTCATATCGATCGGTTGCTGGTGGCCGACTTCCATGATTTGTACTATCGGAATGGCGGCAGCTTGAAGCAGTTTGTGGGTTCGGTCGGACATGTCCAGACCGGTGATAATCATGCCGTCTGGATGCTGGGTTAGTAGCTTTGACACCAGATCTTCTTCTTTCTGCAACGAGTAGTACGTGTTGGCCAACAGGACCTCATAGTTGAGCGGTGTGCAGACATCGTAAATTCCCTTAATCACGTTGCTGAACACCGTGTTGGAGATAGATGGGATGACTACGGCAATAGTTTGAGTACGATTAGTTGCCAGAGTTTTAGCAGCGCGATTGGGGATATAGCCGAGCTCGGCAATAGTATCTTTGATTCGAGCCCGTAACAATTCAGAAACCTTGTCGGGACTATTCAACGCGTTGGAGACGGTCATTGTGCTGACGCCTACCGCACGAGCGACATCGCTTAAGGTGATGCGGCCTTTGCTTCGGTTGCCTGGAGTAGAGGGAGGATGGGCCATTGTTGTCACGTCGTTGTTAGCATCTGGAATGGTTGAAGATTATAGCAACCTGCGTGATTTACATCTACAGTTTATTTTAGCGCTAAAATTATTTTCTCATCAGAGTTGACATCTGATTTGTGAGGGGTGTAAAGTGGTAACTTCTGTAATCGCCAATTCGTTGGCGTTATTTTTAAACAGATATTTTAGCGCTAAAATCATTTTTTCTCATATGAATTGATATCTGATTTTTGAGGGGAATAAGGTGACGACTTCTGTAATCACCAACCCGTTGGCGTTATTTTTTAAACAGAAATTTTAGCGCTAAAATAGAGGTACTGATGAATCTGATCGTGATGGGAGTTTCAGGGTGTGGCAAGAGTACGGTGGGGCAAAAGCTCGCCGAACTGTTGGGGGCAGCGTTTCTGGAAGGGGACTCGTTTCATCCTGCGGAAAATGTTGCTCGCATGGCTGCCGGTATTCCATTGACCGACAGTGATCGTGCTCCTTGGTTGGAGCAGCTTAGTCGCCGGATGGCCGAACATGATCAGTCATCTCCAATTGTATTGGCCTGCTCTGCGTTGAAGAAAAGTTATCGACAGTTGCTGGCGGCCAATTCCGATCAAGTAGTGTTTGTGTATCTGCAGGGCGATCGGAACGATATCCAGCAAAGAATGGCCGAGCGGTTAGACCATTTCATGGCGCTGTCGCTGGCTGATAGCCAATTTGAAACGTTGGAGGAGCCTGACTCCGATGAAAACGTAATCACAGTTTCAATCAATCACTCGGTCGAGAAAATAGTCGACCAAGTGGTGCAGTCCCTGAAAACGTTCCAAGAGTACTAACGCCCTTCGCGGGCGAAAGCAATCCATAATTAACTAGCAGTAGATAAAGAGGTTCGTAATGAAAATAATTAAAACAAACGTTGTGAAGTCGGCCCGGACATTCGGGAAGTGCCTGATAGGATCCCTGTTGGGATTGGGCTTGCTGGCCGGAGCTGCACAAGCGGCGGATTACAATCTGAAATTCCAGTCCAGTGATAATGCCGGTAATCCCAACTATAAGATCCAGCAACAATGGGCGGAGCAGGTCAAGGAGATGACCGGGGGGCGGGTCAGTGTTCAGATGATGCCTGTCGGTTCGATCGTCAAACACACCGAGACGCTGGATGCTATAGGCGCCGGAATTATTGACGGTCACATTACCGCGACCAGCTATTTTTCTGGCAAGGATCCGGCTTTCGGACTACTGGGCAATACTGTTGGTGCCTGGGGTGATCCCGCTGAAATGTTGAACTTCATAGAACATGGGGGCGGTCGCGAGCTCTACGAGGAGTTGTTGTCACCTTACGGAGTTCAGTTTATTGGTGCCTCGGCAACGGGTCTGGAATCCTTCTTGTCCAAAGTACCTCTGGACGGAGTGGATGACCTTAAAGGCCTTAAGTTGCGTGCACCTGAGGGATTGGTGCAAGCGGTATTTTCTGCCGCCGGTGCTTCACCGGTAAACTTGCCCGGCTCAGAGGTCTATACGTCTCTGGACAAAGGTCTGATTGATGCGGCTGATTACACGGTATTCTCGACGAATCATCAGCAGGGCATGCACAAAATAGCCACCCATCCAGTCTATCCGGGCTTTCATTCGCTGCCGGTCATTGAAGTGTCCATGACTAAGAAAACCTGGGACAGTATGCCTGCGGACCTGCGTGTGATTCTGAAGGACAGCGTGACTGATTTTGCCCACAATATTGTCTCCGCGTTAAAAAAGGCAGACTTGAAAGCCGTCGCTGAGGCTGAGGCGTCCGGTAAGGTGACCATTCATAACTGGAGCATGGAAGAACGCAACAAATTCCGCACTATCGCTCGTAGCCAGTGGGAAGTCTTTGCTGAAAAATCTCCGAATGCTCGGAAAGTACTAGATGTGCTGACCAAGTATCTCGCCGAAAAAGGCATGCTGGTAAGTCAGCAGTA
>JBALVQ010000038.1:0-52576 GCA_036960915.1 Amphritea sp.
CCCTCGATGCGAAACGTTATTCCCAGGCTCTGTCAGCATTATTGCTGCAAAAAACAATCAAAAGATATATAAGACAATTCATTAATTATATTTGATTGATCAAACTATAAATAATAAATTGCAAAACACTATAAAGACATTGCTTTAATAGAAAAATACAATAACAACGCTGAAAAAATAACTCTTTACAAATCAGTATGTTACCCCATAAAAACGACAACAAACCCTTCCCTTCAACACTATTCTAAAAACCCTTTAATTACATATGGTTACGATGTTGGTTTTGGCGTTAAGAATTATTGATTAGTCTAAATTTAATATATACTAATCATTAAATAATAAAGACGTTTCAACAAACGGGAAAAGAGCATGCAAGAGAGAGAAATAAAACTCCTATTTAAAGCAGGTGTTTTCGATTCTTGTCAGGCCACACCGGTATCGATGGCAAGGGGATGGACATTAAAATTCGTCACCAAACAGACAGAGATACTGACTCTGAATCTGCAGCGCTCCAGAGGCGAACGGGAATTCAAGAGCCTGGATGGCGCCGCAGCTGTTGCCCGGCGGATTGGATTTGAGTGGCTGAATGTGCAGATCGGTGACCTGGAATGGCAGGAAAAGGTTTAGAAATAAGTTGCCTGAATGAATTGACTGATAGAGCCACTAATTGATTCAGGCAGATAAGGTTAGCCTGTGCTTGAGTGATATCGACCAGCAATGGTCGCTCTGGATTGAACAGCATCAGACATTAAGCTTACGCTAGATAAGCCGTTGTCGTCGCCGTGATAAAAGATCTGGATGAAGGGGAATGTTATTCAAGTACGAAAGCCCGCAAGGGCTGAGTAGGGTCGGTGCTTCAAGATGCATGCTACAACGAAGCACCGGCCTGAGGCTAATGTTCCAGCGGCTAGTTGCCAGATCGCCGGAACGGCAGAGCCCTTTCGTGTCTCATTGCCCGAGGTGGTGATTTCCGAGGTGTTATTCACAGACAACAGGCCATGTGGAACATGACCCGTCCGTCTACGCAATACATCAACCAATTTGTGGGTATCCTTAAACTAGCATCCCGGAATTAGTAAGCCCCAACATTAATTTTTACCGTGTAATTCGATATGGATCGGTGCGGTTCGTAAACGCTACCCAACACGCTTCGCGGGGCATGCAAACCAGCACCCTACAATTTTTATCGAACATGCAGGGTGCTGGTGAGGCACGAACCGCACCAAGCTTTACAGTATCACCACCAAAGACGGAGGTTTACCGAGGTGTATATTCTAGCGTGTTACATCACGCCGTTTTGCAGCTCATCTGCAGTGGCTACACGGACGTTCATCACCTCAACGTCAAAGTTAAGGATCTGTCCGGCAAAAGGATGGTTAGCATCGATGGTAACTTCTTCTTCCTCGTCATCTATTGCAACAATCGTAACCAGCTGGGGCTCGCCATTCTCTGCTTCGATCTGACAGAGCATCCCTACTTCGATAGCATCAAAACCATCAAATGAAGCCCTATCAATCACCGATACCCGCTCCTCATCCCGTGGCCCATAGCCCTCTTCAGGGGAGACTGTCACACTAAACTTGTCACCCGCTTCATGGCCTGCCAACGCCTGTTCCAGACCGGCAACAATGTTTCCCTTACCGTGAATGTATGGCAGCGGCTCAGCACCACGGGAGCCATCCAGCACTTCATTCTGTTCATTGACCAGAGCGTAGTGAAACTCTACATAGGCGTTATCTGTAATCTTCATCTTTTATTCATTTCCAGTCTGTAAAATATCCTGCAACCAGTAGCCGATCGCTTCGATCTCTTCCATGCAGAGGCTATGATCAATCGGATAGGTTAACCATTGTGGCTGGTAGCCCTGCTTTTCCAGCGTCGTCACCGCCTGCTGTCCCAGTGACAGCGGCACCACATCATCCATGACCCCGTGCGCAATCAGTATGGGGATATCTTTATTAACATCAGTACCCTGCTCGCTGATCAGCTCAGCGGTTGCAATGTAGGTCGACAGTGCCAACAAACCGCCCAGCCGCTGTGGATAACACAGCGCTACATGATAGGCGACGGCGCCTCCCTGTGAAAAACCCGCCAGGATAATACGTTCGGCAGGAATACCGCGTTCAAGCTCTCGCTCGATCAGTGCAACTATCTGGCTAGAGGATTCCAGCAGCGCTTGAGTATCGATCTTACGCTCGATACTCATCTCCAGGATGTCGTACCAGGCAGGCATCATCAAACCACTATTAATGGTCACCGGACGCTGTGGTGCATGCGGAAATATGAAGCGAACCGGCAGTGACTCCGGTAACTGCAGAGCAGGTACAACAGGCTCGAAGTCATAGCCATCCGCCCCCAGGCCATGCAACCAGATGACACTGATCTCAGCCGTTTTTACCGGCTCGATTTCAACGCAGGGCAGTAGATTGTCAGTCATAGAAAAAATTCCTTTCTGTTACGGTGACAGTCGATCGATCTGCCACTGGCCATTTTCCAGCACATAGGTGAAGCGATCATGGAGACGGCTTTCGCGTCCCTGCCAAAACTCGATGCGCGTAGGAATCAGACGGTATCCGCCCCAGAATTCCGGATAAGGAATATCCCCCTGCGGATAACTCTGCTGGAGCTGCTGGACTGCCTTTTCAAGAGTTTCACGACTATCCACCACGGCGCTCTGGTGCGAGGCAGCCGCACTCAGTCGGCTGCCAACAGGGCGCTCATTAAAATACTTGGCTCCCTGTTCGGCGGAAAGTTTTTCAACCTGTCCCTGGATGCGTACCTGACGCTCCAGGCCGTACCAGTAAAACATCAGTTCTGCCTGCGGGTTCTCTGCCAACTCCTGACCTTTACGGCTACGGTAGTCGGTATACCAGGCAAAGCCCTGTTCATCAAAATGCTTCAGCAATACGATGCGTGCCGACGGCATACCAGTCTTGCTGGCGGTAGCCAATGTCATCGATGTGGCATCATCGGGACTGTATTCTGATGCGGTTTGCATCCAGTCGGCAAACTGCTTTATCGGATTAGCATTCAGGTCGTTACGATGCAGTGGTGGGGCAACGTACTCGCGGCGCAACGCCTTATAATTACCTTGATCTGATTGGCTCATAATGTGCGATATTATTCATTCGTTTATTTATCAGCCGTTATAATACTTCACAATGCGTCTTACATCACTGAGATATCCACCACCAAACAGCAATAGGTGATTCAGATAGTGGTAGAGATTGTAGAGATCGATGCGGCTTTGCCAGCCTGCCTCGAGCGGGCGGACCTCTGTATAGGCAGCATAGAATTTTTCACCAAAGCCGCCAAATAGTCGCGTCATTGCCAGTTCTGCCTCCGGCCAGCCATAGTATACAGCCGGATCGATCAGCACCGGCTCACCGGCAGGCCCACTCAGCACATTGCCGGACCAGAGATCACCGTGCAGCAACGCTGGCGACTGTTCGGGAATCCAGAGCGGCAGGCGCTGGGCGATCCTTTCTACCCCGCCCGCATCTGCCATGCCAAAGCGCTGCTGCTCGACACAGAGCTGCGCTAGCTGGATCAACCGCTGTTGCGCAAAAAAGCGATAGCCGTCACTTTCCCAGCGATTGGGTTGCCGGGTGCCCCCGCAAAACGTATCCAACTCAAAACCAAAAGCATCAGCGCGCTGCTGGTGTTGCATTGCAAGCCCATACCCCAGCTGCTGTTCAAAATCCGACTGCCGCTGCGCAGCTGGCAGGTATTCGATTAACAGGCAATCGTCATCCACCAGCAAAACCTCAGGAATGCGCAGACAACAATCACCGCCCCTTTCCGAGGTTTTCAGGTTCAACGCTTGCAACCCCGCGGCTTCTGCGGCAAACATTACCGGTTGGACTGCCCCGGCTATCTGCTTGAGAACAACAACTTGCTGCTGGCCGTTGCTGTCTTCCAGTACCAGCCGTCGCACTTGCGCAACACAGCCACCACTGAGTGCATCGATTGCACGCAGGGTTAGGCCGTTATTTTCCAGCCAGCGGGTTATCGACCGGGGAATTAAATCTGGCATACTGTGTCTTTATAAATCATGTTGTCATTTATAGCTTATTCACTAGGAATATCTTAGCTCTTCACGTTTTCGCTATAGTGTATGTATCTGTCATAACGGGTTTTTTTTCTTATGCATAAGTCGGCGCAGGGCCTCACGGCCTGCCACGAATGTGATCTACTGATTGATCAGGTGCCCACGACACCGGGACAAGATGCCATCTGCCCACGCTGTCGTGCGCGTTTATATTACACCACCATTAACGACACCGAGCGTTCCATGGCATTGGCGATTGCCGGATTGATTCTGTTTATTCCGGCTAACATGTTTCCTATTCTAACCCTCAAAGTACTTGGCAAGAGTCAGAGCGAAGTCATTCTAAACACCGCCCTGTCATTGTTCGATGGCGGCCTGTTTGTAGTTGCTATTCTGGTGCTGCTGTTTGCTATCGTGGTCCCCCTGATGCAGCTTATTCTGTTGTTGTATATCAGCAGCTCGCTGCATTTTAAGTGGGGCGGAAGACTGCTGCGCTATGCCATGCATGGTTACCAGCACCTGCATGGCTGGGGAATGCTGGAGATCTACCTGCTGGGCACCCTGGTATCCATTATCAAACTCAAGGACATCGCCAATCTGGAGATCGGCCTGGGACTCTATAGCCTGGCTGCTCTGATTATAGTATTCACCCTCAGCAGCATTATGTTTAATCACCATCAAATCTGGCATCAAATCGATGTTCACCGCAGTGACCGTGCTGGGAGCAAGCCATGACAGACCAGCCCGCTTTCCAGTCAGCCCGTAATGCCGGCTACCTCCTCTGTATTGAGTGTAATAAACTGCACGATATACAGCATGAAGGCTATCACTGTGATCGCTGTGGCGCGGCCCTCCACAGTCGACGTCCAAGAGCAATTACTCAAAGCTGGGCCTGCCTGATTGCTTCAGTACTGTTGTTACTACCAGCCAACATGCTACCCATCATGACCTTTAAAAGCTTTGGCAAGGGCGATCCCAGTACTATTATCAGCGGCATTATCGACCTAATGGAACACGATATGCTATTTATCGCCCTGATTGTTTTGATTGCGAGTATCGTGGTGCCAGCTTTGAAGATAATAGGGCTAACCATACTCTTGCTGACCGTGCAGTTTGGCTGGTCGACCAACCTGCGCCAGAAAACCATCATGTTTCGACTGGTGGAGTGGATCGGCCGCTGGTCGATGCTGGATATTTTTGTCATCGGTATTCTGGTGGCTCTGGTGCAGTTGGGGAGTATTGCTTCCATAGAAGGGAATCAGGGCGCAACCGCCTTTGCTGCGGTTGTGTTACTGACTATGTTTTCCGCGATAAGTTTTGATACCCGCCTTATCTGGGATAATGACTTTTACCGACATGAGCACCGACACGAGGACAGGCAATGAGCCCGCAGGAGCGCGATAATACGCCCCAGCCCCCGGTTTTCAAGCAACATAGAGGGCCGTCCGCTGTCTGGCTGCTGCCAGTGCTGGCGGCAATCATCGCCGGCTGGCTGGTTGTAAAAAGCTATCAGGAAAGGGGCATCATGATCGAGGTGCAGTTCGATTCGGCTGAAGGGCTGGAAGCGGATGTCACTAAGGTGATGTATCGCGGCCTGCCCACCGGCATGATAAAGAGCCTGCGCCTGAATGATGATCTAAAAAGTGTCACCGCTGTGATAGAAATGGAATCCGAAACCGAAGACGTACTGGTCGAGGACACCCGTTTCTGGCTGGTAAAACCCCAGATTTCTCTTAGCGGTGTGAAGGGATTAGAAACCCTGTTGTCCGGCTATTACCTCGAGTTCCAACGCGGTAGCGGCGTAGCGACAAGGCAGTTTATCGCCGACAATGAACCGCCACCTCCGCTGAAAAATAAAGACGGCCTGTATATTTCGCTGGTTGCCGATAGCGCCCAATCTGTCTACCGCGGTGCCAAGGTATCTTATCGCCAGATCGAAGTCGGTGAAGTCATCGATTTCCGACTCAGTCCTGATGCCGATAAAATCCACATTGACCTGTATATCGATGCGACCTATACCCATTTAATCAACAATCAGACGCGCTTCTGGAATGCCAGCGGGATTTCCCTGAAAGCAGATCTGCCGCGCATAGATATTCGCTTTAACTCACTGGCATCAATTATTGCCGGCGGTATCAGTTTTTACTCCCCCGCGGATGATCAGCCGCTGGATGCGACAAAAAAATTCCCGCTGTACAGCGACTTCGAAGCCGCCGAAGACGGCGTTAATGTAAGCGTCGAGTTTCCTGCACGAACGCCGTTAAATGCGGGTGACCGGGTAGTCAGTCAGGGGATCAGGATCGGACGCGTACAGCAGATCGAATTTAACAGTGACCTGACCTCTCAAACGGCACACCTGCTGATCGATCCACGCGCAAAACCGCTACTCAGGGCAGGCAGCCAGTTTTGGCTGCCTGAACCCGAATTATCCCTGGCTCAGCTGAGAAAGGTCGGCGAGCTGCTGAAAGGCACGGCGATCGAGATGCAACCCGGTCCCGGGATACCACAATTCAGTTTTGTTGCCCTGAACACTCCACCGTCCAAACGTCCGGGCATACCCGGACTGGATATCCGGATAGTAAGTGATCAGCTGGGGTCTCTCGAATACGGCTCGCCGATTCTCTACCGACAGATACCCGTCGGTGAAATCAGGGGGTATGAGCTTATCGATGAGGGCCGTAAAGTATTGATTCACGCCACGGTGAAGCAGGAATACGCGTCTCTGGTGAAGGCCAACAGTCGCTTTTGGCAGAGCAGCGGAATAAAACTTAACGCCAGCATCAAAGGTGTGCAGCTGGAAACCGGCTCTCTGGCCAGCGTGATTAATGGCGGCATCAGTTTCTTTACTCCGGATACCCGGGATCAGAAACCGGCCACCATGGATCAGCGATACACCCTCTATCAGAATTTTGATGCGGCCAGTAATCAGGGCCGCCTGCTGTATCGGGAAAATGCCGGTAAACTGCCATTACGCCTGCGCGCGCACGCGCTTGGCTCAATCAATACCGGCTCTCCCGTACTATTCAAACAACTGCCGGTCGGTGAGGTTAGTCATTACGCCCTCGCTGAAGACAGCGATGCGGTAATTGTTCACATTTTGATCGATCGCAAATTCAAGCATCTGGTTACCGGCCGTAGCCGCTTCTGGAATGCCAGTGGCATACACGCAAAACTGGGATTATCCGGGGTTGATATTCAGACGGAATCAGTTGAATCCCTGTTTAGCGGTGCCATTGCCTTCGCCAACCTGGCTGAAAAACACAACGATAAAAAGGCCGTAAAACCGCGCCAACAGTTCATACTCCACGCCAATGCCGATGAAGGGTTACGCGATGGTCCCACCATCAGTATCCGCTTTCCAGCGGGACTCGATCTTACCCCTGGCGCGGCTATCCGCTATAAAGGGCTGGAGATGGGTATTGTCGATAGCGTGACACTACTGGATACGCAGGGCAGCATCGACGTCAAAGCCTCACTGAATACCCAGGGACGCTTGCTGGCAGCAGAGGGTAGCCAGTTCTGGATTGCCGGTGCGGTCATCTCGCTATCGGGTATAGATAATCCAGAGGCGCTGTTACGGGGTAATCACATTGCAGCGGTTCCCGGCCAGGGAGCCGCCAAACGCCAATTTATCGGCTTGGCTGAAGCGCCTGCCCGGGTAAAACCTGTCGGCCTGAACATCATTCTCGAAGCAGCCAATCTTGGCTCGCTGGAACGCGGCAGTCCGGTGTACTACCGCGGCCTTCCAGTGGGATCCGTCACCGGCTTTGAGCTGGCCAAAAACCAGCAATCGGTTGAGGTGTACGCAAACATCAAACCCCGCTATCGTGAACTGGTGAAGCGCCAGAGCCGGTTCTGGAATATCAGCGGGTTTAATGCAGATTTTGGATTGTTTCGTGGTCTGGAAGTTGAAACCACGACCCTGGACAGCTTTATGAGTGGCGGCATTGCCTTCAGCACCCCTGATATAGATGCCGCAACGGCAAAAGAAAATAGTCGCTTTAAACTCATAGATGAGTCACCGGACTAGGGGAACACTCTAATATGTTTTATTCGCGCAGAAAGACAACGACGCCCATACGCTTATTGGTCGTAGTGGTATTCGCTGGTAGTTTGGTATTAAGTGGCTGCGCGAACAAGAGCGCGCGCCCCTTCAGACTCAGCGATATTGCCAAAACAGATATCGACTCAGTTACTGATTCACACATCACCGAAGTAAAGCGGCTAGCCGAAGAGCTTATGATCAAGCTGTACAAACGCAATCCGCGGGAACTCGCTAAAGCGGCCCCTGGCACTACAGTTGAAAAACGCATCAAACAGCTGTTCAGCCGTTCAAGAGCTAAAGGATTTGCCGAGCTTCGCGGTCTCGATGGTATCGATACCATACCCCTGGCATTTGAGCCTGAATTTCAAGGTGACCGGGTATTTGCGCTGATGACCGGAATCAGCGGTATGCTGCATGCCTCATATAACTATCAAAATGAATTTTTTATTCTCGACGAACTGAATCAGCAGAAACTGTACAACAGTGCACGCAACCTTGAAGCTATTGCCTGGCGTCTTAACAATCGCAGGGATGCCCGGGGAGAGCCATTTATCCTCAGTAACGGCACAACGCCAGCAGGTATTCGTAATCTCAGTTACGAGCGCCAGTTCGGTAAGATGATCGCTTTGCAGGATATGATGGCGATGCTCATCGCCAACGGTACGAACCGTACAATAACCAAGGTTATCCACAGCGTGGCTTCGACCACTCTGCTGCCTATTTAAGGTTTTAACGAGACCCTATGGTGCGGTTCGCAAGCTCTACCCAGAACACTTCGCAGGGCATGCAAACAGCACCCTACGATTTCGAGATAATATGTAGGGTGCTGGTGAAGAATGAACCGCACCGGGATTGACCCCAGGTTGCCCCAGTTTATTCTTTCATATCGAGAATAAACTGATCGGACTGCTTAATAGAACGCAGCAGCGCTACTATCGTATTCTGCCTGTAAACTGTTATACGCCTTTTCCAGTTCACCGCCATCGAAATTCACCACCGTACGGAACTGTTCCAGCGCCGAGAGAAACTGCTGCTGCGCCTCATCCTGGGAATCACGGGTATCTTCGAGACGATCCACCAGAATATCCCGTTTATGCACCCCCACCTGCTCCATCGCTGAGCAATAGGCACTCTGACAGCCACTAAGCAGGGGCAGACCACTCACTAATAAAAACGTTTCATCTCATCATCCTTAATTCTGCAGGCTTATAGGCTTATAGGCTTATTAATCTTGATTTTATAGGTTTTATGATTTTCATTCAGCATCAGACAGATATCCGCCCGTGTCGGCATCTCCTCAAGCATGCTGCGCGTCAGGCGTTCATAATGCTGAATGAAGCGCTGTATTTCCCCTTCATTCATAATCCTCAGATGATCGGTGGGCTGTTGGGTGTCGTAGATGTATTTCACCCGCTCGGCCAGCTTTTTCTCTTGCTGGGAGCGCCATTCAAACACCGCTTCCATACTGGGTACTTTCAACATCACCAGGACATCAACCATCGCAAACAACTGGCTATAGCCGTCGGCTAACTGATCGTTTACATAGCGACGCCACTGACCATCCGGATCTTCAGTGGCCTCAAGATCATTCACCGGTTGCTCCAGCAGTGCGTCCGGTTGTGACTGAGCGCCGACGCACCAGCCCTCCAGCACAACGATATCCGCTTCACCACTCCATTCCTGCCAGAGAGCAGGAGGACATCGATCATCGATAGACTTATCGAACACCGGTATTTTAATGATCTGACTGTTATCCGTGTCAGCCCTTTTAAGAGCATTCAGCAGATCAACACCCAGATCAACATCATGGGTGCCGGGTACGCCGCGGGTTTTTAGTAACGGGTGAACAGTGGTTGCCAGCAATTCCCGCTCGGCACGGGTTTTATAGAGATCATCAATAGAAAGCCCGACCACTTTCAAGTCAAACCCCTCTTCCAGAATCACCTCCAGCAAGTTAAACAGCGTAGACTTACCGGCTCCCTGAGCACCATTAATACCCACCACCAGGGGACCCGGCTGCTGTTCTTTACGCGCTACCAGCCAGGCAGCCAGCGGGACATAGATCGACTCCAGCATTTCCACCAGCCCGATATCTACCTTAAGTGACTCCAGTGTCGAAGCAAATGCCTGCTCAACCGCAGTTACCGCCTTATTGCGAGCTTCATCACTCAAACAAAGCTGATCTTTTGGCCAGCTGGTTAATAACGTCATAAATTGTTTATCTCTAACTTAACGAATCGAGTTGCAAAAAAAGCTGAACTTTAGGGCTGCTATAAGTTAACAAAGCCATAAGCTGTTTATCTCAGGTTTAACGATGCTCTCGCAACCATTGCACAACAGCGTTAACCTGCGCAGTCTCCATCAGTGACGGTGCATGGCCGATACCGGGAATGCTATGTAACTCAAGGGACGGATTGAGCTGTTGCATCCGGGCCACGGTATCGGCCGTAAGTACATCGGACTGCTCGGCCCATACCAGCATTTGCGGACAGTGGATCTGCTGCCATATAGGCCATAGGTCAATATCTTCATGCTGCACCTGCCGGGTTGCTTCTGCCAGCGAAGGGTCATAATGCAGCGCCAGTTCACCATCTGCTTCCAGGCGATGACCATGTTGCGCCAAATGCTGCCACTGCTGGTCGCTCAAGCCGGCATAGGCCGTGTAGGTTTTGCGCATGTAGGCTTCAACTTCCTCCAAAGAGGCGAACCGTTGATCACCCAGATACTGGCCTATCCGCTGCAGCGACTCTTTAGGGATAAAGCAACCTATATCATTGATTACCAGCGAGCGGATCGGAGAGTTCGGTAACGCTGCCAGACACATGCCGATAATCCCGCCCATCGAGGTACCTATCCAGTCTACCTGATCGACATTCAACCGAGCCAGCAAGGCCGTCATATCATTCAGGTACTGGGGAAGCTCATAACCACAACCATTAGGTAACCAATCACTCTTGCCGCGACCCACAACATCCGGACAGATCACCCGATAATCCCGCGACAGAGCCAAAGCCAGTTCATCAAAGTCACGGCTGTTACGGGCCAGGCCATGAACACAGACCAGTACCCGATCATTATCCGCACTGCCCCACTCGTGATACACCATGCGGTGAAAGCCCTGCTGGTTAAGTGCTAAAACAGAATTAGTACGCATATCAGATACTCCGCCCCTGGTTATCACGAACTTTAAGGAAAACCTACACTCTAGATCCTTGTGCCTGCGGAAGCTACGCAGAGACAGCATGAGACTTATTCACAGGCTTCCTAACGCTATCATCTGGTAAAGAATTGTAAAGATGTTCCTATACTGCTGTCGAAAAAGAGTGCTTCAATTAATATGGACACTGTATTATTAATTACTTATATACGCTTTTTACTGAGATGGAATTTGCAATGCCTGAGACAACCCACTCTCGTTTTCACCGCATCAAAAAATGGCTGCTGCCTATCGCCGTTTTGCTTCTGGCGGTTGCCATTGTTGCGGTGCTCAGAGCCACGTCTCCGGCGGCCCCATCCAGACCGATTCAGGAAAAAGTCTGGAATGTTAAGGTGATTCCGGCAACCTTCGAAACCCGCCAGCCGCAGCTCACGCTATACGGCAGAATAGAATCGCCACGCAGCAGTACGCTGTCATCCTCTGTAACCGCCTATGTAGCCAAACTGAATACCGCCGAAGGCAAGCGGGTTAAAAAAGGCGACATCCTGATCAGGCTGGATGCCCGTGATGCCCAACTGTTACTCGATCAGCGCGAAGCCGATAGAGCCCGAATTGAGGCAATGATCGAGACCGAAAGGGTACGCTTTCAGGCCGACCAAAAAGCGCTTGTCATTGAACGCGAACTGGTGGCTATCAGCCAGAGTACCGTCGCCCGCTTCCAAAATCTCAAAAAGCGCCAGGTCGCCAGTCAAACTCAGCTGGATGATGCCCGCCGAACACAACAGCAACAAGCTCTTTCCCTGAATACCAGGGAACAGGCAATTGCCGATCACCCTAACCGCCTGGCACAACTGAAAGCTCAGCTACAGCAGGCCACTGCATTGCGGGATACCGCGACACTGGACCTCGAGAGAACCGAGATCAAGGCCCCTTTCGATAGCCGCATTGCGAAAATAAATATCGCGCCGGGCTACCGGGTAAGCACTGGTGATACGCTTTTGACACTGTATAACGACCAGAATCTTGAAGTACGTGCCCAGATCCCAAACCGCTTTTTAGCGCGCATACGCGGTGAACTCGATCGTTCTGGATCAATGCTGGCGATAGGCCAGCTGGAAGGCCAACCGATTACCCTACAACTTGATCGCATTGCAGGACGGGTTCTGGGCAAGGTCGGCGTCGATGCCCTGTTCCTGATCAATAGCAATGAGACGCCTCTGGAGCCTGGACGAGTTATAGCTCTCAACCTGAAGCTCCCTCCTGTGGAACAGGTGCTGTCGTTACCCCCACAAGCCATTTACGGTACCGATCGTGTCTATCGGGTTGTGGATAACCGCCTGGAAGCCCACCAGATCAATCGCCTGGGAGATGCTGTCGATAGCGATGGCAACCCCCTAATACTGGTTACCAGCAGCACCTTGAAGCCAGATGATTCCGTCGTTGCAACCCAGCTGCCCAACGCCATTTCCGGCCTGCGCGTAAAGGTATCGGAGTAAGCCATGAAACAGTATCAGGGGCCATTACAAAACCTCACGGCTATTTTCACAGAGCATCGGGTGGCGTCCAATCTACTGATGATGTTGATGATCCTGGCCGGCATCTGGGGTTTGAAAAAGCTCAACACACAATTCTTTCCTACCTTTGAACTGGATATTATCACTATCGGGGTTCCCTGGAGCGGTGCTGCTGCAGAAGATGTTGAGCGTTCGGTAATACTGCCGATCGAACGCGAGCTAAAATCCGTTAACGGTATCGACACTCTGTCCTCAACTGCGCTGCAGGGTGTTGCCTCTTTCCGCCTGGATCTGGAGGAAGGCAGCGATTCTGCTTTTATCCTGGATGAAGTCAAGCAGAAGATCGATAACCTTACCAGCCTGCCGGCGGATGCTGAGGAGCCGACTGTACAGCAGGCGATTCACTACGAGCGAATCGCCAACCTGCTGATTACCAGTGAAAATGGCTCACAAGATGAACTTCGCGGCCTGGCACGCCAGTTCGAACGAGAGCTGCTGGCGCGGGGGATTCGCAAGATCGATTTCGTTGGCATGCCGGAGGAAGAGATCGCCATTCAGGTGTCTTCTGCGCAACTACACGAACTGGGCATGACGCTGGACGATATCGCCAGGATTATCGACCAGCGCAGTGTCGACCTGCCGGCCGGCACCGCGGCCAAGAGGGACGGCTCCAGACAGGTACGCAGTCTCAATCAGCGGCGTGATGTTGAGGGTTTCAACCAGCTAGCGCTATTAACCGAACAGGAGGGTCGCCTGATACGTCTGGGTGATATCGCCGAGATCGAATGGCGCAGCCAGGACAACCAGACCTTTCTGACCTATCAGGGTAACCCGGCGATTCAGCTGATGCTACGACGCACCGAGATCGATGACACCCTGAATGCCGCTCGCATAATGAATGAGTGGCTGGCGGAGCGTCGCCCGCAACTCCCCCCCGGGGTCTCACTGATCCCCTTCGATGAACGCTGGAAACCGATCAAGCAGCGTATCAACCTGCTGTTGAAGAACGGCCTCGGCGGCCTGATTCTGGTTATCGCCACCCTGTTCCTGTTTCTGAATGCCCGGGTAGCCTTCTGGGTAACCGTAGGTATTCCGGTGTCATTTATGGCCACCCTGGCGATGCTCTATGGTATCGGCGGCAGTATCAACATGATCAGTCTCTTCGGTATGATCATGGCCGTTGGCATCATCGTCGATGATGCCATTGTGGTCGGCGAAGACACCCTGACCCACCTGCAGATGGGGGAGCCGGGATTACAAGCGGCGATCGGTGGCGCCCACCGCATGCTGGCACCGGTTTTGGCTTCATCCATCACCACCGTGGCGGCTTTCCTGCCGCTGCTGTTAGTGGGAGGCAGAATCGGCAATATCCTCATCGATATTCCGACCGTGGTGATCTGTGTAATCGCCGCCTCACTGGTAGAGTGCTTCCTGATTCTGCCCGGGCACCTGCATCACAGTCTGAGGCGAGCCGAAGACCTGCATCCCTCAAAGCTGCGCCTGAAACTGGATGCGGCCTTTAATCACTTCAAGGAAAACCGTTTCCGCCGTTGGGTTGAGAGCGCCATCGAATTTCGCTGGTTCACCCTGGCTGCTGCCCTGGCGGCATTGATCGTTGCCATCGGCCTGATCAACACCGGGCACGTCAAGTTCACCTTCTTCCCGACGGTCGAACGGGAAACCCTGTCAGCCAATATTCAATTCACCGCCGGCTCAGACGCATCCCAGGTAGACCGTTTTTTACAACATCTGGACAGCACCCTGCACCAGACAGAAACAGAACTGGGCGGTGATCTGGTTATCATGGCATTGCAGCAGCACCGTAAAACTAACTCGTCACGCACCAGTGGACGCAGCTCCACCGGAGATGAATTCGGCTCGCTATATGTACAGTTAAGCCCGAACGATAGCCGTAGCATTTCCAATAGCGAGCTGATCCGCAGCTGGCGCAAGAAAATTCAGATACCCGCGGGAATGGAGAAGTTCAGCATCGATCTGGATCGTTCTGGTCCAGCCGGCAAGCCGATTGACGTCAAACTTACCGGCTCCGATGTTGATACGCTTAAGGCAGCATCATTGCAGGTGCAGCAGGCCCTACGTCAATATACCGGTGTCAGTAATGTCGACGATAATCTGCCCTATGGTAAATCCCAGTTAATCTATGAACTCACACCGGCAGGTAAAACAGCCGGATTAAACCTGAACAATGTCGGTCGCCAGTTACGCGCCTCTTTCGACGGCCAGCTGGTACAGCTGTTCCATCGCGGTGAAGATGAAGTCGAAGTGAGAGTTGTCCTGCCGGATAGCGAGCGCGATCGACTCAGCGCACTGCAGCACCTACCGATCCTGCTGCCCGATGGAACCAGTGCACCGCTGTCCAATATCGTGCAGTTTACCGACAAACAAGGGCTGGACAAGTTACAGCGAATCGACGGTCAGCTGGCAATCAATATCACAGCAGACCTGGATGAATCCATTGGCAACGCCAACGAGATTATTGCCGATTTGCTTAGTGGTGAAATGGAAGAGATCACTGCTTTGTATGGCGTACAGGCCAGTTTCGAAGGCAAAAACAAGCGCCAGCGTGAAACCCTTTCCGACATGAAAACCGGCATGGTCATCGCCCTGCTACTGATTTTTATTACCCTGAGCTGGGTCTTTTCATCCTACAGCTGGCCACTGGCGGTGATGCTGGCAATTCCTCTGGGGCTGACCGGTGCGATCACCGGTCACCTGCTGATGGGACTCGATCTGACCATTCTCTCGCTGTTTGGGTTCTTTGGCCTGTCAGGTATCGTTATCAACGATTCCATTGTACTGATCACCTTCTTTCAGAAATTGCGCAAACAGGGCATAGCGGTCCATGAAGCCATTGTGGAAGCCGCTTGTCAGCGTTTACGCGCCGTGTTATTGACCTCGTTAACCACTATTGCAGGGCTAACCCCAATCCTGTTTGAGACCTCCCTGCAGGCGCAGTTCCTGATCCCCATGGCGACGTCTCTCGTATTCGGGCTAGCCTTCGGTACTGTACTGATCCTGCTAGTAATTCCATCACTACTGGTAATTCTGGAAAACGCAAAATCGGTTTTACGCTCCTGGATAACTTCAATCAGACCAGGGCGCAATCAGAGAACAAATAGAGCAGAGTAAAAAGATTGGCAAGAAAATCCCGCTATTGTTCTTCAATACTAGCGGGATTTTTATCTTCAAAATTGAAACAAGTTGTTACGTTAGGATATATTTTTTCCTGAATTTTTAAATCAAATACAACTCAATTCTCAAGTCGATAAACAACGTGCCAGAATCAGCGAGCCCTACTGTTGATATAATCAGAAAGACTCTCTATATCCTCTGCACTCAAGTTGAGAAACTTTATACCAAACACATAATCATGCTGGGACAGGCGCCGCACATGAACCAGACGGCTGAGGATGCTTAAGTGTTTACCGGGCAGATCAAAACTCACCATATAGTCACACCCATGAGGCTGATCCAGGTCCAGTTTCAGTATCGTAGCCAGTTCATGATTACCCTTAATTGAGACACCACCCAGGCTGATATCAACAATACGCGCACCGGTATTATCGCCCGAAATTCCAATTTTCACCTCAAGATCCACATTAACTCGAGGGTGTAGTCGTCTATCCGCCAGCACCATTCACATACTCCACGTAGAACGTTAAACCAAGACTAAGATGTAAATTTTATTTTGTCACCCCTAAGTTTTCAGGCTCCAGGGCCTTATTCTGCTACATTTACTTTTAAAGCAGCTCTCACATTGGCCTAACGGCGGCCATCCGGTATAATTTCCGCTCTTTACTACCGCGAAAACCCTGTAAAAAATAGGGATAAAACAAGGCACTTCCATGAATCCAGATTTGCAAAAGCTACAGCCCTATCCATTTGAAAAACTGGCTAAGCTGAAAGATGCTGTAACGCCAGCAGCTGAACTTGAGCATATTGCCCTGTCCATAGGTGAACCCAAGCATCCGTCCCCGGCTTTTGTCATGGACGAGTTAACCCGCAATCTGGACAAACTGGCCAACTATCCGACCACTGCCGGTACTATCGAACTACGCCAGGCAATCGCAGACTGGGCAAGCCGCCGCTTTAAATTACAGCCGGACAGTCTGAGCGCCGAACAGCATGTGCTGCCTGTCAACGGTACCCGGGAAGCTATCTTTGCCTTCACCCAGGCCGCTATAGAGCGTAGCGCAGAAGGCGAGGAAACGCCGCTGGTAGTATCACCAAACCCGTTCTATCAGATCTATGAAGGCGCAGCCTATCTGGCCGGCGCAGAGCCTTATTTTCTCAACTGCACTGCCGACAACGGCTTTATTCCCGATTTTGATGCGGTGCCTGAAGCGGTTTGGCAACGCTGCCAGTTACTGTTCCTCTGCTCACCGAGTAACCCGACCGGGGCAGTGACTGACTTTGACACTCTGTGTAAACTGATCGAGCTATCGGATCGTTACGACTTTATCCTGGCATCCGATGAATGCTACTCGGAAATCTATCTTGATGAGACCAAGCCACCGGTTGGCCTGTTGGAAGCCTGCGCCAGACTTAAGCGTCACGACTACAAAAACTGTATCGTCTTCCACAGCCTTTCCAAGCGATCCAACCTGCCAGGCCTGCGCTCCGGCTTTATTGCCGGTGACGCGACACTGATTCAGCCGTTCCTGAATTACCGTACCTATCACGGCAGCGCAATGTCACTGCCGACACAACTGGCAAGTATCGCCGCCTGGAATGACGAAGCCCATGTGCTGGAAAACCGTGACAAATACCGGGATAAATTTTCCGCTGTGATCGAGATTTTGTCTCCGGTGATGGATGTACAGCAGCCGGAAGCCAGTTTCTATCTGTGGGCGGCTACACCGATTGCCGATGATGACTTTGCCCAGGGCCTGTTTGAGCAACAGAACCTGACCGTGTTGCCTGGTAGCTACCTGTCCCGGGAAATTGATGGACTGGTGCCAGGCGCGGGGTATGTCCGCATGGCGCTGGTTGCCACCCTGGATGAATGTGTGGAAGGTGCCCAGCGTATCCGCCGCTATGTAGAATCGTTACAAGGATAACCAACCATGACGACAACACTGTACGGTATTTCAAACTGCGATACGGTTAAAAAAGCCCAACGCTGGCTGAGCGCTAATCAGGTACAGTTCAGCTTTCACGATTTCCGTAAAGATGGGCTCAGCCGGAATCAATTGGAACAGTGGGTTGCAGAACTCGGCTGGGAGACCCTGCTGAATAAGCGCAGCACCAGCTGGCGCCAGCTGAACGACGAAACTAAAAACAACATTGATGAGCAGTCGGCCATCCGGGTGATGCTGGAAACCCCGACGCTGATCAAACGCCCGGTGATGGATCTGGGCGACCAACTTAAGGTGGGGTTTAAAGAGAGCGAATACGCTGCTCTTTTCTAATCCTCAATCTATGGCGTCACTGCCTGAATATGAATAACAATTTACTAAGTTCTATGGAGTTACTGAGATGAGCACTTTTGCATTTGGCCTGGGTATTGGCACCAAATCTTCTGACGGCGAGCTGCTGGAAGTTTACTTTAATCAGCCACTGCTGAACCCGTCTGACGCGCTGATCAGCGCCATTGCAGATAAACTGGGTTACAGCGGCGGCAACCAGGCGATCGAACTGACCGGCGACCAGCTAACAAGCCTTGAAGCTGCGTTTCTGTCTGTCGATGCTGAAGACCAGGCAGAGATTGTCGAGATATGCAAAGGTACCGCGCAACCTATGCTGCTGACTATTCTGGCCACCGATGCCGATCCTGAATCTACCGCTGAGGTTTACCTGAAGCTGTCCCTGCTGTCTCACCGCCTGGTACAGCCGCATGGCCTGAGCCTGAACGGTATGTTCGGCAAGTTGCCTAACGTTGCCTGGACAAACGAAGGCGCGATCTCACTGGCAGACCTGCCTAAGCGCCAGCTGGCAGCACGTGCACAGGGTAACATCATCGATGTCCACTCTGTGGATAAGTTCCCGAAAATGGCTAACTACGTGGTTCCTGCCGGTACCCGCCTGGCAGCTACTTCCCGTATCCGCCTGGGCGCGCATGTCGGTGAAGGCACTACCGTGATGCACGAAGGCTTCATCAACTTCAATGCCGGCACCCTGGGCGTCAGCATGGTTGAAGGACGCATCTCCGCGGGCGTTGTGGTCGGCAACGGTTCCGATCTGGGTGGCGGCTGCTCTACTATGGGCACCCTCTCCGGTGGTGGCAATGTGGTTATCTCCGTCGGCGAAAACTGCCTGCTGGGCGCCAACGCCGGCTTGGGTCTGCCACTGGGTGACCGCTGCACTATTGAAGCCGGACTGTATGTTACTGCCAGCTCCAAGGTCACCCTGCTGGATGACCAGAACAACGAAGTGAGCATTGTGAAGGCAGCTGAACTGGCCGGCAAGCCTGACCTGCTGTTCCGTCGCAACTCCCAGAACGGTCGCATCGAAGTGAAGACTAACAAGTCTGCCATCGAGCTGAACGCCGAGCTGCACGCTCACAACTAAGCGACCCCTTCCTGTTGCCTGGCATCTTTGCCGGGCAACAGCTTCCCGAATCCAACCTGCTACAACGCCATAAGGTGCCTTGATGTCCACTCTTTCCCCTACTGTTGAGCTCGCCAAAGATCTGATATCCCGTCGTTCGGTTACCCCCGAAGATGCCGGTTGTCAGGAACTGATGATTGCCCGCCTTGAAGCGCTGGGCTTTTATATTGAGCGACTGCAATTCGAGGAAGTGACCAACTTCTGGGCACGCAAAGGCACCGAAGGACCATTGTTCTGCTTTGCCGGCCACACCGATGTTGTCCCTTCAGGGCCAGAAGAAAACTGGGATCACCCGCCGTTCAAACCGGTGATTGAAGACGGCTACCTCTATGGGCGTGGCGCAGCAGACATGAAGGGCGGCCTGGCAGCGTTTATGACAGCTCTGGAGCGCTTTCTTGAGCACCACCCTGATCATCAGGGCTCTATTGCACTGTTGATCACCAGTGATGAAGAGGGGCCGTTTGTGAACGGTACTACCCGGGTGATTGACCACCTGGAAGCCCGCAACGAAAAAATCACCTGGTGCATTATCGGTGAGCCATCCAGTACCGCCGAAGTCGGCGATACTATCAAGAATGGCCGCCGCGGCTCCATCAGTGGGGAACTCATTGTCCGGGGCGTACAGGGGCACGTAGCCTACCCCCACCTGGTGGAAAACCCGATTCACCTGGTAGCACCAGCACTGCATGACCTGGCTACCGAGACCTGGGATGAAGGCAATGAGTTCTTTCCACCCACCAGTTTTCAGGTTTCCAATATCCATGCCGGGACCGGTGCCACCAACGTTGTGCCCGGCGATATAAAGGTGCTATTTAATTTCCGTTTCTCCACCGAAGTGACTGCTGAACAATTAAAGCTGCGCACCCAGGAGACCCTCAACCGTTATGGCTTGAACTACGACATCAAGTGGATACTCAGCGGTAACCCGTTTATCACCGGTGAAGGCAATCTGGTGACAGCTTGTCAGACATCGATCAAGGCGATTACCGGACTGGATACTGAACTATCCACATCCGGCGGTACTTCCGATGGCCGCTTTATTGCTCCAACGGGTGCTCAGGTGGTCGAACTGGGTCCGATCAACGCGACGATTCATAAAATAAACGAGCGGGTCAAGGTCGAAGACCTGGATACCCTCTCCTCCCTGTATGAAAACATTTTGGCGCGCTTGCTGAATGATGAGCATGCCGGTGAGTGAAGCAACGGAAAACCAGGTGTTCCAGCTCAGCTGCCCGGTTTGCAAATCACCGCTGAACCAGCAGGATAACAATCTCAGATGTGCCAATGGCCACAGTTTTGACGCTGCCCGGCAAGGCTACTGGAATCTGTTACTGGCCAATCAGAAACGCTCTAAAGATCCCGGTGATAATGCTGCAATGGTGCAGGCACGCCGCACCTTCCTGGCGCTCGACTATTACGCCCCCCTTGCCAACAGCGTCAGCCAGCAAGTCGCACACTTGCTACGCGGGCGCAGTGAGGCTCAGGCACTGGATATGGGTTGCGGTGAAGGCTATTACACTCATCAAATGCAGCAACGCCTGGAAAGCGACAGTATTCCTATACCACTGGCTGGTCTGGATATTTCCAAACACGCAGTTAAAGCAGCCTGTCGGCTCAATAAAAGCATCTTATGGATAGTTGCATCAGGCGCCAACATTCCTGTCGCTGATCACTCCCTGGATCTAGTAAGCGTACTCTTCAGCCGCCTAATGCCGGAAGAGTTCGGCCGGGTTATAAAACCGGGCGGCTCACTGCTGGTTGCTTATCCTGGAGAGAATCACCTGATTGAGTTACGCGAACTCATCTACGACGATGTACGTCAGTCTGCTTTTAATCCTGCTGAGGTTCTTGGTGATGCATTTAAAATCACTGATAAACAAACGGTTCACTATCAATTTGAGCTCAGCAATCAGGCGGAAATACAGCAATTACTGGCAATGACCCCACACGGCTGGCGCATTACTCAAACCGCTAAAGACAAACTCAGCTTTCAGAAAACACTGAGTTTAACTCTGGATGTACAGCTAGTAACTTTTACACGCCAGGATTCTCAGCAGCCAACAGGAAAAGCAGACCTCTAAACAAGCACTATGAGAAGCCATTCACTCAAGCAACGTATCAAGATTCAATTGATCAGACGAGCAGATAATGTTCGCCAAAACATGGCGTTTGTTATGATTGGAATGGCGGTATTTATGCTGGGTTTTATATTATTAACAATAACAGAGCACCTGCTAAAGAACTCACTTCACCAGGAGCTACTCGCAATACTTGCATTGATTCTCGCCATTGGCGGAACAATTCTGGCTATATTCGGCTATATTAGCCTGAGCATATTGTGGATATTTCGCTTCATATACAGCGACAACAATACTAAGTGACATTATGACCGATAAAGAACAACGCCATCCGGATATTGAGATCTACGTTAAAGACCGCTCTGTCGAAGAGATCTCCACATGGCTTGAAGCCATCTGTGACACCCTGGAAAGTGAATTTACACAGGGCCAGGTGCACCACTATATCGGCGCGCTAAACGGCATCCGGATACCGGTTATGATTCACGAAAAAGTCTCGGGCAAAGCCTGGACCAGTGTGTGGTTCAATTCTGATAAATCCCCTTGGGCGAAAGATCTGGATTGCGCCATTCAGGCAGCCAATTCGTTGCACACGCAGGTTCGCTGCATCGCCAGTGGCTGGAATACCGGGGATGATCCGGATGAGTGGTGGAAGGTAAGCAGTGACGGTCAAACAGAAAAGTTTCAGTGGCGTACGTAAACAATCCTTAGGCGACAGCTTCAAAGCGCTGTTCAGACAGGTTGATCTCATCCAGCATTAAGCGCCCCGCCGATGCCAGCCCCATTTTGGAAAAATCATCCATCGATAACGCCTCTCTTTCAGGTGTTTCCGCCTGGCTCTCCAGATGGCTCCGCAGGTAGGCAAAATCTCCCAGACGCTCCTCACTCACCGAACGGTTAAGACGGCCAACAATCTCCTGACTATAAAAGCTATCCGGGTCTGGATAGCTCAAAGCCTGCTGGGGCAATTCAAACTTCTCTGAGCCTCTTACAGCTTGCTTAAGCGCTAAATCTTCGCTAGCAGTAATCAGACTTAACAGCATAGAAAATTGCGCACCACGCCCCTCCTGAACCGCCTGGCTCAGTGACGAGGTATAATTTTCTATTCGTTGCTCAATCCGATCGATCTGCATAAAAAAATAACTGCTTTCTGCGCTAAGGTAGAGATTTTAGTATTCGGCACTGAATACAGTTTCTTTAATTATTTCAACAAAATGAAATTATTCATGCAGCAAAAAAGTCCACCAGGCTTCCTGCTCCGCCACAAGTTATTTATAAAGCATGATCCGACGAAATTAATAGTGTTAGAGGGAGAATTTGACAGGTGTTAAACTAACTCAACTCAACAGTAAGCATCTAACTGGTATGCAACTGATTCCAGAAACAATCGATCATTGGCAGGTAAACCACTTCCGGCCAACCATGTTACAAGCATGCTGCTTGCGGTATCAGATGCCTGCCAGTCGAACTTAGGCATACTCCCGCCCAGAATCAGACGCACCACTATCAAGTAAGCAAACCAATCCATCAGCGGACTGACTTCACCCACTCCCCGCTGCAAACAGGGCAATGAATAAGATGGACTGTAACCTCGAAAAGGTCGTTCGCTTATCTGATTTCGCTCCCGGTCAGCATTGGCAAAATCAATAAGAAACAGGCTTTGGCCATTGAAGATAAGATTATTGGGCTTGATATCTCCGTGTACGACCCCGAGTTGATGACAGGCTTTCAACGCTTCATAGAGCTGCAGGATTACCTTCTCATGACCCGCAAAACCAGCCCCCTGCTCACGGATCAGCGCCGCCACTGTCAAACCGTCAAGATACTCTGTAATCAAGACCCGATGGGGGTCCATATCGTAGATCCCATGACAACAGGCTGATGAGAGTGATGTTAACCGTCTCAACCAGTAGGCTTCATTGGCCAAAAAATAGCGTTGTTTTTCACTGACTCCAGTCTTAAACCGGTGCCAGCGGCCACTGGGTTGATGTCTCAGCCGCCACAGATCCTCACCTATAGCGACCGGTTCTGGCTCATACTCATTTGCGGTAGGCAATCGCTCCAGTATCTGCTGTAGCACATTAACTGTCCTAGATGGTATCCGGCAATTTCAGGTTATCGAAATACCCGACGACAAACGGATTGCTATCACCTTCAACCCTTACTAACAGTTTTGCAGATTGCTCCCCATGCCGGGCCACCAGTGAACTCGTTGTGCCCTCTTGCAGCAATGTTCCTTGCAACGAGTCCGCCAGGCGGAACCAGCTCCAGATACCGCTAAATTCCTGTTGCATCAACGTGTCATCAATGCCCTTAAGCTGCAATTCTATATCTCGGGATTCGCTATCAGCTATTGGCCAGCTCATTGCAGCCCACAGCGAAGGTCCATTGCGATATACATACAAAGGGCGCTCGTTATGCAGTGATAATTCCTCGAGACCTGCGCTCAATACTTTAGCCCGAATAGAAAACTGCAAGCCAAGCTTATCGGCAGTAAAGAAGGTATTACGTATACGCCGGGCCTCCTCAACTGCCTTCCAGAAACTCTCGTCCAGCACCAGATTCTTGTGCGGCAGAAAACTGTTCAGTACCGGATGGTTATTATCCCTGACATTAAAATAACTGAGGAAATCATCGCCGAAACTGGCCACAGCTCCAAAGGGTCCGAAAAATCCCTTGAAGGCCTTGAGGCTAACCTCTAGCTGAGCATCAGGCGAGAAAGGATAGAATGACCGTATCTGATTGTTATAGTAGCCAACGACATCACGATTCCAGTCTTCGTTTAACAATGTCCTGACATCCTCCATAGCCAGCTGATTGAGTTGATCGGCGGTGCCAATTAAGACTTCTCTCAGCAACTTTTCGCTATAACTGTCAGCCAGGGACTGCATCTGAGCCAGGGGGTTGATTATTTCAGCCTCGACCAGTTTATCGAGAAAATACCGCCCTCTGGAGTTGCTCAGAGCCGCTTGTTTTAACCACTCCTGGGTCTGGGTTATTTGACGCATTGCCAGATCGAAGTGAGTCTGGCCGGTATCATCCAGCTTCACCAATTGCTGGTAAGAAACAAACGGTCTGCCGATAGCATCAGCCATCTTCTGGGCGCTTTGCTTACGCTCTTCAAGTAACTGTTGCTGTTTACCGCCTTCAGGGGTTGCACCTTCCTCGGAAATCCCCACAACCGAGCTCAGATCGGTATGGTAGCTAATCAGGCTGTAGAAACGCTTCAGTGGGGAAAACAGAGGGTCAGCTACAATGGTTAACTGCTGTTGGGCCAGGGACCAGCCATTGGTCGGCTGCCATTGAACATTGGTAGCGAAGCGCTGCCAATAGCTGATGTAGTCTTCAACATAACGCTGCTTCAGCTTGCGGTTAATACGGCTGAGTTCGCTTTTACCACTGATGCGGCCTACTACACCCTCATAATCCTTGATCGCTTCAGTAGCAAACTGGAAGCCTGTACCACTCATCAGGGCCTGGAAGCCTTCCCGGGTAAAAATAAAAGGTACCAAATAGCCGCCGAAACCGTCATTGAAACGTAACACCTTGGCATAGCTCTGTCCTAATCCAGAGCGCATATCCTGTCGCCGCGAAAACTCAGGTTGCTGTAATATATGTTGATAAAGCAGATCGCTGAGATCTTCGGAGGATAGTGAAGTCTTAACCAGTTCGATCAGAGGCTCATCATCCGCTGGCGGAACCACGCCAGACTTTAACAGATCCTGTAATAGCTCACGAAAACGCTCCAGAGTCGAGACGTCTCCTTCGCCTTCCTCCTGAAGCGAGCTAACGTAATACTCCATCAGTGGCTTGATATTTTCTCGCTGACTACTGTAAAGAACCTGCTGTAAGTTAAACAGTTCCAGGGTTTTCACATTATCCTCGAGCTTGTTGTACACATAGAGGTCTTTGAACAGGTAGTCCCGCAGTGCGACTAAAAGCACATCTTCCAGTTCTTTCTGATAAGTTTGGGAAACCGCTTTATCAATACTGGGGTTGGGCAACCATGACTGCACATACCAGGGTTTCTCTGCGCTATAGATAAGACCTATGTCACGCAGCTCTGACAGGTTAAAGATGGTGGCAGTCAAGTCATCACGGTTGGGCTTGCTGACAAGCAGGTTCTTCTTGTAATTATCCAGCTGCTGGAGGGCCTGATTATCCAGATCCTGGTAGTAATCGAAGTTTGCCTTTAATAGCCAAAGAAAGATGCCAAAGACCAGGCAGAGCCCGCCGCTATATGTAATACGCAGCAAACCATTAAATCTCTCGCGGCGCTGATTGACGCCTACCAGATTCGACTCTGCCAGGATCGTACGGCGAAATAATTGCTTGGCAAACAGACTACGGCTGATGCTTGTCGGCTCAGGCACAGGCAGACTGGTAAAGCCCAGCTGCGAAGCCAACAACATGCTCAACCGATCGACAGGTGAAGCCTGCCCGGTTGCACTGGTAAAAAAGTAACCCCGGAAATTTAATGGCTGCTCTTCAAACTGGTTATCCAGATATAGCGTACGGAAGAAACAGTCCAACTCCGAGCGTAGTAAACTGAATTGGTACGGACCGATTAAAATTGCATCCCGGTAAGTTGCATTTAACTGAGCTTTCAGTGCCGGACTGATCTGCGCTGCCAAATTTTTCTGCAGCTCATCAAATGAAGTCTGGAACCATGAAGGATCATATCCCGGCGCTTTCCCCACCGGCATCATTGCGCCCTGAGGTTCTTCAAGTCGCGCATCGTCAAAGGTTGAAAAACACTGGCAATAATCCATCACCTCTGCCATTTCGGTGAACACTGAATAAACAGGCAGGTTCAACCCCAGGCGTTGATTAATTTCACGTAACAACACACGCTGCTGCTTGGCAATTTGTTCCAGCTCATCCTGGTTACGATCTAAAAGATCGGCAGCACGCATGCCAAGCAGCACACCATTGGCGGCCTGCGAGGGGCGCCTGAACTTAAAGCGTTTTAACAGCGTCTCAAGACAGGCAGTAAACAGTTTCGGATCCTGGTCTGAGTGTAAGCCCACCAATACCGCAGCATCACTGACCCAGAAACTGATAGGTAGCGCCTGGCAGTTGGCATAACTTTCGGAAACAAACTCTTCAAAGCCCATCTGGCGGAGCAGGTCAGTATCGCTATCGATATGATCAGTGAGAAATAAGTACCAGGGAGTGCGATAGGTATCTCGCCCGCTACGTTGCGAGTTCTGCCAGATTTTATCAAAGCTGGATACCAGCTGACGCTGCTGAAATAGCAGCTGCTGTTGTTCGGCCTTTTGCTCATCACTCGGCCTGTCAGCAGCCCTTTTTCTTAGTATGATCCACACCAGGCCACTGATCAGGCTACCCAACAGTAATCCCGACACAGCACTCAATACCGCCGGCAAGGGGTTACTCAAATCCCACCAGGCCAATCCCCAGGTAACAACACACAGCAGTAATGCGAACACCAGGGTAAACAGAACAAAAGGCCAGATAGCCTGCTTAGAAGCTGCCATGCAAATTACCCACCCTGTTGATTAGAAAATATAAACGCATCAAGAATTCCCTTTGAGCGGACCTGCTTTAGTAAGCTATTTGCCTGCTGCCGGTTGGCGGCAGTAATCACTACACGGAACTGATTACTATGAGGTTCGACCCTGGCATCGAGGCTTGTTAAATCATGCCGAGAAATAAATTCGTTACAATTATCAGGATCATCGAAAGTCGCCAACTGCACCTGCCATCGCCCCTGAGGCTCACCAGCAGAAGAATCAGAAGACGCTACAGCAGGCTCAGAAGGTGCTACAGCAGTAGGCACGTCAGGCTCGCCATACGCCCTGGCAGCCATCTTCATCTCTTCTGCAGTACTGACGTAAACAACCTCAACATCCTCTTCGACATTGAGATAGGTTTTACTGAATTCTGACAAGCTCAAAAAATCCCGTGCACGCTGCTCAAAACTGTTCAGATACCAGTAACTGGAAGCCCCCCAGACCAGTACGATCCCGCCCACAAATAGCAGCAATTGCCGGCCAAAGCGAGCTTGCTTACGCGGCCGCTGGAGTTTAGGCATTTGCGCCTTGGTTTGCGCATGAAAAGGCACCGGTGGTCGAGTGTGGAACAGCACTGTTTCTATCTGCTGAATTAGGCCGTCCAGACGCTCCCTGCCCATCAAGCGGTACTGACCAAGAAAACCTATCTTGATGAAAATATAGATAAGCTCCAGCAGATCGAGCAACAGATTGGGTTGCGCCAGGGCTTTTTCAGCCACTATATAGAACTGCTCGCCACCATTTCGCATGCCAAAAAGTTCACTGACCAGAGTTTGATTTTCCCAACCGACATCTTCGCCCCAGTCGCTATGAAGAATAAATTCATCTAGTACGATGCAAAATAGGAAACAGGTCTTATCGGCTACTGACTTTGGATAGTCGAGAGACTCTATGCGCTGTTTCAGTTCTGTTATAGAGGAATTCAGCCCTTGTCGAAAGCGGTGAATATCCTCAGGACAGGGCAGCCGCGAAATGCTAACACACAGCGATAATAGTTCCGAACCGGCATTAATCAACTTGTTGTCGTGATGCGAAAAACTCTTCAGATCAGACAAATTTTGCGCCTGATTCTTCAGCTGAGCAGCACCTTCGAGCGGCAACCGCCGAAGCTGTTCAGTAGTCCCCGTATCTCTTCCAGGCTGTGCCACTTCAATAGTAGCTTCGTCCAAATAATCCATCGTCATCAGAATTTATCCCAATGCATAAAGCTTCAATTTGAGATCAGGAATACGCCCGTCCACATGCAAGGCCAGCGGCTCGCGTCTCTCGACAAGATCCAGCCAATAGGGGTGGTGAGTATCAATTTCGACGTAGCATACATCCGCCCGGGGCTTCAGCTCGCTGGGAGCTACCATCAGTGCAGTCAGGGTTACGCCTGAGGTACCGTTGCGGACCACCTCGGCGATCTGACTTAAACCACACAGCTTACAGGCTCCGGGGAATAGCTGAATCAGGTTGGCAGCGCCGATACTGGACTCAATACAGAGAACAAAGCGGTGTTTATCCATCATATGAATATCGGCTATCGAGGCCCGCAATAAGCGCCGCTTCTCGAACAAATTAGTGTCCCAGCTATATTCCAGCACACTGTCACTCTGCACCAGTGACAACTGCTCGCGCAAGCGGGTAAACAGGGGATTAAAACCGCCGTGCATATCATGACATTGCAATGGCGGTAACGGCACCGCTACTGCAGGTTCAAAGCTACACAGTTCAGCCGACAGGGTTGCCAGCTTCTGATAGACCTCATCGGTGGGAGTCTCCGGATTTTCCAGAGTAGCATTAAGCCAGGGTAACCAGCGGTTAAGCGTTTGCAGCCACAAATATTCGCGCAGCAGGGTTTGCTCGCTTTTACTCTCCTGGCCGGCATCAATGCGCTGCACAACCATGTTGGCTCGGGATTCTATCAATACCAGCAGCTCTTTCAGGCGTTCGCTGATCAACGCGGAGGCACCGTACTGAATGCAGGCAGGAATAAAACCATGATCCAGCACCAGGGCACCACTTTCCCGGCGTTCAAGCACTCTTGCGATAGGCAATACCGTCAGACCGGTGAGGTCTTCACCTTCAATAATCAACCGGGCATTAACCTGGGCAACATCGGTATCAACACCACTGTTCCCCGCTGAACTGGTATCGAAGAGAGTAACCGAATCCTGCAAGTAACGACGATTCTCCGTGCGGTTGCCGTATTCGATCTCACCTTCCACCATCATCGGCAAGGCGAGCAGAATGTTTTTTTCCAGAGTCGACTCCGGCACATCCAGCAGCAGTTCCTGATCACTCTCGAAAAAAGTGCCGTCCGGAAAAATGCCTTTACAACCGGTTACTGAGAACTTGCCTACTTTCAACCGTTCACGATCAATCTGCAACTCACTAAGGCCATAGCGTTTCCCGCCTCCAGCCACTGAAACATACTGTTCAACGTAGTGATAAAAATGACGATCCTGCTGTTGGAAATGCTGAGGTGCAATAAACATCCCCTCGCTCCACACCACTTGTCGATGCCGTCTCACTGAATTCCCCTCAAAATATTTGCCACCAGGATTTTCCTGGCTGCTGAGCAATAGAAACCGTTAATCCAGTCACGCGAATCGAAACCGGTTGATCCTCTTGCTGTTCCACTAATTTAATGACTGCCTTGCTATTAGCGTTGGAATAATCTGCAAACTCCGCCATCACTGCCAGATAACGGGACTGCCTTTGCAGATCGATATCGATCTGTTGTTGCTTGCCCGGTACCATTGGCTCCAAATGAAGCACATCGACCAGCGAAGAGCCCAGCAGCTGTCGATCGTTGTTGTATAAGTCAAGGAACTGGGCGTTTTGAAAACCGCCGACTTCAGTCAGCTGATAGAGACGCAAAACAATTGAATGAGGCTCCCCGTCACCGTATTGGTTTACGTCATCGGCGATATCGATCTCAACCGCAACGTTATACGGAACACTCACCGCTGTCTGCTGCGACGAACAGCCTGCTACCAGCAACACGGCACTGATCATCAGAATCAATAGTTTCATCATCTCTTGCCTCGCAACTCCTCTACGAAAAGAGCAGAAAACTGGCGGTGAAACTCCTTACGTTCCAATTTACGGTTGAACTGCTTTCGATACAGCCGCCAATATTTTTTATCCTTCGCGCCCCACCCCGAGATATAGTCATTGAAGGTATCCTCCAGATGTTCGGGGCTCAGCTCGACCAGGAAACGATCCAGCGTACGCTGTAGACAATCCATTAACTGATCGTGCCCAAAAGGCTCCATCTGAGACTGTTTCTGCTGCTCCATTAACTTATTCAGCTGAGTCAGGCTATCTGTCATCAGCTGCTGAACGTCCGATGAAGACGACGGTTCAATGGACACGATATCCCCATGAACAGCCATGTTCGGTTGTTTCATTTCGAACTCATCGTCAAAGGGGTCATAGCCCAGCTGGTCGTCTGCCAGCACATTGTCTTTGGAAAACATATCACTTGCTGTAGTGGGTTTTGCAACCGCCTCGCCTGAATCCGGCCAGCCGAGATCGTCGGCATTGAGGCTATCCATGGAAAATTCAGGTTCCCGGCGCCCTGCAGCGTCCGCCATTTCCACGCTAGGTTCTGGCTGATCGGCGAACAATGAAACCATATCGCTGATCAGCAGCACATAGCCGCCCAGCTTTAACACATCGCCATCACGAAGAGGCTTACGGTGCCCCTTACCCAGCAGCGTTCCATTCACGAACAAGCCGTTGGTGCTCAGGTCAACCACCTGAAAGCGGCCTTGCGAGTCTGATGTTATCTCCGCATGAACCCGCGACAGCTGGCGATTAAAATCCGGTAGTTGCAAGGTACAACCATAGGACCTGCCGATTGTGCCCCCACCACCGGGTAGCGAGACCTGGCGGTTGATAGCTTGCTCATTTTCAGGCACTTCAACCAACTGTATGCTTATAGTCATAATCAACTCTTTATGCAGCGTTCCAGCGCCTGATTAAAAGCAGCCAGAAACGACGGATACTGCTTGAGGAACTCTTTTGAAAAATGGACACTGAGATCCTGTTGGCGATAGGGAATACGACGAAAATAATCAGTCGGTATCCCCAATTTCTTCATCGAGTGCTCAAATACCAACTCATACTCCAGCGCGACATCCACATCCCCCTGCCACAGCATTTGCAACAGGGCGTCGGCATCCCGGGGTTTCTTCACCACGTTGTAGCCGTTCTTTTTCAAAAACAACCACTTACTGGTGTTGAATTTAGCCCCATAACGGGCCTGGTACTTGGAGGACTCCTCCTCAAAATCCAGCCTCACGCCTGGCGTGACAAACCAGGACAGCGCCTCGGTAATAACCGGATCAGAAGATTGCGAATAGCGACTGCGGGACGAATTATTCGAGCCGGAGAAAAAACCGTGCATCTTATTCGTCTCGACCAGCAACTGCGCCTTGTCCCAGCGCATCATATGCAACTCATAAGGTTGACCGAGTCGGCGTAGCGAGCACTGCACTCTTTCCAGAGCAACCCCGCCCATCTTACCCTCTTCCAGAGTCTGGTACGGTGGCCATAACTGGGTCGCCAATTTCAGCTGCTCCACCGCCAGGGCTGCAGGACTCGACAGCCATAGAAAACAGGTGCTCACCACGACCAGCAGCGGCCTACTTAACATTTCTATAGTCATCACATCTCTCATCAAAATTAGTCACTAAGCAATCGACAGAGCCACGTCAGCGTTATCGATGCTTACCCTAACCTCGCTGATAGTCAGCCCCTCACTAAGCCGGCTAATGCACTGCTCTGCAAGCCTAGGCATCAGCGAGCGGTTGATAATCTGCTCAACAGCACGGCCACCGGTGGTGACATCCGTATTGCGGGCTACTACAAAATCAACCAGTTGCTGATCCCACAGGAAAGTAGCACCATACTGCTCATCCAGCTTGTTACGGATACGATTCAGGCTGATCTCGGTGATCTGCTTGAGCTCCTCATCGTTTAACGGGTAGTAGGGTACGATGCTGGTGCGGCCAAGGAATGCCGGTTTAAAGAAACGCTGCAATTCCGGGCGAATCTGTTCGACCAGTTCACCATGCTCAGGACGCACCTCGTACTCATCACAGACATCGCAAATCGCCTGATCGGCGGCATTGGATGTCATGATAATGATGGTGTTGCGGAAATCGACAGTACGGCCTTCACTGTCCTTGATATGTCCCTTATCGAAAATCTGGTAGAAGAGATCATGAACGCCCGGATGGGCCTTCTCCATTTCGTCCAGCAATAGTACCGAGTAAGGGTTGCGTCGAATTGCTTCTGTCAGCACCCCGCCTTCACCAAAACCGACATAACCGGCCGGGGATCCCAGCAACATGGAGATCTTATGCTCCTCCTTGAATTCAGTCATATTGATGATGGTGAGATTGTCTCCGCCACCGAATACCTGATCCGCCAGCGCCATGGCGGTCTCGGTCTTGCCGACACCACTGGGACCGCACATCAGGAAAACACCCACCGGTTTACGGTTATCGGTCAGGCCCGCCCGTGAAATCCGGATACTCTTCGCCAGCTCACTGATGGCGGTCTGCTGGCCAATTACCCGCTTATGCAGCTCATCTTCCAAAGTTAGCAGTTTAGCGACTTCATCGCGCACCATGCTGCCGGCAGGAATACCTGTCCAGTTAGAGATCACCGTAGCAATGGACTGCTGATCCACCAACGCATGTACCAGCGGCTGATCCATTTGAATACCGTGCAACTCATCCAATAACGCCAGTAGTTCGCGCTGTTTCTGCGGATCGACCTCTCCGTCTTCATGGCTCAGTCTCAATTCTTCCTTCAAGCCGCGAACACTCTCCACCAGAGCCTGTTCCTGCTCCCAGCGCTGATTCAAGGTAACCAATTCATCATCGAGGAGCTGAATTCTGTCTTTGATCTCGCTAATGCTTTCCGCGCCTTCGGTAAAGACCGCCTGTTCAGTTTCCAGTGCCGCCAGTTCGCTGTTGAGGTAACGAATATTCTGTTCCAGCTGCTCCACGGCTTCTGGCTTGGCGCCCTGGGTCAAGGCGATACGGGCGCAGGCGGTATCCAGCAGGCTGATCGCCTTGTCCGGTAACTGGCGTGCCGGCAAGTAGCGAATCGATAGATTAACGGCCGCATCGATGGCATCCTCACGGATAAAGACCCCATGATGCAGACTCAGGGATTCAGCCACGCCACGCAGCATCTGGATGGCATCATCTGCATTAGGCTCTTCAACTTTAACCACCTGGAAGCGTCGGGTTAAGGCCGGATCCTTCTCAAAGTATTTCTTGTATTCTGCCCAGGTAGTGGCCGCGATGGACTTGAACTCCCCCCGGGCCAGCGCAGGTTTGAGCAGGTTCGCGGCATCATTCTGCCCCGCCGCGCCACCCGCACCGATAAGGGTATGCGCTTCGTCGATAAACACCACTATTGGGGTCGGCGAGTTTTTCACTTCGCTGATAACATCTTTCAGGCGGTTCTCAAACTCACCCTTGATACTGGCGCCTGCCTGTAGCAAACCCAGATCCAGCGAATGGATCGCAACCCCCTGAAGAGCAGCCGGCACTTCACCGGCAATCACGCGCAGTGCCAATCCTTCCACGACTGCTGTCTTGCCCACGCCGGGTTCACCCACCAGAATAGGGTTGTTCTGGCGCTTGCGGCAGAGAATATCGATCGCCTTGCGCACTTCGCTATTACGCCCGGATATCGGATCAATCTTTCCTTCCCGCGCCTGCTCGGTCAGGTTGACTGTATATTTGTCCAGAGCTCCGCCTTCCACAGCAGCTGCTGTTGCAGAGCCCGGTGCCGAGCTGCTGTGTGCAGGAATATCGAGCTTGGATATTTGCGACTGCAGAGCTTCCAGGGAAACATTTTCGAACGCACTAAGCGATAATTTCTTCAGTCCGAAAGCATCCGGTTGTAACAGAGCCAACACCAGGTGCAGGCTCAGAATCTGTTGCTGATTGTAGTTTACCGACGCTAGCAGCCAGGCGGATTCGATCAGCTCGCTGAGGGTATTGCTAAGGGTAGGTTGACCTTCCGATCCCTTGGGCAGACGTTCCAGCTTGCTACTCAGCTCAGACAGCAACGTTGTTTGATCCACTTGCTGTAACTCCAAAAAACGGGCCATATGGATATCCTTGGCCGCTATAATCTGGACTAACCAGTGCTCAACTTCAATCGCCGGAACTCTTTGATTCATAGCCGCACCTGCAGCCTGCTCCAGGGCGCCCCTTAATCCGGACTCAAGCTTTCCTACCAAGTTACCTAGCTTTACCTGCGACATCACAATATCCCTTATTGAATTAGAATTTTCCGATACTCCTGCGGCCTGAGCTGAGGCGCAAGACAGTTAGCCTCCCCCAGACGGACAGCGGCCTGAGACCTGGATGACAGTATCGGTTTTGAAATAAAAGCGCGTTTTACGTACAAATAGAGCTTCAGCTCAGTGGCTTCACCCAGGTAGGCCTGGGTCAGCTCTCGCAGCCGGCCAGCAAAGTGGGAGTCAGCCTGCAAGCGCATAAATTCTTCTTGGTCGGACGGCACCACCCTTACTTCCAGGCGGTGATAATGAAGGCTGGCGGTGCGCCCCAGTAACAATCCCTGTCCAAGGCGATTGTTCTGTTGTCCGTCTGTCGTCAGTCGGGTTACAGAAGAGTCCGGCAAGCGGTGCCGACTGTGCGACTCTACGTCCAACTGAATCTGTAGCTCAAAGTAATCACTTAACATCTGCCGCAGGCTTGCAAGACTGCGCACTTTCAATCCCATCAGCACGCTGTAACTCAGCAAACTGGCATCATTAACCGCAGTAACAGGCAACGCAGACAACCGCGTCAAGCTGCAGCGCTGGGTGTCGCGGGTCAGGGCATCGGAATCAACCATCTCCTGCTCATCGCGAAGCAACAGATTACCCTTTTCCTGCACGCCATGTTGCAACTGGTAGAAGCGATGATTGAAAATATCCAGAAAATCATTCAACGCCTGATCTTCATCGTGCAGACTGCTAAGCAATTCTTCGTATAAATAATCCGGTAACACACCTTTTACACCGGATAGCGCCTCCAAGCCGAGGCGTACTTGGGTGGCAGCACCAGACTCGTCAATTGCCAGCACTTCCGGGGCATTACCAACAGGCATCGGCTCGGCACAAAAGCGAATATCCCGAGTTTGCGCCAAACGCCGCAGCAGCCGAATGACCTGTACAAATTCGAGTCGTTGCGGATGTTTACCTAATTGAGCAGCTAGAGACATAGCTGGCTTCCATGCACACGAGGGAAATTTCTGGCCAAACTATCGTTGCCAAAATGGCGCACACTAACCTGCATAAAACGATCAAAACTGCAGAATTGCTGAAAGAACCCGTTTAACACTTCACCCAATAACGCCAGCTGCCCTCCCATTATGTCTGCATCCAGAACCACCGTTACTTCGGTGCCGGTTGCAAATATATTCTGTTTGCAAATATTCATCGCAGCTACCTGCTGTTGGTAGTTGACTTCACGAACTGCCTCAGCCTGACGGCACGAGCGACCGTGACAACAAAGTGCTAATACATCCTGCAAAGCCTGCACCGGCTCATCGGTTTGCAGTAGCGAAGAGAAATTAGCGTTCAGCAGGGCAATGAATCGCCAATAGAGTGAATTATCCATAGCCGGATATTGCGGTGAGGTCGGCGGAGTAAGTACTGACAAAGTTCCTGGCAGGTCAATTTGTGCCTGACTGTCTACCACAGTGCCAATAGGCACCGAACATGGACTGCGGCCATTGCTACACCACAGATCCATAGCCAGAACAACCGCGCCTTGCTGCCTCTCATTGGACTGGCAGTTAAGGGAGAGTTCCACATGGCGCTGGCCAGTTTCATCCAAGCGCTGCCTACTCTGCCATTGACGGGCATTTTCATCCTGCCGGTACCGAGCTTTATACAGAGGCCGCAGAATATTCTCACCATCGGGCAGTATTTCACGTACCTGCTGAATCGACACGACCTCAACATCGGTGTCAGAAAAGGCATCCGCGACTACCGGCACGGTCAGCTTGGAAAAATCGTAGTTGAGCGGCTCACCCTGTTGTTCGAACAGGTTTATTGCTGGCACCGTGTTAAGGCAGAAAACGCTGGTATCGAACAAGCGAATAAATTCGGCAGGCAGCGATCTGACGAATAAATTCAGCGTAACAGTGCTTCCCTGAAATCGTACCAACTCCTTGCCCAGATTCCGGATACGGAAATAGCTGCCTTTATCGGGATAGGTAAAATAGTCCCTTAACAGGTCGAATCCCATAAACTGATTACCGTAGCGAGGCAACCACTGAAAGGAAGGATCTGCTATCCGGCTCTCCAACCGATCCACGCTCACCGAGTGATGCTGCCGACCTTCCGGATCTGATACTGAAATTGTCGCCATCTCCTGCAGTAACAGCTCAATCAGGCTAGCCGAATTTTGCTCGAAGCCCTGCACATAAAAATCGAAATGCTCAATTTCAAATTGACTAAAACAGGCTTCGGGATCGCAGCAATTTAAAGTCAGCTGGATGACCGCTTCAGCGTTATTGAGTTGGCCTGGTGTCGTAAAGCTGAAGGGCGCCGCTTCGGCACTAACCGCATCCAGGGTAAAGGAATAAATACATAGATCGTCTCGGGTAGTGAATTGACAATCCCCTCCCTTGGGCGATGGCACTGACACCCGAGTTCCCTGCGGTAAGCGGACATTTTCATTAAGCTGCTCAGGATCCGGCTGCAGCGTTAATGCACAGTAGCTGGGCGATACCTGGGTATATCCGGGATACAGCAGAGAGAACAGGTCCTGTACAATCTCCGGCAACTGTTCATCCAGGCGTTGCTCAGTTTTAGCCGTTAACAAAGCCATTCCGTCGATCAAACGGCTGATATTTGGATCGGCAATGCTGTTCTGGTTAATCTGTAACTGCGCAGCCTGCTCCGGGTGACGTTGCCCGAAACTGGCTAACGCCTTGCGTATATAGGCAAGCTCACGCTCGTAGTAGCGCATTAACTGATCAGACAAGATCCTGGCCCTCTATTTCGACCCTTTGGTCAGTCAAATTTATACTGGAATCAAACGTCAGGGTATGCGAGCCCCGCTCCGTCTTTAGCTGCGCCAACAGGGAAAAACTGATGCGATTACGCTGCGCATCACGCTGATACACTTCAACCGTCACTGCAGACAGCCTCGGTTCAAAAGCCATCACCCACTTTTCCACCTGACGGGAAAACGCCTCTTTATCCATCAGGCTGCTGATAGACTGCAGATTATCCAGACCAAATCGCAGATTGGACTTTTCCACCTCTTGCAGTTTGGCTGGCAGGCTCATCAGCGGCGCCTCTGAGTTCAGCAGGCAGCTCAGTTGATATTCAACGGCAGCCACCAGCGCCTCGTGAGCGTTGTCAGGCACTCTTGCAGCCAGAAACGTCTTCCAAAACGCCATAATTAACTGGCTCTCCGCGAAACAGCTGCTTCACCCAGATCGGTGGACAACAACACTTCACCGCTAAAATGATCAAACTGATACTGGGGTTGCATCAAAACCTCACAGATAAAACGTCCGTGACTGCCCTGGCCTTGCTGCTCTTTAACTGTAACTCGGGCGTTGCTAAGCGGATATTTAGCCAGCATCGACTCGTTTGCATCCACCAGATTACTGCTGTAATCGTCTAGCCAGCGGCTCAGGTGGAGCTCACATTCAGATGCAGTTTGAAAGCTGCCTATCATGCCGCGAATCTGCACTTTAAGATAATGGGCAATACGGCAACTCATCAATGTGACCTGTAGCTGGCAACTCACCCGATCCTGTTCCGACAACCCCGGCTGCCAGACCGAGTTGTTACCATAAAAAAAATATTTATCGGTCATCGGACTATGGCAGATAGGAATAAAGCCTTGCTCGGCATAAAACCCGGCCAGATTTCCGAACAACTTTACAGCCGGTTGCGGACGCTGCAGACAGGAATCTTTCGGCGTATTTGCGGGCAGATTAATCAGCGCCCCCTGATGCAGTTCCTGCCAGCGGGATTTCATAAAACCAAACCAGCTAATACGGTTAAACTCGCGTATTGCAATGCTGGCAAACGCAAACGCTGCACTGCCCCACAGGCCAGGTCGCTCAACGCTGCTTTCATTAAACATAAAACCAGTTTGGCGTTGGCTATATGCTTTGCGTAATTGTATTTGCGGTAGCGCAAGTCCTAAAAAGCGAGAACCAGTGCTTTCGCGCAGATGCTGCCAACCGGTGTAATCGGGTCCTTCCAGAATTTTTCCGACACGGCGGATGTCCGACATCCAGTCTGCACCAGACTCACCAAAAAAATCTTCAGCAGGAGACAGGATAAAAGGGCAGAGGCAGATCTCACCCAACCGACCCAGTAGCTCCAGCGTGTACAGATCATCAAACAGATCATCGTAGCCCATCTCCATGGAAATACCATGATCGACTACAACCATCCCGAAAGGCTGTCCCCCCAGCGTATTCAGCTCGCGATTACCAATATGGTTGTACAGTACGCTTCTTCTGAGAGTGTTCGATGTATTCAGATCCTGTGACAGCTCCTGCCAACTGATATCCAGTAACTTGATGCTGACGCGCTGGTAGTTAACCGGTAAATCAACCAGTGATCGCAGATTTAGCCAGCCGGCTTCCAGTGCTTCGTATTCAGGATTATGAATAATGGCGGATAACTGTTCCGATAGCTGCCGATCAAGGCGAGCAATTATCCGGTTCAGGTTAGCTTTCAGCACAGCAGGACTCTGTAACATCGAGTCATCTAGCTGCCGCAGTAGTTCCAGCGCTTGCAGCAAGAACTCATCATCATCCGAATCAAGCCCGTTAAATGCCTGCTGCCAGTCCTGCTGAAACTGTTTTTCCTGCAACTGATCTTGCTGAAACTGATTTTCCTGATACATAGTCAGATACGAGGCCCGCCCAAAGGGCGGGCCTTCATCCTCAGCCAGGTATCTTGGTGACCATGCGCACCGAAGTCGTCAGCTCTTCGAGCTGCAACCACGGGCGCAGATGGGCAACCGCCGAGTAAGCACCGGGACGACCAGGCTGCTCGACTACTTGGATACGAGACTCACACAGCGGCGTCTTGGAACGCTCGGCATTACCCACCGCACCTGAATTGGTGTATTGGTCGATCCAGCTCTGCAAGTCCCTCTGAACATCCGGCGCTTCCAGGTTGGAACCCAGCATGTCGCGGCCCATTACCTTCAGGAAATGGGCGATACGGCTACTGGCCATGATGTAAGGCAGGCGCGCAGAGATCGCAGCATTGCTGGTAGCATCCGGATCGGTATAGGTCTTTGGCTTCTGAGTAGTCTGGCCACCAATGAAAACACCGTAATTGGTATTTTTATAATGCACCAGTGGCAGAAAGCCCAGGTCGCTCAGCTCTTTTTCCCGCTCATCGGTCAGATTAACCTCGATTGGACACTGCTGCTGCAGATCTCCGGCATCGGACTGATAAGTCAGGTTGGGAAGATCCTCAACCTTACCACCGTTATCGATACCACGAATGGCCGTACACCAACCAAAGGCAGTGTGCGACTGGGTCATTTTCAGGCCCAGCTCATAGGCTGCATTTGACCAGACCAACTGACTGTTATCGGTGGGACTTGGATTTCCCGCAGCGTCGATAGCCAGCTCTTCATATTCAAACGCTTTAGTGCCCAGGCCTTTTTGACCATAAGGCAAACGTGCCAGTGTCTGTGGCAGGGTAAGCGTCACATAACGGGCATCATCGCTTTCGCGGAAGGCGTTCCAGGAAGCATACGCAGGCGAATCAAAACCGGCAGCCACAGGCTTGCCTTCGTCGAAGGTCTCGAAGCTGTCAAACTCGAACATCTCAGGATTGGCTGCTGCAATAAACGGCGCATGACTAGCTGCAGCAGTTTCACCCATATAGCGCAGCAACGCCACATCTTCATCCTTGTGTGAGAAGGTGTAATCACCGATCAGCAAACCATAAGGTTCACCACCGGCAGTACCGAATTCCTTCTGATACAGGGCATCAAACAGCGGACTGCGATCAACGGCCGGCGCATCCTCGAACTGATCGATCAGCTCCTCTTTCTGGAAATCTACCAGACGGATCTTCAGGCTTGGTCCCAACTCGCTCTCGCGCACCAGCTTGTTAAGACCACGCCAGGAACCTTCCAGGCGCTGGAATTCATCCTGTTGCATCACTGCAGACAACTGCTTAGACATCTGTTTGTCCAGCTCGGCGATGGCGCTTTCGATTGTTGTGGTAACATTCTTGTCCCACACCACAGTGCCGCTCAGCGCCTGCTCCGCGAGTACCGAAAACAGCTCTTTAGTGGTGTCAGCCGGTGTCTGGGAGGTAGCAGCAATAGCACGGTCAAGCAGACTCAGACTGCCCTCTTCAGCAACCGCCTGGGATTCGTTAATTAGTTCTTCAGTACTCATTCGTCACCTTCCTTGGCGTTAACGCCAAGCTCGCTGGACAGGGCATTGATGGTGTCCGCGCTCTGCAGCACCTCTTTCAACAATTTTTCCAGGTCACGGGAACGGTCGGCCTTGGCCAACAGGGTTTTCAGCTGGGCCCGGGTATCCGCCAGTTTCTGTAAGGCATCGACCTGACCGATAATCGCATCCGGCTCGAAATCCTTGATGGAATTAAACTTCAACGCGGCCTCAAACTGGCTGCCGTCATCCGACAGTGTATTGTCGACTTTCAGCTTCAGCTCCGGACCTACCCGCTTCATAACGGTATCAAAATTGTCCTTATCGACCTGATAGAAGGTACGGTCTTCCAACTCTTCCCGGTCTTCCTTATGAGCGGAGTAATCGCCCATTACACCGACCACAAAGGGCAACTCCTTCGTTTCGACGGCACCATTGGTTTCAACATCATAGGTGATGCTGACACGGTTCTTGCTAACCCGCTTATGCTGTGAATTCAAGGCCACGATAAACCTCCTGGCTATTTACTAAGCTTTTATAGTGATGCTTTTGACACAACAGTGTTGGTGGTAGTGTCAAACTTGACCGTATCACCCTTCTCAATCTTGCCGACATCACTCTCCGTGTAGTACACAGTACTGAACGTGGTATAAACCAGGTCCAGATCTTCTTGCGGCAACTGGCCATCATGACAATCAATGTTGTAGTGAGCCATGCGGGCCTTCTCGAGTGTAATAACCATATACGGTTCCATACCGTCACCTGCACGGGATGGTTTGGTCATCACAATCTCAATTGTTTTACCCGCATCACCCGGAGAAAACAGTAACGTTGTCAGGTAAGGAGAGGCGCCATCAGAGGTACGCTTGACCACCACTTTACCTAGCCCTCCCATTCCTTTATCGGCATTATTGGCATTACCCAGGTCGATAGTAACGTCACGATCTGCATTCCAGCTCACGTTTTCAATAGCAAAAAAACCTTCTTTACCGCCAATTTTGTCAACCGTCGCTCCACCTTTGATGCTGGTGAGTCCGTCAATCCGCATAAATATCGAAGCCATTTGTATCTCCTTGGTTTTAAAATGCCGCCTCTGCGACCGTTTTATTTGTTATGTTGTTACCATTCAAAACTTGCTATACCCGCGCTGCTAGCGGAAGTATCATTTTCAGAAGCGGCTGTATTGCCAGCTGACCGGTCTACTTGTTCAGGTGGGATATCTACGACAACCTGACTGGCTGGAATCTGATTCTGAACCGCTCCAGTGTCACCAATAGCGACCTGCTGCTTATGCATCAATTCCTGCATACTGATCTGTGCATCAGGTATCGCAGTTTTTTCAATACTTTCCAGCCCTGCCAGCTGGGTTATACGTCCCATCACCCCGCTATTATCACCGACCATCTCATTGAGCAACTCGGGTAACGATAGATAGCCCCAGCGAATCGCCCGTTCAAGCAACATATAGACGGGACTGTGAGGTTCTGTCTGCTGGAAGAAATCGGCAATTTTACGCAGTTCCTGGAATGCCTGATCTCGGTTATAGATCTCACCGCTGCCGGTCAGATTCACCATTGTATTCGCAGTTTGCATCACCATCTCGGCTTGAGGGGCTGGAGAGGTTTCCATGGCAGTACTTTCCAAAACTTCAGCAGACTGAGGAGATTGGTCAACAACAGGCTCTTCCACCTTATCCAGGGGCCAGGGAACCAGTACGTCGCCGACAAGGTAACGCAGGGCGTTAATCAGACGTTCAATACTCTCCTTCAAAAACCGAAAACTCAGCCCACTGGCACCATCCTGCTGGCAGTTTTCGGCTATGCTGGTTTCCAGGGTTCGCAATGCTTCGAGTATTTTTCCTAGCGCCTGTAACGCCTCTGTTACTGTCTGTTTTTCAGCAGGTAGCACCGCCTGGGCGTCGGCTTTAAGTTGTTCCAATTGGCCATTGCGTTCCGCAGAGTAATAACGGCTGTAGTCAATATCACCAATCAGCTTTATCATTTGCAGGGGCATATAGAGCAAACCGCTATCCTGACTGTCACCGATCAGTTGTACCAGCGGCTTGATGCGCTGCTCCGCCCATTCCCGTCGTTGACCGGCATCATCTTCTGACTTGAGCTTCTCTACGGGTGGCTTGGGATTCAGATCATCCCAGTATTGATCCACAGTAAGGGTAAACGCATTAAGCACGGCCGCCAGGTTTTCCAACGGCGCTCCGGAAAATAACTGCGCGGTTGCCAGCCAGCAGAAAACCTCCACATCTTTTGAGGTATCGGTCAGCGTTTCCTCACACAGCCTGGCAAGCTCAGCCCAGTTAGCCTGATTGGCCTGTTGCAACTCTTCGCTGGCGGTTGCATCAGGCGATTCAATCAGCTGCCTGAATGAAGATTGCGCCATATTAAAGCTGTTACGCAGTCCGCGATACAGGGTTCGATTGCCCTTGAGGTACTCACCGCAGAGGGCACTGTCAGATATTGGGTTAAGCAAATATTCCATTAGTAATGACTCAATTCAGATTCAGAAAATTACCACCACTTGTGCATATCACTCGAATTGGTCATCGCATACTGTCTGGACTGTTTCTTATAATAGGCGTAAGCAGCACTGCTGACCCTGGACAGCGCATCCCCAGTTTCGATCTGGTCTGTTGTATTAAAATAGAGATGAATCGAATTGTTTCTTGGCTCATAATGGTCGATCACTTTCGTCCGACTTTTATTATCAGAATACATCGGTCTACTACCACCTGAAGCAGTTTTGAATGTTGCGAATACCGGCTTATAAAATTTTCTTTTAACCATCTCCTTCACACGCCGGGCAGATGCTGTCTCTATGTCACGCGATATGCATTCATGGCATGCATGTAGCAGCTTCCTGCCTAGTTTATGCACTTTGTCAGCGGGAATCCGTATAGCAGAGTCGGGAAGGCGCGGATCCCAGGCATCTCCGCCTAACCGGACAACATCATAAAAAGGATGACCAACATCTTTGCCCTTCAAGGTTGATTTCAGATTAAGCTGTAGCTCTACTATATGATTCCTACCACGGCCAACATCCATTCCGAGAAAGAACTTGACATCACGGTAGCCTTGCGCGGTTGCTCCCGCGCCACCTTGTTTTTTTGACAAATAACGGTCTTTTAAAGCCACATTGCCAAACACCGTAAAGCATGATTGGTTTTTAATGTAATCCCTTGCGGCATACATCGATTCGATGCTATTGAACATTAGCGTTGCACGCGCAATATCTTTCAGGTCTTCAACTTCTCGCGATCCGGGCCCTCCACGGGTTAATTTAGCCTTTGCTGTTGAGCGTTCTTTTAATGGTGCTGTATTAATACCACCAACCGCCCCCTTAAATTCCCGCGATACCTGATTTATAAACCGTCCCAGCTTTCGATTAGCGATCTTAGCCTGTGCATATAACTCATCCAGCTGTCTTTCGATCTGGTAGGGTTTCTTCTGTTCTTCTGCTTCTGCATCATCCAGCGATAAGGCCATGCTACTGGGAACAGAGATTCGTGATAGTGGCGTAATCGGTTGTTTTAATTCAGCCATTTTAATAGTCCATTTAATTCAATTCTTAAAACGTGCTATAAAACACGCGCCTCAAGCCAACTTTTTCACAACTAGGCACAAGCAATTCAGCCCCTACATCACCTGAGTCTGCCCCAACCAGCCTAACCACCAATCATGACAGTAGGACATCCGATCGAAATCGACCCGCCATGAGTGGTGGTATCGCCCATCCGCGCCGCAGGCTTTCCACCGATCGTGACCGTCGCACTGCCTTTTGCGATACTGTCCGGCTGACCGACACAGGTGCACATATCGCCCAGGCATGCAGCGGCCATTCCGCCAATAAGCACAGTTGGACTACCCGCAGTCACCGGGCCTCCCACATGCGGTACCGGTGGCGTAGCCGGCGATTGCATCGGACAGGTATGCATATCTCCCATTCTGGCCGCACAAGGCATAATTTATCTCCTATACATCCGCAGGGGTGCCGCGCCCACCACGGGCCAGATCTATTGCCATGGCTATAACCCGGGCACAATAATTCTCATACCCATCCCACTCGGGAATTACCGCTGCGGTATTGATAGCGCCTGCTGCAGCCTTGGAATACAAAAATTCCGGTGGCAAAACAACCGGCTGGCCGGGCTTAGCCAAACTACCACTGCCGTTCCAGAATACTGACTGGGCCAACCATCCCGGCGCACATTTAACCCCGAGTTTCTCGACCTGCGTCTCTGCAGTTCGTCGCCCGGGCTCGGTTGGCTCCTGCACCCAACGTTTGCAATCGGCGATGACTCTTTGCTCTTCAGCATTCCAGTCATCCAGGCGCAGCTCTACTGCCAGACAGGCCCACCAGATAACTTCGCGCATCGGCAAGGCGTGACAAAAAAAGTTAACCAGATCGATATTCAGTTTGTTGGCCTGTAAAATCGAGACGATCTCAGCAGGCGGCATGGCTGCAGAAACACAGGCAGCAGCATCTTTCGACAGTTCGAAGCGCTGCAAAATTGGCTGACTTTGCTGATAAGGAATCTTTTTAAACATCAGTTAATCATCACCATGCTGCCTTTGACGGTTGTCTGGCCACTCGACGACACTTCAGCTGTTCCTGAGCCCTCAACGGTTACAGCAGAAGTCGCTTTGAGCTCTGCATTCATACCAGAGGCAGCAAAACTTGAACTCGCCTCAAGGCTCATCGAGCCGCCGGATTTCGCTTCGATTTTAGAGTCTCCAGCGATAGCAATCTTCCCGCCATCCAGCTCAATTTTTGAGCTTCCGGTCAGGCTGATGGTGTCACTATGGATCTCAATCTTTGAGTCACTCATCACCAGTTTGCTGCCGCCCACTATCAGCTCCAGCGTGTCGGTTGCTTCAAGCTTGATTGTTTTACCCTCAACCGTAATGGCTTCCGTGGCGCTCAACGCGTAATTATTTTCGGTTTTTAGGCTGATATCCTGTTTGGTCTCAAGGTTGTAGTTCTGCTCACCCTTAACCGTAATATCCTTGGTAACCGTTACCCGCTTTTCTGCCGTTACTTTCTCATCAGCATCATTTTCTACTTCTACCAACATATCCTTGGCGGCATGCAGGTAAAGCTGTTCGTTGTCTTTTTTATCGTCGAAGCGCAATTCATTAGACTTGGCTTGCAATTGGGTTTTTATGCCCGACTGTGTTGTATCAACTGTCGGATAGGGAGGTTTATGCTTGCTGTTAAACACACTACCGGTAACCAGAGGTTGATCAGGATCACCATCGAGAAAGCTTACCAGCACTTCCTGGCCTGCGCGTGGAATAAATTGCAGTCCATAGCCATTGCCCGCCATCGATTGAGCCACCCGAACCGCACAGCTTGTCTTATCACCTTCGGCTTTTGTATCCCAATGAAAGCGAATGCGGATGCGCCCTTGTTCATCCGATGCCGGCTCAGCGTCGGTTTTTCCTGCGACTACCGCGCTTTGCATCCCGTAAACCCGCGGTTTTTCCAGTAATGGAGGATAAAAAGAATGCTCCTGGGGAACACAGGTAAAGCGACATACCTGAGTAAGCTGCCCCTCACCTTTAGCTATAAATTCATAGTGCACCGCGGTCAGCAGGTATTCACCCTGCTGGCCGCTATCCTGATGGTTAGCCAACTCAAGATAACTGCCAACACCAAGCTCCGAGGTGTGGGTTTGCCCATCAATCAACTGGTAGCCCGAATCCATCTGCGCCCGTCGAGAATCAGCCAGAGGCTTGGCGAAATCATCCATCTGACCGGAAATACTGGGCACCGGATAGCGAAAGTCCTTGAGCTTGCTATTGGCAGAAATTGTGAATTTGGAGGCTGTACTGGAACTGCTGACTTGCTTGGTTTGATTGTAGTCGTAGTTGGCTAATTCAAGGCTGGAGGCCTGGAATGAATAGCGCGGCGTCCATTCCTCAATCGTGGCATTATCGCCACTGGGCGTACTGCTATCATCAAGCGTACTTTTGCCCTCGTCACTGAAGGGTTTGGCAGCATCATGCAATATCAGGATATTGGATTCGGTATCCCGGCCAAAGTGAAAGTGCACCCCCTCCTCTGACAATAGCCGCAGAACGAAAGCCAAATCTGTTTCATTGAACTGCAGGCAATATTCACGTGTTGTGGTGGGCATGGAATCAATCTTGTATTGCCCTTTAAAGCCCAGCTCATCAAAGATAGAGGTAACGATATCTTGCGTGGTTTTTTCCTGGAATACCCGGTAGTTGCGGCTATAGCCCAGCAACGCCAACCAGGGCTGCATCCGCAGGCGGCAGTTTATAAAACGACTGTCTTCTTCAACCGTCCGGATCTGTACGCCGGTCACCACCCCCTGAAAGGAACGCATAGCGGTGCGACTCGCTCCCGGTCCACTATAGAGCTCACAGCTCAGCGTTTCACCCAGCCAGGACTGCGCGTCTGTGTCTCGGCAGACGACATCCGCCTCTATTAATGGCAATTCAGATAATGCATCAACATGACTCAAGCGCGTCACAACAAAGCTATCGCCATTGCTGTTCATGGCCACCAGATTACTGCTCTGAGGCTCCATAAACACGCCCATCAGCAACGCACCTCAGAGGTCGACATAGTTATTTACCCTTAAGCAACATTCGAAGCCTGTAGAACTCAACTTCGTAAGTTGTGAAAGCCAATAATCAGCGATTCAGATCTAACAGAGAAACATTTATTGAATCACCAGAATCACCAAAAAAAGCATTCCACAACTTGGAGTTTTTTTATTGCCGGCAATAATAGACAGGTTTCAGCTGCACACGCAACCCGAAAAACTTACATATCAATCATAAACTTACCCACTTTGAGTACATTAACCCTCCATACAACGGATTTTCACCCGTACCTCCCAAAATCAGCACTTATGGCTGTGCTACAATTCAGCACCTTGCGATGCCACATGTCGCCTCAATAAACAACAACCATCCAGATCGCTGTACACGAAAGTCACATACTGTCTGGACATTTTCACAAGAACCACAAGCACCATCTACATACTGTCAAAACCGGAAAACGGCAACTGTAAGGGCCCACCAATGAAGGCTTTTTTTGAAGTACACTTGAAACTGGTTGTTACCATCTGGATTATTCTTCTCAGCGTACTAGCCCTCCTCTATCTGATGAACTACATGAAGTTCACCAGTTTGATGTCCACCGTGGTCTCTTCTCAGCTACAGGTCATGTCTACGTCACTGGAAAGGTCCATCATCAAGGCAGAACAGCTCGGACTCCCCTTAAAGAAAATGAATAACCTTCCCGAACTCCTGCTCCGAGCCAAAGGGCGAGACGCGCAGGTAAAGGAGATTTACGTCATCAACCGCCAGGGGCAAGCACTCTTCTCCACCGACAACATCCCCATCGAGAGCCCCCTCAGCGACCCGGTTATACGCCGGGCACTGAAAAGCAACGAGCAGTCCTGGACCCTGGAAGAAGACACCACACTCTACAGTGGGCTACAACTATTTGACGGCACCCAACAGCAGATGGGCAGCATTATTATCGTCTATGACAAGTCAGCCTACGGCAGCACCCTCGCACAAGTAAAACTGCATTTACTGGAGATGACGCTGATGATTTTCAGCGTCTTTGCCCTGCTGGTTTTTGTTGCTGTAAGGCTCGGATTCAGAGATGTAAACAACGTTTTCAGACTGATCCACACCCAGCTATCCAGTGACAAAAAAAACGTTTCAGCCCAGCAGCTAAAACCCGGCACCATCGCTCATCAGTTTGCACTGCAGATCGAACAGAGCAACAACATGAAGAACCAGGTAAGCCATGAACTGGAAGCCATGAGCAGCCAACAACAAACAGCCATGAGCAACCAACAACAAACAGTAAAGGCACGGAGAGAGCATGAAAAAGCGTACTGATGGCTTAACTGGATTCATCAACCGTCGCCTACTGATGGTCACCCTATTGAGCACATTACTCGCCTCAATCTTCAGCGCTTTCTACACACTGACCGAATTCAATATTGCGCTGAAACCTCGATTACTCCAAAAAGCGGAAGCCGTCGCCGAAGTGATAAGAGAAGATGTCAACCTGGCAGTTCAGGTAGGCGTACCCTTCTCGCAAATAAAAGGCATGGATATCTATCTGGCGGAAACTGCCTCCAAATACCCCGAACTAACCTACCTGGTAGTAACCAACCTGCAGGGAGACATTCTCTATCGAGGCGGTGAAACTGCCGACATTCTGCTTTCTGCATCAAAGACAAACCACCCAAGCGTTCCGGCAGATATTGCCCTACAAGCTGACTTCATGGATCGACTTTCCCAGGGAGGCCTGGACTTGCTACAACTCCTCCCCGTGGGAGACAGGTCGTCCAAGAGCGCCGAAAATCTATACCTACCCCTGACCGAAAATGGTCTCGAGTACGGTGCTATACAGGTGGGACTGGATACTGGTTTCATTCGCACACAATTGACCGACGTGTTCTTCGATATCGCCATCGTTTTGGTAGCAGTACTACTGGTATCTTTTGAAGTCGTAATGGTACTCGTCATGTACTATATTTCCGGCCCCTTGCAGCGCTCAGACAACCTCCTCAAACGACAGGCTTCCGGCGACTTTTCCGTCAACCAGAACCTCACCGGCAAAGGCTCGGTTGGCAATTACATCTGCAAACTCAATCAGGATTCAGAAGAATTGCAGCAGCACTTCCGCCGCACCCTTAATCAGATAACAGGCGGACATAAAGACACCAACTACTCCCCGGATAACATCCAACAACTGGACAACACCAGCATTGACGGTCGTTTGCGAAAACTCGCCCAGCGATTCAATCTACTGAATATTTTTCGAGAGAGACAAGGCAGCATCATGGATGCCCGTATCCCGCTGTTTGTTTTTGCCTTCGCCGAAGAATTGCAAAAATCATTTATGCCACTGTTTGTGGCCGAATTTTATGAGCCAAACCCATGGTTCAGCAAAGACATCATGATGGGACTGCCAATCTCTGTGTTTATGTTTGTGATCGCCGCTGCCACACCCTTTGCGGGCGCCTGGGCAGATCGCTGGGGCAACAAACGCTTGTTTTTCTGGGGACTAGCTCCAGCATTAGCGGGTTATCTGGGGTGCGCATTCGCCAGCAACGTCTATGAGATTATTTTATACCGCGGCCTCACCGCTATCGGCTACGCGATTATCACCATCAGTTGCCAGGGGTATATTGCCGCGATTGTCTCCTCCGAGAATCGCGCCAAGGGGATGGCTATTTTCGTCGGCGTATTGATGACAGCTACCATGTGTGGAACAGCACTGGGAGGCATCATTGCAGACCGCATAGGCTACCAACCCGTCTTCATACTATCCGCCTGCCTCGCAGCATTTGCCGGCTTACTGGCATGGCTGATGCTTTCCAATGACATTGACAATGATAAAAGCTCCGCCGCCTCAACACCAAAGGAAGGCATCATCGCCCTTGCCAGCAATCTACGCTTTGTCTGCATCATACTGTTCTGCGCAATACCGGCGAAAATCATTCTAACCGGGTTTCTATACTACCTGGTGCCTTTGTACCTGATATCCCTGGATGCAAGCCAGTCCGAAATAGGCCGCATAATGATGGTATATTCATTGGTTATAATTCCCCTGAGCCCACTGGCCTCACGCTTTGCCGACCATAGCGGCAAGATTATTGAGCTCGTGGTTCTAGGCACAATTCTTTCCGGTGCTGTCCTAATATCGCTATACGGCGAAGCCTCCGTCGCCAGCCTACTGTTAGCAATAGCACTGATGGGCGCCGCCCATTCCATTCTCAAAGCCCCCCTGATCGCCGCAGCAATGGAAGCTGCCGAAGCAACACCCGGAGTCGGACGCACGGCCGCTCTCGGAGTATTGCGGACGTCTGAGCGCATCGGCAGCGTATTAGGCCCCATCCTGGTAGCCTGCCTACTGGTTGTTTACAACTATGCCGAAGCTATGACCATTATCGGCACAGCGATTGTTGTCACCGGCCTAATCATGGGCTTATATCTGAAAAGCGCGGGCAAGAAGGAAGCAATAGCACTATGAGAGTAAAGTTTCTATTTATCCTTACCCTGCTGCTAGTCAGCAATCTGATCCAAGCTGCCAAGTTCACAGCCGAAGATCCGGCCAGGATTTACATGGTGGTTTGGCGCGGATGCGAAGAAGCCTGCCAGGGATTTAAGCAATACCTGAAAGACCAGGAACTACCCGTTGAGGTAATACTTCGGGATGTCGCCAGGGATAAAAGCAAAATCTCCGATTACCTGGCTGAAGCCAAGCGACTCAAGCCAGATCTGGTCGTAACCTGGGGAACCTCGGTATCCAAGGGCATCATAGGCCCTATCAAGAACGATAATCCTCAACAGCATTTAGAAGATATCCCGGCGTTATTTATGGTGGTTGCCGATCCTATTGGCGCAGGCATCATCGAATCCTATGAGCATAGCGGTCGCCCCCAGGTGACAGGCATTCGCAACAGGGTACCCGAAGAGGTCCAGATTCGGGCTATACAGGATTACCTCGATGCAAGGCGTATAGGCATTATCTACAACCCTTCCGAGTTAAACTCGACACTGAATACCGAAAAGCTGGAAAAACTGTCCGATTCAATGGATTTTGAATTGATCAAATACACTTACCAGCTGGATAAATCAGACAAGCCGCTCGAGGGCCAATTACCTAGACTGATGAAACAACTGGCTAAAGATAAAGTAGACGTGGTCTATGTAGGCTCAAGCTCTTACAATCGCCAGAATCGGGACGAATTCACCCAGGAAGCAATCAACCAGCAACTTCCCGTCGCCAGCGCCTATGAGGTAATGGTAACCCAGTCAAACGGATTACTTGCGGTTGCCAATCGCTACTACAACGTTGGACGACTAGCCGGCGACCAGGCCAAGAAAGTACTCTTTGAAGACAAACAACCCGGTTTACTACCCATTCCATCCTTAAGCCGCTATTCAGTCTTCATCAACATAGAAGTAGCACGCGAACTCAACCTGTTTCCACCTATTCAGCTATTACGCTTTGCCGAATTAATCAATGCTGATGCCTCACACTAAAACTTAATAAGACGAACTGACCAGTATTTATTTTGCTCCGCTGATAGACGATCTTATAGCCATGTCCAGCGGAGCTAAAAAAACCGTGAAAAACATACCAGGACCCCGCCTGCTTATCGTTTACAAAAAGCAGCCAGCCTACCTACAACCACACCAACCTCTCTTAGCTACTCACAGCCCCCCCCCCCTTACCACTCCAACCTCACTAAGTATTGAAACCAAAAATAGCAGTAACTGCCATCACACCTCTTCCTGAACCTCCTATTGAGGAACAAAAATAATTTCCTATGGTTGCTCAATTGGTTCGATTACCATAAAAAACAACTGCTTTTTACGTTAAGGTAGAACCCACAGTATTCTGAACCAAACACAGCATTCTTAATTTAATTTTAATCAAATGTAGGTAATTGATGGGACGTTACAGACCACCCGCACAAGCTCAGGCACGTTATATTACCGCCGCCGGGGCCCGACGCCTGAATGACGAGCTTAAATATCTCTGGAAGGTAAAGCGCCCCGAAGTCACCCAGGCGGTCAAAGAGGCTGCTGCACAGGGCGATCGCTCTGAGAATGCTGAATATATCTATGGTAAAAAACAGTTACGCGAAATAGATCGCAGGGTGCGCTATCTATCTAAACGGCTGGATGTATTAACAGTGGTTGATCGGCTGCCTGAGGATCAGGATACCGTCTTTTTCGGTGCCTGGGTCACACTGTTGGACGAACAGGAGCAAGAGTATCGCTACCGTATTGTCGGCCCTGACGAGATCAGTGATGCCGAAGGCTATATCAGTATGGATTCCCCCATGGCCAAACGGTTGCTGAAGCGCCATGTCAGTGATGAATTTTCAATCACAAAGCCCGATGGTAGCGAAGTTTGGTACGAAATAGTTGCTATTGAATATCTGCCAGACGAGACACAATAGCTGTAGCTAGTGGCTAGTGGCTAGTGGCTAGTAAAGAATAATAAAAGCACAGAGAAGAAAGAGATGTAAAAACAGGATTCATATCACTAAACGACAGGCATAAAAAAACCACCATATGGTGGCATTTTTTGGAAGTGGTGGGGCGTATAGGATTCGAACCTATGACCAATTGGTTAAAAGCCAACTGCTCTACCAACT
>JBALVQ010000039.1:0-52491 GCA_036960915.1 Amphritea sp.
GCAAGAAACATACTATGAGCATAGCTCACCAACTGCTAACCCCAACAGAGCCCAACCAGTGCTTTGATTTTTTGTGTTTGGCTGGCTTTTAGTAAGTACGGGAAAATAAGGCTTGGAGGGGTTGATGCAAAACCTGAATACAGTAATTTTGCATGGTACTCAATGCTAATAGCCTGCGGCGAAGGTGTTGGTCTTATATTTTGGGGGATAGCAGAACCGCTTTTGTTATTTGGTGATTCAAAGTTTGCAGAGCCTAAGTCAGCTGAAGCAATTTCAAGTAGTATTGAATGGTCCTATTTTCACTGGGGGATACATGCATGGGGAATATATTGCATAGTTGCAGTGGTTCTTGCATTTTCTATTCATAATTGTAAAAAGCCTTTGAATTTTCATAGTGCAATAGCCGACCTGTTTCCTGAAACGATCAGAAATCCTATCAGCGTGATTATTGAAGTTATTGCCATTATTACGACGGTTCTAGGTTTGGCAACTTCGTTTGGATTTGCGGCACTGCAGTTTAATACGGGCCTTAACTTCGCTTTTGGACTTGATATTTCGGTCGCATTTCAAGTCGCTTTCATGGTCACGATTGCAGGTATTACAATCCTTTCGCAGCGCTCTGGGCTGAATAAAGGTATGCGGCTTATTAGTGAAACAAACAGTTGGTTGAGTATTGTGCTTCTTTCTGTGTTCGTTATATTTGGCCCAACTGTATACATTATTTCACTTTTCTTTGAGACAACAGGTACTTACCTTTCCTCATTGTTCGCGATGGGGTTGTGGAATGATTCATACTCCTTCATTGGCGGAGTAGACGCCTGGAATGAGAGCTGGATGGGAAATTGGACAACATTCATTTGGTGTTGGGGTGCGTTCTCTTTTGCTCCGTTTGTTGCCGCCTTTATCGCAAAAGTTTCAAGAGGCAGAACAATAAGTGAATTTCTGATCGGCGGTATTGCAGGACCATCTCTTATTGTTATGGTGTGGGTAGTCATTAACGGAGGCACTGCTATTGCCACTGACATTCTTGTTGGAGGTATCGTTGATGCGACTCAGGCAAATCCTGCTGCTGGATTGTTCAAGACAATCGAGAACTTCAGCTATGAGTGGATTGGTTCGATTTTATCTATCGTTGCTATTGTCTTGATCGCTACATTCTATATAACCTCTCTTGATGGTGGTACGTACTCCCTTTCATCTATGTTGCATGAAGAGAAAGAGGAAAAAGTATCTAAGAATGCAGGCTATAAATATAGAATTGGTCTCTCACTAATGATTGCAGTAGTTGCATCAGTATTGTTGCTAGCCGGAGGTAAAACAGTACTGGCCTCACTTCAGACAGGAGCAATGATTGCTGCGGTTCCTTTCTCTGTCGTAGTTATTCTTGCTGTTGTGAATTTTGTAAGGCGCTTGAAAGCCTACGAAAATAGCATGGGTGGGATTCCTTCCGAGACTCAGAATGAAGCGATACAAATTGAGGAAGCCGTAGGTAGCACCGTATCGTGAATTTTTAATTCTGATTGAGCTGTGTTTCTTTCATGGCAGGTCGAGAATATAGACTTCAATTCTGAAGTATATGGCCATGTACGTCGCAAGGTGTTTATCTAGAAGCACTTTGCGACTTCTTATGTCGATTTAGTCATCAACACCTGTGCTACGCCGTAGGAGGGCATTCAAAAAGTTGCGTGTTTAAACGTCCGTTTGTGAATGTTCTAAGAGACGTTTCCCCGCTTCTTATTATCCCGTTCGGCATTACCGTCTTATTGGCGCTATTTCCTCTGAATTCTCCGTTTGTTAGGGGGGGCGTTAACCATTTCAGATGTAGACTCCCAGAAAGTTACATCTTTTTCCGAGGCTTGTTATGAGCCTCGGATTTTTTTTGTTTTCAGGGCGGAGGCTTATTCGTTACTGTTTTATTTTTTGATTACTTCTTCTCCATTGTATTAAGTCGTGAATGAGGAGGGTGCTAATTATAAAGTACTTTTCTGCAGAGCTGCCTTCCAAGCTTCTGATCAGGTCAGATTCAGTTCCACAGTATTCCCTCCCCCGAATTTAAAGGATTTCTATATTGATCGTTTTTTATCTATGTATGCTTCGATAAGTTTGTATGTTTCAACGCATTTATTTTTCCTATATTAAATTGATCAACAATTTTGCTTAAGTAGCAATTTAGAATAATAAGAAAGCGGAGATAAGAGTCGATGAAACCCACAACTAAAAAGACGATGAAAGCAGCTGTTCTGGTTGAGTATGGTCAACCCCTGCAAATGTGTGAACTGCCTATCCCTGTACCGAAGCTGGGTGAAGTACTTGTCAAGCTGGACGCCAGTGGTGTCTGCCACTCCGATGTCCATTTTTGGAAAGGTGAGCATAAGTTGCCCGGCGGGCTACCGCAGGTGATGGGACATGAAGGCATTGGTCGGGTGGTGGAAGTGGGAAGCCCCGACAGTCGATTTAAAGAGGGCGATCGTGTCGGTGTGGGCTATATCTACGACACTTGTCACCAGTGCCGTGAATGTCTGACCGGCCATGAAACCAACTGTAGCGACGCTGAGGCGACTGGTGTGCATGTGAGCGGCTGTTATGCCGAATATGTGTGCCTGCGGGAGGCGTGGATCACAGCGATTCCTGAATCTTTGGATGCGTTTGATGCAGCGCCATTGCTTTGTGCCGGTGTGGCTGCTTACAGTGCAGTGCGCAAGGTTAAGCTGGAAGCGGGTGAGTTGGCGATTATTTTTGGCGCTGGAGGCTTGGGTTTGTATGCCGTCCAAGTTGCTAAATTATCAGGCGCCCGTGTTGTTGCTGTTGACATCGATGATCAAAAGCTGGCCCTCGCTTGGGAAATGGGGGCGGATTATATCGTACGAGCCGATGATGATCCTGTTGCCTTCATCAAATCGCTGGGGGGCGCCGATGCCTGCTTGAATTTCGCGCCTGTGACGTCTAGCTGGAAGCAGATGCTGGCCGCCTGTTCCCCACGGGGGCGCATCGTTCTGGTTGCGCAGCCTAATGGAGCGTTAAGTTTTAATGCCAGTGATGTGATTGAAGCTGGACTGACCGTTCAGGGTAGTGCTGGTGGTAGCCGTCAGGAACTCAGTCAATTGATGACGCTGGCTGAGGTAGGCAGTGTAAATAGTGTCACTGAAAAATTGCCTTTCGAAGAAATTAACATCGCTTTCCAGCGTGTAGCTGATGGCAAATTGAACGGCCGTCTTGTCCTCGAAATTCAGGCCTGATAGCCAGTAGATGTTGGCTTTACTTTAAGTACCCTAAGTTTCTCGTGCAAAGTCTTCATAACCGTGTGAACCCTGTTTCGAACGGTAATCCCCCCTAAAAATAACGGGTCTTTAGGGATTGTCTGATGTGTTGGGAAACCCCTGCGCCACTTTATGTGGACAGTGAAATTTATTAATTTCGGAAGCGGACAATGGGATTTATAGATAGCCGGTTATGGAGTGATACTGCTGTGTTCCAGGCCTTTGATCGAATCATTAATGTCTTTAATAAACACTTTTACAATATTTTGAGGAGCCGGTGATACCTTTGTGACCAGATGAAACTTGGAATGCCAGGACAGGTTTAAATGATCGATGGCGCGTATCTCGTTGGTATCTACCCAGCGTTGTGCATAGTGTGAGGGCAGGAATCCCAGAAAGCTGCCACTGGTGATCATAATCGCTTGCGCTTCCATGTTGGCAACAGAGGCGATGCTTTTGCTTTCCTGGAAGCCCTGCAAGTCAGCATGGTGCAGATAGGTGCGCGAAGAAATAGGGAACTTATTTAAGGTTCCTAGTGTAATTTCATCATCCGGTGTGCTGAAAAGCGGGTGACGCTGGCCGCAGTAAAACTGATGACTTTCTGTATACAGGTGCTGATAGCTGAGCGCGTTATTCTTGTTTTGAAAAGTGCCTATTGCAAGATGGATGTTGCCATTGAGGAGTTCGCGCTCCAGATCGTCCGGTGAGAGAATGGTCATTTTGATGGATACGTCGTTGTTACGGCTATAAAATCGGTGTATCGCATCCGGTATGGGAAATTCCCGGTTAGTAATGGTGCTGTCTATCAGGCCAACCCGTAATGTACCGGTCAGAGTGTTTTTTAATTCCCCCAGGTCCGCTTCAAAATCAGAGATGGAATTGAGCATCTCCCGACACTTGTTATAGGTGATCTGTCCTTTTTCGGTGAGGCTAAAGCCTGCCCGGCCACGGTTGCAGAGCTGAAAGCCAAGGCGGATTTCAAAATCCTTGATATGTGTACTGATAGCTGGCTGGCTCATTCCTAAAACGGATTGAGCACCGACAAAGCCACCGTACTCGACGACAGTGCAGAAGGTAATCATATGCTTTATGGAATGCATGTCGTTTTATCCTCAGGTTGGGTCATTGTGCCTAGGGCTGACTTGTGTTTTCGATATTTCATTATGGCAGTGATGCGTATAACAGGCTCTAGGGTACGTCAGTTAAAATTGAAGTTATATTAAATTTCATAATGTATATATATGAAAATTTATATTTTTTGATGAAACATGTTTTGCAATACTCAGGCTATATCTCTACAACAACAACAAACTAAGGTATAGAAATGCAAAATATAAAAACAATCTCTGCTGGCCTGGCTCTTACTGCAGCGCTTTCACTTTCTCCTCTGACGGCTATGGCAGCCGAATGGAAATTTGCCATTGAAGAAATTCCCGGCTCTATCATGGATAGCTATGCACAGGAGTTTAAACGCAGAATAGAAACTAAAACCAATAAAGAGGTTACGGTTAATATTTATCCTCTGGGTTCGTTGGGTACACCGACAGAGCTTGTTGAGCAGGTAGCTGATGGCGTTATTCAATTTGCTAACGTCTCCGTTGGTAATCTGGGTACCATTGTTCCTGAATCTCAGCTCTTCCTGCTGCCTTACACTCTGCCTTCTGATTCCGCCGCACTTTCTGAAATGCTGGCATCCAGCAAATTCATCTACGGTGATTTGAATAAAGACTTTGAGACCAAGGGATTAAAGCTTCACACCATGTACTCTGAAGGTCCGCAGGTCTGGACAACCGATCGTGAAATTCGCTCGCCGGACGATTTAAAGAACTTCAAAATGCGTGTAATGGTATCGCCAATCCTGCTTAAGGCCTATGAAGACCTCGGCGCGTCGCCAACCCCCATCCCATTTGGTGAAGTCTATGGTGCGCTGCAGTTAAAGCAGGTCGATGGCCAGGTTAACCCTGCAGCCACCATCGAAGAAATGAAGTTCTATGAAGTAACCGACTACATGATTTGGGCCGGTGAGCAAGAGCTGGCAACCACCGTTATGTCAGGCACCGATTGGTACGATACGCTTTCTGCAGAGCATAAGAAACTGATCAGCGAAACGACCCAGGAAATGCGTGGTTATATCCATGATGTCGTGACACGTTTCAATGCTGAGAAGCTGGCTATCATTCAGGCAGCCAAACCAGAAATCAATCTGGTGCACTTGACTGAGGAAGAGCAGGCTGTTTTCCGTGCAAGAAGTAAGGCGACTCATTCAGCTTACACTGACATTGCCGGCGAGCGTGGTGAGGTGTTGCTAAACGCGCTTATTGCAGAGGTTGAAGCTGCTAAATAATTAAACCAGACCAGTAATCATTTTGATGCTGCACTTTTTAGATCCAGGGATGGATGATTTCTAACAAACCTCTAAAAAGAAAGGAATCTTCAAGGAGCCATGGATGGCGGTGCAGCGATATCTGCTGTCGTTAGGCAATCTCGAAGTTACTGTTACAGCTGCCTGTACGCTACTAAGGCCAAGCATAAAGGTTGGGAGTAGCCGTTTAGTTTTTAGTTTGACTCTCTTGATTTGTGCTTTCGCCTCGTTAATTTTATGAAAGGTTCCTTATGTTGCAGCTTTATCGCCGAACCTGTAACTGGGGAAAATAAAAATGAAAAAACAGAACTTTACATTCAGTCGACTATTTTCTCTGGTGGATAATGCCATCTGCAAAGCCGAAGTGTTCGTGCTTTGCTGGGGTGTCATCCTCATGGCTTTAAACTCCATTGCGAATGTCTTTGGGCGTTATGTATTCTCGCAAAGTATCTACTTTACTGAGGAGCTTAATGCTTTTTTAATTGTCATTATTACGTTTATGGGGCTTGGCTATGTCACCCGCAAGGGGCGTCATATTCGTATGTCAGCCATTTATGACATGCTGGCGGATAAACATAAAAAAATCCTGATGATATTCATCGCAGCATTAACTGCGCTAGTTATGTTTGTGCTGGCCTGGTACGCCTTTGAGTACGTTGCGAAAATTGCCCGCCGTGGCAGGGTTACACCGGCTTTACAGGCACCGCTCTATCTGACGTATGTGTGGGTTGTGGTTGGCTTTGTAATCACCGGTATTCAGTATGTGCTTACCGTCGTGAAAAATCTGAATCTTGCAGATCCGGATGTCTATATCTCATTTACAGAAATCGACACATATGAAGATCCCGATGTGGCAGAGGTGCTGCACCTTTATAACGCTGACCATGAGTCAGAAAAGAATCAGAAAGTCGAGGTTTAGTGATGACATTATTAATGTTACTGGTAATGGTAGCGCTGCTGCTAGCTGGCTTTCCTATGATGATGCCGCTGATTGCAGCAACCGTTTTAGCGTTTGTTTTTTATCTCCCGGATCTTAGCCTTCAAGTTACTATTCAGCAGATGATCGGAGGGGTTAAGCCTGCTGCATTAATTGCGGTACCTATGTTTATCCTGGCCGCCGATATAATCACCCGGGGCCACTCGGCGGACCGGTTGGTTGATGTAGTGATGCGCTTTATGGGGCATATCCGCGGTGGGCTTGCGATGTCCGTTACCTCTGCCTGTGCTCTCTTTGGCGCGGTGTGTGGCTCGACTCAGGCAACCGTCGTTGCGGTCGGTGGAGCGATGCGCCCAAGAATGCTGAAGGCCGGCTATCATGACTCCTTCGGGATTGCGCTAATCATTAACGCTGCGGATTTGGCTTATCTTATTCCGCCCTCAATCGGGATGATTATCTACGGGGTGATCTCCGGGACGTCAATTTCCGAGCTGTTTATTGCCGGTCTGGGGCCTGCGTTTCTAATCATTATTCTCTTTTCCGGGTACTGCTATTACTACGCGAAAAAGCACAACATTCCCGTCGAACCCAAGGCGAGCTGGAAAGAACGCTTTACCGCGTTACGTTTAGCCGCATGGCCAATGGGTTTCCCGTTTATTGTCGTGGGTGGTATTTATGGCGGTATCTTTAGCCCGACAGAGGCGGCTGCGGTTTGTGTGCTGTATGCATTGATCTTGGAAGCACTGGTGTTCCGCTCTATTAAATACAAGGATGTTATGGATATTGCGCTTTCAACCGGTGCCATTACGTCAGTCGTATTTATCCTGATCGCTGCCGGTGCTGCCTTCTCCTGGACGTTATCCTATGCCCAGATACCGCAGCAGATTATTGCTGCAATCGGTCTTGAGGGTGCAGGCCCATTGATGACCTTGCTTGCCATTAACATCGCCTTTTTCGTTGGCTGTATGTTTGTTGACTCCATTGTCGTCATTCTGATTCTGGTACCCATTTTTGCACCACTGGTGAAGGTTGCAGGCTTAGATCCGGTCTTGGTGGGTGTATTTATCACCCTGCAGGTAGCAATTGGAGCTGCAACACCGCCATTTGGTTGCAACATTTTTACTGCAATCGCGGTATTCAAACGCCCATTTGTGGATGTTATCAGAGGTGTTTCGCCGTTTCTGATTATCCTGTTTTGTATCGCCGTCTTATTAGCGTTTTTTCCTCAGCTTTCTCTGTTTCTTAGGGATGTAGCTTTTCGTTAACGATTTCAGATGTAGACTCCCAAAATTTACATCTTTTTACCGAGGCTCATTATGAGTCTCGGTTTTTTTGTTTCAGCTCGTATATCACTGCTATAACTACGGCGAGAACTCTGGATTGAACGATAAACAGTACACCGATGACTCAGGCCGCAACGAAACGATCGACATACTCCTGGCGAACCGGCACCCAATATGGGGTATCTTGCTGCCACCACCAGAGGTTATCCAGCGCACCCTTGGGGTAGGCCGCACGATAAGCTTCGCGAACTTCCGGCAACAGGTAAGCTTCCACGCCAGCGACACAGGAGTTATAGCTCGACTGGTTAGCCATCATTGCGCCAACTCGTGGCTTTAACAGGTGATTAATAAAGGCATACGCCTGTTCCACATTAGCGGCTCCTGAAGGAATACCGACCGAATCCATCCAGGCGAGGCCTCCTTCTTTGGGCATCATGTAGCGATAACGCCCTTTGCTCAGCTTATTAAGCGTCAGACCGGGGCCATCCCAGGTTTGACCTATAATACAGCCACTTTGCTGAAACGCAGACAGGGTCTCGGAGGTATTATTCCAGAAGGTGCGGGCATTGTTTTTATGGCGAATGGCAAACTCGGTGGCTTTTTCAAGAATGGACCGGAACTGCACTTCGCTACGGTAGGCATTCAACATGCGGTCCGAAGGCAGTTCGCCGTTATAATCCAGCGCCAATCCAAGGGAGATCAGTGCCGATTTCGGCCGTAGAGTAGCAAGTTCCAGGTTGTCTGCACTCCAGAGGTCAAGATAAGAGAGCTCACCATAGCGGTAGTCACGTACGGAGCTGTCAAAGGTGATCGCTTCTGTTCCCCAGGCGAAGGGCAACAGGTACCGCTTGCCGTGAAAGGTACCACCGAGTTTGACCGAAGAGTCCAGCAGAGTGGGCTCCAGGTTGTCCATATCCAGTTTGTTATCGTTCAACGCTTGCAACAGTCCCAGGGGGTAATAATTGTTGCCGTTGGTGACGGAGGGAAAGATCAGGTCGAAACCTTTGCCGTTGGCTGCTTTTAATTTGTCGAACGCCTCGTCGTTGCCGCCATAGGTCGAGAGCCTCACCTTGATGCCGGTTTGCTGTTCGAACGACTCGATCATGTCGGGCCAGATATAGTCAGGCCAGGTTAGAAGGTTAAGTTCACCGGATGACGCCAGGGATTGCGGACTGATAATTGCGGGTGCAACACCGCCAACCAATGTCACGACAGATGTTTTCGCCACACCTTTGAGGAAATTTCTCCTGGACAAGGAACTGATTTTGTCTATTCTGGCGTTCAGTTGTTGTTCTTCATTTGACATAAGTGGTGGCCTTTTTTATCTGTTTTTAGAGGCTGGTTTATCGATAACTTCGCTAATATTGAGAGTCAATATCTGACTTCTAAAATCGGCCAGGTGAAGCTGGTGGTCCTCCTGATATTCAACGTGCGTTGTTAAAAAACTCAGTACCGACCGGGTCTGTTTTTCTGCGGTATTTCCAGCTCAAACAGGCGATACAGATAGCTCAATTTCTGCTGCAGATCCTGGTTGAAATATTTGTTAGCGGGAATGTCCGGCTTTAGTCCCCAGGCCTTAGTATGGTCGGCAAGCGCTTCCTGTAGCTGCCAACGGTATGCGAAGCTTTGACCGGCTAAAGCGTTTAGTGCCTGCCACTGTTCATCCGATAACCATGTCCTGTCGAGATTGCCAATTTTGTGGGCGTTAAGGAAGAAACGGCCATGGTAAGTGCTATTGATTAATTGCTGCTGATGTTCATTGCTGAGGGGAAGGTAGCGTTGTGCACTGGTTACCAGTTGCCGGGCGGAGCTGTACTCGATATCGATTAATACCTGCAACGGGGCTGTATCGAATCCCTGCGCCTCAAGTCGTTCCATAGATGCTTCTGATATCAGATAGCGTTGTTCGCGGGCAACACTCAGGTGGAGCAGGTTCTGCAGCACAAACAGACTAAGCATACAGATTAATGCCGCAGCCACAGGCGTAAAAAGCCAACCACAGCCGATCCGCCCCACCAGTCGCCAGTTGACGGCATGACCTCCCTTGAGTAATCCGATGCCGACAACCGCGCCGATAATTGCCTGGGTGCTGCTAACCGGTACTAATGGAATAGAGGGTAAACCCAAGGCAATGAGCTGTTGTTCAAGCCCCTGGGAGGCAAATAAAAATAACACCAGCGAGTGGGAGACGACTATGATCCAGGCGGATACGGGAGATACCTCCATCAGCTTGCTGCCGACAGTCAGCATCACGCGTTTGGAGTAGGTGTAGACGCCTACCGCGATGGCTAAACTGCCCAACAGGAACAGCTGTTGGGTCGAACTGAAGCGAAAATTCGCAAAATCCAGGTCTTCAAACGGGGATACCGCCATAAATACCCCCATCACATTGGCGATGTTATTGGCGCCAAGGGTATAGGCGCCAAATGCGCCGGTGACTATTAGCGCGACACGGGTAAAGGAGTCCAGGCTCAGCAGATGGGGACGCAGCCAGTGCAGCCCCCCTTCCACTGATTTGAAAATCAATACCGCGAAAACACCGGCCAGCAGCGGGCAGGCTACCCAGGTGATCAGGATTTTCATTAACGTTTGCGTATCGGTAACGGCACCGGTAAAGAGATTCCAGCCGACAATTGCGCCAACAATGGCCTGGGTTGTGGAGGCAGTAAGTCCCATGCGTACCAGTATGAACACCGATAATGCTGCTGCCAGTGCCGTTGCAAAGGCGCCTGCTATCTGGTTTATACCGCCCAATGAGCCTAATGCGCGTGCTGCGCCTGCGCCATCGATAACCGCACCCAGGACCACGAATACCGAGCAGATCAGCGCGGCGGTTGAAAAACGCAGCATGCGTGAACCAACCGCCGTGCCGAAGATGTTGGCGGCATCATTGGCACCCAAAGACCAGCCGAGAAATAAACCGCTGGAGATAAAAAACAGAAAGCTCAGATCCATATTCGGTAAACCTAAATGCGACGTTTGATGGCGTAGATCGATAGCCGGTCGCTGATGTCTTCAGCGGTATTGGCAAGTTTATCTATACGTTCGACGAAATAGCGCAGGTGGATTTTGTGCGCCAGGTCAAGTTCAGAGTCGAAAATGTGTCGCAGCAGAGCGGTGCTGAGTTTATCGGCTTCTGATTCCAGCAGTTGGACCTTGCAGTTATAGTCCCGCACCGCTTCCATATTACGAAAGAAGGATCGGGCAGCCTGGATTAATTGCTCGACGCATTCACAGACGGTTTCCAGTAGACGATCCAACTCAGGGATGGTTTCTTGCGGAAACTTCGGACGTTCTATATGAAATTTAAACAGTCCTGCTTCGAAGAGGTTGATCAGAACATCGACATCTTCAAGTAACGACATCACATCGGCACGCAGATCGGGTATCAGGGTGTGGACGTAGAGCTCCGTTTCGATCTCCCGGCGCAGCTGATCACTTTCGCTTTCAAGTGCTTCAACCTGGGCCATCTTATCCTCAAACTCTGCGCACACACCATGAAGTATGTAGAGTTTCATTGCCTGACGAAATAGCAAACCAGCCATAACGACTTTGTCAAAAAACTGGTCTATTTTTCGCTCAATTTTGCTGGCTCGCGAAAAAAGGGTGGGGAATTTCATATTCATACTTACCTCCTGCTGTCTGGGCAGTACGGGCGGTTAGTTACGCTGTAAATTAATTAGTCGATTTTCACAGCGGCCCAAGATTGAGTCTGCTCCAGCGTTGGGCAGACTAGGCTTATTGTCTGGTCTGGCGTCTGGATAATAGTTGGCTCAAACAGGCTCTGGTTGTTAGCCTGTCTTGTTTTCGCCAATGCTCAAGGTAGTAAGACGCTTAGACCTTTCAGTGTTGCTGTTTATACTTCTGCGTTAACAGGGGAAGTGCTCAAGATAGCCAGTGCCTGCTGGTGCAACTCTGCGGTAGATGATGCCAGCAGGGTGCCATCCCAATCAGGGCCTGCAACTGGTTGTCCGCTCCAGTCAGTAATCAAACCGCCAGCTTCCTCGATGACGGTGACCATGGCCATAACGTCGTATATCTTCAGATCGGCTTCGACCAGCAAATCGATATGGCCACTGGCTAACAACCCAGCCAGATAACAATCACCGCCAAAACGGCGTAGCTTCACTTGCCTGGCTAGCAGATTAAATTTTTCAAGTTGCTTGGGGGCGAACGGGTTTGGTTCGGTACAGTAGAGAATGGCGTCCTGTAATTGGGTCACCGCAGAGGTGTGGCAGGCCTGGCCGTTGTAGCTAGTGCCCTGACCGCGTTGTGCAACCCAGCGTTCGTCAGAGAAGGGTATGTCGATCACCCCTAATATCGGTTGATCGGCTTTCTTCAGGCCGATGAGGGTGCCGAATGTGGGCATGCCTGAAATAAAACTTTTGGTGCCATCGATAGGATCGATAACCCAGGTATAGTCGCCGTCCTGAAGCAGCTGTTCATGTTCTTCACCGATGATGTTGTGCTGCGGGAAGTGGATCTGCAGCATCTCCCTGAGCGCCAGTTCAGTTTCCTGATCGGCGATTGTTACCGGGCTGGTGTCTGCTTTGTCCTGAATCTGTATTCGGGTGCGGAAATAGGGCTGTAGGATGCTGCGTGCACGATCAGCCATTTTGTGGGCCAGTTCCAGAGGGGATAATTCACTCATTGCTCAATACTCTCTTCAATTCGGATAACAGTAAAAAGGACTGTTGCTGTAAATATTTGTATCGCCAAATGACAGGAGAGCAGCCACTTTGCTCAATGTGTCGACGTCATAAATTTGACAGGAAACCGCACCTGACGGGCCTCAATTAATCATAAGGGCCAGTCAGGTTGATGCGGCTAACGGTGTTTGCGGGCTAAGCAGTTGGTGTTTGTCTAGCGGCTTGTCGGGTCCAGCTTGTCACGTACCCAGTCGCCAAGCAGGGCAAACGCCAGGGTAGTGAAAAAGATCACCAGTGCCGGCAGGGTGGCCAGCCACCAGGCAGTCAGCAGGTAATCGCGGCCAAAACCGACCATGTTACCCAGGCTGGTCAACGGCGGCTGAATTCCCAACCCCAGGAAACTAAGTGAAGTTTCCAGCATGATGGTCTGAGGAAAGTTCAGCGTCATATTGACGATCAGCGCATTGGCGATGTTCGGCAGGATATGGCGGCCGTAGATTCGCCAGGGCGACGCGCCCAGGGTACGTACTGCTACTGCATAACCGTGCTGGATTGATGACAGTGCCAGGCCACGGGTAATGCGGGCATACCGTTCCCAGCCAAAGATCCCCATCAGCAGGATGAACAACAGCAGGCTATTGCTGAAGAAGGCCACCACCGCCAGTGCCAGGATGATGAACGGGATCGACGCCTGATAATCGATGCCGATCATCACCAGGTCGTCCACCCAGCCGCGAAAATGGGCGGCCAGTAGACCCAACAGTGTGCCTATCACAGCCCCTATTAAAGTACCCAGCAGTGCTACCAGCAGGCTAATCTGGATCGAGGTTCCCAGCCGGCTGAGAACATCACGCCCCAGATGGTCGGTACCAAACACATGACTCCAGCTGCCACCCTCCAGCCATACCGGAGGTTGCAGTCGCGAGCGCAGGTCGATCGACTGGTAGTCGTAGGGCAGCCAGAGATCGCCGGTAACTGCGACCACGACCATCAGTGCAAGCCAGCCAACTGAGAACCAGATCAGCAGTGGCAGGCGGAATTTTCGACGGCTAATTACCGCCGGTTCTGTCAAAGTCGTCATCTCAGTCTCCCGTTCTCAAACTGCCTACTCGTGGATCGAGCCAACCGTACAGCAGATCTATCACCAGATTCGTTAAAACCATCGAGCAGGCGATCATCATTACGATGATCTGCACTACCGCTAAATCACGATTGGCCACCGAACTAACCAACAGTCGGCCCAACCCTGGCCAGGCAAACAGGCTTTCGGTCACCACGCCGCCCGCGACCAGGGTGCCGACAAAGAAGCCCACGATGGTAACCAGAGGAATTGCGGCATTGGGTAATGCATGCCGGTATACCGCCTGATGCCAACGCAATCCCTTGGCCCGTGCGGTACGCATATAGGGCTGGTTGAGCACCTCAAGCATCGCCGATCGGGTAAAGCGGGCAAAAATTGCCGCTTCGGCCACGGTCATCGTCAGCACCGGCATCACCAGGTGCTTCCAGGTACCACTGCCACTGGTGGGTAATAACTGCCAGGTAACCGAAAACAGCATGATCAGGAAAATACCGAGTACGAAGTTTGGCAGGCTAAAACCGGCCACCGAGACCAGCATGGTCAGGCGGTCGATCCAGGTGTTGCGGTGTAGGGCCGCGTAGATGCCCGCCGGGATACCGATCAGCAGGGTGAACAGGCCGGTGATCCCCATCAGTAGCAGAGTTGCCGGCAAACGTTCCATAACCGCTTCAATCGCATCGCGTTCTTCGAAGTAGGAGTAGCCGAAATCGCCCTGCAGGCAGTTCAGAAGGAATTGCATATACTGCGCCAGGATCGGCTTATCCAGGCCCCAACGGTGGCGAAATGCATCCAGTGCCAGGGGGTCTGCATCCAGTCCCAGCACATAGATTGCCGGGTCACCGGAAAGGCGAAGTACCACGAACACCGTGGTAACGATCAGCAGCACGGTGAGCAGCGCACGGGCCAGTTTCTGGAGTGCATAAAGCAAGTTCATCAGAGCACCTCCTTAACGTGAATTTTTGCCTCAAAGCAGGCTACCGCATGTCCGCTGTGGTCACTTTCCAGGGCCGGGACCTGTTCACGACAGCGCTCGGTGGCCATCCAGCAGCGTGGATTAAAGCGACAGCCTGCAGGTGGATCGGCCGGGCTGGGCGGCTCGCCACTCAGGGTGATACGCTCACATTCGGCACCGGGTTCAGCCTTCGGAATCGCTGAGATCAGTGCCTGAGTATAGGGGTGGCGGGGGTCGGAAAAGATCTGTTTAGCCGGCCCCATTTCGACGATCTGGCCGAGATACATCACCGCCACCCGGTCGCAGAGGTGGCTTACAATAGACAGATCGTGGCTGATGAACAGCAAGGTCAGCCCCATGTCGCGGCGCAGCTGCTGCAGTAGGTTAACAATCTGGGCCTGAATCGATACATCCAGCGCAGAGATCGGCTCGTCACAGACCAGCAGTTCCGGCTGCAGAATCAGGGCACGTGCCAGCACGACTCGCTGGCGCTGACCGCCACTGAGCTCATGCGGAAACTTATTCAGCTGGCCGGACTGAAGGCCGACACTGTGCAGCAGCTCCTGGGCCAGCTGACGACGCTTATCGGCATCGTGCAAGTGGTGGATGATCAGCGGTTCGATTACTTGATCGAGTATTGTCATGCGCGGATCCAGAGCACCGAGGGGGTCCTGAAACACGTATTGCATCTTCTGACGCAAGGGCTTCCAAGCTTTATCGGAAAGTCCGACCAGTTCCTGATCACGAAACTCTACCGATCCCTCGCTAACCCGGGCCATATTCAGTATCAGCTTGGCGGTGGTGGATTTTCCGCAGCCGCTCTCGCCTACCAGTCCAAATGCCTCGCCCGGGGAGATGTCAAAATTGACCCCGTTGACGGCGTGGATCAGCGTGTACGGCCCGAACAGACTGCTGCGTTTACTGCTCTTGAAAGCACAATGAAGGTTACGTACCTTCAACAAGGGCGTATCAGAGAGCACAGTGGTTGCTTGTTGGTTCATAATCGGAGTGCTCAAATTTTGTGGGCATCGGTGTGAAACAAGAAAAAAAGTGGTCTGCTTCACTGCATAGCATGGCCGGTGAATCGCTGTAACAATGGCTGGAGGCGTTAGGGCAGCGCGGAGCAAAAGCACAACCTTCACCAAGCTCGTGGGGCTGAGGAACAACGCCGGGTATCGGCGTTAGCTTATGGTCATCGGCATCAATGCGTGGCAACGATGCCAGCAACCCGCTGGTATAGGGGTGACGTGGGTTGCTGAACACCGACTCTATCGGGCCAGTCTCGACAACACGGCCGCAGTACATCACCACCACCCGATCACAGGTCTCCGCGACCACGCCGAGGTCGTGCGTTACCAGGATGATCGACATGCCACGCTGGTCGCGCAACTGGCGCAGCAGGTCGAGTATTTGCGCCTGCACCGTAACATCAAGCGCGGTGGTTGGCTCATCGGCGATCAGCAAACGAGGCTCACCGGCCAGCATCATGGCGATCACCACCCGCTGGTTCAGTCCTCCGGAAAGCTGATGTGGATAGGCTTTCAGACGCGCTTCGGGGGCCGGTACGCCCACGTCGCTTAGAAGCTTGATGGCTTGACGTTTCAATTCGCTGCGGCTGAGCCGCCCAGGAGCGTTGAGCTGGATAGCCTCGTACAGCTGCTTGCCCACGGTCTGAACCGGATTCAGGGCGCTCATTGGATCCTGAAAGATCATCGCCAGTTCGTTGCCACGAAAATCGCTCATAATGCGGTCGTCCTGGCCGTTCAGCTGCTTGCCATCCCAGCGGATTTCGCCACTCAGTCTGGCATTGTCATCCAGTAGCCCCATCACCGCCATGCAAGTCACACTTTTACCGCTGCCGCTCTCGCCAACCAGACCGATAATCTCGCCCGAACCGACCTTGAGATCGACCCCCCGCACCACTGGGACCGTACATTGTTCGGTGGCGAAAGAAACATTCAGGTCTCGGGTTTCTAACAAAGGTTGCATAAAAACTCCTGATACTAGATAGATGGGCGGGTTACCCCGCCCAGGTTGATATCAGTGTTTAATCTCGAGCATTCGACTGCTCAGATCCATATAACCGCTGTCGGTAGGAATCCATTGCAGCTCGCTGCTTACTCCATAAAACATCGGCAGGGTGTGCAGGTAAGTGCCTGGTGGATCTTGACGCTCGTAGATTTCCAGCATCTCACGCATCGCTTCAATCCTCTTGTCCCGGTTGCTGCCCTTGAGCTGTTCGCCCCAGCGGTTAAAGTCTTCACTCTGGTAGGTATTATTGTGCTGAAACCAGCCTTCAGGGCCGTACAGGCGGTAGATTTGCCCTAAGGGATCCGGGTACTCAGCGCCGTTGGACCAGTTGAATATCCCGCGGCCATCGGGCGCATCTTCAATCTGTCCCCAGTTCTCTTTCAGCTCCAGTTTGACGTTGATACCCACCTGCCGCCACATGTCCGCCAGAACCTCGGCGGTACTGACCTCGCCGGTGTAGTAGTCCTGCAGATAACGGTAGGAGATCTCTTCGCCGTTATAACCGGCCTCCTTCAGCAACTGCTTCGCCTTTTCCGGGTTGTACTGAATACCCTGGTGGTCATTGATGTAGAGGTCACCGAACACCTTCATCTGCAGCCCGTTGGGTACGGTAGCGCGTCCATCGTAGAGAGCATCAACGATCAGTTGACGGTCGATGGCGTAGCTCAATGCCTGACGCATTTTCGGATGTTTGAGCTGCGGGTGGTTCTCGTCGAAGATGATGACCCGGATGTTACGGATCGGACCGCCGGTGATCTCGATGTTGGGATCATCCTGCAACAGTTTGAACTGATCCGGGACCAGCTCGGTCGCAATCTGATATTCATCAGTTTTCAGGCCTGCGATGCGGGCAGCAACCTCTGGTACCTCCTTGAACGTCACACTATTGACCGGTGCCTTCCCGCCCCAGTAATCCTCGAAGGCTTTGAGCTTAATGTAGTCGCCGTGCTTGACTTCAGCTAGTTGGTACGGGCCGGTGCCGACTGGCTGCTTCACCCAGTTCTCCCAGCTGCCTGCCACCTCGTAGGCATCCTTGCAGATCATCTCGCTCATCCAGTTGGCGAAGCGTAGCTCTATTAGCGGGTCCTCCTGCTTGAAACGAATATGCACCTTATGACTGTCAATCACTTCAACCTTATCCAACCCCCCCAAATACTGGCGGGCGATGCCCCAGCCTGGAGCCTGCTCACCCAGGAAGCGCTTGGGCCCCAAACTAAAAGCCACATCTTCTGCATCAAAGGCTTCACCGTTATGGCACTGCACCCCCTTGCGCAGCTTTAACTCCAGTGTACGACCGTCGATTCGCTGCCAACTTTCAGCGAGGGCAGGCTTGAGCGATCCATTATCCTGGGTATCGGTGTAAATCAGGGTCTCCAGGACATTCTTCATTATTCGGGCATTAACATTACTGTTCTCAGCCATCGGGTCCAGCCGCGACGGGTTTTTAGTTACGGCCACGGTTAAATCCGGTCGACTGTCGGCTATTGCCTGACCGGCGGTGATGCTGAGCAGGACGCTACCCAGCAGGCTGCCGAATTTAGGAAGGATTCGGTTCATCTTCTGATTTCTCCAAATTATTATTTTAGTTGGCAAAGCAAATCGTTAACCCAACGCTGTTTTATTCAGCCAGTAAGTTGGATTGGTTTAAACCATATCACTAGATATTGGTTTAAACCAATATTTTTTTTTGTTATTGTGGTTTAGAAATACGGTTACTGACTATTTTGTGAAACCTGAGGGACCCAACATCATGACATCAGAAGTCACCATGACATCAGCCAGCATTGCCCGGCAGACGTTGCAGCAGGAGATCAAGCAAGAACGCTGGCGTGCCGGTGAAAAACTGCCGCCCGAACGCCAGCTATGCGAAATGCTGGGTGTGAAACGCATGTCGCTGCGTCAGGCGCTACTGGCGCTGGAAAATGAGGGGGCGATCTTCCGTATCGACCGCAAGGGCTGGTTTGTCGCGCAGCCGCGTTTCATTTACGACCCCTTAAGCTACGTCAGTTTTCAGCGTGCCGCGCTTGCCCAGGGAAAAGCCGATTGGCAGGATCTGGAGCAGGAAACGATAGCTGCGAATGCAGAACAGGCCGCTGACTTTGGCATTCAGCCAGGGGATCCGTTATTTCGGGTGTTTGGTTGGGGGGCGTTCAATGGTCATCGCATTTTTGTCCATGACGTGCTGATCAATATCCAGGTGGCACCGGATTATCCGAAAAAGCTTGACGGCCGTTCCTTTAGCGAGGTTTGGGAGCAGACCTTTGATATTAAACCGCAACTGGCAGACCTGATGATCCGGCCGGTTCGCCTGGAGGGGGAGGCACAACAACTGTTGGGCTGTACCAACGGTGCACCGGGTTTGTATCTCAAGCGTATCAAGACAGATGCGCAGGGACGGGTGATTCAGGTCGACCGGGAATACTGGCGTTTTGAAGCGTTAGAACTGCAATTTTCACCGGAGAGTGTCAAGTGAACGTATTACAGAGCTTACCCAAACTAACACCGAACCAGGCACAACAACTGATTGAGCGTTCCGAACAGATTCCACTGTTCGCCCATGCCTATGCCTTTCATCTTAATTTCCGTTTCAACAAGATCGATATTGAGGGACTGTTGCAGTTTGCTCACGACCATCAGTTGAGCGGTATCAAAATTCACCTGGATGATGGTGAAGCTTTTAGCTTGCGGCACTGCGACAACATTAGACTGGGCGAGTTGAAGCAATTGGTGCAGCGGTTGGGGCTGGAGGTCCACCTGGAGGTTAGTTCCACCGATTTGCCGGAGCTGCGTGAAGCGACGCGTATAGGTCGCGCCCTGGCGGCAACGTCAATCCGCTGCTATCCCCGCTATGAGGGAAGAGTGTCGGAGATTATCGACTGGACAATTCGCGATCTAAGTGAACTTCGTCAGCTAGATCCGGATGGATGCTTTCGCTTCACCCTGGAGCAGCATGAAGATCTGACGGGTGAAGAACTGGTGCGGATCGTCGAAGCTGTAGGAAACCCCAACCTCAAGCTGTTGTTTGATTTTGCCAATATGCTCAACGCTTACGAACGACCGCTGGATGCGTTGCAGGTGATGGCGCCCCACATCAGTGACGTACATATCAAAGATGCAATAGTGGTTGAGGAGCAGAGTGGCTGGGGACATCAGGCCTGTCGTAGTGGCGAGGGGGAACTGCCACAGGTGCGCCTGTTGCTTGAGTTGTTGCTGCTGGGGCAGGAACAGCCACAGGTGCTGGCATACGGCCTTGAAGAAGAAGTTGACTATTATGCCCCACCTTTACGATTTGCTAATGAAGAATCTGATCCTTTTATTGCGTACCGTGAAGTTAGCGAGACCGAGGTTGCCAAAGATGCAGATCTGGAAGCGCTGCTAATAAAAGAGAAACGCGATGCCTGGGCTCAGTTGAACCATGTTCATGGCTTGCTGTTACAGTTACGCCAGCATGCTGAATACTCTTTGCGAGTATTCCAATGAGCTGGATGAGCTCGTGACCCCTGCCGCCTAGGTTACACGCCAAAACCTTAGCGCTGCTTTAGAGGCCTACTGCCGACCCCGGAACTCAATACAATACTCGATTTTAACCTTGTTGTTTTTGCAAGATGGAAGGTGCTCCGTCCTAGACGAGCCTGGGAGTGACAATGATGAAGAATATCCTCTGGATTACCGCAGATCAGTGGCGCGGTGATTGTCTCGGCTGTGCCGGCAACCCGGTGATCTCCACGCCGAACTTTGACGCCTTGGCGGCTGAGGGCGTTCGCTTTGCACGTCATTACTCTCCGTCCACCCCCTGCGGGCCTTCACGGGCGACAATGTTGACCGGCATGTATCCCCACAACCACCGGATGGTTGGCAACGGCACGCCATTGGATGGATCGTTGACCAATATCGCGCTGGAGATGCGCAAGCAGGGCTACGATCCACTGCTTTTTGGCTATACGGATATCACCCCTGATCCCCGCTATCTGCCGGCAGGCGATCCCGCCCTGCGGAGTTTCGAAGGGGTCCTGCCGGGGTTCAGTGTTGCCGAGCGCCTGCTGGAAGACAGCAAGCGCTGGTTGTCCTGGTTGCGACGCCAGGGCTATGAGATTAGCCAGTCCGGCTACGAGGAGATCTATCAGCCGCCGGCGGGAGAAGGCGATCGTGTCAGGCGTCCGGCCCGCTACAAGGCCGAGCACAGTGATACCGCCTGGATGACCGATCGGGTGATCGACCATCTTCAATTTGTTGAGGGGAAGCCGTTTTTCCTCCACCTGAGCTATCTGCGGCCGCATCCCCCGTACATCGCACCAGAGCCCTATAACCGTCTCTACGACCCGGCCGATATTCCCTTGCCAAAGCGGGCGTCAAATTGGCAGGCGGAGTCGGCACAGCATCCCTATCACGCTTATATCGCCGAGCAGCTGCCCCACAGTCGCTTTGTCAAGGGGGAGGACAGCGTTGCGGTCACCGACTTGCCGCTGGCTGAGGTCCAGCGCATGCGCGCAGTCTATTACGGTATGGTGAGCGAGGTGGATGCCCAGATCGGGCGTCTGATCGCCTGTCTTAAGGATGAGGGGCTCTATGAGGATACCCTGATCATCCTTACCTCCGATCACGGCGACATGCTGGGCGATCACTTTATGTTCAGCAAGGAGAACTACTTCGATTCCTGCTTCCATATTCCCCTGATTATCAAACCGGCGAAAAGTGAGCGGGTGCAGTCACGGCCGGGGACGGTGGTGGAGGCGTTTACCGAGAGCATTGACCTGATGCCGACTATTCTCGATCTGTGTGGGTACCAGGTGCCGGCTCAATGTGACGGCTTCTCGCTCAGGCCTTTCCTGGAGGGGGTTGACCCGACGGGCTGGCGGGATTCGGTCTGTGCGCTGCTGGATTTCCGTGATGTCGAGAAACAACGGGGCGAGCGGCATTTCGGCCTTGCTCATGATCAGTGCGCGATGATGAGCCTGCGTGACCGGCGCTTCAAGTACGTGCATTTCGCCGGCCTGCCGCCAGCCCTCTATGACCTGGAGCGCGATCCCGACGAACTCCTTAATATTGCCGAGCAGCCCGAGTATCGGGAGGTACAGCTGCGCTATGCGCAAAAACTGTTGTCCTGGCGCATGCGTAACGAATACGGTGCGCTCGACAAAATGAAGGCTAGCCCGACAGGGATGATCGTGGCGAATGGCGGATCCACTCAGTAAGAGACGGAGCCGTGCGGTTGAGGTTTCTTGAGTATTGGCGGTTGGGCTGAGGCTGTTCAACAGTCGAACTAAGCCGTCGGGCTTCGATCTGCTCTATCCGACCTGAGAAGCTTCTGGCGGCGAATTGCAGAATGCCCCGGATTAGCTGAGTCATGGTCTATAGCTGCACCAGCATGCTGAATCCTATACAGGATAAATCGCTAGCTTTACAGGCTTGAGCGGTGCTGTGACTTACATTTACCGAAGCTTGTTATAAGCCTCGGTTTTTTGTTTCAGGGATTATCTTAGCCGTCACGGTGCGTTTGCGACTACTTCGACGCCACTGTATCAGGCCGTGAATAAGCAGGGTGCCGATTATCAAAGCGCCACCTTGTAATATATTGAGCGATGGTGCCTCATGCATCCAGACCCACACCCATAAAGGGCCCATTGCCGTTTCAAGTAGCATCAGCATACCGACCTCGGCTGCAGGAATCCGCATCGGACCGACGGTTATCAGCACATAGGCAACGGGCAGCACAATAAGGCACAGTAGAAGCATCCAGCCCCAGTCATTGCCTTGCAGTGATAGGGGTTCACCGGCGATGGCGCTAATCGCAGCAATCAGTAGACCTGAGATGATCAATGCGGGTGTCATGTTCCGCGAGCTGGTTGCACGGTCGTTAACAAATTTGGCAGACAGCGCTAAACCGCAGACGAGGGCTGTAAGGTCGCCAGCCAGGTTTGCGCCATGCCAGGAGTCAGAGAGCACCCAGCCAATGCCGAACAGTGATATAACGATTGCAATCCAGGTGATTGGTGGCGATTTTTCACCGAGGAATACTCGCGCCAGTAATGCTGAAAACAGGGGGGTTACACTGATTATGACCAGAACATTTGCGACAGCGGTGAGATTAATTGCACTGACAAAGGCGATACAGCTAATAGCAAATAGAATGGCTGATCGAACTGAAGCGGCATCAAAGCAAAATAGAGGCAGCTTTGGGTGGCGATAGCGACACCATAGGGCAATGGTAATACTAAGCAGAAAACCGCGCCAGAATAGCAGGCTGAATGAATGAACTTCGATTAACCGAATAAGTAGCGCATCAAAACTGAGCACGGTAACTCCCAGGGCGGTTAACAGGAATCCCTTCATATACTCTGAATGCATTGATACACCTTATTGGCAGTTCCCTTAAGGAACCTTAATTGAATCGATGTTAACGGTAATTTGGCTGAGACGTCATTGGAAGTCATCTAACCCCGGCGATAGGAGAGTGTATAGGCTTGATCGGGAAACTACAGCTCTTTTAAGCAGTGATGTTAGAGCGGCGTTGCCCCGATTGCACGGACTGTCAGTTAAGAGCTGTTTGAGCTCAGTAAAGAATCCCGGAACGAGTGGTTTAACCCGGATTTTCGTGAAGTGATTGGAATTACTGGGAAATCTGGCTAAGGAGTTGGCTTTTATGTACAGGGTGTACGGTATGTCGCGAGCACATGGACGTGCAAGAGCGATGATCTTTCGCCAGGCCTTGGTCCTCCATTATACGAAGGGGCAAGGCTCAAGGAAGATGGAGCCAAATGCAACGCCAGATTTTTCAGAAAACCGATCAGCGGCAAGCTGGTTACATAATGTAACTTTCTAATGTAAGCCACATTTTCAGATACCATAAGGCCTATAGCGATATTTCAAGCGCCTTTATGAAATATTCGGGTTAAAGACATGTTAACGATCGTAAGATAGTATCAGGCGTATAAATAATATTTAAAAAACTCAAAGTAGTCATGGAATTGTTAAAGATTCCTTTATTGTGGCCGGAGACCAAAATGAGAGTGTTGTCCTGTGATTCGCTATTAGAAACGCACTCAATGGAGTACTTTCAGGCGCTTTCCAGCTTTGGTGCAATATCGGATAAGACAGTTTTAAAGCTGCTCAACGAAGGCAAGATTATTCAGCTCTCCAAAGGCGAGGAGGTGTACCATCAGGGGGCTACGGTGAGGGGATTTAATGTCATTCTTGCTGGTAGTGTTTCTCTGTATGTCCACTCCAGCTCAGGCTTGGCGTTAACGCATATCTACTCTCAAGGGGAGCAGATTGGCTTTGTTGGTATGATCGCCCTGCATAAACGTAAAGGAACGGCTGTCGCCGATGGCTCCACGATAGTCCTTGAGATTAAGGCGGATCAGTTTTTCGCGCTGCATGAATCATCACCACAGGATTTTGGCTTGCTGATGCTCAATCTTTCCCGGGAGATGGCAAGAACTATTGGCGATATGGGCAATACAATCAGCAGTTTAAGAAACGAGCTTGCGAATAAAGGTAACTCTTAGTAAGTCATTACGGATTAAGTTATTACTCTGTCAGTAGATATGTCATAAATCAGTACGGAAGTACCATAGAGCTTTTACTGTAAAACCCTAAACTGATTCTGAGAATGGAATAGCTCAGGACCTACCCATGTTACGCATCAGCGCTTTTCTTTGTCTGCTATTAACGTTGCCCACTACTCAATTTGCTAATGCGACTGAGCTGTTGTCGGGTGAACGAACCATTTACCTGCAGGATAAAACGGGTGAATCAGTTGCCATTGGTCGTATTGATTTTATTCCTGAGTCCGGCGGGGATATCAGCTATCAGTTGCATATGGATCATGACCTGTTCCGGGATTATTTTCTTTCTATGAAAGAGATGAAATGCCTGGAGGGCCCCGAACTGTGGTGCAGCATTGCGTATCCCTATGAACACTCTCATAAGGTATCCGCCACTGATCTGCGCAGGCTGGAGCATGATTTGCTGTTTATGTATAAGAAACTGGATAGCTTTGGAGCCAACTTCTGGAATGGCATTTATTACCGTCTGGTATTGGCTGATGGGCTGATCAGGGGCGTGGCGCATTCACTCGATCTGAACATGCTGGCCTCGCCGCCGGATGATCTCCAGTCGCCTCCAATTGGTGAGTATGATATCGATGCAGCGGATCTGGAGCAGCGCTGGTTGCCCTATATTGAAATTCGCTAGTGGTCAGTTTGATCCCGGATAATTTCCTGGAAGTTTGTTAGCCGATTCCATGAAAACAGCTTATCGCACTGTCGGACTCTCAGGTACAATAGCCATCTTTTAATCAGATCAGGCAACCAGGCAACGATGAGTCGTAAGCAGCAGGCTACTAAAGAGAACAGGAAAGGTGGGCTACACCCTCGCAATAAGCATCGAGGGCGATATGATTTTGATAAGCTCATCAGTAGTTTTCCGGACCTGAAACCGTTTGTAACGCTGAATCGCTATGACACCCTGTCGATTGATTTTTCTGATCCATTGGCGGTTAAAGCCCTTAACCGCGCTTTGCTTAAGCAGTTTTATGCCATTGATCACTGGGACATTCCCGAAGGCTATCTCTGCCCACCGATTCCAGGCAGGGCAGATTATATCCATCATTTGGCCGATCTTTTAGCGGCTGATCATCAGGGTGATATCCCCACAGGGAAAAAAATTCACGGCTTGGATATTGGCGTTGGCGCTAATGCTGTCTATCCCATTATCGGTTGCCGAGAGTATGGTTGGAGCTTTATCGGTTCAGACATCGATCCGGTATCAGTGGGCACTGCGCAATTGATTGCGACATCTAACAAAAGCCTTAATAAACAGTTTGAAAGCCGGCTGCAAAACTCTGCAGAAAATTTCTTTAAGGGAATTATTCAACCGGATGAGCGATTTGATTTCACAGTCTGTAATCCTCCTTTTCATGCCTCAGCGGCGGATGCCGATACCGGTAGCTTGCGAAAGTTGCGTAACCTTGCCGCTGGTAAAGGGCAACCGCTTTCTCAACAGGGTAAAGCCAAGCTTAACTTTGGTGGTCAGGCAGGCGAGCTATGGTGCAAGGGTGGAGAGATCGCATTTATTCGACGGATGATCGATCAAAGTGCCGCTTTTTCTCAACAATGTTATTGGTTTAGTACGCTGGTTTCCAAACAGGATAACCTGCCAGCCGTGTATCGGGCGTTGAAAGGCGTGAAAGCCACACGGATAGAAACTGTTAAGATGGCACAGGGGCAAAAAATCAGTCGATTTGTTGCATGGAGCTTTTTGAGTAAGGCCGAACAGGAAAGCTGGCGGGAAGAACGTTGGGGCACTGCAGGATAACAAAGAGCAACGCTATCTCTGCATTATGCCCGATTGAGGTTAATTAGTGTTTAACTGCGGGGTTTTGAGTAACTCCGCAGTACTTTCAAGCTCCTCGAGATAGTGTATTAACTCCTCCGTGAGTATTTCAGGATGCGTATCTAAAAGGCTTCGTATTGTTTCTAAAGGTGAAGGTGAGCCTTTATGAAGATTGTGTGTAATTGCTAGTAAGAGCGATGTGAGCACTTCTAGACTTTTAACGCGGGATTCAAGATTATAGCCATCCACAACGATTCCCCCTGATAGTCGACATAGAATATACGCAGGAATTAATTTTTCCTAACGCACATTTAACTAAGCTTAGACAATAATGCCGGACATTGTCAGAGGTTTTTTAGATTCATTTTCAGATGGCCGGTAAGCCTTTGGAAACATTTAGTTTTTGAGGTGCCATTTATTTTCTGATTGGTACAATTAGCGGTCTGCTTATTCAACATAAGAAGGATGCTTCGGTTTCTTAGTACGCAAAATATAGTTTGTTTTAGAAACCCTCAGCGAAACTCTGATCTGTTCACCGGATGTCAAAAATAGGATTGGCAAAACAAGCTACTGTTATTCTTGTCCTATCCACGCTATAACATTAAGAGCAATAATTCGGCCGCTTATACACTATGAAAAGGAGTTTTAAATGAATGACTTGGGTATTTCTCAGTTTGGGGTTACAGCGATTATTGTGGTGCTGTTTGCTCTATTGGTTGTCTATTCTGGCGCTAAAATTGTTCCCCAGGGTTTTGGTTGGACAGTAGAGCGGTTCGGTCGTTATACGCGTACCCTGAAGCCGGGCTTACACATTATTATCCCGTTTATCGACACGATTGGGCAAAAGCAGAACATGATGGAGCAGGTGTTGGATGTGCCGCCACAGGAAGTGATCAGCTCGGATAACGCCATGGTGACCACGGATGCGGTGTGTTTTTTTCAAGTACTTGATGCTGCAAAGGCAAGCTATGAGGTGAATGATCTGGGGCGGGCAATGCAAAATTTGGTAATGACTAATATCCGTGCGGTAGTGGGCTCAATGGAGCTGGATCAGATGTTGTCTAACCGGGATAGCATCAATAGCATGCTGCTGAATAAAGTCGATGAAGCGACTGATCCCTGGGGGGTGAAGGTAACCCGGGTAGAAATCCGTGATATCTCACCACCGGATGATCTGGTTGAAGCAATGGCTAACCAGATGAAAGCAGAACGCGAAAAGAGGGCAGCTATACTGAATGCAGAGGGTGAGAGACAATCTGCGATAGCGGTAGCCGAAGGTGAAAAACAGGCTTCGATCCTGCGCGCGGAAGGTCAGAAAGAAGCGGCTTTTCGTGAAGCCGAAGCACGCGAGCGTGAGGCTGAGGCAGAAGCGAATGCGACCCGAATGGTGTCGGAAGCTATTTCACAAGGAAACCCTCAGGCACTGAATTACTTTGTTGCACAAAAATATGTTGAAGCCCTGCAGGGTGTCGCATCTGCAGATAACAGCAAAGTTATAATGATGCCATTAGATGCATCGAGCGTGATTGGCTCAGTTGCAGGTATTGGCGAGCTGCTGAACTCGGTGAAAGAGAAGGCTTAAGCGTAAAGGATATAGACTAGAAAGTGAGAATGTATGGAATTTTTCAGTGAACTTAATGCCTGGCACTGGTTGATCTTTGCGCTGGTATTATTGGGTTTTGAAGTGCTGGGTACAGCAGGTTTTTTATTGGGAATGGCGATTGCTGCACTGCTGCAATCTCTGATGCTGCTGGTCGTACCGGAGATGAGCTGGAAGGTACAGCTGGTGGTTTACGCCTTTACCTCTGTATTGTTCTCCGTACTGTACTGGAAGGTATTTCGAAAATTTAACACACGCAGTGATGAGCCCCTGCTTAATAACCGGGCCGGTCAGCTTATTGGTCGCCAGTTAATCCTGGATGAGACGATTGAAAATGGCCTGGGGCGCATCCAGATAGGCGATACCCAGTGGAAGGTTAATGCTGATGGAGATATTGCTGCGGGTACAAAGGTGACGGTTGTCAGCACTGAGGGAATGACACTGTTTGTTAAGGCTGAGCATAAAGCCGGGTAGTAGCTTTGGTTTGGTAAATAAGGGTTTAGTAACTAAGGCGTCAATAATTGAGTTAAAAAAATTGTGATGATTTGAGATAAGCCCACTCTGTTTTCAGCGTGGGCTTTTTTTGGATTTTTGTGTTTTGATAAGGGCTCAAGAGAGCATATGGGCGCAGAGTTCTCCCAGTGTAATGATTGAATTTTCTACTGCAGGTCGTTGACTGTTTACGCAGTTAATACGCATAAAGTTCTGATATTTTCCGGAAGCGGAAAACAGAGGACCAGGGGCAATAGTAATCTTGTGCTGCCGCGCTCTGTCATTGAGTTCTGTAGCATCGATTCCTCCTGGCAGTTCAACCCAGAGCAAATAGCCGCCTTGCGGGTAGCTGATCCGTGTACCTTCAGGCATATACCGTTTCAACCAGCCAATCACGGCATCACGATCTCGTCGGTAGTTAATACGCATCTTACGCAGGTGTTTTTCATAATATCCCTGGGCGATGAATTCAGCGATTGCCAGTTGATTGAGTGTCGCGGTACTCATGCTGGACACATACTTCATCATCATGACTTTATCTATATAACGCCCCGGCGCTACCCAGCCTACGCGCAGTCCGGCAGCCAATGTTTTGGAGAAGGAAGAGCAGAGAATAACCCGGCCCTCTGTATCAAAGGATTTGATTGTTCGCGGTCGGGGGAGTTTGTAGCTGAGATCTCCGTAAATATCATCTTCGATCAGCGGAAGATCGTAGCGGGCGAGCAGCTCCAGCAGTTTGGGCTTATGTTCATCCGGCATCGAGTAGCCCAGGGGATTGTTATTGGTGGGTGTCAGCAGGCAGGCTTTGACCGGCCACTGATCCAGCGCCAGTTCCAGCGCTTCAAGGCTAATACCTGTCTCTGGATGGGTGGGAATTTCAAGCGCTTTAACGCCGTTCATCTCGATCGCCTGTAATGAGCCGAAGAAGCTGGGCGAGTCAACCACAATAATGTCACCGGGCTCAGTAACCGCACGCAAGCTACTGGATAGCGCTTCCTGGCAGCCGGTTGTCACGATAAGCTCGTCGGGGTGTATTCGACAGCCCGAATCAATGGTTAGTCGTGCGATCTGTCGGCGTAATTCATCTGATCCACGGATATAGTCATAGGTGAGAATCCTAGTCGACATCGTGCGACTGAGCTCCGCGGTGATTTTCATCAGCGGATTCAGTGTAGGACTGCTCAAGTCCGGCAGTGCCAGGCTGAGCTGTGTCATATCGCTGCTGCCGTACTCGCGCATCATATGCAGGAGTTTCTGCCACTGGGATACCTCCAGAGGCTGGGCAAAAGGTCGGCTGGTTTCAGGTAGCTCCGGTGGGGATTGCTGCTGCAGAACGTAATATCCCGATTTAGGCCGTGCCTCGATAGCGCCCGAATCGATCAGTTGGCCATAGGCTTCCTGGATAGTGGAGATACTCACCGCATGCTCCTGACTGAGCGCCCTGATTGAGGGCAGCTTATCGCCAATATGGTAATACCCTTGATCAATGCGGTCTTGCAGGCTTTGGGCAACCTGTTCATACAGTTTCATCGTGGTGCTCCGATACAAACACAGAAAGCAGTACAGAAAATTCAGATAAAACCATTACAGATCTGATTGTTGAGAATCTGTAATGGTTTTTTATTTCTGTTTGTGAATCTGTGATGGTAGCAGATTCCTCCATAAACTGAAGCTTCAAATATGGAGGGAATAGTGATGAAGAATGAACAGTTCCGGTTACGAAATATTCTGCACAGCTGGAGGTTAAATTTCTCGAGCCGACGTCAGTTGCTGGCGCTGGATGAGAAAGCATTAAAAGACATTGGTATTAGCCGGGCAGACGCTCTGGAGGAGGGCCGTAAGCCGTTCTGGAAGCGTTAGGAGCCTGTCGGACTTAACACTAATCTACTGCGGAAAAGTCGAATTTGGTCATATTTCCCGATCTTTGGCGTTAAATAGCTGGCTATTCGCCACAAAAGATCGAAAAATCTGCCTCAAATCGCCTTCACCTCGCTACGATCGGCCAAGCCCGAAAGGCTCCTAGGAAAAAGCAGAGCCGCATACCCTATCAGAGACCTTTGCCTGGGAATATTAATGTTATGTTCCTGAGTTCCCGGAAATAATTGTCCGCTTACGTCTATTATGAATAGATGCAAGCTCAGGAGGTGTTTTATGTTTCAGGAATTTTATCCCATTCGTTTGAATGATATTTGTGAAGTAGAGCACATGTTGTCGCCTGATGTGTCCTCTTACAATACAACCTTGCGAAGTTCTGCTGTTGAAGTGATGACTGATTTTAGTGTTATCACCCCGGTAACTGTGGCTGAAAACGTGCAAATAGATGACGCCCTTGAACGGATGAAGAGACAGCATGTGCGGATGCTATTTGTGACTACGGATGTGGGCAAACTGCTGGGTGTTATTACGGCACGTGATATTTTAGGTAGCAAGGTCATGGTTTATATGACCGGTCACGGGATTGACCGGAGCGAGGTAACCGTGCGTAATATCATGCTTGATAAGTTACATCTCCGATCATTGACGTTCGAGCAGATTGAACTCGCCAAGATAGGCGACGTTATGCTGACTCTGAAAACCTCCGGGGATCAGCATGTGCTGGTGGTGGATCAGGGGGAGGCAGGCATCAAGCGTATTCGGGGTATCATCTCTGCAAGTGATATTTCCCGTAAACTCAAGGTTGGCTTTGACGTGATGTACGAAGCAAAATCCTTTGCTGAAATAGAGAAAATAGTCACACAGGGCGGTGAATTGTAACGCTTTTGTGAAGCGTAATTCAGCATGCAAAATATGCTGTACAGATAGCTGTTTTTATTTATACTTCGCTGCTTGATTCAACGCGGATAGGCCGCCTTTTTTTGAGTACAGCGATGAAACTGCCTGAACATATCACCCCTGAAAAATGGTCCCGGTTAGAAGCGGCGGCCAACCGGTATGAGACACCGTTTTTGTTGATAGATCTGCCTACGGTAGCAGAAAAATATCAGCAGTTACGTGATGGTTTTGATTTTGCTTCTATCTACTACGCGGTGAAAGCAAATCCAGCCGCCGAAATTATTGGCTTGCTGGCCGAACTGGGTTCCAGTTTTGATATAGCATCGATTTACGAGCTCGATCAGGTACTGGCACATAACGTGTCGCCTGATAAAATCAGCTTTGGTAATACGATCAAGAAACGTCAGGACATTGCCTATTTCTATGCAAAGGGCGTGCGCCTGTTCGCTACTGACTCAGAGGCTGATCTACGTAACATCGCGGAGTATGCGCCAGGCTCGAAGGTATATATTCGCATTCTTACCGAGGGCTCTGAGGGCGCAGACTGGCCGTTGTCCCGCAAATTTGGCTGTAATCCGGAAATGGCCGTAGAGCTGGCAGTCCTGGCCAATAAGCTGGGGCTTGAGCCCTATGGTATCTCCTTCCATGTAGGCTCACAGCAACGCCATATTGATGTCTGGGATGCGGCAATTGCCAAAGTGAAAGTGATTTTCGATCGCCTGCGTGATGAGCAGGCTATTCAGCTGCGTATGATCAATATGGGGGGCGGCTTTCCGGCCCAGTATCTGACCAAGGCGAATGAATTTGCCACTTACTGTCAGGAAATTATCCGTTTTTTGCGCGAGGACTTTGGCGACAATCCACCTGAAATTATCCTTGAGCCGGGACGTTCGCTGGTGGGAGACAGTGGTTTGATGGTCAGCGAGGTGGTGCTGATCTCGCGTAAATCCAATACCGCTTTGAATCGCTGGATTTACACCGATGTGGGGTTATTTAACGGCCTGATTGAAACTCTTGGTGAAGCGATTAAATATCCGCTGCTGACTACCAGAGAGGGTGATACAGAAGAAGTTGTATTGGCCGGCCCCACCTGCGATGGCATGGATATCATGTATGAGGATTATAAGTACGAGCTGCCACTCTCGCTTGAGATAGGTGATCGTCTATATTGGTTCTCTACCGGCGCCTACACCACCAGTTACTGTTCGATCGAGTTTAACGGCTTTCCACCGCTGAAGTATTACTGTATTGAGTAGTGTCTTGCATCGCTGCATCGCCATCCATGGCTCCTTGCAGCATACAATCCGTCCTTGGATATAAAAAGCCCGCCTTGGTTTTATTCAAGAGCCGGGCTTTTTTTGTGGTGCGAGAGATTAGCCAAGATTACTACGAATCAGTTTCTTGTTGATCTTACCAACACTGGTTTTAGGTATCTCAGTGGTGATCTCAATATCCTGCGGGATGGCCCATTTATTGATGCGCCCCTGTTCAACAAACTGACACAGATGAGTTTGAATTATCTCAGCACTGACTTCCTGGCCAGCTACAGGTACTACCAGTGCATAGGGGCGCTCATCCCAGCGCTCATCAGGAATACCCACTACCGCTACCTCAGCCACATTCGGATGCTGGCTAATCAGGCTTTCCAGTTCCAGGGAGGAAATCCATTCGCCACCGGTCTTGATGACATCCTTGATGCGGTCTTTTATTTGCAGCGTATTATTTTCATCCAGAGAGGCGACATCACCGGTGTGTAGCCAGCCACCTTGCCAGAGTTCATCGCCTTTCTCCGGCTCTTTGTAATAGCCCTGGGTCAGCCAGGGAGCGCGAACCACGACCTCGCCAACGGCTTCGCCATCATGGGCAACATCGTTGCCCTCAGGGTCAATTATACGCAGATCGACCATACTCACAGGGACGCCGGTTTTAGTCCGTGCAGCAACCTGATCAGCCAGTTCAAGGTCGCGCTCGCTCTTGTGCAAGTGAACAACCGTTAATAACGGGCAGGTTTCTGACATGCCGTAGGCGGTAAAGAACTGTATTCCGCGTTCAGCCATTTCAGTTGCCAGGCCTGCGGTGGGCGCGCTGCCGCCGGTAAGCATTTTCCAGCCGTTGAGGTTGGTGTTTTTAGCCTCTTCACAGCTAAGGATCATCTGCAGTACCGCGGGAACCCCGTGGGAGAAGGTAACGCCTTCTTCGCGAAACAGTTTAACCATCTTGTTGGGTTCGTAACGCCCTGGATATACCTGCTTTACGCCGATCATGGTAGCCGTATAGGGGACGCCCCAGGCGTGTACATGGAACATCGGTGTCATGGGCATATAGACATCATCAGAACGCAGCAGCGGCTGGCCTTCATAGACACCGAGCATCGAGGACATGTTTAGGGTGTGCAGGACAAGCTGTCGGTGGCTGAAATAAACGCCTTTAGGGTTGCCGGTGGTACCGGTGGTATAGAAGGTTGTGGCTACCGAATTCTCATCAAAATCAGGGAAGTCATACTGATCTGATGCAGCACGCAATAATGCTTCATACTCGCCGATGACATTCAGCGATGTGTTGTTGGCTTTGGCATCATCGGTTAGCTGAATATAACCTCGCACGCTTGAAATTTGCGGATCGACTGTTTCTGCTAGCGCAAGGAAATCATCATGTACCATGACGTAATCATCTTCTGCATGGTTCATCGTGTAGGCAATCTGATCCGGGCTAAGGCGTATATTTACATGGTGAATAATGGCCCCGATCATGGGAATGGCGAAGTAGGCTTCCAGATAACGGTGGCTGTCCCAGTCCATTACTGCAACGGTATCACCGGCCTGTACCCCCGCTTGTGTTAACACATTGGCAAGCTTACGAATACGCTGATTAAGGGTTCGGTAGTCATACCGGATCACATCGCTGTACACAATCTCCTGATGAGGTTCATATCGATGGCCGGACAACAGAAGGCTTTTGATCAGCAGTGGATATTGGTGAGCATTAGCGGATGGTTCAATTATTCTTGTTTTCATTATTCTGCCTGCTGTAGGTGATTCGGTGAGCTGCTTTTACCAATGTTGGTTAATACACAAAGTGTAGATTAGCCCGGTAATTCCGCGCATGGCTTAGCGTAGCGAGGTTAAGTACGGCTTTTCACTGATTAAAACATCGCCTCCAATTACCAGCAATGATCAATAAACCCTGATTTTTAACATTAGCGGACAGACTTAACGTATTGGGTGATCAGCTTGCGGGTAAACAGGTTACACAGAATGAGGCCTTCAATTACTGACAATTCAAACCAGTATGGTATAAATTACTCATAATATTTTTTGTAATGTGTGAGGAATCGTCTGGATGAATAAGGCTAACATTCTGAATACGCGCATTGACGCGCTGCTGAATGTCCTGTCCGAGGATGTATTAGTAATCAGTCAGCACGGTAACATTATTTTTTCTTCCCATTCTAATTCCTCTTTGCCCTGGGGAGGGGCTGATGCTTTAACGGGAAAGCATCTTGGCGAGATATTTTCAGAGTCGATACACCAGCTTCTTCAGGGAATGGTAGACCAGGCGCTAGCCCGAAATCAGGTGTTAGCCAAGGAGATCCTGTTGGATCCGGAGCAGATCCCTTATCTCCAATCTCAAGGAATGAGCGCTGCCTGCTGGATAGAAGCAAGATTAGCCCCATCGGCTGGCGATGAGCCAAGCGTGGTCTGCCGTATTGAAGATATCAGCAGGCGTAAGAAAGTATCCAGAGAGCAATCACAGGTTCAACGCGACCTGTTGACAGGCATGTACAATCGACGTGCTTTGTTGCCTGTGTTGGCACAATCAATTGCACAGGCGCAACGTTACGACTGGATATGCAGTTTGATGTTGATTGATGTCGATAGCCTTCGTTTGATTAATGAGGCAAAAGGCTGGGATGTTGGTGATCAGATTCTTAAGCGCCTGGCTGAATCGCTTAATAGTCTGAAACGCACAGCCGATTTTCTGGCGCGAGTTGGCGAAGATGATTTCGCAATTTTATTGCCGGAAACAAATCAGGAACAAAGCGTTCTTGCTGCAGAGCGGGTGAGAAATATGGTGGCTGATCTGTCTGCACCTTATTCCGCAAGCGATGCCAGATTTACCGTGAGTATTGGTGTTACTACGCTGGATGGCGAAGAAGACACTGCACAGGCGATGTTCTCCCGCGCAGAGAGTAACTTGAAAAGCGCTAAACAGCGTGGTGGCGATGCTATTCAGGGTGGAGAATAGTCAGGCCAGGTTAGATCAGATAGAGATAGACCGCTGATTTACGCTGCTTCGAACAAAGTACTTTTGATAGTTTATTTTGGTACTTTAATTTAAAGAAAGCGTTAATTAACGTGTTAAATATAAAAAAACCGCAGCCAGCAGGCTGCGGTTTTTTTTCGCTGTTGTTAAGCATTAATCCCTGGATAGCGCTGCAGGGCATTAATCAGGGATAGCATTTCATCGTATGTGCCGATGGTAATGCGTAGATAGTTATCTATTCCCGGTTTACTAAAGTGTCTAACCAATACACCCTGAGCTCGCAAGTGAGCCATCAGATCTGCACCGGGTATTGTGCGGTGGCAGGTAAAGATAAAATTGGTTGCCGATGGCAGAACATTAAAGCCTAACTGCTCCAGTTCCGTTGTTGTCCATTCGCGGCAGGCAATGATCTTGCCGGTAGTTTCACGGAAGTATTCATCATCTTCCAGTGCAGCAACGGCGCCGGCAACGGCGAGGCTATCCAGCGGGTAGGAGTTGAATGAGTTTTTTACCCGCTCCAGCCCGTCAATCAGATCCGGGTGACCCAGTGCAAAACCGATACGTAAGCCCGCCAGGCTACGGGATTTCGAGAACGTTTGAATAACCAGCACATTATCGTAACGGCTGATTAGCTCAACAGCCGACTGGCCGCCAAAGTCGATATAGGCCTCATCAACAATCATCAGGGATTCGGTGTTTTTCTGCAGTAAAACCTCAATCTGCTCCAGCGGCAGCAGGCGGCCTGTTGGTGCATTGGGGTTGGCAAAAATTATTCCGCCGTTAGGCTGCTCATATGCACTGAGGTCAATCTCGAAATCACCAGTGAGTGGCAGTTGCTTATATTCAATGTCGTACAGATTACAGTAGACATCATAAAAGCTATAAGTGGTGGTTGGCAGCAGGATCGGTTTGTCCTGGCGGAAAAATGCCATAAACGCCAGTGCCAGCACTTCATCGGAGCCGTTACCGACGAATACATTTTCATGAGCGAGAGCAAAATGCGAAGCCAGAGCGTTTTTCAGTGCGCTGGCATCCGGATCACAATAAAGACGCAGGCGGTCTTTTGGGTAATCATTAAGGGCCTCAACAGCTCTTGGAGAAGGGGGGTAAGGATTTTCGTTGGTATTCAGCTTGATCAGATTGCCCTCTTTGGGCTGCTCACCCGGAACATAGGGTGTTAGCTGATTAATCGCCGGGCTCCAGTACTTGCTCATGGCTTGGCAAATCACTTTTTAGATAGTTGATCGGTACCTCAAACAAGAGGCAGTTGAAAACAACCAAGCATAGCAAAATTAAGGGTGTGCTTGCTATATCGGGGCAGAGGGAATTTGTAGTGAAAAAAAAAGTGCCCGAAGCGGGGAATCTCCGGACACTGTCATAGTCTTGCAGGGATGTTGTTGATGTAAGGGATTAGAGACAGTCATTCAGATAAAGTTCAGAAAAAAAAGATTTTTTTGCAATGTCTAAAATTAATTCTTAATTTGCTGATTTTACAGGAGATTTGTTTGTTGATGGAGAAGGTTATAATAACTTATGTGAGTTTATACCGTTATCTGTGAGGGCGCGTCTATATTCATGCAAGTGCGGTAATCAGGTAAGCCCAGGCAGGGCGAAGGATAGACCAGCAGACATTCTACTGGTCTGAGGTGTTTAACTCTGTGAGGCAACGTACATAGCCGTTACCGTATCCATAGTTTCCACATGGGCACGCAACCATTGAGGCAGGGTTTGACGTACATAGTTTGTCAGTTTCTCAAGGTCGCGTTTTTCCTGCCAGTGCTGCAGTAGCGCTTGGAATTCAGCAAGAACTCGGTCATGCTCGCCTTTGTGACAACTAAAGGGAGGAAAATTGACCCGCACCATTTCAGCTTCTTCACGGGCAAAATGTTCGGCGTTGTGCTGATAAATGGCTTCCAGCTGAGCTGTTATTTGCTCCACAGCTTCTGTCTCCCCATCACCAGCTTGAGTCAGGAGTGTATTTAATGTGTTGATCTGCGCTATGGCCTCGGCATGGTCATTATTCATGAAATCCAGTGCTACTCGAGGGACAACATTAGCTTCAATAAGGGGCATTGTGCTTCTCTTCCAGAGTAATAATTGCAATGGACAATATCAATCGTGAGCGTCTTTACCTTGCTGAAAGTCAAGAAGTGATCAGGTAAAACAATACAACTCTGTGTGCCTGGCATAGGGTAACTTTGCTTTCTGGTAGCCTTGTGACTAGCTTTTAGTGTGAGTAGTTTGAGTCTTCAGTATTACCTGCTGAACCTGCCGGAGTCAGAAATATGGTTTGGGTTAAAGCCATACGAATGTATGTATATCTTCTTGTATTGATGGTGGCTGTGCTTGTCAGTCATGCGCTGGCTGGGGAATATTCGCTACACAGGCAGGACAGCATGATTGGCAGTATCAATATCATCCATTCCCGTTACCAGGATACTCTCCTGGATATCGCACACACATTTAATATTGGTTATAACGAGATTATCCGGGCTAATCCGGATGTAGATATCTGGTTGCCTGGTGAAGGTACTGAAGTGCTTATACCGCAGCTATTTGTTTTACCGAATGCCCCATGGAAAGGGATCGTACTTAATCTGTCAGAACGACGACTTTACTATTTTCCGCAACATGACAGTACGCTGGACGCTACGCGTCGTGTTTTCACCTTTCCTGTAGGGATTGGACGGGAAGGATGGAATACTCCAGTGGGTAAAACCAGCATCGTCAGTAAAATAGCCAACCCCTCCTGGACTCCTCCCCAATCTATTCGAGAAGAAGCGCTGTTAAAGGGAATTGTATTACCCGACAGAGTTGATCCGGGGCCCGATAATCCGCTGGGTGAATATGCGCTCAATCTTGGTATACCGAGGTATTTGCTACACGGAACTAACAAGCCCGATGGTATAGGCATGCGGGTCAGTCATGGTTGTATCCGATTGTTTCCAGATGACATTAAAACTCTGTATGACAGCATTGATATTGATACCCCTGTCTGGATCATCGATCAACCTGATAAGGCGGGTTGGCTGGGGCAGTTACTTTATCTTGAAAGCCATCCTGCGGGCTATAAAGAGAGTATCAGTAATGAAGATCAGTATCTTGATGAGATCTGGCGCGTTCTCCCTAACGAATCGATTGATATTAACTGGTCGCTGGCGGAGCAGGTGCATCGCAGAGCGAATGGTGTACCCACGGTCATAGGCAGGCGGTTGTCTGCGGCTCAAGGTTCTGATGACGGGGAGTTTCAGGAAGAAGTCGAGTAGAGTTTAAAACTACAGATTAGAGAACGGCTGCATACAACTTGGCTGCGCTACTCAACAACTCTTGATATTAATTGATTATTTCTGCATAGACCGTTCAAAGGCGCGATCAATTTTCTCACTGTTTTGCAGACAGCAAGTCTGGGCATCCTGGGCTGCTTGCATCGCTTGTTTGGCTTGTGCATCAGCGCTAGCTGCACGGTCATCAGCTTGCTGGGACATGGCCATTGCCTGTTCTGCCATTGTACGAACGTCATTCAATTCTGATGTACTGGCACAACCGGTAACTGCGATAGTAAGCAGGGCAATTGATGTCCACTGCACGAACTTTTTCATAGTCATCACCACTTTAAACTTGGTATTAGAGGGATAATTCCTTCTCAAGTATAGAATCGTTACAGTAGTTTCGCTGGTAGAGAGTAGTTTTAGAGGTTTTAGGGAAAGAGTAAGCAGGCATAAGACAAAAAAAACCTGCCAAATGGCAGGTTTTTTAAATAGTCAGTAACTGCTGATTACTTAGCCAGCTTAGTTACTTGAGCCATAGCGCTTTCACCAGCTTCTTTAGCCAGAGTAGTGAAGGCTTCGCCTTGCGCTTTCAGCAGTTCGAACAGAGCAGTGTTAGCTTCAACGTTGAACTTTACTACGTCTTCAGGAGTCTTCAGGGACTGTGCCTTCTCAGCTCCAGTCTTGAAGAAAGAAGCCAGTTGCTCGCCAGACTGCTTCTGCAGTTCAACAGACTTAGTGATAGCAGCAGCTTGCATTTCCATCAGGTTTTTTACGGAATCAAAAGATTTCTGAAAGTCGATGTTAGTAGTCATGGTAGGTCTCCATTAAGTTTTGATGCAGTGCACAATGGTAGCTATTTTCATGCTTATCAGGGTGGATGTCAAATATTTTTTTGTGCGCTGCACAAAAAATATAAATTGTTGATATATGATGTTTTTATTGCCTAAAGATTAGAATTGCTTCACTGAAGGGAGAAGTATATTAATAAAGGGAAAATGATAGAGATAAAAAAAGATTACCAGGTAGGCAGAAGACAAAAAAAACCTGCCAGATGGCAGGTTTTTTAATATCGTCAGTAAGGTCTGATTACTTAGCCAGCTTAGTTACTTGAGCCATAGCGCTTTCACCAGCTTCTTTAGCCAGAGTAGTGAAGGCTTCGCCTTGCGCTTTCAGCAGTTCGAACAGAGCAGTGTTAGCTTCAACGTTGAACTTTACTACGTCTTCAGGAGTCTTCAGGGACTGTGCCTTCTCAGCTCCAGTCTTGAAGAAAGAAGCCAGTTGCTCGCCAGACTGCTTCTGCAGTTCAACAGACTTAGTGATAGCAGCAGCTTGCATTTCCATCAGGTTTTTTACGGAATCAAAAGATTTTTGTAGGTCGATGTTAGTAGTCATGGTAGGTCTCCATTAAGTTTTGTTGCAGTGCACAATGGAGTCTATTTTATTCTTATCAGAGAGGATGTCAAACATTTTTTTTGTGCACTGCACAATAATTGTAAGTCGTTGATATACGAAACAAAATTCATGATGGATAATTCTTTTTTCTTGAGAAAAAATAAGGTTTTTGATATCAGGAGAAGATTATAGGCATAAAAAAACCCGGTAGATTTCTCTACCGGGTCTTTACTAAGTGGTTGTTTTAGATTAAACAGCCATCTTTTGGATTTCAGCGATTGCTTGTTCGCCAGACTCTTTAGCCAGAGTAGTAAACGCTTCGCCTTGAACTTTCAGCAGTTCGAACAGAGCAGTGTTTGCTTCAACGTTGAACTGTACAACCTCTTGAGGAGTTTTCAGAGACTGAGCTTTTTCTGCTTCAACCTTGAAGAAAGTAGCCAGCTGCTCACCAGCCAGTTTCTGCAGTTCAACAGTTTTAGTGATAGCAGCAGTTTGCAGGCTCATCAAAGTTTGAGCAGACTGTAAAGGCTTTTGGAAGTCGAAGTTAGTGTTGATCATGTTAATCTCCTAAGTATAAATGGTGCAGCGCACAATGGAGCCTATTCTAGCTTAAATATCCATTAGGTCAACTCTTTTGTGCGCTGCACAAAAATAAGTTTCATGGATACGAGATGACTAACCGCGATTTAAGACCGTTAGATGATTCTGGGAAAGCAATTCAACAACTTACTGTATCTGTTTAATTCAACGTTTCCGTAGCTACTGCTCATTCAGTGCATCTTTGATTTGTTGAATAACCTTGGTCGAGAGGCGACTGATTTTAAGTGTATTTGTTGCATCATCGAACTCGATTTCACTTTTAGAGTTGAGCGTTCCCAGAGAGCGCTTACTAAAATCCAGTTGCCAGTTGTCTGCTTTGGCTTTCACCTTCATGTAAGCATTGAGGGTACTGGTATGGGGCTGAAATTCATGGCTTACCTGATAAGGCTCTGCATTGGCAAACTTGCCGAATGTACCTGCCGCCGTTTCAGCCTGCTCCGGTGGAATATAACTGTCGAAAATCTGTTCCATTTCCGGCAGGTAGGCAGATTGCTTTTCGCCACGCTGGCGGGCAAGGTAGCTCACCATATCCTCGACAATCTCTTCCTGTTTTTCATGTAATTGATGCTGACGACAAAAGTCTTCGGTGGCTCTAATTAACTCGGAAGTAGACTTCTTTGAAGGTACAACATCGGTACAGCCAAACGCGCTGGAAAAATAGTGGGTAATATCGCCTTTGCGTTTTGTTCCGATGAAGCTTAGATAACTGTCTTTGCCTTCCCTATAGGTGGAGATATTGATTTTGGCTGCCTGATGCAGCTTTTCGAGATCGACTTCTATCACCTTGGTTGGATTCAGGTCTGTGTCGAAGGCAACTCCGGTCTTGTCGCGTACCAGTGCGATCAGTAGATAATCAAATACATCGGCGCTGTAGCTGGCAAAAATTACATAACCGCCGGTTGCAGAGCGCGCGGATGGCGATGCTAAAGTGGCAGCCAGCTGCGCCATACCCCGATCGCACAATTCTACAAAGCTACCTTCGGTTGCTTCGCTGTTAATGAACTGCTTGAAACCGGAAATAAATGGGTAGCCTTCTGTATTTTCCTCATTGAACGAACCGTGGGTCAGTGCGGAGCGGCGTCCATAGGCGGCGACTAGTGCATTGAACAGTTGCTGTGCCATGGCATCATGAATATTCACCGGACCCCCTTTATCACTGATGGTAGCAATAGTGTCGTCAGCTTCTTTGACCAGTTCACGTATGGCGAGGTATTTAAGATCCATGTTGATTCCGTTAAGGCTTTAGCAAATCGATGAGGGAATGAGAGTGTAGCTCAACCGACACTTTTGATGAAGGTGTTTAGGTTATACCCCAGGACAAGTTTCTGTTTCTAGCAAGGTCAGTATTTGCAGTGCATCATCCTGGCTGGATGCACAGTGTTCAAATGCCGGTTTGAAGGCACTGCAGACTGCCGGGTAGTGCTCTGTATTCCAGATGACACAGCCCAGGTTTTCATCCAGATTGATGCAGTGCACGCCGGCGGGTTTGCCATGGGGCATACCGGGCAGGGGTGATGATATATGTGGTGCGATGCAACAGGCTGCACAGCCAGAACGACATTCCATAAAAATACTTCTATAGCCAAGGGTAATGACCGGTATAATGCCGGCTTCAAGTGAATAGTATAAGGCGAACCCGATGGCACTGAAACCAACAATCTACAAAGTCGATTTGCAGCTGACTGATACCGATCGAAATTGTTATGAGCAGTGTGCGCTGACCATCGCGCAGCATCCATCTGAAACGTTAACCAGGATGATGGTGCGTATTCTGGTATATGCTGTTAACTACCACCGTGACCTGCGTTTTACCAAAGGCTTGTCAACCTCCGATGAGCCTGAACTTTGGCAGATCGCTCCAGACGGGCAGGTGGAACATTGGATAGAGTTGGGACAAGTGTCTCCTGATCGACTACGTAAAGCGGTGAGCCGTGCGCCACAGATTTCGCTTTACGCTTATGGCAGTGAGGTGGATATCTGGTGGGATAAGAATGGTGAGGCGATCAGTAGCTTACCAAAAGTATCGGTATGGGCTTTTGCTGCTCAGGAAGTTGCTCAACTGGAGCAGTTTGTCGAGCGCAGCATGACGCTGTCGCTCTGTATTACCGACGGTACTCTGTTTCTGAGTGATGACTCTCATCATGCAAGCTTTAACCTGCAGCAGCGGTGTTAATTACAATATAAAATTTGAGGTCGTGTGGATTGATGGGCTGCTCAAAGGACGTTATTAGAACTTGGGCCCACTACAATCATGCAAGCTTTAACCTGCAACGGTCATGTTAAATTTTAGCTTGAGGTTGTGTGGATTGAAGGGTCAAAGGGCAGCAAATAGAACCCGGGCCCGCTACAAAGGTAGGGCTCTGCTGGAAAGTGCCCTATGTCGGTTTGAGGAGGGCCCGGATCATCTTAAGTCTATACTTTTTCCGCTGAGTGGCAATTAATTGGCAATTGGATAGGCTGCGCGATTACCCACTCTGAGTAACTGAAGACTCGTTTTCGTTAAACGCCCACATGTCCATCGCAAAACAACCGTACTCGACAGAACGGTGCAGCAATTGACCGCAGGCTGCAGCACCTGCTGCAAACAGGAGCGGTCTCAGGTGCTCATCGGTTGGATGAAACAAACCAGCGCCAGGTAGTCGATCCCAATTAGCCAGAGAGTGTTTATCTGTTTCCTTCAGGATTGGCGTCATTTTATCCAAAAATGGTTTTAGGGCTGGATGCGCAGCTGAGCCTGGCGCTTGAAAAAGGCCTAAATTATGGGTCATCAAACCGCTGCCAATCAGTAGGTTTTTGTTGCGCAATATAGACAGCGTCTCACCAAGCTTAAGCAATGTTTTATTGCTAGCTCTATGGGGGACTGAAATCTGTACCACCGGAATATCTGCCTCGGGATACATCAACAACAGGGGGCTCCAGCTTCCATGGTCCAGCCCTCTTACTGGATCGGTGTAGGCATCAATCTCTGCACTGAGCAGGCGGCTGACGATTTTGTCTGCCAGGTCTGGATGGCCCTCAGCAGGATATCTGGATTGGTACAGTTGCCTGGGAAAACCAGAGAAGTCATAGATCAGGTCTGTTTTTTTCCAGCGGGTTACTCCGATGCGTTCGCCTGTTAGCCAGTGGGCGGTCATGATAATAATGGCTTCAGGGCGTGGCAGATCAATTGCCAGTTGCTGAATCGCCGACCGTGCCGGGCTCTCTTCCAGGAGAATCATCGGCGATCCATGGGAAATAAACAGAGAAGGGAACTTCATTGCTATTATTTCTCCTAAATTAGTTGAATAGGTTGGCAGGGCCCACCGGTACAATGCCGTTTGGGTTGAGCGCTTTGATCGAGTAGTAGCCCTGCTTTATATGTTCAATATTCACCGTTTCGGCAATGCCTTTCATTTGATATATCCGTTGCAGATAGCTGAACAGTGCAGGATAGCTGGCGATAGTTCGCAGGTTGCACTTGAAGAGACCGTGATAGGCCGCATCGAAACGTACCAGGGTGACGAACAGCCGGATATCGCTTTCGCACAGTTGTTCACCCAAAAGGTAAGGTTGACTTGAGAGCCGCTCTTCCAGGCTGTGAAGTGCGTTGAACAGGTGCTGATAGGCTTCTTCATAGGCTAGCTGCGTGGTCGCAAAGCCGGTTTTATAAACGCCGTTATTAACCTCGTCATAGATCCATTGGTTGAGTGTACCGATCTCATTCAACAGGGTGTCAGGACGCAGGTTCAGTGTGTTGCCGGTCAGCGTATTGAAGGTACTGTTAAGCATTTTCAGAATATCCGCGGACTCGTTGTTAACGGCTCTGTCCAGTTTTTTATCCCATAGCAACGGTACAGTAGCGCGCCCGGTGTAGTGAGGGTCTGCCTTAGTATAGAGTTGGTGCATGTATTGGCAGTCCTCAAATGGAGCTGAGTCAGTACCTGGATAACCGCCAAACTGCCAGCCCTGTTCGGTCAAAACGGGATTAAGCACAACCACTTCGATCAGGTCTTGCAGGCCTTTTAACTGACGGACCATCAGGGTGCGACAGGCCCAGGGGCAGATGAGGGCAACATACAGCCGGTAGCGGTCGGGTTCAGCCTTAAAGCCTGACTCTCCTGTTGGGCCGGCACTGCCGTCGACGGTGATCCAGTTGCGAAACTGTGATGTCTCGCGAATAAAACGACCGTCCTCATCTTTTTCCTGAACCGGTTGCCAAGCGCCTAGCCACTCACCATCTACCAACATCGTCAGAACCTCCAAATCTATTAGCTCACACGGCCATTTCCGGGACGCAAGATAAGAGCGACAGCAGGGTAAACCTGGTGCTGTTATCTATATCTTTATATTAATGCAGGAAAATAGTGGTAACAATTGAATGGTTTGTAATAGGATTGTAATCATATCGTTAACAATGGAGCGGCTAATGGATACCCTGGTTTGTATAAAAGCCTTCGTAACTGTCGTAGAAGAAGAGGGGTTTTCCGCCGCTGGCCGCAAGCTGGGCTGGTCAAAGCATCTGGTTAGCAAGTATGTCGGTCAACTGGAAAATAGCCTGGGCGTTCGCTTGTTGCACCGAACGACTCGACAGGTGTCTATGACCACCTTGGGAAGGGCTTACCTGGAACGCTGTAAACCACTGCTGGAAGAGTTTCAGGCGTTACAGTTATCGGTACAGGATAGCCATTCGACGCCTCAGGGAGAGCTGGTCATATCGGCGCCGACAACCTTTGCTGAATTACATTTGATGGGACCTGTGTCAGATTTTATGGCGCTCTATCCTGATATCCAGATCAATATGCAACTCTCCGATCGCTATGTAGATATAGTTGAAGAAGGACTGGATGTTGCAATCAGAATTGGTGATTTGCCCGATTCCTCCCTGATTGCAAGAAAACTGGCAGACCTTGATGTGGTTATTTGTGCTGCACCTGAGTATTTGGCCAAACAAGGAACCCCTGAACACCCTGAGCAACTTGCTGAACATACCTGCCTGATCGACTCCAACCTGCGTACCCGTGATCGCTGGCCGATGAAAGTAGGTGATGAGGTCGGTTACATTAAGGTGGCTGGAAATATGATCGTTAACAGTGCCGCAGCGATGCGGGTTATGGCGTTGGATGGACATGGACTAGGTATGTTTCCCGGCTTTGTAGTTGGGGGCGATATTGCCACCGGGCGGCTGGTGCCGGTGTTATCCGAGTACTGCTATAACCGTATGGGCGTGTATGCGCTTTACTCGCACCGTCGTCATTTATCTGCAAAAGTAAGGTTGCTGATTGACCACCTGATAAAACACTTCGAGAATATGGAGCAATGGTTAATTCGCTAAATTAGTCTCTTCCTGCAGTTCTCAGCTTTTTTATAACGAGTTGAGCAAAAGCAAGTCATGCTGGCGTCAGGATTGATATAACTTACTAGTTGTTGATTACCAATAATATATTCAGGAGTTTCAGTGACTGAGTTTAACCTGTTCGTTCTGGCCCGTGCGCTGCATGTTATCGCGGTGGTATTCTGGATTGGCGGCGTGGCATTTGTCACGACAGTACTGTTGGCAGCTGTTAAGCAGCTAGTGAATAAAGATGAGCGGTTACAGCTGTTTGAAAGCCTTGAAGGTCGCTTTGCCTTGCAGGCCAGGATAACGACACTGCTTACAGGTCTGTCCGGTTTTTACATGCTGCACTATCTGGATGCCTGGGATCGCTATCTGCAGCTGCAGTTCTGGTGGCTGCATCTGATGACGCTGGTATGGATTCTATTCACGCTGGTGCTGTTTATTCTTGAACCCCTGTTTTTGCACCGCTGGTTCCAGCAACAGGCAAGCAGAGACAGCGATGGTACCTTCAGGAAAATCCACCGCATGCACCGGGTGTTGTTAACTCTCAGTGTGGTTGCCGTATTCGGTGGAGTGGCAGGAGGGCATGGTCTGCTGCTCTAGGCGGATTCGACTGGATTGGTTATCCTGATTAAATCCCCCGACATGATTTAGCAGTTGTCACTTCGGTTTGTTAGTACCCATCTCTTCCATCATGCGCAGTTCATTTTCAGAGAAGCCGGCTTTAAGGCGGATTTCATGGTTGAATGGACCTTTCAATGGCTCTTTCATATACTTCCACAGCAGATCAATGAACGTTTGATCCGGATCGACGCCTTTTTCGGCACAACGGTGGTGGAACCAGCGCGTACCAGAGCTGACATGGCCAACTTCTTCATTGGCGATCATCGTCAGCACCTTGACCATTTTCGGGTCATTAAATTGCTCAAACTTCTGGATTGCCTTGGGGACTACATCCAGTGCCCGGGCCTCGAATACCCTGTGTACGATACCCATCCGGTCCATCATATCGTCGGCGGTACTGACAGCCATTTTCCATAGTTCATTATGGGCTGGAAAATCACCATAGTCATAGCCCATCTCGCGCAGTCGCTCGCGCAGGGCGAAGAAGTGGGTGGACTCTTCACGGGCACACTGCATCCAGTCTGCATAGTACTCTTTGGGCATATCCCGGTAGCGATAGACTGAGTCCAGGGCCAGGTTGACGGCGGTCAGTTCAATATGTGCCAGTGCGTGGACCATCTCTGCACGACCTTTTTGCTTACCAAATTTTCGCTTGCTGACCTCGCTGGGCGCAACTATTTGCGGCTTATCCAGGCGTCCTGGCTCATTGAGCCGTTGTGGAGCCTCGCCCTCCTGCCATTCCAGTTCATCGACATCCCACTGACTTGCCAGCTGCAGAGTGAAATCCAGCTTGTGGTCAGGATCGGCCAGCAACAATGCCTGCCTGGCTTGCTCATAAAGGTTTTGCAAAAGAGTTGCTCCAGCGACAGAAATAAAACTGCGGCAATTGTAACGGCTTCTATCGGCAAGAGGGAACAGAAAATGGCACTAGCGCTTGTCGGCCTCAATCTTAATTGACTCCGGCTTGATATGTAACAGCAAAAAATACCGTATCGGCACAACTCCAGGGGAGAGCTTCTTGCCTTAAGAATACTGCCTAGCGCGGCGCAATCATTATCACCAGTGCACAAAAAACAACCAGGGCGACAAAGTATTTAATGAACCTCGCCTTGATCTGTGTTTGTGTTTTCGCAACCGGCATGCCGCAGGAGGGGCAGGATATCCTGTCAGCAGCAAACTCGCAGTCACACTGCGCACACCTGATTCGTGCTGCATCTTGTTGCTGTGCATGTTGATCCTGCTGTTTTTCCATCATCTATCACCTTTAAAAATCTGTCGGTGAGTATAGTAGATTTTCCATCGCCCTATCTACATGACCTGGGGCAGGTTTTAATGTCGACGACGTTGATTGCGTTCAAACCGCAGGCTGCGATGCTGCCTGTTAAAGTGCCGTTCACTGCGGTGCAAGTTAAAGTGACGCCCGCCACGGTGTGGTCTGTAATTATAATGGCGCTGATGACGATAGCGTCGATAGTCATGGATAAGCGGATCGCGAATCCGGTGGTGGCCACGGGAGAAGTGTCTGTGCTTGCGGTGGTGAGGGGCTATAAAGCGGGGTGTGCGATAGGTATACCCTCCACTGTAGTGATGCAGTGGTGCCCCGAGAAAGATCTGGTAGCCATCTTGTTGAATCAGTAAGCTACCGGAGATGCTGACTGAGTGGTCGGCCTGGGCAGCGCTGGCGAATAGCGCTAGAGCGGCGAGTAACAGTAATTTTTTCAAGCTGTTCATATGTCAGACCTCGCTTTTTGCAAAGCAGCCCCTGCACTACAATAGTAACCCTGAAAGTCTGAATAGACCGCATCAGCAGCAAGACAATTTTTCAACTCGAAAACAATCACTTTCAGCGTAGATTAAGGTGTGTCTCGAATATGAGTTGGCTGGGCGTACGGGCGAGGTATAGCAAGCCCTGTAAGGGCTTGCATCATAGTCGGCATTTAACGGTTGAAACGCGCGATAACCTGTTCTTTCTGATAAAGCACGGCCGTGTTTTCAGCCATTATATGCAATGTGTATTGCAGGGTAGTATCGGGTTGAGCGGCCTCGCGACACTGTAATTGAAGGTTTTCCTTGCTGGTTGCCTGCCATAGACAACGCAGGGTTTTGTCTGCGTTACCTGTTGAAGAAAGCGCAGTTTTAATTAACTGGGCTTTACCGTCAAATGCGACCTCCAGCGAGGTAAAATGACCAGAGTTTTCCCCAGCTGCCTGCCAACTGCCAGTACCTGGGTGACCGGAGCACCCACTGAGCAGAGCGGCCGCACCGATCAGAGAAACGATGAATCCTCGTTTCAGTATCACTATAGTATCCTCATATCTTCAAAAGTGAGGTACATATTGGGCGATCTCAAGGTTCTCAGCCTTGCCGAAAATCAATCGGCGGGCTTTATACCAGTAGGTTCCAAAGAAAACGATAAAGATACCGAAGCTCATAAAGATAAATAGCGGTAGATTATCAACGGCGAGCACACTGTCTTCGGTTACCTGAATAATGGCGTAGATTGCATAGGACAGGCTGGAGACCAGCATTGCCCGACGGTCAACAAACAAAGCCACCAGGAAGAACAGGATAAAGAACAGGATCAGCATCAGCTCCTTGGTTAATCCCGCCGTCAGTACGCTGCTATCGGTAAACAACACCGTAGTCATCATGCCATGCACAATCAGCGGCGAGGCAAGCAGGTGTAGCCAAAAGCCGCAGTCGCTGTAGCGCAAGGCGCGTTCCCTGTCGCGGGCATCAAAGGCCATTGCTGCTGAAAATACACACAAGCCGAGCAAGCTGAAAAGATACTGATGGTTCACCATATCAACGCCGATCAGGCTGATCACCGCAGCGACAAGTCCTGCGGCTACCGGTAACAGGCTGAACGGCATGCGGTAGCGCACATAAAAAAGCAACGAGCAGCCACTGAGAATAAGCAGTGAGACTGTGGCGTTATCAAGCTCGTCGAGTCCCAGGGCGCGGCTGATAAAATACAGGGTTGATATCAGCAGGGCGATACCCGGTAATGCCAGACGCCGGACACGCACCAGCCATTCCGAGGTTAAAATGAACAGTCCGGCGGGAATCAGCCACATCAGTTGAGGCAGTGACAGTGCTGCAGCTGAGACAGCCACAAAAACAATACCCAGCGTAATGAAAATATCACCAAAGTTACGGATGAACTTCAGCTGTTCTTCGCCGTGTTCGGAATCCGGTATCTCTTGCTGTTGCTGAATAAAATCGACCAGCGGAGCAATCTGTTCTGGTTGAATAATGCCCTTTTCGGCAGCCTTATTCAGGATGTCCTCAGTCACTGCAGTTACCTGTATAGAAAAAATAATATTTGATTAATTGTTAAGGATATACCTAATCCCTCTGTGTCATAAGGGAAAGGTAGACTATAGGGATAATCAATTGCTAGTTGCTCGCCATTAAATATACTTGACCTGTCTACAAGTGTAGGGTTGATAATTTGCCTGAATCGCACTGTTGAGGTTTCGAAAATGCTTACGATTACTGCTTTAGCGAAGCAAGCAAAACTGTCGCGCACCGCCATTCTTTACTACGAACGCGAAGAGCTGCTTCAACCTGCCACCCGGGGCAGTAATGGCTATCGGCTTTATGGCGAGAAAGAGTTGCAGCGACTGTTGCTGATCAGCAGCTATCGATCGCTAGGTGTACCAGTGAGTGAAATTCATCAGTTGTTATCCAGCGGTGGCAATCAACAACAGGTTTTACAAAAGCAGTTGACTCATCTGGAGCAGGAGATCCAGCATCTAAGGCAACAGCAACGGGCGATCATCACATTTCTTGAACAGCCTGAGCTACAGGAGGATAAAATGGTAACTAAAGAGCGCTGGACGCAGATTATGCGAGCATCGGGGATGACAGATGAAGACATGCAAAATTGGCATATCCAGTTTGAAAAACTGGAGCCTGAAGCCCATCAGGAGTTTTTAGAATCATTGCAAATTGATCCCGCTGAAATCCAGCAAATACGGGCTTTTGAGCGGTCCTGAGCCGATTGTCATAGTGGTTTGTGACAAGTGAATTGTCACGATCACTTTTCTTTCCCCAAAACTCCCCCAAAACCCCCCATCAAAATTAGCTGTGATTTTCCGACACTATTATCCATTATTTGCCTCGACAATAATCCAGTCATGACCACGAGCATCGGCATAGTTATCGGTGGTTTTCTGGTGTTTATGGCCCAGAAGGTATTGGGTGTTTATGCCGACCTTCTTATACTCGCGCTCTGCCAGTGAACGCAGCTCATGGAATGTAGGCGGCGTATTCTCGCCCCAGTCGATGCCCAGGCTTTTGATTGCATCAGCAAGGCCGTCACTGAGTTTATTCGCTGATATTTGATGTCCGCGCGTTGCCGCCCCCACGTTTTTTTAATGGTGGAGCAAGTAAGGGCTAAGCACTCGGTCTCGGCACAGGTTCACCACATCGCCGACGCTGTAGCCAATGGATTCCAGTCTGAGGCTCAGCGGGATTAGAATCTTGGTGCCGGTCTTACCTTGCTGAACCGCCAGGTAATCGACGCCATCGACGGTGCGCACATCTTTAAGCTTTGCATTCCGGATATCGCCTAGCCTCTGCGCGGTAAGAACGCCAAGAAGGATGGCTTTCCACTGATACGGCTCCAGATTCTCTGTGGCCCAGCTTATGGCTTGTTTAAACACTTCCAGAGTCAGACGGGCTCGCTTAACCTTCGCTCTGGGCTTCTTGATTACTGAGGCTGGATTCGGCTTATCCGCAGGGAAGTGGCCTGCTGCGATTGCTTCGGCAAACAAATCTATCAAACCTGATCTGATTTGCTGAGCGATTCGATTCTTACCTTGCTGAACGTAACTTTTTAAAAACTTGCTGATAGCGAGCGCCGTTAGCTCGCCTAGCTTTATCTTGCCGTATTTTTTATCAATCACTTGAATTACGTAGTGCTTTTGTTTGTGTGTATTTAATTTTATGGCCCCGCAGTCCAAGCTCTCTTGCAGGATAACCAAGTATTCCTTAACCCAGGCTCCTACCGTAATGCTGTTACTGTTACTGTTATCCCGGTTAATAATGTCCGCTGCTTCCTTTTCGATGATCTGCTGAGATATCACCACATTCAACTGGCGAGCTTGTGTTTCAGCTTTTTGCAGATCAGAGCCAAGAGCGTGAAACCTCTTGGTCCTTGCACTGGCATGAAAGATTACCTGTCCGACTATCACGTTTAACGTAAAGGTTCGGTACATCGGTAAATTTTTGCTTACGCGGCCTGGGTGCCATTGTTTAAAATCTCCAAAACCCTTGGGTCGATATCCGTTAGCTGCTCATCATTCTGCATAGCTTTTGCCTGGCGCAGCCGCTGCATTCTAGCGCTATCCGGTGGAACATACTTGGCGTCTTCTTGTACCTGCCATGTGTTGCCTACCAGAATAGGGGCGGGGGATATTCGCCCCTCTCGAGCCCACTTGCTCAGGGTAGAGGGGTAGTGCGGCTTAGCAAAGTGCCGCTTATCTCATTCAATCAGTGTTAGTAGCATGAGTGCCTCCTGTGTGAGCAACTACCGATGAAAGCCTTTAGGGTCTCCGCTTAGGTCGGTGTGCACTCTAATTTCTGAGCGTATACAAATCCTGTGGGCACTTGATCCATGACGCTCCATTTCGCATGAAGCACTAATCTCGCCGCTCCACTCATCATCAAAGGCTGGCTGTAGTTTGACTTGAGCTTTCTCAACCCCCAGTCTCGAAGCCAGCGCGGCAACCTCTCTACAAAACTCCTGATACTTCTCTGGTATTTCAATTTTCTCACTCATGTTTGGCATCCTTAAATGGTCTCTTATTTCCAGTTATGCGGTATATGCGCCTTAACTGGTGCTATTGTTCTGGTTTTTAATTGTTGCTCATCTGTGGAACTTTATATCTAATTACAAATGCGAATCATTCCTATACAAAGCAGCAAAACTAACCGATAGTTAAAGTAAGCCTTGGGACCGGAGAGCTGTCTTTTTATCGTCCTTGGACGCCCCCCATACACGTTGTCCTTGGACTTCTGCATTCAAAGGTGGCTCTCCCTCTCTCATAACATTCTTTAAATAAGACTTTTTCCTATGCACAAACTCGAGAACCTGACCGATAATTAAAGTCGATCTGCAAGGATCAGAGAGCTGTCTTTACTAATATTCATGTCCTCGAAAAGGCAGTTCTCTACTTACCATCCATCATTCCTTCCTCGAGTCTCTTAGGGAACCTACGAATAAGTCTAATGCTTTCTCTGCGGGCTATAGAACGGCCAGTACCCAGAGGGC
>JBALVQ010000150.1:0-4647 GCA_036960915.1 Amphritea sp.
GCCAGACAACCAGTATGCCTGTAATCGTTGTCGTGATCTCAGCTCGCTCTGAAAGACAGAGGCCCAAGGGACTTGTTCGTAGGTTCCCTGATAATGTATGGGTAGATCACTCTAATTCAAGGCCAACAATAAATTATTCGCCAACTGATTAATCGATGTCGAACAGTTCCCGGGTAAGCTGTCCAGCTGGTACTTCTTTACAACCACTGGCGTTTTGTCCGGCCCACAATGGTGAAAAATCGCCATTCCCCTGTTGCTCTGCAGCTGCGCGTAACGGTGCAATCGCAGAGCTCGCCAACGGAAAAGCTGGCGGCACAGAACTAAGTGGTCCTAACTCGCGCATCACCCTATTTACGACGCCTCGCGCCGGGCCTCCGGAGAACAGATTAGTAAGGGCAGTATGACGTACCGCCTCGCTCTTCAGAGTGTCGCGGTGTATTGCGCTGGTATTCGCTTCAGGACAGAGTAAATAGGCTGTACCTATTTGTACCCCGGCAGCGCCAAGGGCAATTGCAGCCTTTACGCCTTCTGCATCTGCTATGCCGCCGGCAGCTATCACCGGCAGGTTGACGGCATTTACAACCTGCCGCAACAGAGCAAATGTGCCCATCTGAGTGGACAAATCAGTTGTCAGAAATATACCCCTATGGCCGCCCGCTTCGAGTCCCTGGGCGATAATTCCATCAACGCCCTGCTGTTCAAGCCACACAGCCTCCTCTACCGTAGTTGCTGAGGAGAGTATTTTCGCTCCCCAGCTGCGCACTTCAGCAATCAATTCAGGCGCCGGCAGACCAAAATGAAAACTGACCACCGCCGGTTCAAACTCTTTCAGCAGTTGTGCCGCTTCGCTACTGAAAGGCGCTCTGCCAGGCCCTTCAGGAATAGTCGCCTTGTCGATACCGAATTCATCATAATAAGGACTCAAAGCTTCACGCCACTGACTTTCGCACTGAGCATCAGGCCGCGGCGGCTGATGGCAAAAGAAGTTCACATTAAAGGGCTTATCGGTGCCGCTACGGATCGCTTCCAGCTCATCACGCATCGCCTCAGCACTTAACATGGCGCAGGGCAACGACCCTAAACCACCGGCATTCGATACCGCAATGGTGAGATCGCTGCCTTGAACTCCGGCCATAGGCGCCTGAATAATCGGTAGTTCAATACCGAACAGTTGCTGAAGGGTCATTATCACAATTCTCCGTTTAGCTATTCACTGATGGCTAGTTTGACGCCCAAAAAGACCAGCAGTGATCCCGTCAGCCCGTTAAATGTCTGACTCACCCGCGGCCGTTGCAGCCATAGCTTCGCCCGATTAACCGTCAGTGCCAGCAGGCTTTGCCAGATCATTGCTATGACAAAATGCAATCCCGCCAACATTAGCGATTGCAGCAGTGCCGATCCTGCAGGATCAATAAACTGCGGCAGAAACGCCATGTAAAATATCGCTGTCTTGGGATTCAGTGCATTGGACAGGAAGCCTTCCCGTAATGAGCGACTCAGCCTGAACTGAAAAGGATTGGCTGACGAATCAGGCATTTTCAGCATCTGCCGACCTTTTAGCAGCGCATACCAGCTGGATAATCCCAACCAGATCAGATAACAGGCACCGAGCAATTTTAAGGCACTGAAGGCATAGGCTGATTGCAGGAGGATAACTGAAATGCCCAACGCCGAGACCGTGGCATGGATAAACAACCCGGAACAGATTCCGGTGCTGGTTACTACGCCGTCTTTCCAGCCGCCACGGGCACTGTTGCGGATCACCAGCATGGTATCTACGCCGGGCGTGATCGTTAGCAGCGTTATCGCAAACAAGTAGGTAATAAGAAGCTGGATATCCATAAAGAATGCCTGAAATAAGTAGAAATAGATGCTTACGAGAAAGCAACGATAGCGGTTTTGAGTAGCAGAGTCACTCCTGCAATGACAATTATTCCGCCTCGTTATCACTGAACAGTTGTTGCATTTCCCGGTAACTTTCCAGCTCACTCAACAGCTGGCTTTTATCGGTTTTTGCTACATCATTCCAATGGCGGTTTTGCAACGCGCCTACCAGCGCATACAGAAAATTCATACTCGGTTTAACGCTGCACTTTTCCTGCAACAGGATATAAGCACGGACAGCTCCAAGACCATCAAGCTCCTCGAAAGTATGGATACCCACTTCGTTTAGCCACTGCTCAGATTTAGGCCCCAAGCCTCTAAGCTGTGACAACTTGCGCTGTGATAACTTAAGCTCTGATAACTTTGCTTCTGACGGTTTCATTACGATTTCACACTCAAATCAGATTTGGGCTTAGCAGACTGTTTGGCTAAAAGGAAAGCTCTTTATACTTTATTCGAGACAGACCGGGCCAGATAGTACCGGCCTAAAACGACCATCATTATACCGCCAAGAACCAGAATCGAGGACAGAATCAAGCGTAATGACACCACTTCATGCGCAAACATCACACCGCCTACGGCCGCTATCACCGGCACTAGCAGTTGCACTACTGCCGCCTGCGTCGCTGACAGATCCCGTAACGCAATATACCAAACAGTATACCCGGCCCCCGACGCGATAGCGCCGGATGCTACTGCAAGTAAAATACCTGCTAAGGAGAGATCAACATTCTGGATGACAACCACCAAAAGGACCAAAACAAACGGTAGGGTACGCAGGAAATTATAAGCCGTATCGCCTAGTGGACTTTTTGATCCCCTACCCTTTAAGGTGTAGCCACCCCAGGCGACACCTGCAATTGTCATCAGTAAAAAACCCGTTATTGACGGTGTGTTTACACCAGGCAGCACCAGATATACAAATCCGGCGAATGCAACAAGCATCCCTGCCCATTCTGAATAATGCAGTCGATGGCCTCTCAACAGGCTGACAAAAATCATGGTAATTTGCACAGCCCCAAACAGGATCAAGGCCCCGGTGCCGGTGTCCAGAGATACGTATGCATAGGAGAACGCTACTGCATAGAGAAACAGCATCGATGCGGCAAACCAACTGCCTTTTGATGTCGAGGAACGTTTACCATTAGATAGGCTAATAATAGCCAGCAGAGCGACAATCCCGGACAGTAAACGGATAATGGTGAAACTACCCGCATCAATAGCCCCGTCACCCAGAGCAAGACGGCACAGAACTGAATTCCCAGCAAATGCCAAAAGTGCGACACTGGTTAGCAAGATTACTTTTATTACCGCTAGATTCATGCTGTATCACTCGTTAATAATCGAAAACAGATCAAGTCGACTTCACTACCATTAAAAAAATCTAACCCATCCACCAGCGAACTTGCTGCAAATGACAACCAGTGACAGGTGACAGATGACAGATGACAGATGACAGATGACAGGTCATAAACGCAGATATCCGCGCCTATTCATCGCGGACAATACGCAGCCCTACCCGATGCTTTCGCCCCAGCTGCCAGAGCATCATCGCCGCCCCTACGCCACTGACACCCAGAATCATGGTCATTATCATTATCTGATAGCGTACGGCAATAAGCGGTGAGACACCGGAGAGGATTTGTCCGGTCATCATCCCGGGTAAGGCTACCAGCCCGACGGCCAGCAAGCCATTAACCTGCGGTATCATCGCCGCATGAAAGGCGGTCAGCCTCGCCTGAATCTCATCTTTCCCCTCATGCAACTCTGAATGATAGCGCTCAGCCGCAAGACTTATCGCATTCATGGTATTGGAAAAATACATACCGGCCAGTGGAATTATCACTCGCGGCTCGTACCAAACTTCCACATCCATCACCAGTTTCAGCGTAATGGTCAGATGCAGGGAAACAGATAAGGCCAGGGCTATAAACGCAGGTTTCAAAAAGCCTTTATGGTGATTAACCGGGCGGATCGAAATCCATGCAGCAGCACTGATCATCACAGCTAATACAATCAATGTCAGCCAGGGTGAAGGATTTCCAAACAGCACCACCAGAATATACCCAACCCCAGTCAACTGAAGGGTCATCCGGGCGCTGGCCATAAGAATTTCAGACGGTTTTCCCTGCCAGTAAAAGTAAATAGCGCAAATCAGCACAACAGGTATCAAACACCAGGCGAGAGACAGCCAGGAGATAATGGGCATCGCGCGACACTCCTAAATGATAATCTGTTAAGGCTAGCAGTAAAATGATTACAGTTTGGCGTTATACTCGCGTACTACTTCTACGATCTGCACCTGATAGGACTTATACCACTGCTGCTTACCCAGAGTTTGCGCTACCAGGTGCTCAGAATTCTTTTTCCAGGCTTTGATCTGCTCTTCAGAATCCCAGTAGGAGATCGCAATTTCCCGATCGCCTTCGGTGCAGGCGGTAAATTCAAGACAACCATATTCATCCATCGACAGTTGGCGCATGCGCTCGGCCATTTTTGAATATCCGTCATCCAGTTGATTAATTTCAGCCTTGAAAATAACTGCGTACATGATGCTCTGTTCCCTTTAATCTGATTGCCTCGTTATCCAGCTGCGGATTATCGATTATCAGGACTGTTTTTGAAAGGGAGTACTGTAGGGGCAGGTGAAGCATGAACCGCACCGGATACAACAACGGTGTGGTGTGGTGTGGTGTGGTTCGCTCCGTTCTACCCAATGGCCAATGGCCAAAACACTTCGTGGGCCACGCTGAACACTTCGTG
>JBALVQ010000040.1:0-50940 GCA_036960915.1 Amphritea sp.
GCAAGAAACATACTCTGAGCATAGCTCACCAACTGCTAACCCCAACAGAGCCCAGTACTTTCCTAACAGTAACGCGATAACCCAAATTGAACCCATCACAACCAAGGCAATAATCATGACATGCACCAGTTACATTAAGTTTGCTAGAAAACCGCCGATTAGGGTGAACACGCCGCCAATCACTGCACCAACAATAGTTGCGTACATCTGGTCCTTATTCTTCCTTCGCAACATTTCCCTCTCGACGACATAGTATTTATGTGGAGCCCATTTCACAGCTCGCACACATCTCGGCAAGTTCAGCGTAGGACTTTGATTTCAATATTGTTTTGTCTGGAATCTCATAAAATCTCCGGGCAAATGCATCATCTTCGTTTTTCATTTCTCATTTCTTGAATAGGCGTTATGCGCGTACATGTAACTCATCTATAATTGCTTCTACATTTTGAATGCTTTGCGGATCTCCAACCATTAGTTCGTGGAGCCAACTTTCAACTGTTGCGGCTGCCGCCCACGCTGGATTGCCATATGAGCTTGCACCGCTTTGCAATGCCAAATGTCTTTCAGCTGTCGCTTGATCAACTAAAGCTAGGAGTGCTTTATTCCTTTCAGGTTCATCAAGAATTCGCGCAGCTTCGATTTTCGGTTTATATGAGCCGATAGTAATTGAAATGGCTGACCTTGCTTTACCTTTAAAAAATCCGGAGGTCTTTTTCTTGATTTTTATCAGCTCATCTTCATTAAAGCTCATCGTGACTTTCCTCAATTGTCGCATAACAGCGTTATTCAGCTGAAGCGTCCTTCTATCCAGTGTCCGCCTATCTACAATATTTTAACCCATACTTTTCCACTATAGACCAAGACGGGGTCCTAGGGATTTTCCCTCAGGAAAAGACATTTTAGCTGTAACTTGTTGATTTATGGTTGGCGAATCTTAAAATCTAGCAATCTCGCCAAAAGTTAATAGTGACATGGATAGCACGTCCTATGGGGGCTACAGAGGATTATGTCTTTTTAGGACGGCCCCCCCCAGAACCCCAATATGGATTGAAGGTGGGGCTGAAGCTAGCTGATCATCATTGTCTGCTGTGTGTCAGGAACGGTCACTGACTCAGTGTTTGTCTACCTTTGAAAACGTTGGTAGCCTGATCCGGATCAAGGGATGGGCAGCCCGGTCTATACTTATGTGTAGTTTCTTTCAAGGAAGTTGATGCAGTATATTCCTGCCAAACCAGAATACTTGGAAGTATAAAAAAGTTAACCTCCTATTTTGTTGAAAAGCACCATAACAGGTGAGATGACACACCCTGTTTTCGGGGGGCATAATTTCAGTTAGGCGCCATAGAGGTAAATCTTGTTGACTATACCATTGTGGGTTTCTGTAATTGTCGCAGTCATTGCCGGAATTTTCGGTGGTATCGTCGGGCCATTGATCAATGACTTCCTTCTCGGGGTCCGCTGGAAGAAACAGAAAAGTTTCGAATTGAAGTATGAAGCATTTCAGGGTGCCGTAAATGCACTTGCGGCCTGGGAAGCAGATGCTCTAGATTTCGCGTTGCAACGTGACAAGGCGGAGTACAAAGGGTCAAGTCGCGCCACAGAGATACGCCCATCCACCTCACAGGCTTTAGAACATTACAAGGGCCTTGTCGCTGGCCTATTCTCCAACGACGTCGCATCAACCTACGATCAGGTATTACACAGTCCCATTGCGATAGATAACGTGCCTAATACTGATTTTGAAGAAAGAAGATCTGCTTTTATAGTTGCAGCCGCCGCGGAACTTGGATTACTAAAGAAAAAAAACGATTCTTAACCAGTCGTTTGAGCCGACACGGATAAAGTGTATTGCCTAAATCTGGCTCACGTAGGGCGGCTCAACCTCATCGGCGAGCAAATTCCAAGGAGCGATAAAATGGTTTATCTAAGAACTTATGGTAGCGGTTTCAGGCAGAATGAGAGAAAGACGCTTCGAGAGCCGGTAAATCTCGCAGAGTTGGCAGATCGCATCCACCAGCCGGAGGTGCGCTTGGCGGTGCTCAAGTACACATATCATCCGCCAGTCTATCTTTGGGACTTTGGGATAAGAGCGTCGTCATATCTGAGTGTAGGTGACACCGTATATATCCAGAGTGAGCACACGCTGTACTACACCAAAATTCACGAGATTATTTCTGATGAAAGAGGTGAGATTGGTGATCTTGTCAACTGGCATCGCATCCAGAAACACCCATGGGAGCACCCTGTCATCTTGAAGCCCTGCGTACATTTAGATGGTCTCGCCGGAGCCGTCGCATTTCTTGAGAACAAAATTTCTGTGGAGGGGAATTTCTTCAAGCTACCGACTTAATAATATCTGCACAACAAGGCATTCCAATAATTAAGTGGGAGAATCTCCATGAGTAGTCGTCTTTTAGTAGCAACGTGCTTTGTCTTGGCTGTCCTTGGTTGCTCGATCACACCAGAGCAAGCGTCACAGATGAACGTTCATGAATTATGTATGATTGCGACTTCACCACTCCGAGGCGATAGTAATGCAGTGGCAGAGCTCATTAATCGAGGTGAGCGCTGTGGTCCTGAGTATGCTGAATACCATCGCAACAACTTGATGTTGATGCAACAAGGCGTTCAGCTATTGGAAGGTAGTGGTTCAACTGCAGGTACTTCAACTCAAGCCGCTCCGATTATTATTCAACAGCCAGCGCCTGTAACAAATAGTAATACCGAGATGGTAAATCCATACAAAGAGGTACAGCGACCACCGACCCAACAAAGGGAAGGACTGCCTAGTAGCCCACGCGGTATTAACTGCAAGACGTATTGTTATACTGATAACACCTGCAGTACTGTGTGCTATTAGGACTTTTTTTTGCCTGCAGGGTGGGCTGTGCCCTTTCAGTTTCAGCTATCTGACTAAGTACTGTTGCGTTCAGCTTGAAGTCTGTACGTATCTTCGCGGCCAATATCCGTACTCTGTGAAGGGTTCGCCAGCACTTACCTCTGATAAAAATTGATGTGTCTTGTTTTCAGCGATTCACCATACAGTTTATTAAGCTAGTGACAGAGTGATTCATTGGACTGTGTCTTGATTGTTTCATGCTCAACATATGTGATGCCGTTACCGCACATTCATTTAAGCTTAAGCCAGAGTTTGTAATTTTCCCCTTCGGTGTGTGGACGAGATGTCTAGGTATACTAGGATGGTGTTTTTTTGATGGGGGGGCTTTGACGAAGCCTCGCTGATCTCTTTACTACACTTTGATAGTGGGCGAGGCAATGATGAGTTCACTCTGATCAGTGCGTTCTACTATATGACATGACGCACTTACTCAATTCCCCAGCTTTCTTTGGAGGTAGTTATGTACACGATAAAAACAATATGGTCTTTGCCGTTTATATCAATTGTTGCGTTAATGGTGGCTGTCAGTGTTTCCGCCGTATCCTTTCCACGTACCGCAGAAGCAGCAAGAGGCGGCTCGCCAGGATATGCTTTGATGAGGTGCAAATTGTTTGTTGACCAAACATCACAAAGGATAGTTCTTCAGGTTATAGACGTTCGAAGCGGTTCCTCTGCTGCAGCGGACGCCATTGTCGACGGAGGCGTTGATCCTGGAATTGACTACATAAATGAATATTGCGAAGTGGCTGTTCAGAAATTCTTGGTCGCTGGATGGGAAATACACACAATCGAGTTTGATGGATCTGGTCACGAACGCCAGTGGTATTACCACTTTGTGGCGAAATGATGGTTAGTGCACCGTTTTATAGATAAAACTGTTTGACGCTTTGAGATACAGCCTACCTTATATGGGGCTTGTCAGGCCACTCAACGCCTTATAATCCTCATCAGTATTTATATATGTGGATGAGGGCTGACGCGGTTAGTTTGCGGATCCCCAAAAAATGTGTGGATCGGATGTACCAGAGCTTCGAAGATGTGAATTTTTGGGGGTGGGGGTCGCCTTACAGATAAACTGAGAAGATGGCGTACAGGTTAGAGGCTGGTTATATTTGCCCAATCTTTGCCTGAATTTGCATTTAATTTGCTTACTTATTGCTTACTTTGTGGGGCCTTCATCCTGAAAGCCCCTATTTAATTGCATCCTTACATATTCGGGTAGTTAGGGCCGCCACCGCCTTGGGGAGTTACCCAAAGTATATTCTGCATTGGGTCCTTGATATCGCAGGTCTTGCAGTGAAGACAGTTCTGCGAGTTGATCTGAAATTTCTGCTGGCCATCTACCTCCTCAACCACTTCATAGACCCCGGCCGGGCAGTAGCGTTGTGCCGGTTCGTCATACAGCGGCAAATTACGCCGTAGCGGAATAGACGCATCCTTGAGTTTGAGGTGGCAGGGCTGATCTTCTTCGTGGGTGGTATTGGATAGGAAGACTGAAGACAACTTGTCGAAGCTGATTACCCCGTCTGGCTTAGGATAGATGATCTTTTCACAGTCGACGGCAGGCTTGAGCTGGGCGTAGTCAGGATTGCGATCATGCAGGGTAGTCGGCAACTTGCCCTTGAACCAATTCTGGTCGATGTAGTTGAACACGCCACCCAGCGTCATTCCGAACTTATGCATCGCCGGACCGAAATTGCGCGAGCGGTGTAGCTCGTCGTTGAGCCAACTGGCTTTGAAGTTGTCGGTATACTGGGTCAGTTCATCGCTACCAGAGGTTTCACCCTGCAGTGCCGAAACAACCGTCTCGGCCGCGATCATGCCACTCTTCATGGCCGTGTGGCTGCCTTTGATCTTGGCGAAGTTGAGTGTGCCCGCGTCACAGCCGATCAGCAGCCCACCGGGAAAGGTCATCTTCGGTAGCGAGTTAAAGCCACCTTTGGCGATCGCACGGGCACCGTAAGAAACGCGTTTTCCACCTTCGAGGTACTGCTTGAACACCGGGTGGTGTTTCATCCGCTGCATCTCATCGAAGGGACTCAGGTGAGGGTTGGAATAGCTCAGATCGGTGACCAGCCCCAGTACAACCTGATTGTTTCCGGCATGGTACAGGAACGAACCGCCCGCGGCGTTCTTGCCTAGCGGCCAGCCGGCACCGTGGATAACAAGTCCCGGCTTATGCTTGGCCGGATCGATGTCCCACAACTCCTTGATACCGAGGCCGTAATGTTGCGGGTCGGCGTCCTTGTCCAGCTCGAACCTGGCGATCAGCTCCTTGCCCAAGTGGCCGCGGCAACCTTCGGCGAACAAGGTGTATTTGGCGTGCAGTTCCATGCCAGGCATGTAGCTGTCCTTGGGCGCGCCGTTTTCGTCAACGCCCATATCGCCGGTGGCGATACCTTTGACCGAACCATCCTCGTTATAAAGAATCTCGGCAGCTGCGAAGCCAGGGAAGATCTCAACACCCATCGACTCAGCCTGCTCGGCCAGCCAGCGGTTCAGGTTGCCCAGGCTGACCACATAGTTGCCTTTGTTATGCATCGTCGCCGGGACCAGTGCATTGGGTATCTGCTGAGCTTTGTGCTCGTCTTTTAAAAAGTATATCTCGTCGCCGCTGACCTCTTCGCCCAACACCAACCCCATACCTTTCCAGTCGGGAAACAGCTCGTCCAGCGCGCGGGTCTCAAGTACAGCACCAGAAAGGGTATGGGCACCAACTTCAGATCCTTTCTCAACCACGCAGACCATTAATTCCTGATCGTTGGCTTGTGCCTGTTGCATAAGACGGCAGGCGGCTGACAGGCCGGCAGGCCCAGCGCCGACAATGACGACATCAAATTCCATCGCTTCGCGTTCCACAACTACTACCTCGGCATCTTTTTATGAGAACCCTAAGATTCTGTTTTTATTGAAAATTAAATAGAATCTAGCTCTTTAATAAGAGCTAGTGCTTAAATTTGGTAAGCGTTTAAATGGCCTGGGTTTTAAACCAGGCCTTTGGGATAAGACTGGAGTGCTGAGAAGCAATCCGAAGTGAATCGCTTCTCAGAAAGCGATGTTAAGCAGAACCCAGCTTTCGGACGCCGGATTCTTCATCCTCCAACGCCTTATGCTGCTCTAAGCGTTCAGCCGCTGGCACAGCAATCCACATGGCGAGGATAAAGCCGAAGATGCCACCAGCCAATTTTCCAAGCAGGATCGGCAGTATCATGTTGGGTTGGAAGTTAGCGGTAAATGCCAGATGATCACCAAACATAAACGCGCCACAAACAGCGAAGGCGATGCAGAGCACCTTGTCACGAGCTTTCATATCACCAATTAGATGGAACATGGCAAGAATGTTTGCTGCCGCAGCCAAGATACCCGCTGCGCCTACACTGTCCATACCCAGACGTTCGCCTATTGCCTCCATAGGGCCAGCAAGGTACTTCTTGATCATATACACCATGGGGAAGGCACCCGAAAGCATAATACCGATGTATCCGGCAATCTCCAGAGCTCGGAACATGTCCGCTTCATCAGCAATAATAGGATCAAAGCCCCAGCCGCCTAATATAGTGGTAAAGGCTCCAGTGAAGTACTCCACGATGGAAAAGACCAACACCAGTTTCAAAGCCGCATCCATGGTGCGACCAAAGAGCAGGAAGCCGCGAATCATATGACTGGGAAAGACCTTTAGACCTACTGCCAGGACTAGACAGACGGCTATTAACGGCAAGATATTAATCAAAATAGTACTCGCATCCAGAGCGAGCATCAGCGTGGAATCGGTGTTGGTAGCGACTGCTTCACGAACCCCCGGATTGGAAACAGCCAGCACGATGCAGGCGACAAAAACCCCGACCGGCACACTGAGAATCCCAGCCATCACACCTAGCGCCATGTATTGGTGGTCGGCCTTTTTAAGCATCGCCAATCCCACCGGGATAGAGAACACGATTGTTGCACCGGCCATATAGCCAACGACCATCGCCACAATCCAGCCTTCACGGGTTTCTGCCAACGCATCGGCGAGTTGATAGCCACCCATATCAACGGCAATAAAGGTGGTTGCCGCAATCGCTGGATCAGCACCTATTGCCGAAAATATAGGCCCGAAAACGGCCGATATAAACTGAGATAGATAAGGTATGGAGGCCATGATACCAGCTACCGGGACGAAAATAGGCCCGATACTGTACAACCCGCCCATAAACTCAGCACCCAGTCCATTTTCATGATCACGGATAGAAGCGAAGGCCCCTATTACCGCGCATATCATGATCAAATAAATTACGTAATTGCCTATCTCAGCCATGTCTGACTCCTTATTTTTATCGTTATCAGTTGAGGTCCGTTGAACGTATTTTACGTGACGTCAGTCTTGTATCGAGGATACTGCTGAACCTTATCCATAGCGACGCGCTCTACGCCGGACTTCGCCTTTGTGGCATATACATTCAATCATTATTGTCTATTCAGTCACAAGATACAAAATGTATGGACAGGCATAAGCTATACTCATACCAATATGGACTAGACAATCAAACAGTTAATCATTAAGTTCGATACATCTTTAAGGAGAAAATATAGGCGTTATTTGAAGCGTTATAGCAGCAACCTCCCAGATGAGTAGCATCTATAATGAGATGTGCACTGTAGAAATTCATACCGGATGACTATTCCTTATAGAGAAAACCTAAACTGCCGTAAGTAGTCATCCCCCTTTAGTGGAATCCAACATGATAAGAAGAATGCCCCCCCTAAATGCCCTCAAAGCCTTCGAGGCGGCAGCGCGCCATTTGAGTTTCACTAAAGCCTCTGAGGAATTAAGCGTGACCCAGGCTGCTATCAGCCACCAAGTCAGGACTCTGGAAGAGTATTTCGGCATCACTATGTTTAATCGTACTCATCAGCGCCTGACACTGACGGAAGCAGGCAGAGCATACTTGCCCAAGCTGACCCAGGCTTTTGACCTTGTTGCCGAAGGATATAAAGATCTACATAAGGAAAAGCAGTTTTCAATACTCAATATCAAAGCGCCCTCCTCTTTCTCCGTCCAATGGCTGGTTCCCAGACTGACTCAATTTCAACAAAAAAATCCTCATGTGGATATTCGTTTGTCTGCTCAGGACAACGATTTTGATTTCTTCCCTGAGGCCTTCGATATTGAGATCCGTTATCTTCTGGGAGACAACGATGATCCGAACGGAACGTTGCTGTTTAGAGAGGAGATATTTCCAGTCTGCAGCCCTGAACTGCTGAACGGCGACAATCCGCTTCGAGAGCCAGCAGATCTGGCTCGGCAGACACTATTGCACATAAACTTCTATCCAGAAGACTGGGAGATGTGGCTTCAGCAAGCAGGGGTTAGCGACATCGACTACGAACGAGGGCATCGCTTTGATCAATCCGTACTGACGCTTAAAGCAGCGGTGCAGGGGCTTGGGGTGGCAATGGGCAGGACCCCCATCGTCAATCAGAAAATCGCTAGCGGAAGCCTGGTCGAACCGTTTAAAGATCGACTGATCAGCAAGGGGGGATACTGGCTGACTATTAAGACCGACCTTGAATCCCGAAAGCATGTAGAAGAGTTTAGAAATTGGATTCTGGAAGAATCTTCTCTTGAGCAAGGCTAATCACAACTCTACAGAGATACCAGTTTACATTCAGAATCTGCCTGCCCGTCCCTGGGCAGATAGTTTCCTGAAGACTACTTCATCATACTCATCATAAACGCACCAATATCCTTATGATGCATAAAGCTTGACATCGGACGAATAACGTCATCTGGCCCCCAGGCAATTACGTTAACCGGTGTATGTGTATGAGTACCTGTCCCCCATACTACATTCTGATCTTGAGCAAGTTGACGGCCAATCAAGTCATAATGGATCTCTTCTCCATATACATAAAAGGCTTGGAAATCATCTACTTTAGGTAACTGCTTTGCTGACAGGTATGAATGATCTTCAACCTTGAATGGATTATCGGTCATTGCCAATACCTTCGCAGCCTGCTCATTATTGACCTTAAATGAACTTGAACTGTTAATAGCATCTGCAAGCGCTTCTGGGACTTGCTTAGATTCAGGCAGCTTCCAGAAATCAGCCATCATGCCAGGAAAGCTCTTCTTTTGCTCATAGAGACGGTCAAGAAGATCAAGGCCTCCAAAGTTAAAGTTGGGCTTATAATCCTGCTTGGAAAATGCAGATCCTGATAGTGGTTTTGCCATAGGTAGATCAGCGGCAGAATAGCTAAAACCGAAAGACCCCGTTTCATGATCTGCGGTAATGATCACCAGCGTATCCTCACGACCATCAACCCAATCATGTACATAACGGACTGCATTATCAAACTTGATCATTTCATGCAGCATCGTGCCAGTGTCATTGTTGTGACCCGCCCAATCAATCTGCCCGCCTTCAACCATCAAGAAGAAACCATCCTCATCCTTGGATAGCACCTCAAGAGCCTTGGCCGTCATTTCAGTCAACGTTGGTTCCGTTCGATTAGCGTCGTCACGAGAATTACTGTTCTGGATACCATCTTGCATCCCAGAATAAGAAAAAAGTCCCAGTAATTTATCCTGATCAGACGCTTCACTGAGCTGTTGTCGATTAAAGGCCAGCTGATAACCACTGCTTTGGGCCTCGGCCAACAAATTTCGCTCATCTTTACGCTTTGATTTGAGTTTTACCGTGCCTCCAGTCATCGCATGGAGCTCGTCATAGTCACTGCCTTTGGCATTGACAGAACTTGGAATCCAGTGCCGCAAGCCACCGGATAACATAACATCTGGACCAACTTCAAGCATATCTACTGCAATTTCATTTTCTAAAGAGCGATGAGGTTGGTGGGCTGCAAATGCTGCAGGTGTGGCATGTGTTAAACGCGTATCAGAGACCAACCCCGTTGCTTTACCTTGGGCTTTAGCCAACTCCAGCACGGTTTGTTGCGGATTGCCGTTAGTATCAACACCAATTACCTCTGAAGGTGCGTACTTGCCAAGCGCTAGTTGAGTCGCTGAACAGGCAGAATCAACGACTAATGCGCCATCTGGATGAGTTAAAGATGAACCAACAACCCCAGCGTTTGCAAACGTACTAATAGCCGTTTGGCGGCCATCATAGATAGAATTAGGCGCCAACTTCGCATAAGTCTCCAGCAACCCTACCTGCTGAGGCCCCATGCCATCACCTATTATCAAAATAACGTTCTTAATCTTACTCTCAGCATACACGGGTAGTGCCATTGCCAAACTTAACAACAGGCAGGCAGCTACCCGTTTTGTACGAATAAACATAACGTATTTCCTTTTTTTATTTTTCGTATCAATGGATCCGACCCAAATACCCTTTAAAGTACTTGAATCATGGATTCTGTTTTAAATCGACTCAAACTAATCCGGTTTAAACTGACAGCCCATATCGCTCAATAGGCATAGCCTGTATGTCATCGGATGCCCATCTATTGCCATTTACTTCAACAACACTCCCCCCTTTCGAGGGGATAGTAGCCAATATGAAAGGCAAAATGATGCTTTGCGCTCCTTCCAAGAACCGCTCCAGTTTGACCTTTGCAAGCTTCCGACAGAGGCTAAAATTTTGATATTTTTAATACTTATGATCAGAAACTAGGCGGAGAATAACCTGGTCATAAAACCTATAAATAAGCTTATTCGGCAAGCTATCTATGTTAAAAAATTAACCAAATCTCAGTAACATCAATCCTAATAGCACCATCGATGCGCACTCTATTTGCTATTAATGGAGTCTTACTGACGCCCTGAACTAACCTGTGTGGCTTGCAAAATTAAGAATCCACCTGGAAAAAAGATTGTTATCTGGCTCTTTTGCCAATGAAGCAAGACCATCCTCAATACGCTCATGCGCAATTCTATCTCGCCGGTCATTGATGAGCGTTTCAGAATAAGCTCGACTCCATTCAGGATGCCCCTGAACGCTCAAAAAATGAGCGTTCCACTGGACCATGAAATAGGGACAAAAGTCACTTTCAGCAATCACTGCAGCACCTTCCGACAGTTTAGTAACCTGATCCTGGTGACTGACAATCAGGTTCAGTTCTGCCGGAACTTGACCCATCCATACTTGCTGAGTCAGGATTCGATTTGATGCAACACCGATCCCCCAGCCTTTTCGTGAATTTTCAACTGCGCCACCAGTTGCCAGCGCTATAATTTGATGCCCAAAACAGATTCCTATCAGCTTTTTCCCAGCCTTATCGAGACATTGTACAAATCCAATGAGATCCTTAATCCAGACTTCATCATCATAAACACTGGCTTTACTACCCGTGGTAATGAAAAGATTCCAGTCGTCGATATCGTTAGGGTATTCACCTGATCGTACATCGAAGACATCAACTTCCCGCGCATCATCAACGCTCATCAGAAGATCGGTAACCATCTGTGGATAGTTACCAAACTCCTCCTGAAATTTATCCAGAACGTCATCACACTGTAAAATCGCTATCTTCATTCTGTTCACACTAAGTAGGTATTTAATAGGAAAGCTGTACGCACCAAAGCAGCTGTCAATTCAGCCGACCATTAACTGCATTGGAAAATATCCGGGCGTATTGCTCGGCGGAGAATGCAATGGGATTCCCACCGGCAGATGGGTCTACCGCTGACATCTTCCCCACCAGTTCAGTCTGCGCGTCATCTATATCGATGGCCCCGAGCGTGTGAGGTATCTGCAACTTATCGCGCATCGATAGTATCCAGTTCATAAAACCATCAAAGCTGCTGTCTTCCAGTTCCAGGTAGCGACTGAGACGTTCGATCCGCACCTCAATTTCAGCTCGGTTGGCTTTAAGTACATAAGGCATCAGGATCGCATTCAACAAACCATGATGAACCCCATAGAGAGCGCCCAGCGAATGAGCGATAGCATGCATCCCCCCCAGTCCTTTCTGGAAGGCGGTTGCCCCCATGCTGGAGGCGACAAGCATCTGAGTTCGGGCTTCCAGGTCCTGACCATCAGCCACTGCACGGGGTAGATATTCCTTTACCAGTCGGATCCCTTCTATAGCGATACCTTCCGCCATGGGGTGATAGAAGGGAGAGCAGAGTGCTTCCAGATTATGCGAGAGGGCATCCATACCTGTAGCTGCGGTAATGTGAGGCGGCAGCCCCACGGTTAATTCCGGATCGAGAATAACCAGCTGCGGCAACATCTTCGGATGGAAGATTATCCTCTTCACATGCTTGGCGGCATCGGTAATGACTGATGCACGACCCACTTCCGAGCCCGTTCCGGCGGTGGTGGGTACAGCAATTATGGCCGCAACGCCCGCCTCGTTAACTCGAGTCCAGTTGTCACCTACGTCTTCAAAATCCCAGAGCGGACGGTTCTGACCCACCATCAGCGCCACAGCCTTTGCTGCATCAAGAGCGGAACCGCCACCGAAGGCGATCACGCCGTCATGGTTGCCAGCCTTATAAGCGACAACACCGTCATCCACATTTTGGCCGGTGGGGTTGCCCTGGATATTGCTGAACAGGCCACAACTGAGCTGTGCTTCATTACAGGCCGCAACAGCATTGGCCACCATTGGCAGACTCGCCAAACCGGGATCGGTAATCAGCAACGGAGCTTTCATGCCCAGGCTTTTGCAGGCATCGGCCAGATCATTGATGCGACCTGCACCGACACGAATATTATTGGGATAGTTCCAATTTGCGTTTAGGCTAGTCATTACGCGCCCCTTTAAAGCGTTGTCTTGATATGAAAGGATTTCGGACGAGTGAAGGCATCAAAGCCCAGCTTAGACAGCGTACAGCCGCGGCCGGTGTTCTTTACCCCCGTCCAGGCGAGTTCCGGATCCAAATAATCACAGCGGTTAACGAAGAACGTACCGGTTTCCAGTTGCTCGCCAAGGGTTACGGCTGTGTCGATATCACGCGTGAAGATAGAGGCGGTGAGACCGAATTCACTGTCGTTCATCAACCGCACGGCTTCTTCGTCGGAAGATACCTTCATAATGCCGACCACAGGCCCAAAGCTCTCTTCGGTCATTACTCGCATGCTATGATCGACACCGGTCAGAACCTGAGGAGCCATATAAGCGGTTCCAGGTTCATCCAGCTCAAAATTGGATGCGTCGATATGCGCCACTGCGCCCTGCTTCATCGCTTCATCAATCTGGCCGCGGACAAATTCAGCGGCGGAAGCACGAACAAGCGGCCCAAGAGTCGTATCATGATCATCGGAGCGGCCTAACTTATATTGTTTGACCAGCGCAACAAATTTAGCCACATACTCGTCGTAGATCGATTCATGTACGTAGATTCGTTCAATACCACAGCAGGACTGTCCTGAGTTAAAGAAAGCGCCGTCCACCGTATTTTCTACCGCATGCTCCAGATCAGCATCTTCGCGAACATAGGCAGGGTCTTTACCTCCTAGCTCCAGACCGACACCGATAAAGCGTCCGGCGGCGGCTTTTTCAACTTTAGCGCCAGCAGGCACTGATCCGGTGAAGGCTACTGCACTGATTTCAGGTGACTGAATTACCGCTTCGGTATCTTCATGGCTCATATGCAAGTATTGGAACACCCCGGCAGGCACCCCTGCGCTCTGGAACGCCTCATAGATGCGTTCAGCGCAGAGGGGTGTCTGGGCAGAGTGCTTGAGAATCACCGTATTACCGGCCAACAATGCAGGAATAATTGCATTAATCGGGGTATGCAGTGGGAAATTCCAAGGCGCAATTACCAGCACCACACCGACAGCTTCACGCTTAATGTAGAGAGTAAAGCCCGCTTTTTCGCTTAGCTGAACAGGTGCTAGCGCCTCATCAGAGGCCGAAATCATATACTCTGAACGGTCGGCAAAACTGCCTACCTCACCCGCGGCATAGCGGATAGGCCGTCCCATCTGCCAGCATAGTTCTTCAGCAATCTGCTCTTTATTGGCGACGAAAGCTTCAACTGCACGTGTACACAGGGCTTTTCGCTCAATCAGGGGTACTTTTTTCCAGGCGACCTGAGCTTTTTCAGCTTGCTCTAAGGCAGCACGGATCTGCTCAGCATCTGCACAGCGGCGTTCCACATAGAGAGAACCATCGATTGGGGAAAATGTATTTTGCGTGGTAGTCATTATAAATGTCTCAAATTAAGGGGATATGAGGTTCACTGATCAAAACGTCAGAAAGCCTTCCATCATTGCTATCAGATAATTTCGAAGTAGCGATCCATCTCCCAATCGGAGACATGTTTTCGATACTCACGCTCTTCCCACTCCCGAGAAGCTGCGAAGTGGTCCACAAAAGCATTACCGAACAGTTCACGGGCTGCCTGAGATGTTTTTAGACGCTGAGCCGCTTCCCACAGCGTGGTGGGCAGCTTCAGCTGAGCCGGATGCTCTTGTTCATAAGCGTTGCCTTTTACTTGCTCTTCTGGCTCCCACTCATTCATGATGCCGTAAAGGCCCGATGCCAGGGCTGCTGCCAGGGTAAGGTAAGGATTGCCGTCGGCGGAACCCAGACGGTATTCAACCCGCTGGGATTTTTCACTACCCGGAATAACCCGCAGTGCAGTGGTGCGGTTCTCTACACCCCAGGTTGCATCCGTAGGCGCCCAGAATCCGGGGATTAGTCGGGTGTAGCTATTGATAGTCGGCGCAATCATGCACAGAAGTTCCGGCATCAGCCGCTGCTGTCCCGCTAAAAAATGGCGCTGTATCTTGCTCATGGAGTGCTTTTGGCTTGGATCGTAAAAGGCAGATCCTGATCCGTCCCGGTTGCGCAGGGATACGTGGATATGCCCACTCTGGCCAGAACAATCCATCGACCACTTAGCCATAAACGTCGCCATTAGCCCGTTACGCTGAGCCAGCACTTTCATGAATGTCTTGAACAGCGCGCCTTTGTCTGCGGCGTTTTCCGCACTGTCCACCGCAATAGCGGCCTCAAGCACGCCAGGCCCGGTTTCGGTATGGAGCGCCTCGATCGGGAAATCCATTTCCTCGGACATATCTATAATCTGTTTATAGAGATCAGAGTGCACCGAACTGCGCAATACTGAGTAGCCGAACGAGTCAGGCGTCAAGGGTTCCAGGTTTTTAAACCCTTTTGCCCGTGCGCTTTCCGGCGTCTCCTTAAACATGAAAAACTCATACTCCAGGGCGGCGAAGGGATCAAACCCCATATCCTGGGCACGAGCTATTACTCGCTTGAGCAAATTACGCGGACAAATTTCTGCCGCATTCTCGGTAAACTCACCCATAAAGAGCAGCGTATTGTCTTCGAAAGGAATTTCGCGGCAGCTTTCTGGTATCACGCGCACGGGTGCGTCCGGGTATCCCGTATGCCATCCGGTAAAACTGACATTATCGTAGAGCTTGTCTTTTGAATCCCAGCCGAGGACCACGTCACAGAAAGCAAAACCATTGTCGAGCGAGGAGAAGAACTTGTCCTTGCTCATGTATTTGCCGCGCATGATGCCATCGGTATCAAAAATGCCTACTTTGACATGGGTAATATTGCGCTCATTAATAATTTCTTTTGCGTCTTCATTTGTCTTTACGTCTCTTGCCTTCATATGCAAACCCCGGCTATATCGTTTTCTGTAGATGCACTCACTGCATTAAGCAGGTGAGCTAGATTCTTGTTCTTATTCGTCGTTTGATAAACGCTTAAAAAAATAAGTGATAAATGCGATATTAACGAATAGACAACCTTCTACAATCGAGTATTTGTAATGCCAGCCATGAACTAAACTAATTTAGGCAACATTAACTATCCTCATCCGCTCTATAAGTTTTTCCCGTTTGCTCTTACCTGAAAAAAAAACGATCCTGATTGCCAATTTAGTCTGAAAGCGGCATATCCGCAGAGAAGGGTAGAGAAACATGAATGAGTTTTTAGTCACTGCTAACGAAGCACTAGAACACTCTCGTGCAACTATAAATCGCTATTTTCGGCAGCGCATAAACGTTGACAACAAAGCTGACGCGAGTCCTGTCACAGTGGCGGATCAGACCACAGAAACTCTGATGCGAACAGTAATCTCCGAGCGACATCCAGATCACGGGATATTGGGGGAGGAGCATGGGGTCGATCAATCAGACGCCCGTTTCCAATGGGTTATAGATCCAATTGATGGAACTAAAAGCTTCATTTCTGGAATGCCAACTTTTGGCACACTACTTGGGCTCACCGATCAGGCGTCTCCCAAGATGGGTATTATCGACATGCCAATTCTTAATGAGCGCTGGATTGGTAGAGAAGGACAAGTCACAACTCACAACGGGGCAGACTGCAAAGTCTCTGATATTCAAAGCCTAAATAAAGCAATTCTTTATTGCACCGAACCAGAAATGTTTAATTCAACTCAGTTGAAAGAGTTTGAAAGGTTAAGCCAAAAAGTACAACTCAGGCGGTTCGGCGGCGACTGTTATTGCTACGGACTACTAGCCTCCGGTCATATTGACCTGGTCGTCGAAGGAAATTTGAAGTACTACGATGTAATGGCGCTGATACCTGTCGTAGAAGGCGCTGGAGGGATTATTACTGACTGGAAAGGAAAACCATTAGCGAATGGCTGGGATGGATTAGTGGTCGCGGCTGCAACACCAGAGCTTCATAAAGAAGTATTAAAAGTATTATCCAGCTATAGAGAACATACTATTTCGGTAATCGAATAGTCTGCCATCCATCTTTGACCAATCTATTGAAGTACGGTGGTGGATTACCGGCCTGTATAAAAGATTGATAAGCCTCACGTTATTCAACTTCTATATAAGATCTGTCGTTAAACCAATTGTTATTCGATTCTGAAAATTACGCTATTTGTTCCACTGTCCATAGGCTAGGATGTGATCTCCTTAGTAGAATTCTTTATCTATCAATCACATGTCGATACTGGTTTTTATCTACGGCACCCTTAAGCGGGGCTTTGCCAACCATAAGAGTCACCTCGATCAGGCCGAATATCTGGGCGAGTACACCACCGATGAACATTATCCGCTGGTAGTGGCCGGGCGCTGGTATTCACCCTGTCTGATGGACCGGCCGGGCGAAGGCCTTCCAGTTACTGGAGAGTTATATCAGGTGACTAATCAGACACTGGAGTTGCTCGACCATCTGGAACGTGTAGATGCACCAGATGGCTATCGGCGTAAACGGATTCAGATTCGTCCTGCGGATAGGATCAATTTCGGCGCTCCTGTAGAGGTATTTATGTACGCCAAACCAGAAGGGGCGGTAAAGCCGGTCCATTCATCCTACCTAAACAACTATCAGGACCGTCGATACATACCTCGTGACCAACGAGCTCTGTAAGAGATTCCGCCAGACGATCTTACAGGAGCTCTATCAGACAATGTTCCGTAAGAAACTGTATGAAATTATCCTAAATCTCCATAACTATTTGGATTTATCGATCAATTATTATAACAAGGCTCCCAACAGGCACATCCTTAATAGCCGGTAACTGTCAGATCAGGTCTGAATTACTAAAATCAAAAAAAACAGGAGTGCATACTCTCTGGGACGCCATCTTTGACTTTCTCCCTTTAAAGAGAACAGTTATAGCAACCCTCCTAGCTAATCCTTCCAACTCCACATGTTATGACTGTAGCTTTTCATCAGTGCGTAGTGGTTTAACTAAGGAACCTACGAACAAGTCATATGCGCCTCTGGATTTCAGAGAGATCGGAGGTCAAGACAACGGTTACAGGCATACTGGTTGTACCAGGAACGCCTGCCGGACGAAAATCGTTAACGCGGAGATCCGGTCTCTCTGAAAGCCCCCAAGGGCGGGCTCTATAACGGCCATCTGCATTGTCAGCCAGTTTGAAAAGGTCCAGACATTTCACTGCACAGTCTTTCGCGCACCTGGCCGTTCTATAGCCCGCAGAGAAAGCATTAGACTTATTCGCAGGTTCCCAAACTATTCAAAAGCAGTAACTCTCAAATTTAACAACTATCATAAACCTCCCAATAAGCTTTGACTTCGACCATACATACGTCCAGTTCTCGAAGCAAAGTCTCCAAAGCATCTAACTCACCCGCCTTACCCTGTTGCTCCAATTGCATACAGAGCCCAGCCAAATGGTTGGCCCCTACAGCCTTGGCCGACGATTTTAATTTATGACCCAAGGCGCTCACTGCGTCGAAGTCCCTGCTCTTAACGGCTTCATGGTGCTGCTGCACGATCTGCTCCGCTTCGGTAATGAACGTCAGTACCAACTGCTGAAGCGTTGCTGGATCGACCATTTTGGCAAGCGCGCTCAGATCCAACGGAGGACTCTTATTGAATAAGGTGTTCTGTTTGCTAGCTGATCGTTGCTGCACTTCAGCACAAAAATTGGAGGATGATCTTGCTGCAACTTGTCCGGATGCGGTCTCATTACCAGGGGCTGCTCGCTCATCCCCTTGTATCCACCGAGATAAAGTAACGAATAGCTGTTGCGGGTTGATGGGCTTGCCAATGTGATCATTCATGCCAGCTTCCTTACACTGCTGATAATCAGCTGCCATTACTCCTGCGGTCATGGCAATGATTGGCAGATCCGCATACCCGAAGGTTTGGCGAATTCGACGTGTTGCCTCGTAACCGTCCATTTCCGGCATCTGGATATCCATCAGCACAGCGGCGTACTCGTTCTGACAAATCAGTTCGACAGCCTTAAGGCCATTCTCTGCAATATCGACCTTAAGGCCATTCTGCTCCAACAGCTCCTGCGCCACCTGTTGGTTGAATACATTGTCCTCCACCAGCAAAATATGGCGGCCACAAAGACCTTCCAACTCTTTTTCCGCTGCATCGGTAACTAAACGGATCCGATTGTCAGCAGGCATCGTTGTGCCTAACACCCCCATCAGGGTATCGTGCAGCACCGAGGGGCTGACCGGTTTATCGATAAAGCACTTAATCCCCGCCAACTCCGCCTTGGTCACTACCTCTGCTCGACTATAGGCCGTGACCATGATGACGATGGGCGGAGGTTGCGGATGATTCAAAGCATGGATACGACACGCCGCTTCCACCCCATCGATGCCCGGCATCTTCCAGTCCATCAGGATCAGGTCAAAGGGAGGCTCGGACTCCAGGCGCGCCAAAGCGTCTTCGCCGCTGAAGAGATATTCCGTCTCGAGTTGAAAGGCCTGAAGTTGGGAAGTCAAGATTTCACACCAGGCTCTACTGTCATCAACCACCAGCACCCGCTTCCCCCGCAAATTCGACGGCAAGCTCTGCTTAGTCTGTGAGGACGCGACTCCGAAATGAAGGTCGATATGAAAGGTGCTGCCTTTACCCGGTTGGCTTGCCACGGTGATCACTCCGCCCATCATATTCACCAGACGCTTACTGATTGTCAGGCCCAGGCCAGAACCGCCGTATAGGCGAGTCGTGGAGGTATCACCCTGACTGAAGGATTGAAATAACTTTTCAATCTGGGCCTCTTCCATGCCAATACCGGTATCCCGTACGGTGAAGCGTAATTGAATCCCCTCTTCAGAACGTCCTATCAGCGTTACCAGGATGCCGACCTCACCGTCTTTGGTGAACTTAACCGCATTGTTCGCCAGATTAGTCAGAATCTGGCTCAGGCGGAGGGGGTCACCGACTAGATTGTGAGGTGTGCCGGGCTTCAATCCGATCACCAACTCCAAATCCTTTTCCCGGGCATTCATTCCAATCATGACCGCGAGTTTGTTTAATATCTCTTGCAGGTCAAACTCAATCTCTTCCAGCTCCAGTTTACCGGCCTCGATTTTGGAGAAATCGAGGATGTCGTTAATTATTCCCAGTAACGAATCAGCCGCAATGTTAACCTTGTTCACATAATCCCGTTGCTTGGGCTGCAGGTCAGTCTTCAGACACAGATTGGACAACCCGATGATCACGTTCATAGGGGTGCGGATCTCGTGACTCATGTTGGCAAGGAACTGGTTTTTGGCGATCGACGAGGCTTCGGCATCCACCAATGCGTTGCGCAGCTTTTGGTTTACGATTGACAGCTTTTCAGTGTGCTGTTTTGCTATTTTCTGAGAGGCTCCTAACTCTGTCACCATTTGATTGAAGGCAGCGATAAGCGTACCGACTTCATAGATATCAGAGGGTTCCAGGGGCTCTGGATAGTTGCCCTTGCTAAGAGTCTCGGCTGATCTTGACAGCGCTTCCAGAGGCCTGATGACCTTGATTCTGAAATACCTCAAGAACAAGTAGGCGATAAACACTCCCAGACATGTCTTGTGGGAGGTGCGCCTCGCGCCGATTAGGAGGTCATTCGCGGCGAGGCGCCGCTCCCACAGGTTCCGATGTACCCAATGACCAATGACCAATGGCCAATGGCCAATGGCCAAAACACTTCGTGGGCCACGCTGAACACTTCGCGGGCCACGCTGAGCGTTTCACGGGGCATACAAACCAGCCCTTTACAAAAGATCCACGCTATCTGACGAAGAACAAAAAAAGGGGGGTTACATAATGAGATATAAGCTGAGTTAACCCGTTACTTGAGCAACGGGCCCAGAGACCCCGTTGGCAACTCTTCCAAGTCCATAGCGCTGAGCGTTGTTAGCAACTGCTGCTTATCATGCGCTTCGCCATCCAGCACTCTACGAGAGGCCAAACCAAGGTAGCGCGCCACCATCTTCAGGCGCCCTTCGCGACGCTCTTTATCATCTCTCGCGGTTTCCAGAAACAATTGCGCCAAATTTAATACGGCCGCATGGTTATTTAAATCGAAATCAATCGCGGCACCAAACGACTTGATAGCCAGTCCCGTTTTACCTGTCAGGTAATGCTTAATACCCAGACGATTGGCTTTATCACTCATCTCAGGATTGGCCTGTTTCTTAGTGACAGTTGCTTCTTCAATTTCCGGCTTGGCAACTTCCAGAACAGGCACCGCATCACCCGACATCACCAGTAATTCACGATCAAGGTTAACCGGTTTCTCAAGCTCTCGATTTATAATCTTAGCTTCTCGGAGAAAGCGTTCTTTTTGTTTTGAATCACCCAGATCTTCTGCCAACTGGCTGCGTATGAGAAAAGCCTTAACCTCAGATTCGCTATCCGTTGGAAACTGCTTACGTGCGCTAACCAGCAGGCCGTCTATCTCCTTATTCAATTGTTCCTGCATACCATCATCTGCCCCTTTCACTTCGAGACGACGAATGTTAGCCAGCTTCAAATAAGGCTCCGCAGAGCTATAACAACTATGTTTTCCCTGTAAGATGGATTTCTTGTAAGCCCCCTCGGCAATTTTTAATTCCTTAGTTTGGATTGCCACCCGGCCAAGCTCCATCTGCCGGGGTATGCCCAGTGGGGCCTTAGCTGTTGCATGCTGCAACCACTCTCTTGCCTGCACCAAATCACCCAACTTCTCATAAACTTCAGCCAGTAAGTCACAAGCAGCAATTAACAGTGGATTATTCTCTATAAGCTCCAGCAGCAACTTTTCAGCTTTCAGCAGATCATCCAGTCCGCAGTACGCTTGCGCCAGATAAAGACCCGCTTCCTTATCTCTTTTCTCCCAATAGATGCCACCAAGTAACTGCTGAGCCTCGTCGAAGCGCTTCAATTGCAACAACAACTTCCCGCGAACTAGCTGCAAATGTTCATAATCCGGGTGTTTGCGGTCAATCAACGCTTCACAAATCTGTAAAGCCGAATCGATTGCACCGGATTCAATCGCCAGATCCACGGGTCGCAGTGATTTCTTACGCCGCATAATCTGATCGAGTCGGAATTTTAAATCTTCCAGGGAGAAGGGCTTGGTAATCAAGTCATCCGGATTGCTGTCAATCGCATGAAGAATAGCCTCCTGGGATGAATCACTCGTCAGACAAATCCAGGCAGCGCTGGGCTTTATGTGCCCTCTAAAACGCGCTTCTTCCATTAGCTGGATGCCTGTCACAGTGTCACTGGCATTATGCCCGACCAGAATTACATCAAAGTCACCTTGCGCAATAGTAGGCATCACGCGATCATTGATGGTAATTGCTTTAATGTTATGGACACCCAATTCACGCAGCATGTAATAGATGGTAGCGCGCAAGTTGCCGCTACTATCAATGAGCAATACGCTCTTATCCGTATAATCGACCTTAGCTTCTGCCTGCGCATCCCGGGTAACCGCCACTTAACTTTGTATCCTCGCAATAACTATTAGCTAGAGTATAAAAGCCCGAGAAAAGAGTAGGAAGTAAAAAAACAAAACGCCTGCTCAAAAATAGGAGGCAAAAAGGGGGAAACAAGAAATGAGGACAAAAAAAAGCACCGAGTGTAGGGTGACACACACGGTGCTAAATACAGTTCTATGCTGTGGTAAACATAGTAACCAGTTATGAGCAAAACAATACTGATCCATGTCAACACCCGCCCAGTTAATTGCCACTAGTACCTACAACTTTTGACTAAGCGATGCATATCCCGTATTCCAGTAAACTAAAGAACCTGCTATCAGGTCCCTATAACAAAAATACAAGAACTTAATGGATTATGACTACCGCATTTATCACTCACCAGGACTGCGGCTTGCACAATATGGGCCCTGAACATCCGGAAAGCCCCATCCGCCTGCTGGCTATTCAAAAGGTATTGCAAAAAACCGGATTAATTGAGCATCTAATGCAGATGGATTCGGTACACGTCACCGCCGAGCAAGTTCAGCTGGCGCATGCAAACCTCCACCAAAAACGCCTGGAGATAAAGGTACCCGATAAGGGTGTTGTCTACACCGATGAGGATACAGCACTGTGCCCTGATTCTCTCCATGCCGCGAGCCTTGCTGCGGGCTCTGCTATCCTGGCGACTAATCAGATTTTGGCAGAGAAGGTAGATAACGCTTTTTGTGCGGTGCGCCCGCCAGGCCATCATGCAGAACACAATGCCGCAATGGGCTTCTGTTTCTTCAACAATGTTGCCATCGGTGCCATGCATGCTCTCCTGCAACCGAATATTCAGCGGGTAGCTATCGTCGATTTTGATGTTCACCACTGCAACGGTACTGTGGATATATTCAAGGACAAGCCTGAAGTGCTGGTTTGCTCAACATTTCAGCACCCGTACTATCCTGAGCGTTACAGCGACATTCAGCGCGATAATATTATTAACTGCCCGATTGCAGCCCATACCAAGAGCAGTATTTTTCGTGAGCAGCTGGAAAAACATTGGTTGCCTGCCCTACAGAACCATAAGCCCGATATTATCTTTATCTCTGCAGGATTTGATGCGCATCACGAAGACCCAATGGCAGACCTTAACCTGACCGAAGAAGATTACCGCTGGGCCACGCAGTTACTGATGGACGTAGCGCGCACCACCTGTGGTGGCCGCATTGTTTCCGTTCTTGAAGGGGGGTACAACCCGGTCGCTCTGGCATTTAGCGTTCAAGCGCATCTTGAGGTGATGGCCGGATATTAGGCAGTAACTTGATCTGTTCAGAATAACGATGCCTAAGAGCAGAAAACCGCCACGAAGGCGGTTTTTTTAGAATAGTTTCCAGCTTGGGTTGAGCAAACCCCAAAGCCCTGAAAACAGCGTTATCCCAACTCTGTTTTTGGAGGCTCTACACCCAAACGTTGCGCTGCGATCACCGCCTGAGTGCGGCTATTTACGCTCAGCTTACGCAAGATAGCGGTGACATGCGCTTTGATAGTTGCTTCTGAGACACTCAGCTCATAGGCAATCTGCTTATTCAACAAACCTTCTGTCAGCATTGTCAGTACACGGAACTGTTGAGGCGTTAGGGAAGCCAGGTTCGCTGCAAATTTCTGATCCTCTGGCGGAACATCATCAAAATTTTCCGGGATGTCCTGCGGCAGCCATTCTTCACCCTCTAAAACGGCGGTTATCGCTTCAGCAATGACTTCCAAAGGTGAAGACTTGGGAATGAAACCCGAAGCACCGTAATCGATAGCGCGCTTCATAACATGAGTTTGTTCACTACCGGATACAACGACAACCGGAATACCCGGATTCTGACCACGTAAAAATACTAATCCGGTAAACCCGTTAGTGCCGGGCATATGCAGATCCAGCAACACCAGATCTGCGTCCGAATGGGTATCCACGGCTTCCTGCACGGCAACCAATGAATCCGCCTCTACAATCTCAACCCCCGGGACGGCCTGGGTAACAGCCTGTTTCAAAGCGGCTCGGAACAACGGATGGTCATCCGCAATGATTATCTTCTGTGCCAACTGCATTCAGCTAGTCTCCCTCAATACCTGATGACGATCCTCAATCATCGATACATTTCTTATGCTTTTGTGCTGCACTTAATAAACTTTCTGTTGTGCTTCATAAACATAGCACTTCACAAACGTTCTGTTGCACTTAATAAACTTTCTGTTGTGCTTCATAAACATAGCACTTCACAAACGTTCTGTTGCACTTCATAAACGTTCTGTTGCACTTCATAAACGTTCTGTTGCACTTCACAAACATAGTACCATCACTTGAAATGCAAAACTCCCCCCCAGCGTAAAAACCGGAGGGGAGTTTAATAAAATTGTAGACCAATTATTATCAACCAGCGTTCATCCCTGGATATACCCCCACCCTACATCTGCACGTCCATGTGCCCGCAGGATAAATACGTCCATGTATATAAACCCTGCTCCTGCACGTCCATGTGCCCGCAGGATAAATACGTCCATGTATAAATTATTTACGGTTCATGCGGTTCTCAATCAGATCATCAACGACCGATGGGTCTGCCAGGGTTGAGGTATCACCCAGGGCACCAAAATCATCTTCCGCAATCTTGCGCAGGATACGGCGCATGATCTTACCCGAACGGGTCTTTGGCATACCCGGCGAGAACTGAATCAGATCTGGCGAGGCGATAGGACCGATCTCGGAACGCACATGCAAACGCAGCTCTTTCATCAGCTCATCAGACTGCTCGAAACCTGCCTGCAGGGTGACGTACACGTAGATCCCCTGCCCCTTAATTTCATGCGGATAACCCACTACAGCGGCCTCAGCAACGGCTGGGTGAGCAACCAGTGCCGATTCAACTTCAGCGGTACCCATACGGTGACCGGAGACGTTAATGACGTCATCCACCCGACCGGTGATCCAGTAGTAACCGTCTTCATCACGACGTGCACCGTCACCGGTGGTGTACATACCTTTATAGGTGGAGAAGTAAGTCTGAATAAAGCGCTCATGATCACCCCAGATAGAGCGACTCTGACCCGGCCATGAATCTTTCAATACCAGGTTACCGTCAGCTGCACCTTCCAGCTCATTACCCTCGGCATCCAGCAGGGCTGGTTGCACGCCGAAGAACGGCCGTGTCGCAGCACCCGGCTTAGTAGCCGTTGCACCCGGCAACGGTAAAATCATCATGCCGCCGGTTTCTGTCTGCCACCAGGTGTCCACGATAGGGCAACGGCTCTGTCCCATGATGCGGTAATACCATTCCCAGGCTTCCGGGTTAATTGGCTCACCTACTGAGCCGAGAATACGCAGGCTGGACAGATCGGCATCACCCAGTACATCTTCACCTTGCTGCATCAATGCTCGAATCGCTGTCGGCGCGGTGTAGAACTGGTTCACCTTATGCTTTTCGATCACACGACCAAAGCGGCTGTTGTCGGGATAGGTCGGCACACCTTCAAACATGAGTGTTGTCGCACCGTTAGCCAACGGACCATAGACGATATAACTGTGACCGGTTACCCAGCCAACGTCGGCAGTACACCAGTAGATATCACCCTCTTTATAATCAAACGCGTATTCATGAGTCATGGCGGCATACACCATGTAACCGCCCGTCGTATGCTTCAAGCCTTTTGGTGCACCGGTAGAACCCGAGGTATAGAGAATAAACATCGGCGCTTCGGCTTCCATTTCCTCTGCAGCACACTCTGAAGACGCCTCTGCCACCAGATCTTCGTACCAGACATCAACGCTATCGTTCCAGGCCGCATCCTGATCGACACGCTTAACTACGATAACGCTCTCAATCAGGGCTTTGGCAGCTTTATTCTCCAGCGCCTTATCGACATTCGCCTTCAGCGGCACAGCCTTACCACCGCGTAGCGAGAAGTTAGAGGTTACAACTACCTTGGATTTAGCGCCTTCGATACGTGCCGCCAGTGCTTCAGGCGAGAAACCACCAAAAACGATAGAGTGCACCGCACCGATACGGGTACAGGCCAGCATCGCTACCGCCGCTTCCGGGATCATCGGCATGTACAGCGTAACCACATCACCCTTTTCAACGCCGCGTGCTTTCAGGGCATTGGAAAACTTACACACGCGCTCGTGCAGATCGCGGTAGGTGATATTTTCTGATTCTTCCGGGCTGTCGCCTTCCCAGATAATGGCTACCTGATCGCCCCTTTTTTCCAGGTGACGATCAAGACAGTTGTAGGAAGCATTCAGCGTACCGTCTTCGTACCAGCGAATATCCACATTGTGGGGATCAAACGTGGTGTTCTTAACCTTGGTGTATGGCTTGAACCAATCCAGTCGCTTGCCCTGTTCACCCCAGAAGGCATCAGGATCATTGACTGACTGTTCATACATCGCCAGATATTTTTCGTTATCGATGTGTGCAGATGCAGCCAATTCCTGACTGACTGGATATACCTTGGATTCGCTCATTGTGATGCCCTTAGCTTGTTTTATAGTCTTTGCAGTAACCGTGAATATTTAATTCTTCTTTGTCACGATCACCCTATCCCTGCTCAGCCGTAATTGTTGTTTTTGATGGTGAGTCTAAAGAGGTATCTACAGAGGGTTAAAGTTATACCTAACGAGCGCTTTCTGCCTAATTAGACATTGGTCTATCCGGGGCAGGCCATTAGTCGTAAGCCGGTGAAAATTTACGACTAATGGCTATGTTTTGACAACAAATCAGCTCAGCATGGCATCCAGATCCACTCCGTCTTCGCGCATCTTCGCTAATTTGTAGCGTAGCGTGCGCGGGCTAATTCCCATCTTTTCAGAAGCATTTTTACGACTACCATTGGTGCTGCGCAAAGTATCAACAATCAACTGATACTCATGATTACGCATATCCGCACCTAATTGCCCCCCGTCTGCATCAGTGGAGCTAGTCAGCGTTATTTTTGCAGCCAGGTCAGCGGTCTGAATACTGCCCGCCTGAATATGCAGATCATTAGCCGTGATCAACGCTCCCTGCTGTAGAATCAACGCCCGTTGAATCACGTTATCCAACTCACGCACATTGCCCGGCCAATCACAGCCACGCAGAATCTGTTGCGCTTCTTCACTGAGAGAGACCGCCGTACGGTTCATTTTCAGTGAGTATTTGCCCAGCAAACGGGTCGCCAACGGCACAATATCCGCCCGCCGCTCCCGCAATGGCAACCACTGCAACGGAAATACATTGAGGCGATAATACAGATCTTCGCGAAACTTGTTTTCCGCCACATAGCTTTCCAATTGGCGGTTAGTCGTCGCCAACACTCGCACATCCAGCTTGATAACCTTACGTCCACCAACCCGTTCAACTTCCTGTTCCTGTAGTACACGTAGCAGTTTAGCCTGCAATCCAAGATCCATCTCGGAAATTTCATCCAGCAAAATCGTGCCACCATTGGCCTGTTCGAATTTACCGGGATTACTCGCATAGGCGCCGGTGAATGCACCTTTCTCATGGCCAAAAAGCGTCGCTTCAAGCATACTTTCCGGAATCGCCGCACAGTTAATGGCCACAAAAGGCCGATCGACCCGTGGTGAATGGGTATGGATATACTGTGCCAAGACCTCTTTACCGGTGCCACTCTCGCCAGTGATCAATACCGTTGTGTCTGTTTCGGCCACCCGTCGGGCTACCTGAAGTAAATGCTTACTGCTGGTCTCTTCAGCGATAGGCTGCAAGCTTTCTTGCTGATCGATCTGGGTACCGGTATAACGCTTTACCACCTCGATCAACGCATCCGGTGCAAACGGTTTCATCAGATAATCAACCGCACCGTTACGGATCGCATCCACCGCCTTATTCACCTGACCATAGGCGGTAATCAGCATGACAGGCAGACAAGGTTGAGACTGCTGAATCTGTGCCAGTAACTGATGGCCATCCATCTCGCCCATGTTGACATCACTGATCACCATATCAACCGAATGCTGTGCCAGTATTTCCAGCGCCACCTCAGCGGATTCCGCTTCAAGGTATTCAAAACCTGCCAGCTCCAGGGTATCTACCAGCGCTTCACGCAAGCTGGCATCGTCTTCTACAACAAGAATATGGGTACTCATCAATTATCCTGTTTGATGTTCATCGGTGGTCACGAAAGGGATCAGTATAGCGGCACGGGTACCTTCACCGACATTGGAATGCAACCTAAACTCCCCATGATGGGCTCTTGCAACCACCTGAGCTACCGCCAGACCAAGGCCGGTACCGTGGGATTTGGTTGAGTAAAACGGCTCCAGTACCTTGGCACACAGCTCTTGATCCATGCCGGGCCCGAAATCGCTGACTTCAATACAGAGCCTATTGCCTTCATTTGAGGCTTCGATCGAGGCCTCAATTTTTAACTCAGCCCCCTTACCGGTTGCCTGCAAGCTGTTATTCACCAGGTTCATAATCGCCCCCAGTAAAGAGCCTTTATTGCAGTGCAACTGCAGATCCGGCACCTGATTAATACATTCGCAATCCGCATCCCAGGTAAGCAGCGGCATATCCAGCGCATCTTCCAGCTCACGAAACAGTTCGGCAACGCTGATACGATCCTCTATACGCGTTTCTCCACGCGCGAACACCAGCATATCGCGCACCTGTTGCTCAAGATTGTCCAGCCGGGATTTCACTTTGCCGGCAAACTTAATTCGCTGATCGGTACGCAGCTCAGTTTTCATTAAGTGGCCGGCATATAACAGCGCCGCAGAGAGCGGCGTACGGATCTGATGCGCCAGGGATGCCATCATGCGCCCCATCTCGGATAACCGCTGGTAATGGGCCACACGCCCCTGCAACAGGCGGGTTTCGGTTTGGTCGGTCAACATCAACAGTTGGCCGGTTTCATTTTCCAAAGAGCTGGTCGACAAACTTACACGGCGCCCACTGTTTAACGACACTTCATGGCCATCATCACTGCGCGGGGAAAAACTGCGCTGAATGATGGAAATCCAGGCAACGCCTTTGAGAGGCGTCCCAAGCAAGCCTTCTGCAGCACTATTACATTCTACGACCTGGCCACGACTATCGATCACCACAACGCCTGCCGGAAGCAGGTTTAGCAGGTCGTCCAGCCGTCCGGAAAGGCGCGCATGATCTGCCTGTTTGTCATCGTTATTTTGATGCGCCTCAGCCAACTGCTGCCTAAGGCTGGCAACTTCCTCTTCAAGCTGTTCAACCCTGTTTCTTACATCCATCATCGCTTACGCTAAATCCTGTATTTACGTACTTTTTTCTACCTATGTGGTACGCCGTATCTGCTCCAAAGGTGCGGTTCGTTCCTCACCAGCACCCTACATTTTATTCCCGGAATCGTAGGGTGCCCGGTGAGCTTGCGAACCGCACCAGCACTCTACAAATTAAAGCACCTACGTAGCCCGAACTCGTAGGGTGCCGGTGAGGAACGAACCGCACCGCTTAAACCCATCTCTATTTACGCTGGATACCATATTTACGCATTTTCTCTACCAGAGTCGTACGTCGTATCTGCAATTTATCCGCCGCTCTGGCGACAACGTTGTTGGTAGAATCAAGCGCCTGCTCGATAAAGGCTTGTTCAATCCCTTCGAGATATTTTTTCATATCCAAACCACTGTCGGGCAACATCTCTATGCCTGAGACTTGATCCTCTGCAGCAGCTGGTGCCGAAGTTAACGTGGCAGCTACCACCTCTGCTCCTACCTGGTAGATATCGGTATCAGGTTCTTTAACATGCCGGAATTTAGCCGGCAATTCGCTGACGCCGATAACACTTCCCGGGTAAAGAATGGCCAGCCGCTCCGTCAGATTGGCCAGCTCACGAATATTTCCCGACCATTTATGTTTTTGCAACGACTCAATGGCAGCCTTATGAAAACGTAACCGGCCAAAGCCATCAGCCTCCAGGCGACTGCAAAACTCTTCGACTAACAGCGGGATATCAGACACCCGCTCACGCAGTGCCGGCATTTCGATAGGAAAAACGTTTAAACGGTAATACAGATCTTCACGAAAGGTGCCAGCCTCAATCATCGTTTCAAGGTCTTTATGGGTGGCCGCAATGATTCGCACATCACACTCGATGGTTTTAGTGCCACCAACCCGCTCGAAACACCTTTCCTGTAACACCCGTAACAGTTTGATCTGCATTGTCACCGGCATATCACCAATTTCATCGAGAAACAGGGTGCCGCCATCGGCTAATTCAAAACGCCCCGCCCGGCTGGCTATCGCACCGGTAAACGCGCCTTTCTCATGGCCAAACAGCTCACTTTCCAACAATTCAGAGGGGATCGCTCCGCAGTTCACCGGTACAAATGGCCCCCCAGAGCGTTTCGAGGCCCGGTGCAGATTATTCGCCACCACCTCTTTACCGGTACCGCTTTCTCCGGTAATCAGTACATTTACATCCCGATCGGCTACCTGGCTAATCATCTTACGCACCAGGGCCATCACGTTACTCATCCCCACCAGTCCTTCAAACTTGAGGGCAATACTTTGCGATGTAAACAGGTCGGGCTGGCCGGCAATCTGCTGGCCCATCTGGCGGTACACCACAGCCCGATGCAGCAAATGCATCAATTCATCCAGCATAGCATCCGCATCCAGGCGCCCGACAACATGGCTGCGCAACGGCTCATCCAGGCTATCAAGCTCTTCCCAGCCATTAGCAGCAATCAAAGGTAACAGGGGGTCAAGGCCACAGAGCTGCTCCAGCAGCTTCTCTACCGAGATTGGCAGGCTGCACTGTCCCAGCCAGACGACACATTGCTTAGAAGCCATGCAATTCTCGCCAGACTGCAACCAGGTAACATAGTCGCTAACACTGTGTTCTATGCCAACAAAGGAGAGCCGCTCAGCCACCGAGGCGCGCGTAGTTGCATCATCATCGATATAAAGAAGGTGCAGAGGATTCATCATCTCTGGTATTGCCTTGAGCATAAACTAACATTACGTCAAATTTATGACATAACAGTAAACAATACAAGCTTATGGAGTGCTATTTTTTTGACGCTCCTCCGCCCAAAAAAAAAGCTCATCGTTGATTACCGGGGAGCGCCTCTTAAATCTTTTGACTGGTATCTTTTTCTCTCAGGCAGATCCTACCCCAAGGCGATATTAAGCATCGCAAGGGCGCCACATCTATGGCTCACAGCCTTTGGGCGGGACTCAGCCCTACGAAAAAGTCCCGCCCTTGTATGAGAGACAGGTTGGGTACTGGTGAAGCTTGTGGGAGGTGCGCCTCGCGCCGATTAGGAGATCATTCGCGGCGAGGCGCCGCTCCCACATGCCCCATTCTACCCAATACCCAATAGTCAATGGCCAAAACACTTCGTGGGCCACGCTGAGCACTTCGTGGGCTACGCTGAACGTTTCGCGGGGCATGCAAACCAGCCCTCTACATAAGATCCACGCTATCTGACGAAGAACCTTTTTTAAGCTGTTTTCAAACGGTGCAATTCGCTTTTCTCACCGGCACGCTACCGGACCATCCTCAGGACAAACACAACAAAAACACAAAATGGGTAATGCAACAATCCTCTGCAGCCCCTGTATTACAGGGACTATGAAAAATATGTAAAAATTTAAATCATTTTCCTTAAAGTTTAGAAATACAGCGCCGCTAACCAGATCACGAAACGAAATTCTCAGGGGATAGCCACTGTTATCCCAAGCTTTGAAATACCGGTCAGCGTCAATGGACTAGCCGGGTTAAGGAGATAAGAAAATGGTCGGAATTATTACTAACGTTGCATCCCTGAATGCACAAAACAACCTGAGCAAGTCTTCAAACGATCTGCAAACTTCCCTGCAGCGCTTGTCTTCTGGCTTGCGTATCAACAGCGCGAAAGACGATGCCGCAGGCATGGCGATCTCTGACCGTATGACCTCGCAGATCCGGGGTCTGAACCAGGCAGTGCGTAACGCCAACGACGGCATTTCTCTGGCGCAAACTGCTGAAGGCGCAATGGGCGAATCCACCAACATCCTGCAGCGGATGCGTGAACTGTCTATCCAGTCTGCCAACGACACCAACAGCGCATCCGACCGCGCTAACCTGCAGAAAGAGGTTGCTCAGCTGCAATCAGAGCTCAACCGGATTGCTGACACTACTTCCTTCAACGGTAAAAACATTCTGGATGGCTCTTTTTCTGCTGCAAAATTCCATGTCGGTGCGAATGCAGATCAAACAATCTCTGTAAGCATCGGCTCTTCACGTGCCACAGACATGGGTGCATATCAGGCATCAGCTCAAACCAACATAGGAGCACTAACTGCTGCAACTGACCTCTCGGGCACAAACTCTGTCGCGTCCCAGAACATTACTATTAGCGGTCTTGCATCAACAACATTTTCTGTAGATGCAGGTGAAGCAGCAAGTGACATTGCCGCATCTGTTAATAACGCCACCGGTACTACGGGCGTTACTGCTACAGCAAGTACAGAGGTTGTACTAGATGGTTTAGATGCAGCAGGTACCGTAGGTTTTACGCTATCAAGCTCAAATGAAGGTGGTACTGTAGGTTCTGCCGTTACTATTAGTGCCGCAATCACAACTACTGATTACAGCGCACTTGCTCAAGCAATAAATGATGTTTCCGCTACAACAGGCGTTACTGCAGAGCTAGCATCAGACAGTGGTTCAATTACCTTAACAAACGCAAATGGCGACAACATTGAAATTCTGGACTATACAAACAGTGAAGCTTCAGGCAGCAATACTCTTGATGTTGGAGGTACAACCCTAACTGAAGGCGCTTCTGACAGTATCGAGGTTGGTGGTAGCATTACTTTCTCAAGCAATTCAAACTTCACAATTGGTACTGATACTGGTACTACAGTACTGACTGGGGCAAGTGTAAATTCTAGCCTTGACTCTGTTGCAGATATAAACGTCTCTACTCAATCAGGCTCTAACGACGCCCTAACCATAATCGATAATGCTCTTGCCTTTATTTCTGAGCAGCGAGCTGATCTGGGTGCGGTTCAGAACCGTCTGGAAAGCACTATCGCCAACTTGAGCAACATCAGCGAGAACGTCTCTGCTGCACGAGGCCGTATCCAGGATACCGACTTCGCCGCTGAAACTGCCAACCTGACTAAAAACCAGATTCTGCAACAGGCCGGTACTGCAATGCTGGCACAGGCTAACTCCCTACCACAGGGTGTGTTGTCCCTGCTGCAGTAAGGCATTGGCACTTAACCTCAGGGGTGGGCTCTGCCCGCCCTTTTTTATCTGAGAAAGGAGGCACACAATGGCCAGTGAAATACAGATCACGTCATCTCACCCCTCTCTGAATCCGGCAACGGCGCCTCAGAATAGTGAGCCAGCCCCTTCTAACGCTGAAGCGGTTCAGGCTCTGGCTCAAGAACAGGCAGTAAAAAAAGCTGAAGCCCCGTCTACCGCAGAGCTCTCCGAACAAAACGCCGAAGAGTTAAAACAGACAGTGGCCGCGATCAATGATTTTATGGCGCAATTTCAGAGAACCCTGAATTTTTCTGTTGACCAGGACGCCGGACAAACGATAATCAGGGTCATTGATACTTCCAACGATGAACTGGTACGCCAGATTCCGTCAGAAGATTTTCTTAGGATCAGCAAGCATATTGAGCAGATGAACAATCTGCTGTTTAGCGAAAAGGCATAATAAGCTTTTCAGCTAATGGTAATACGTAAGGGGTAAGTTATGGCAGGTGTATCCTCAACCGGCTTAGGTACAGGTATTGATATTAACGGATTGGTAACCGGTCTAATCCAGGCCGAAAGCCAGCCGACTCTCACGCGCCTTGCCCGCAAAGAAGCCTCGCTGCAGGCGGAACTTTCAGCCGTCGGCATCTTGAAAAGTGCACTATCCGAATTCCAATCAAAGCTCATCGGTCTGAAAGATGCGGAAACTTTCAGCAATCGTAGTGTTTCTTCTTCCGATAATGCAATTGCCAGTTTCAGTGCCGAAAATGATGCAGCAGCAGGCTCATACTCGCTGGAAATCACCAGCCTTGCGACCGCCCAGAAACTGGTTACCCAGCAGGATTATGTCGTTAGCGAAGGAACACTGGAGTTCGCCGATGCCGATGGCAGTTTTACCGTCACTCTGGACAGCAGCAACAATGCGACTATCCAGGGCGTACGCGATGCGATTAATAACGCCGCTGATAATATCGGCGTAACCGCCACCATCCTCAATGTAAACGGTAATGAGCGGCTGGTATTTACTGCCGATGAAACCGGTGCAACAAACGGCCTGACCATTACAGGCACTACCACCAGCGGCGACCTGGATATTTACGACTATAACTCCGGCACCGCAACGCCGGATGGCAATGGCGATGTAGCAAGTTACTACGATCAGGTTACCGCGGCAGCCGATGCCGTATTCATGGTTGATGGCCAAGCGATGACCAGCGCCACCAATACCGTCGAAGATGTCATTCCCGACGCTACCATCATCCTGAAAGATGCCAATCCGGGTGAGCCCATTACGCTGACTATCAGCCAGAACAGCAGTGCTATCAAGGGCCAGATTAACGCTCTGGTCGAGGGCTATAACGAGCTTGTCGCCCTGATCAACGAGCAAACCAGTTATAACGCCGATACCAAGGTATCCGGCTCCCTGTTCGGTGACTCTCTGGTCAATAACCTGCAGAGCCAGATCCGCAACGCGTTGACCGATCAGATCGATAACTCAGCCAGCAGCTATACCTCTCTGGCATCTCTGGGGATAACCACCCAGAGCGATGGCACCCTGAAGCTAGATTCTGACAAGCTCAATACAGCACTGGAAAATGACTATACGGGTGTCACCACACTGTTTTCCGATGAAGAAAAGGGAATCGCTAATGTGATTGATTCCCTGCTGGAGAACTATCTTTCATTCAATGGCACCTTTGACGGCCGTACCGATTCCCTCAATGAAAAGCTGAGCGGAATCACTGAAGAGCGTGAAAAGCTCGATTACCGTCTGGCTAAGCTAGAAGCGCGCCTGTTTAAGCAATACAATGCGATGGATGCGCTGGTTTACAGCCTTAATGCAACCGGTAACTGGCTCACGTCAGCTCTGGATAGCTTACCTGGCGTTGTAAAGAAGTCTGATTAATAAGGAACCATAATGAATCGTCATATCGCCTCACAGCAGTACCAGAAGGTAGGCCTGAACTCTGCCCTTGCGCATGCTACCCCACATCAGCAGATTCTGATGCTGATGAATGGCGCGCTCGAGCGCATTGCCACAGCCAAAGGTGCAATCGATCGCCAGGATATCGGACTAAAAGGCACCAGCCTCAGCAAGGCGATCTCTATTATTGGTGGCCTGCAAGCTTCGCTTGCAGATACTGACGGAAACGAGATCGCCCAGAATCTGGACAATCTCTATATCTATATGGCTGATCTGCTGATGCAGGCGAATATTGAATCATCCACCGACAAGCTTAATGAAGTGACGACGCTGATGCTGGAAGTCAAATCTGCCTGGCAGCAGATCCCGCAGGAGCATCACAATACCCAAAGCCCGGTGAATAAATAGGCGAATCATGAACGCTTCGGTCAACTCACCAAGACAACGCTGGCTGGATCGCTATGCAGTGATCCAGTCGTTGCAGTTATCGATTATGCAAGCTTTTCAAGATAACGATGAAGATGCTGGTGAAGCCAGTATCGAACGGCTTAATGAACTGATCCTGAAACAAGACCTGGAAATCCGCAGTTTGCCCTTCACGGAGTTATCGACAGAGGATGCTGACAGCCTGAGCAATGAGATCCAAAAACTGCAATATAATCACCAGCTACTGAGAAAAATCACCGCTGAGAAAAGGCAAGCGTTGCTTGATCAGTCAAGCAGAAGCAAAAAAGCCAACCGAAGTATTAAAGCCTATCAGCAAGCCCAAAACTATTAACTCTCAGCTTTATCTCTTCTATACATAAAAAAGAAAACCCGACAATTGCCGGGTATTTGAATACAAAAAATACTTATTAAACCTACTTAATATAGTTAAATAAACTTAGATTCTGAATCTGAGCAAAGCTACCATAAGCAGCATCCAGTGCCGTTTTTTGTAGGGTAAACTCACTGATTGCCTCGTTGTAATCAAGATCCGCAAATGAGGACAACGCCTCTTTAGTCAGCAACAGAAAACTCTCATTCACATCCTGCTGATGGTCCAGCATATTCATCCGTCCACCGATGGTGGCACGCGTTTCAATGTTTTTATTCTGAATACCGTCCATCAACAACAACGCCCGACCTACCGCCTCATTGAGTTTGTTATTTCCTTCAGGATTGCCCACCGTATCGATTGAGCGCAATGACGCAGTTAACTGGTGGACCATATTCAACACATTCTCGCGTTGTATCTCGGTATCCAATACCACTGAACCGTTCGCAGGGTTATCAATTTTTAGGCGCACACCTTCAAAATCGATCGCATCCCCTTGCTGGTATGCGATACCAGTAAGTGCCACTGCCGGATTACCGCTGTAAACTGGATCACCATTCTTATCTGTCACAGAGTAAGTGCTTGCACCCGTATCAAAAGCAATAGCGGCCGGACCCAGGGTATTGGTAAATTTCTGAAAACTCTCATGATTGGTAATAATGCGTTCGGAGAACTCTGTACCAGCAGTGGCAGCCAGACTTAAAACACCCGGTACTTTCTCAAAAATATCAAAGCCTGAATCGGTAGCAGTCACTTTGTTATCCGGACCGACCTGAATATAGCGTTGCCCTTCGTCACCGTTATATTCATAACTGTCGGTCACGCCATTATAGCTGTAGGCAACATCAAACCCTTTGAAGCCGGAAAACAGGTATTCGCCCTGTACATCCTTGGTATTCATTAACCCCAGCAACTCCTGTTCGATCACCTGTAATTCATTGGCAATCAATACACGATCATTATCCGACATTGCGCCGCTATTAGCTTGAATAGCCAGTTCCTTAACCCTTAAGGTAGAGGTATTGATCTGATTCAGCGTTGTCTCTTGCAGGCTGAGACGACGTCGGGAAATATCGATATTGCTCTGGTACTGGTCGGTTTTCTCCACCTCTTTGGTTAGTTTCAGGATCTGCGCCGAGGCCAGCGGATCATCGGATGGCTGAAGAATTTTCTTACCGGTCGCCAACTGCTCCTGCAGCTTGAATAGCTTGCTACTGGCGCTATTCATACTCTCCGCATTTTTATTAAAGACTTGTGCTGTCGAGATTCGCATAATTTAACCTCTGATACCTGTGCCAGCGCTATATACTTGCCAGCAAACTATCAAATATAGTCTGTGAAACACTGATTAATTTGGCCGATGCAGTGTATGCCTGCTGAAACTGCACCAGCTTAGCGGCTTCTTCATCCAGGTTGACACCACTGACCGATGCCCGCTGATCAATACTCACATTAAGTACCGCCTGACTAGCCTGAACATTGGATTTAGCTACGGCAGTTTCTGTACCCACGGTTTCTACTAATTTTCCGTAAATATCCTGATAGGACGCCCCATCAATTACCTTGGCAAACTGCAGATCCGACATCGCTAAAGCATTGCGGTTATCGGAAACACCACCGGTGTTGTAGCTCACACTGAAACGATCACCAACAGCGGGTGTGTTATTGATTACGACTTCATAGCCATTCAGAGCGATTGTTGCTCCTGGCACATAAGCACCGGTGGAAATGACATTGGCTGTTCCCTGCTCATACACGGTATAGTCCAGACCACTACCACCAGCAGTAAAAGCAATATCAATCGGCGGTGTCATTGCCTTCGCCGCTGTCGTAAAGGTAGTAGCGGCCACATCGGTCACTGTTACCTCAATGGAGGCAGTACCGGTATTATTGATCGACGAACTGGTGCTGAGTGGTGACGCCAACGCCAACGCCCTGGCATCGGTCAGCTGAACACCAAAATCGGCGGCACCATTGCGCACGGGCTGAACCAGAAAGCTATCGCCGGAAACAAAGGCTATCTGGCTGTCAATTTCCAGCTTAAAGCCATCCATCTGTATAGTCAGGGTATCGGTGGTTTTATCCCAGTAATATTCGCCGTCCTGATCCACAGCCGCCGCACTGCCCGGATCTGACAGACTCCCCTGATGAGTAACCTGATTGTCCTGATCACGAATAATCGAGAAGTCACTGTCGCTATTAAAAATCAACTGATACTCAGAAGCCTCCAGCGCCGAGACATCCGTAATTTCTACCCGCTGTGAATCAATCACACTGCCGTTACTGCCAGAGGCGATAACGCGTGCGTTCATCACAGATAAGGTATTAATATCCTTAAACAACAGCCCACCCAGATTACCATCCAGATCCATGCCCAGCTGATGCTGCTGGTTCATTGTTTCCGTGAGGGCAATTGTAATTCGACCCAGCTCATTGACCGCATTGGTCAGATTAGAGTCTCGATAGCCAATTAATCCCCCCAGAGTACCGCCTTTAATACGGTCAGTTATCACATTGGGTTTAGAACCAATATCCAGAGCCACATCATTTTTCTTGGTGTCTGGATCCCCCTGTTGAATGACCAGACGATTAGCATTGTTACCTACCACCAGAGGCTGCCCCTCTGCGATAAAGACACTCACCTCTCCATTAGGGCCTGAAGAAGTAGTGATATCGATATACCCTGCCAGCTGTTCGACCAGACGATCGCGCTGGTCATAAATCTCACCGGGCACATGACCAGTAACAGCATTGCGGGTAATCTGCTCATTCAAATCAGCAATATAGGGCACAATGCTGTTGATCTGAGCAACCGTGCTATCCAGTTGAGTATTGATGGAATCACTCTGCCGGGTCAAGGTGCTGTACATACCTCGAACGCGACTTTCCATTGCCTCCGCCTGGGCCAGAAAGAGCTGCCGGCTTGGCAGAGAGGTAGGATCATCGACGGCACTTTGCAACGCACCAAAATAATCATTCATCGAACTGGAAAGACCATTAACCTCCGAAGCCAGCAGGTTATCCAGCTCATTTGCGAAGCTTTCCAGCTTTTGATAAAAGCTGTGATTGGATGTATCAGACCACACCTGCCGGGTCATATACTCATCGGCGATGCGCTCAATATTATTGACGAACACACCGGACAAATCGGGCCGACTGACAAAATCCACCCGCTGCCGACTGTAGCCATCTGTATTGACATTGCTGATATTCTGGCCAACCGTATTCAGTGCAGCCTGATTAGCCTGTAGCGCCTGGCTGCCAATACTCAACAAATTAAAACTGGACATAAAATAACTCCCGGGAACACTCTATCGGCAAATCAGGGAGCGGACAGGTTTCACCACGTTACCCTGGATTTAACGGCCAACAATTAACTTTCTTTAGTTTCAGTACCGGTATTGCTACCGGCCAGAACATCCCCATCAAAAATTCGGCTGATCTTCTCTGCATACTTCGGATCGGTGGCATAGCCGGCTTCCTGCAAACCGGAAAGATAGCGGTAAGGATCTGCCGCCTGCTGCAGCGCACCCTGATAACGCGAGCTGTTACTCAGGAAATCAGCATAATCCCTGAAACTCTCTTCATAATTGTCATAGACACGAAATGCCGCCTGCTCACGCTGCGCTACACCATCGCGAAACTCGACAGTGCCTACTTGAGCCCGCGCCCCCTCCCAGCGACTATCCGCCTTGATGTTGAACAGGTTATGGCTGCTGCCATTCGCACTTTGCACCAGATGACGCCCCCAACCGGTTTCCAGAGCTGCCTGAGCCAGTAATACCTTGGGATCGACTCCCAGATCGCCAGCCACCTTTTGAGCCAAGGGTAACAACGACTCGACAAACTCTTCCGGTGAATCAAACCTCGCCGGCAACTTTTCAGACGAGCTCTCAGATAAGCTCTCAGATAAGCTCTCAGAAAGTTGATCCGACACAGGCTGCTGAGTTTCCGATTTTGGTGCAACGCTGGCTTGCAGCTGTGCGACAAACTCTGAGACTGCATCGGCCTGATTCACTGCACCTGGTTCATCAGCCTGCTGACGTGCTATCGCCTGGGCCTGTCCGATAGCAGCTGAGGCAGCAAGGCTTGCGGCCCGATCAACAGCGCGGTTTAGCACTCGATCAGATTCGGAAAACGGTTTAAGCTGATCGTTGGTATTCCCAGCGGTTGCCCCGACGTTACCACCCAGCTGTCGCACCAACATACCCGCCAGACCAATGCCTTTATTCTCGGCGAGTTCCTTGGTCATCTGGCTATCGGCCATCTCCTGATAGAACTGTACCTGCGAGCTATTAAAGATACTGTCTTCTGAAAAGCCGGCATTGGCTTCGCGCATACTTTTCATCAGCATATTAAGAAACAGCTGCTCAAACTGCTCGGCAACCGCCTCGAGTGCAGCTGGATCATTATTACGTGCCTGTTGCTTGAGCTTGTTCATTTCGCTCAAGTCGGTATAAAGCTGGGCATGTTGTCCGCTATTGGTTTTCATTATCGACCTCAGATCACAATCAGTTCAGCTTTCAAGGCACCCGCCTGGCGCAACGCTTCCAGAATCGCCATCAAATCACCCGGTGCCGCGCCCACCTGATTCACAGCCTCAACGATGTCTTGCAGGGAAGCCCCTGGGGAGAACTCGAACATATGCCCGCTGCCCTCATCTACTTCAATGCCGCTACGCGGAGTCACTACCGTCTGCCCTTCAGAGAAGGGGGCTGGCTGACTTACATCGAAATCTTCACTGATCGCAACCGTCATTCCACCGTGGGTAATCGCCACGGGGGAAACACGCACGTTCTGGCCGATAATTATCGTGCCGGTGCGTGAATTTATGATCACCTTGGCCACTTCCTGTGCGGGCTGTACCTCAAGGTTTTCCAGCACAGAAAGAAATGATACCCGCTGAGAGCGGTCCCGCGGCGCAGCCACACGGATTGACGTGGCATCCTGAGCCGCCGCCATGTTAGGCCCAAGCAAGCTGTTAATCAGCTCAGCCACACGTCGAGCTGTGGTGAAATCAGGGTGATTCAGATTCAGCATCAGACTGTCGCCCTGGGCAAATGCGTTCGGCACAGTACGCTCAACCGAAGCGCCACCCGGAATACGGCCGACGCTGGGCACGTTGAGTGATAGCCTGGAACCATCGGCACCCGATATGCCAAAGCCGGACACTACCATATTACCCTGGGCAATGGCGTATACCTGACCATCAGCACCTTTCAGGGGTGACATTAGCAAACTGCCACCGCGCAGGCTCTTGGCATCGCCAATGGTAGACACGGTAATATCGATCGTCTGCCCCGGCTTGGCGAAGGGTGGAAGATCCGCATGAATCGCCACCGCAGCAATATTCTTCGACTTGGGATTAATATTCGGTGGAATAGCCACGCCGAAGTTGTTCAGCATGTTACGAAAGGTTGCCGAGGTAAAAGACGTTTTGTCCCCGGTACCATCCAGACCAACCACCAGGCCATACCCCACCAGCTGGTTACTGCGCACCCCGGCAACCGTCATTATGTCTTTCAGACGTTCCGCCTGAACAGTTGTGCTAAACAGCGTAACCAGCAACGCGGTTATCCAGAAACGTTTCATCACAATACTCCAACGAGAGCTCTAGAACGGCCACAGCGGTCCGACAAAGAAACAGTTGTGCTAAACAGCGTAACCAGCAGCGCTGGTATCCAGAAACGTTTCATTACAGCACTCCAACAAAGACTTCTAAAACGGCCACAACTGTCCGACAAAGAAACAGTTGTGCTAAACAGCGTAACCAGCAGCGCTGGTATCCAGAAACGTTTCATTACAATACCTCCAGGAAACGCCTCTAGAACGGCCATAGCGGTCCGACAAAGAACTGGGCTAACCAGCCCATCGCATTAGAATCATGCACGGCCCCGGTACCACTGTAGGTAATACGGGCATCGGCCAGTTGCGTAGAAGCCACCGTATTAGCCGGTGAGATATCCTGCGGGCGCACCATGCCACTGACACGGATATACTCATCGCCCTGATTCAGGGTGAGCCACTTTTCGCCTTTAACAATCAGCACACCACTGGGTAAAACCTCATGTACGGTAACAGTGATATTGCCATTCAAGCTGTTGCTCATATTGGATTTACCCTCACCGTCAAACTCGGTATTAGAGGCGGGGAAGTCAGCACTGACTGGGTTACCAAATACGCTCAACTCATGTCCCAGGATAGTCGGCTGCGGCAAGCTGATTGACGTATCCTTATCAACACTGGTTTTGTTGCTTTTAGACGATTGCGTACTCTCCCGCAGCACGATAGTCAGAATATCGCCGACCCTGTGGGCGCGCCCGTCACTATAAAGACTATTGCTGGTTGCCGCATTGAAGATCGAACCGGTTATTTCGCGAGGAATATGCAACGCCTGTGGTTGAACCGGGGCGAAAACCGGATTATCCGGTTTTGGCGGAGTATTCACGCAGCCTGTCAGCACTAGTACAGCGCCGATTACTACCAGCAATGGACGTTTCATAGACTTATCCCCTCCTCAGTCGATATTTACAAATTCTGTGTCACAAAGGACAGCATCTGATCGGCTGTAGAGATTACTTTTGAGTTGATTTCATAGGCCCGCTGGGTAGTAATCATATTCACCAGCTCTTCAACTGCATTGACATTAGAGCCTTCCAGCATGCCCTGCTTTAACTGACCAACTCCGCCTTCTCCTGGAGTATTCAGGGTTGGTGTACCACTGGAGGCCGTTTCCAGATACAAATTCTGTCCCATTGCCTGCAAGCCCTGAGGGTTTACGAAGTCAGCCAATTGTATCTGGGCAACCTGCTGGGGATTCGGATCCCCGGGTAGCACGACACTGACAGTGCCATCAACAGCGATAGTCATTGATTGCACTTCCGCTGGCAGTGTTATCTCAGGATCCAGCAGAAACCCTTCCGCGGTGACAATCTGGTTATCCGCATTAAGATGAAGCTGACCACTGCGTGTATAGGCAGCATCTCCGTTGGGCAGTGTTACCTGTAAAAACCCCCGACCGTTAATGGCAACATCGAAGGACTCTCCGGTGGTGATCAACTCCCCTTCCTGAAACAGCTTTTGGGTACCCACGGTGCGCACTCCGGAACCTAGCTGCAGGCCCGAGGGCAACTGTGAGTCTTCTGCAGACTGAGCACCCGGCTGACGCTGAACCTGATACATCAGATCTTCAAATACAGCCCGATCTTTTTTAAAACCAATCGTATTGGCGTTAGCCAGGTTGTTGGATATTACTTTCAGGGCTGTATCCTGAGCGCTTAATCCGGTTTTTGCTACAAACAGTGCACCATGCATCTTTTTCTACTCCACCTGAAGTTTATCGTGGCAGGTTATTACCGCTGACTCTTTATAATCACTGCAATTTATAATTTTTCGATTTACAGCTTCTTGATTTATAGATTCTTGATTTATAGATTCTTGATTTACAGTTGCTCGCTATATAGTTACTGCAACTGCAATATACGTGCCGCGGCAGATGAGTTATCCTCTGCCGTCTTCATCATTTTTACGTGCATCTCGAACTGGCGCGCCAAATCAATAATTGAAGTCAATTCACTCACCGCACTGACGTTACTGGATTCCAGAAAACCGGAACGAATTTTCACATCATTAGCCGGCAACAGCGGCTGATTATTGCCGGTATGCATCAGGCCATCGGTACCTTTAAACAACTCGCCGGCATCCGGCTTAACCAGCTTGAGTTGGTCAACTATAGCCAGTTCTACCGCGCCTTCGCCTTGTGGACGGACCGTGATCGTACCATCGCCGCCGATATCCAGCTGTTCAAACAGAGGCAGGGTAATAGGAATCCCACCGTTGCCCATAACGGCTTGTCCTGAACCGGTAACTAACTGATTCGCCTGGTTCACCTGCAACTCACCCGCACGTGTATATGCCTCGTTGCCATCAGCATCGATTACCGCTATCCAGCCTTCACCCTCAACAGCTACATCCAGTGCCCGCCCTGTCTGAATGTGCGTCCCTGCTGCCATATTGGTTCCCGGCCGCTCCGCCATTGCATACACTCGGGAAGCATGCCCCTCACCATAGACCTGCATCGCTCGGGCCTGGGCAAAATCTGCCTTAAAGCCGGTCGTGGTCGCATTGGCCAGATTGTTGGCATGGGCCTGCTGAGAGCGCATCGTTTCACGCGCACCACTCATTGCCAGATACAACACCTTATCCATCGCTTCCCCCTGCAACCGAAACGGTCAACGTTTGCCGTTTTTGCTTAAAAAAACACTTAACGGGATAAATGCAATGGCTGTGCCAAAAACGATCTTAGTAGCTAGTAGCTAGTAGCTAGTGGTTCGTGGTTCGTGGTTCGTGGTTCGTGGTTCGTGAGAATGATGCAGGAGCGGTTCATCGTGCCCTTTGGGTATTAACCGCGAAAAACTCGCGGATAAAAACCGCTCCTACTGATGCGTGATGCGCGGGAGAGGACCGAAGCTAAAGAGCAGCTCTTAGCCACTCGCTTCTAGCAACTCGCAACTAATAAAAAGGGCGACCGAAGTCACCCTTTAATGAATAGCGATACGTTGAATCAGATCTGCAGAATCGACTGCGTCACTGTATTGAGCGTTTCCAATGTTTTGGAGTTGGCCTGGAAATTACGCTGTGCTTCAATCAGCTTCACCAGCTGCTCGGATAGATCCACATTGGATTGTTCCAAGGCGGCAGAGCGCAATGAACCGTTCAATCCCGTACCCGGCGGGTTAAGAATCGCATCACCCGAGGTGAGACTTGCGGTCCACTCAGTATCACCGGAAGGCTGCAGACCCGACTGGTTTTCAAACGTCGCAAAAGCAACCACACCCAGATTCTGGTTCTGACCATTCGAGAAGCTGGCAACCATTTCACCCGAATCAGCAAAGGTCACCCCAATCAGGTCTCCCTTGGTATAACCATCCTGAGCTGAAGATTTCACAATGGAGGCCGACGCAAATTGGGTACTGCCGGTCAAGTCAAGTGCAATAGTCGTTGAGGAGTTAGCAGGATCAGCACCACTGATTGTAATAGCCGGGGCTGTGCCGCCACTCGCGAAGTTTGTTCCATTCACAGAACTCAACTGACCACTTGCAGGATTAAATCCGAGCATTACCGGACCGACTTCACTCAGCTCCGCTGTAAAACCAATTTCACCGGGGTCCTGAACCTTGCCAATATCCAGCAATTCATCGCCATTGAGGTAGGCGAACATGCGATAATTGCCATTGTAACTATTATCACCCTTGAAAGTATTACCAGCATCCGCAGCCATAACCGTACCTGGAGTGACGCTGAACTCACCCGCCTGAATCTCGCCTTCCTCCGCTTTGAAGCGAATATCAATGCGATAAGCACTGCCTTCTCTCTCTATGGTGACAGACTCAACGGAAGGGTTCTGGTTTTTAATTTCTGCTTCCCGAGAAAAAATAATAGTGGCTACCTCAAGATCTGTCGCTCCCGCGGTAATAGGAATTGATACCCCACCAATGACAACAGTAGTGTTTGCCGCTGCAGCACTTATATCATAAGCATGCACTTCATTTGAATCGCGATAGCCGATAGTGACATCAGGTACTACTGAATCAGTAACAACATAATCACCATAATCAGTAAATTGACTGGTAGATTCGAAGGTTAGCGTTTGAGTACCGGCATCATAGGCCAAAGTCGTTTTATCAATACGGGGATCCTGATTTCCGATTAGATCTTGCAAATCACTCGCAACCGTACCTGTAGCAGTCAGAGTACTATCATTTAAATCATCCAAATCAATACCAGCCAAACCAGAAAAGCCCACTGTATCATCTGGACCATTAAGCTTAACCGTGACTACATTTCTTGCCGGACGCTGCTCCACCATGTTGTATTTAATGGTGTGCTCATTACCCAGACTATCGAAGCTTTGCACGGTGGTACTGTAAGTAAACGACGACGGAGTATCTTTATCGTATGGAAAAGATAGCTTGGTAGCATCCGCCGCATCGTTGATATTGAACGACAAGGCGACATTCTCGGTTGCCTTTGGCGGACTCTCCTTCTGGGTAACCGCAAGGTCTCCAATAGGCAGACGATTGCCCTGAGAATCAAGCCCATACCCCTGCAGAAACTTACCGGATTTAGAGACGACAAAGCCGTTCTTATCCAGCTCAAAGGCACCTGCACGTGTATAGGTTGTACTGCCCTGGCCATCATCCAACTGGAAGAAACCAGAACCGTTAATCGCTAAGTCAAGGTTATTATTGGTGAACGCGGTAGTCCCCGCTTTAAAATCCTGCGCAATATCCGTCACCGTGACACCGGAACCTGCAACGTTACTGGAACCTGCGCCCACCACGGCAGTCGCATAGATATCACCGAATTCTGTACGCGATGACTTAAAACCTATCGTACTGGAGTTGGCAATGTTGTTACCGGTCACATCCAGATCAGTTGTTGCTGCTTTGAGACCGGTAATCGCAGTATTAAAACCCGCCATGGTATTCTCCTCGTTTACCCTATCTGTTTGATATCACTAACAGCCACAGAACCTACATCAGTATTCACTTTCATACCGATACCGTTTTGCCCCAGTGTGACGCTGTTAACGTTATATGCGATATAGCTATTGGCAACCTGATACTTACCATCTACCGATGCCTCAGCTACCATTCGGTAAGTTCCAGGAGGGTTATCCCCCGCATTCCATACAAAACTATGATCACCGGCTGTCTGAGCCCCCATACTAATGGAGTCCACCTGATTTCCCGCGCTATCGTAAATTGACACGCGAAGATCAGGGGCACTTACCGGCAGCTCGATCACCCCTTTAATTTCTCCGGACTCGCCCACCTGGGCGACATCCGTTTTTGTATACACAGTCTGCCCCACCAGAGACGACGCCTGCAGCGCCGCCTGACTGGAGAGCAGGGAAGCCGACATATTTTCCATCGTTGTATTTAGCTTGGCTATATTTTCCACCGTACTCATGCTGGCGATCTGTTGCATAAAATCACTGGTTTCCGCCGGACTGGTCGGATCCTGATTCTGCAACTGCGCGATCATCAGCTTCATAAACATCTCACTATCGGATGTTTCGCCACTCTGCCCAGCAGTGGAATTTGCCTGATTCTGCTTATTGATCTGATCGTATAACGACTGTGTCTGATTGACGCTATTTACATCGCTCATGACAATTACCTCTTTTTAAATCCGCTTACTGTGCAGGCCAATCACTGACCCAGAGTCAGTACCCGCTGCATCATCTGTTTTGCAGTATTCATAATCTCAGCATTTACCTGAAAAGAGCGCGACGCCGAGATCATATCCGCCATCTCTTCAACAACGTTTACATTGGGGTAGTACACATAGCCATTTTCATCGGCCATGGGGTGGCCCGGGCTATACTCCTGACGCAGTGGCATATCACTTTCCACAATCCCAGCCACATTGACGCCCTGACCGGCCTGCATACCTAAAGGCACAGCTCCTGGCTGCAATTCATCCAACGCCTTAAGCTCAAACACAGGCTTACGCGCACGATAGGTTTCACCGGCACTACTACTGACACTCTCTGCGTTCGCCATATTACTGGCCGTCGTATTCAGCCGAATAGTCTGGGCACTCATCGCCGAGCCGGCAATATCGAAAATATTAGACAAGGACATAGTTATTCACCTTTAATCGCGCCCATCAGGCCTTTGAATTTCTTATCAAGAAAAGTGAAAGATGCTTGATAATCAATTGCATTCTCAGTGTAGCGGGCCATCTCTTCCTGAAGGTTAACCGTATTGCCATCGACACTTGGCTGGTTGGGTATGCGGTACATAAGTTCTGCTGCAAAATCCGGGTTAACAATAGAGCTATTGTGCTCCTGATGGGTAACCGTCATTGGCAGAGACTTTCCTGATTGCGCCCCCTGCAAAATACTTTGGAAATCCAGATCACGGGCTTTGTAGTTTGGCGTATCGCTATTGGCAATATTGTTAGCCAGTAACTCAGCGCGACGTACACGCACGTTTACTGCCTGTTCATGAATTCCCAATGCATTGTCAAAACTAATTGCCATACCCTTGCCTCTCTGTGCTTCGTACAACAGATAAAGCAAAACTAATGCCAATAAATTTTATTGTTATTTTTCAATGAATTACAGATACGGAATAACTAAAGCGGCAAGCGCGTGCCGATAGAAAGCGGCAAGTGGCAACCTAGGAAACCCAGCAGGGGCCAGTAACTTGTCGATATGTTTCAATATGGATCGAATCGGTGCGGTTCGTGCCTCTACCCAATAGCCAATGGCCAAAACACTTCGTGGGCCACGCTGAGCACTTCGTGAGCCACGCTGAGCACTTCGTGGGCTACGCTGAACGCTTCGCGGGGCATGCAAACCAGCACCCTAGCATGTTCGATAAAAAACCGTAGGGTGCTCGGTGAGTTTGCGAACCGCACCAAGCTTTAATACCTGTTCAGATTAACGCTAAGTGCGTGCCCCACCAGCCGTATAATACGTTTTACCTAAACATGAGCCTAAATGATAAACCTGATTCGGTGCGGTTCGTGCCTCTACCCAAAACGCTTCGCGGGGCATGCAAACCAGCACCCTACATGTTCGATAAAAACCGTAGGGTGCCGGTGAAGAATGAACCGCACCAAGCTTTAATACCTTTTCAGATTAACGCTAAGTCTTGCCTGAATTATCCGCTGTAAACTTCTGCAACAGATCTACCGGCAATGGAAACACAATCGTATTGCTATGCTCTCCGGCGATTTCAGTAAGGGTTTGCAGATATCTAAGCTGCAACGCCTGCGGTTGCTGAGCGAGAATTTTTGCAGCTTCACTGAGTTTTTCGGCCGCTTCCTGCTCACCCAGTGCGTGGATGACTTTTGCCCGCCGTTCGCGTTCTGCTTCCGCCTGTTTGGCAATTGCCCGGATCATCGATTCATTCAGGTCGACATGCTTGATCTCGACATTACTGACCTTGATCCCCCAGATATCGGTCTGCTTATCGAGGATTGACTGAATATCTCTGTTCAGGGCTTCACGGGAGGAGAGCATATCATCCAGCTCGTGCTGGCCCAGCACCGAGCGCAAGGTGGTCTGCGCCAACTGACTGGTGGCATCGTGGAAATTCTCGACATTGATAATTGCCTTCTGTGAATCGACGACCCGGAAATAAACCACCGCATTGACCATTACCGAAACATTGTCCCGGGAGATGACATCCTGGGTCGGCACATCCATGACCACCGTGCGTATATCGACCCGCACCATCTGCTGTACCAGCGGGATGACGATGATCAGCCCCGGCCCTTTGACTTTGTAAAACCGCCCCAGCATAAAAATCACACCGCGCTCATACTCTCGCAGAATACGAAAAATACTGATGATCAGTGCCATCACCAGGAGTATCAGCGCCAGTGTTATGTAGTAAGTAATCATGCAGCAGCTCCTGTAGCTTTACGAACGTTTCACGGCGGTCACTTTCAGTACCAACCCTTCAATAGCGATAACAGTTACCGGCTCGCCTTTGGATAGCGGCGAATCCGAATAGGCGTTCCAGGTTTCACCATTGATGGTTACCCGGCCTTCACCGCTGAAGGCATCAAGCACTTCCGCCTGTTGACCTATCATGGTGACAACGCCACTGACGATGGCACCGCGGCGCGCCTTAATCGCCATTCCCAACACAAAAATAGATAAGCCCGCTGTCAACAGGGTGAATAGACCAATCACCGGTACAGCAATCTGATAAGCCGGCAGGTCGGTATCCATCAACATAATCGAACCCAGCACAAAAGCGACCGCCCCACCGATACCCAGCACGCCAACGCTGGGGGTTAACGCTTCTATAGACATCAACACCACACCCAGCAGAATAAGGCCCAGACCGGTATAACTGATTGGTAACAACTGCAAGGCATACAGCCCGGTTAATAAACAGATAGCACCAACGACACCCGGCAGGCCAAAACCCGGGTTATAAAATTCCAGCAGCAGGCCGTAAAAGCCCACCATCAACAAGATATAGGCAACATTGGGGTTGGTAATCACCAATAAAAACTCATTGCGCCAATCGGGAACAACCGGATGGAGTGCAAGCCCCTCTGAGTTGATCTGGTAGTCGTGATTTTTCACCTGTACCACCCGACCGTCAATTTTCTGTAGTAAATCGGGCACATCATCGGCAATCAGATCGATCACGCCCAGTTCCAGCGCTTTAGTTGCGTCCAGGCTGGCGGCTTCGCGTACCGCTTTTTCCGCCCACTCAGCATTGCGGCCATGTAACTCGGCCAGACCACGGATGTAGGCCACGGCATCATTCATGATTTTGCGCTGCATCGTGGTTGCCTGATCGACCAGCTCATCACGACGCTTTTTCTCCTTGTCACTCGACGGTTGCTGGGGTGTTATGCTCGGCGCGCCAATTTGTACCGGGCTGGCAGCCCCCAGATTAGTGGCCGGCGCCATCGCCGCTACATGACTGGCATACAGAATATAGGTGCCGGCGCTGGCGGCGCGAGCGCCTTGGGGAAACACAAATGTGGCTACCGGAATAGGCGAGGCGATGATGTGCTTAATCATGCTACGCATCGACTTATCCAAGCCGCCCGGCGTATCCATTTGAATAATCAGTAATTCAGCCCCCTGCTGCACCGCCTCGTCCAGGGTACGAGTGACAAAATCACTGCTGGCAGGACCGATGCCACCGGATATTTTTAGGGTCCAGGCCTGCTGGACGGGTGATACCTGAGAACCATCTGCAGGATTCTCTGTTTGTGCTGCGGCCAAACTCCATAACCCCATCGATGCGAACAATAGCAGCCAGAGAACCTTACTCAGAGAGACATTGCGCAGGAATCCATAACGCATATACATGTTGTATGCCTTCTATTAACTACTGTTAAGCATAGCAGCGAAGGTGAATTTCAGCGTTCATCTACCTGAGGGCCCGTCGGGCTTGGCCGACCCTAGGAGCCTGACCGAGAATAACTGATTTGGTATTTTGGTATATGATGGGTACC
>JBALVQ010000041.1:0-50909 GCA_036960915.1 Amphritea sp.
ACTAGCCACTAGCCACTAGCCACTAGCCACTAGCCACTAGCCACTAGCCACTAGCGTTTACGCACTCTCGCGCAGATAAAGTCGGTAGGTCACCTGGCCGGCTTGCTTCTCACGATGCAATGTCCAATTGGCGGGTACTGCCAGTTCAGTTAACTCACTTTCGGTTTCTACATAGATCATGGCGTTGTCAGCCAGCAGGTTTTTCTGCTCCAGTAACTGACAGCATAAGGGGGTGAGGTCTTGGTGGAATGGCGGATCCATAAAGACGACATCAAAATGGCTTTCCAGATCGTTGTTACGTCCCTCCAGCCATTGTAGCGCAGAAGTGCCGATCAGCTCCGCTCGCTGGGTTTTCAGCGTCTGGATATTCTGGCGCAGCTGATGGAGAACTTCCGGGGAGTTATCCACAAGCGTAACATTTAGCGCGCCGCGCGAGAGAGCTTCAAAGCCCAATGCGCCGCTCCCGGTGAAAAGGTCGAGGCATCGAGCTCCCGGAATATAGGCTGCTAGCCAGTTGAACAAGGTTTCGCGCACCCGGTCCGGAGTCGGGCGCAGGCCTTCTATTTCGGGGAAACTGAGTTTTCTGCCTCGCCATTCACCACCGATAATGCGCAGTTGCTGCTTGCCTGCACCTATTTTCTGCGTCGGGCGTTCTGGACGACGTCGTGCCATGTTGGAACCTTTTATAAAGCCGGTAAATAAATAAAGTGTGACTGCTTGCTGTTCAGATACTGCTTAACCAACCTTAAAACATCGTTGTTGTCGACTTTATCCAGAGTCTGTGAAAAACGCGGCATATAATCTACCGGCAACTGGTAAAAGGCGATTGCATTGAGCATTCCCAGTTGTGCTTCCTGTTGTTCCATGCGTTGTTTAAACTGCTTCTGCAAGGCATCACGGGTGCTGTCAATCAATGCTGTATCCAGGCCGGTTTGCAAATCGTCATATACACCTTGCAGTTGCTCCGGGTCTGTCGGTAGTCGTGATCCGTGCAGCATCATAGTCAGATAGCCACTATTGTCCAGTGGTTTCCAAATTAGTCGATACTTCAGTTGCTGCTGATTTTTAAGCAGTGCCTGCAGGGTACGTACGGCTAATAGCTGTTTGGCAAACTCGTCACTTTGACGGCCTTTTAGCGTGGTGCCTGTAAGAACGTACGGGGTGTTACCCATTGACGGTAATGTTCTTCTTGCCGGTGTCAGTGCAGGCGTCGCCAGTGGGATAGAGGTCTGATAGCCCGGTAGCTGACTGGCGACCGCCTGGGCGATAAGTTTTGACTGTGGGCCGTACAGGGCGATGGTTAATTCCCGGTTATTAATAACAGAGTCGAAATAGGACGGGAACTTCTGGATCGGGTGTACCCCGGAGCGACTGTCGATAAGTTCACCAAAATGGTGTAACAAATTGGCTTCCGGTTTTTTATTTTGCAGATAAAGTTCTGCTTCCAATCGATTCCATCTGTGTTCCAGATCAACATTGCGATCAGCTTCATCAAGCAGCCGGGTCAGACGTCCTGGTAAGGCCGTCAGTTGCTGATGATCCGACAAGGCCTTGGTGGGAAGGCTCAAATATATTGTCAGGCGATCATCTAGCAGCTGCACACTGGTACGCGCCTGCATACTTCCGAGCAGTTGCTGGGAGGCTTCGCTATCAAGCTGCTCGGTAATAAGATCTTCCAGTAGTCTGTGCATCAACTGCTTTTCGCTGGAGAGTGCGGCGCCTAAGCGATAGATAAATTGCAGCTCCAGGGTGTCTCTCTTATCCAGCGATACGAAGTAAACCGGCTGCTGGTCTATCTGTTGAACAGTGATGTAATCGTTGCGGTCACTGCCGCTGCTGGAGAGCAGTACAATCGCAATTGCTACTACCCAGAGTATGACCTTTAAGTAAGTGCGATTAAACAGTGGTTTATAACTTTCAGACATCGCTTTTTCCCAGATAAAATCAGCTGGATTATTCAGGTGATCGACATGACCTAGTGTCGCTATCCTGTGTTAAGATAATCCGCTTTGTAAGCATCCAGATTGAAACATACAGGACGGACGCAGGATCTAACAAGGTTTAGAGATTGTATTAGGATTCTGCCGACGGTGATGAAAAAATGTTTAAGAAGTTAAAGTCTTTATTTAAGTCAGATAACGAGAAGCAGCCAGAGGTATCGGCTGAACAAGAAATTGCGCAACCAGAAGCCCTGGTCGAGGAGCAACTTCAGGAGTCTCCTGTTCCGGAACAGGCGGCAGAGAAAACCTCCGAAAAAGAGGCCGCTGTTGAACCTCATGTAGTTGAACCTCATGTAGTTGAGCCTCAAGAAGAACATGCTGAGCCGGAGGCGCCCGAGGTTGAGCCGCAAGATCAGCCAGAAGCGGAACAGGAAACTGAAGCAGAACATGAAGCTGAAGCTGAAGCTGTTGAAGTCCCTGAGGCGACTCTTGAAGCAGAGCCGGAATTCATTGAAGCAGAGCAGGTCGTTGAGGCGGAGTTGGTCGCAGAAGTTGAATCAGAAGTGCCTGAAATGGAAGTTCAGGAAGTTGCAGCGCCACAGCCACAGCCTCAGGCTCGTCCGGAAGGCGAGAAACGCGGTTTCTTCGGTCGCATCAAGGCCGGCCTGAGCCGTACCAAAGCAAATCTTAGTGATGGCCTGGGCAACCTGTTTCTGGGGGCCAAGGAGATCGATGATGATCTGCTCGAAGAGATTGAAACCCAATTGTTGATGGCGGATGTCGGGGTTGAAGCGACTACCGAAATTATTAAACGTTTGACCGACCGGGTTGGCCGCAAACAGCTGGCTGACGCGGATGCTCTTTATGCGGCACTGAAAGATGAACTGGCTGGGTTGCTCGCTGGTGCTGAGCAGCCGCTGGAAACAAACAGCAGTAAAGGCCCCTTTGTGATTCTGATGGTGGGCGTCAACGGTGTGGGTAAAACCACCACGATTGGCAAGCTGGCCAAGCGCTATCAGGCAGAAGGTAAATCAGTGATGCTGGCGGCAGGCGATACCTTCCGGGCAGCGGCGGTTGAGCAACTGCAAGTCTGGGGCGAGCGTAATAATGTCCCCGTGGTAGCTCAGCATACGGGAGCAGACTCGGCCTCAGTGCTCTATGATGCCCTGCAGTCGGCACAGGCCAAGAATGTAGATGTAGTGATTGCAGATACTGCCGGTCGCTTACAGAACAAGGATAACCTGATGCAGGAGCTGGAGAAGGTTGTCCGGGTTATGAAGAAGCTGGATGAGACGGCTCCCCATGAGGTGATGCTGGTACTGGATGCCGGCACCGGTCAGAACGCCATGAACCAGGCCAAGCAGTTCAAGGAGGTTGTCGGTGTGAGCGGTATTACCCTGACCAAACTGGACGGCACGGCGAAAGGCGGTATTATCTTTGCCATTGCTAAACAGCTTGAGATACCGATTCGTTTCATCGGTGTGGGTGAACAAGTGGATGATCTGCGTCCGTTTAAGGCCCAGGAGTTTGTCAGCGCCCTGTTTGACTAGGGCCTTGTAAAACCAATTAACAGGTCCAGATCTGAATGATCAGCTTCGATAATGTCACCAAGCGTTACCCGAATGGCTATGACGCCCTGAGTCAGATTAGTTTTAGTCTGGATAAAGGCGAAATGGCCTTTCTTACCGGCCACTCGGGGGCGGGTAAAAGTACCCTGTTGAAGCTGCTGATGTTGATGGAACGTCCCAGCAATGGTCGCGTTCTGGTGGGTGATCAGGATCTGGCAAGGTTGAGGCATGGCCAGATACCCTATCATCGGCGGCGTATTGGTGTGGTCTTCCAGAATCACCAGCTACTGTTTGATCGCTCCGTTTTTGAGAATATAGTCCTGCCACTGCGTATTTGTGGTTATGACCCGGAGAATGCCGCGCGTCGTGCACGTGCCGCGCTGGATAAGGTCGGCTTGCTGGATAAAGAAAAGCTCAATCCAGTGGTACTTTCCGGCGGAGAACAGCAGCGAGTAGGTATCGCCCGGGCAATTGTCCATAAGCCCCAGCTGTTACTGGCCGACGAGCCAACCGGCAACCTTGATCCGAAACTCTCCGAAGAAATTATGCGGCTATTTCAGCAGTTTAATCAGGTAGGAACGACGGTATTGATCGCCAGCCATGATTTGGGACTGATTGCGCGTATGCCGCATCGGGTGGTTACATTGCAACGGGGCAGGTTGATCAGTGATGGAAAATAACACGCTGCAGAATAGGCCCCGTAATAAAGGTGCTGTCAGGGTTCAGCCAAAGCAGAAACTCGATGGCAAGGTTATACGTGGAGCCGAACACCACCGCTTGAAAGTGTCTGACAAGGGGCGCAGTTATCTGCGTCACCATGGCGATGTCGCCCGTGATTCTTTTTATTCCCTGTTGGCAACACCGTTAACCACCTTCATGACGTTGGCGGTATTGGCCATCGCGTTGGCGCTGCCCGGAGCACTGTATACCGGTCTGGATAATCTACAGCAGATAAGCGATGGCTGGGAGGGTGATCCACGCATCGCACTCTATCTGCATACCTCAGTCAATGAGTCTGCAGCCGAGCAGCTGAGTCGGGAGCTGTTGCTACGCGAGGATGTGGCAGCTACCGAGTTGATCACCGCGGAGCAGGGCATGCTGGAGTTTAGCCGCTTATCCGGTTTTGGTGAGGTATTCAGCTTTCTTGATAGCAACCCGCTACCTGCGGTGGTGATGGTCATGCCGCGGAATCTTTCGGTTGCTGTGGTACCTATACTGCAGGCCAATCTGCAAGCTTTGCCTCAGGTAGAGGACGCGGTGGTCGATATGGAATGGGTACAGCGACTGGAAGCACTCATCGAGCTCGCAGAGCGCGCGGTTTGGGTATTAGCCGGTCTGTTTGTTGTGGCAGTGTTGCTGGTGGTGGGAAATACTATTCGCCTGTCTATCGAGAATCGGCGCGAAGAGATTATTATCGCCAAGCTGGTGGGGGCGACTGATGCGTATGTGCGCCGGCCGTTTCTTTATGATGGTGTCTGGTTTGGTATCGCCGGTGGTTTGCTGGCCTGGTTGCTGATTCAGATTAGCTTGCTGTTGCTGGATAGCCCGATAGAGCAACTGGCGACGCTTTACGATAGCCGATTTACTCTCAGTGGGCTGGGCTTTGCTGAAACATTATTGTTACTTCTTCTTAGTATACTGTTAGGGCTGCTGGGCGCGTGGCTAGCTGTTGGCAGGCATTTGCGCGCTATCCAACCCCGTTAAGATTACGTAAATTTTGGTAAAGTTAGGCTGAAAACTTGCCAAAACCCGCACTAATGGCTATTTTATTCGGTCCGCGATGTTTACAGTCATACTGCTGGGGATTGCGAATCGGAACTTATCCGATAATAGCGAGTCATAGTTTTGAATTTTTTGTTTAGCCGTGACTGGTCGAGTTTTATTGATTTTGAGGTTAGGTAATGGGCAAAAGCCTGCAAGTCGTTGAAGCACTGTCTCCGGGACAGAATCTCGAAGCTTATGTGCGTTCGGTTAGTGCTATTCCAATTCTGAGCATAGAAGAGGAGCGCGAGCTGGCGGAACGTCTGTATTACGATAATGATCTTGAAGCGGCACGCCGTCTGGTAATGTCGCACATGCGTTTTGTTGTTCACGTTGCAAAAACCTATTCCGGATATGGTCTCTCTCAGGGGGATTTGATTCAGGAAGGTAACGTCGGCTTGATGAAGGCGGTAAAGCGTTTTGATCCGACTGTGGGCGTGCGTCTGGTTTCTTTCGCGGTGCATTGGATCAAGGCGGAGATGCATGAGTTTATCCTGCGTAACTGGCGAATCGTAAAAGTTGCCACGACCAAAGCCCAGCGCAAAATGTTTTTTAATCTGCGCAGCCGGAAAAAGAATCTTGGTTGGCTGACCAATGATGAAGTGAAATTGATGGCGGATGATCTGGGCGTAGACCAGGCTGTCGTGCGAGAGATGGAAGGCCGTATGAGCAGCGCTGATATGGCGTTTGATGCTCCGGTTGGCGTTGACGATGAGCGTGCTTATCAGTCTCCGGCATACTTCCTTGAAGATCACAGCACTGATCCTGCTACACAACTGGAAGATGAAAACTGGACCGCAGATTCCAACCAGCGTCTCGCTTTGGCGATGAATCAGCTGGATGAGCGCAGTAAAGACATTCTGGCACAGCGTTGGCTGGGTGAAGATAAGTCGACCCTGCATGAACTGGCAGCCCAGTATCAGGTATCCGCTGAACGTATTCGTCAGTTGGAAAAAAATGCCATGAAGAAGATTAAGGTGGCGATGCTGGAAGCCTGATCTCTTAAGTATCAATCAAGGCCGCCCTCTGTTTCAGAGCGCGGCTTTTTTCTTTTGTATATATGAAGAGTGGATGTACGGTGTGTTGCGGGTACATGGATGTACAGGAGCAACGGCACTTATCGCATCCTCCCGGCTCTGTTAGAATAGCCACCTTAGTAAATCCCGGAACTGAATATGTCTGCCCGAGTCTGTTTTATTATTGCTGCAGTAAGCGGTTTTATTGTGGTCACGCTGGGGGCCTTTGCTTCCCATATGTTGCGCGGCACCCTGTCAGACAGGCTGTATGATGTATTCCAGACTGGGGTGCAGTATCAAATGTTTCACACCCTGGCACTGTTGCTGGTGGGAGTTTTGCTGGACAGGCACCGCAGTAAATTGCTGAGTGGCAGCGCCTTGCTATTTGCGCTCGGTATTCTGTTGTTCAGTGGCAGTCTCTATCTATTGGCTATATCCGGGACCCGCTGGCTAGGTGCAATCACCCCGTTGGGTGGCGTATTGTTTTTAAGTGGCTGGCTGATGTTGGCTATCGCGCAGATCAGGCGCAGAGAAAGTGACAGTTAATAAGAAAAATTAGGCGGATATCAATGCAGATTCAGGTAAATGGTGACAGTATCCAGCTTCAGGAAGGGGCTACGATCACCACACTGATTGAGCAAATGGAACTGGGTGGGCGCCGCGTGGCGGTCGAGTTGAATCTTGAGATTGTACCCCGCAGCCAGCACCCGGAAACGGTACTTTCTGAGGGGGATCGGGTTGAACTGGTGCATGCCATCGGCGGCGGTTGATGTCTGGCAAGCTGCTGAATAACTACCTGCGTTGCTGATACTGCGTTAAAAATGAACTCAAAATGCTCATTTATAGTAATAATGCCCAAAGGGCACGATGACTGCGCTATTTCGTTCATTTTTGTCTTGTCTCAGCTGCCTCGCTAACGTTTTCAGCAGCTTGTCCTAATTAGATGTTATATATTTTTTTTTATTCATTGAATTTGAGTAGATAGAATGATTGAACAACTGAATGATCCATTAGTAATCGCGGGTAAAACCTATCAATCACGTCTGCTGGTCGGGACGGGCAAGTATAAGGATATGGAAGAGACCCGTGTAGCGATCGAAGCCAGCGGTGCTGAAATTGTTACCCTGGCGGTGCGCCGTACCAATATTGGTCAGAATCCGGATGAGCCGAACTTGCTGGATGTTATCTCTCCGGAAAAATACACTATCCTGCCGAATACAGCCGGTTGTTATACGGCTGAAGATGCAGTGCGTACTTGTAAACTGGCGCGCGAGCTGTTGGACGGCCACGATTTGGTGAAGCTGGAAGTACTGGGCGATCAGAAAACCCTGTACCCGAATATCGTCGATACCTTGAAAGCCGCCGAGCAGCTGGTTGCGGATAACTTCAAGGTGATGGTTTACACCAATGACGATCCGATAGTTGCCAAGCAGCTTGAAGAGATGGGCTGTGTGGCGGTAATGCCTCTGGGCTCCCTGATCGGTTCCGGTCTGGGTATCCTCAATCCGCATAATATCCGTATCATCATGGAAAACGCCAATGTACCGATTCTGGTGGATGCCGGTGTCGGCACACCATCCGATGCAGCCCTTGCGATGGAGATGGGTTGCGAAGGGGTATTGATGAACACCGCTATCGCAGCGGCGAAAAATCCGGTGTTGATGGCTTCAGCGATGAAGAAGGCTATCGAAGCGGGCCGCGAAGGCTATCTGGCGGGGCGTATGCCGAAGAAAGCCTATGCCAGCGCATCTTCACCGATGGAAGGACTGATTATAGGCTAAGCAACCAGTAAGTCTCTGAATAAGCTCCGTAGAGAATATAAGGCACTTAATCAGAGGCTACTTAGCTTATAATACGATAGAGCCGCGTGGTATGTAGCTGCGCGGTTTTTATATTTTAAACACGATAAAGTTTTAGGGTTTCAGTACGGCATGTCAGAAGAAAGTAACCAACAGCAGGTCGAGAATTCCGAGCAGCCCAAGCATATGCGCACCGTGCGCAGCTTTGTGATCCGTGGCGGCCGTATGACCGAGCCACAGGAACGTGCTTATAAAGAGGTCTGGCCGGAAATGGGACTGGATCTGGAACAGGGCATACTGGACCTGGCCGAAGTATACGGCCGTGAAGCACCGGTAGTATTGGAGATCGGCTTTGGTATGGGCGACTCTCTCAATGCGATGGCAAAAGCGATGCCCGAGAAAAATTATCTGGGTGTCGAAGTGCATAAGCCGGGCGTGGGCCGTCTGCTGAATAATGCGAAAACCGACGGCCTGACGAATATTCGGGTGTTCTGCACCGATGCTCTGGATGTGTTGGCGAAGTGTATTCCCGATGGCAGCCTGGACACGGTACAGCTGTTCTTCCCTGACCCATGGCACAAAAAGAAGCACAACAAGCGCCGCATCGTGCAGTTGGCGTTTGCCGAAACTATTCGTCAGAAGTTAAAGGTTGGCGGCCAGTTTCATATGGCGACCGACTGGGAAAACTATGCCGAGCACATGATGGAAGTGATGTCCGCCGCTGAGGGCTACGCGAATATTGCCGGTGAAGGGCAGTACTCGCCACAGCCGGAATGGCGCCCGAACACCAAATTCCAGAAACGCGGCGAGCGTCTGGGACACGGTGTCTGGGACCTGATATTTGAGCGTGTCAGTTAAGCGTTATATATAAATTTAGTCTGCAAGTCGTCAATGGGTCGAGCCATTAACCCTGCGTGTTGTTTGTGAATAGTAGGATCAAAATTAAGGGCTGCTGAACTGAATCAGTGGCCTTTTTTCTTTTTCGGTCACTCTAAAATCGCATTGGTTCTTCAAGTTTTCTCAGAGAATGTCTGCACCACAACACAAACCGGACCTTTATGAATTGCTAATATATGGATTCACCCACCAACTCGCAGGTTCAAAAGACGACGTTGAGGATTTGCAGATTCAGGTATCATCAAGTGGCTCTAGACGACACAAAAAAGCCCCCATTATTTCTGATGGAGGCTTTTTAGAACAAACAAGCTTAGATTAAGCTGCTTTTTTGGCAATTGGCTTTGGAGCAGCCTTAGCTACTACTTCCTGGCTCTCGGTCAGGATAGCCTGAACTTCTGCGAAGTATGCTTTTGCGTCTTCAGTAGCAACCTGGGTGCTCTCAGTCAGTTCTTGAAAGCTGGATTTGGCAATTTCAGACTGCTCAGTAACGAATGCGGTAAAATCATCGACGTCTTTGATTTCCAGAGCAGCTTTGGTGCGGGCCTGGGACAGGCTCAGCAGGTCCTTAGCTGCGGCTTGCTGCGCCTCAAATGTCTTGGTGATAACTGCGGTGTTCAGATCAATAATTTTCTGAATCGGAGCGGCAAAGGCAGAAAAATCAACAGCTGGAATATTGTTAAACATATCTATAGATCCCTTAAAGTAAAAAATGATGGTGGGGCCATATTACAGACCCATATAAAGTCATGATTGAAATACTTGATGCAATAGGTAAGGCACTATCTGCGCTAGTTTGAATAAGCCGATTAGAATTAATAACTTGAGCATTATTCTTCAGATCATCTGTAGATGAATAAGGAGGAGCTGACAGTAGTTTTGCACCTTAATAACACACCTTATAGTCTGGTTTGTTCAAGATTGGTGCATGTGATGGCTTATCTTTAGCTAGCGACTCCCGGTATACCCAGAACAAGCGCAAACAGAATAGCGGTTATTGGTTTCCTCATCATTTATGTCCTTCCATGTGTGTACAGCCGTGCTCTCAGCATGGGGAGCGCAATACAATATTTCTAGAATACATTTTGTTTATTCTGGTGGGTGAATTGTCTGGTTTTGGCTGTGCGACCTCATGATGGCCTACCAGCCTTGGGGCCAATGGTCGCTCATGAGCACATTGCAGTCATAGATAGGAGGCTCAACGGCATCGCGGCAGGGCGGCCCTTCCTGACCCATTGCGGACTTTTCGGTAGAGCCCTATCGCCTAGTCTTCGATCACATAAAGCGAACATTGCGGGGCCGCTGCGGACACTCGCAGCCACGCTGATTTAGCGTTGAGACGCAAGAGGTCCTATGCTGTGTATATATGGGGATACCCCCTTATATACACAGCATATCGTGTCGGATGCGAACTAGGTTCATCGGCTGGCCGAAGACCCGCTAAGCTGTTGGAGTGTTCGACCCTATTTACGAAGAGGAGGCGAGCGATGAGCGTTAAACCGATACTGGATGGTTACTATAGCGTCACGCTCTGCTTGAGTATCCAGGGGCGGCCGAAGCCATCGAATTTTACCAGCCAGCCTTCGGTGCGACCACGCGCTTTCGGATGAATACCCCGGAGGGGGGGCATGCCGAAATCAGCATCGGTAACAGCTGCATCATGCTCGCCGATGAGTGCGCGGAGTCCACCTTTCGCTGTCCGGTCTGGCTTCGACTCGAGGACGCGAATATCGGAGATCCCGCCGATGTTGATTCGATAACGCCGTCGCATTCTGTCGACGGTGCTGACTGGATTATCCTCATCGGGACTATTCTGTAGGCAAACTATCAGCGGGGTGATCGCGATGTTACGTCTGAGTGCTGTCTGGTTACTGCTGATGCTGGTCACGATGGCCGCCGCCGATGTACGTGTGTACGAGGTGCCGGCCGGATCGCGGCCTCACGATGTGGTACCCGCGCCGGACGGCAAAGTCTGGTATACCGGCCAGAGGCGCGGGGTGCTGGGCATTCTGGACCCGGATAGCGGGGCGGTGCGGGAAGTGATGTTGGGTGAGGGATCGGCGCCCCATGGCGTGATACTGGGGCCGGATGGCGCGGCCTGGATTACCGACAGCGGGCAGAATGCCATTGTGCGTGTCGATCCGGCGGATGACACGTTGCGGCTGTTTCCGCTGCCGGCGCATCGGGGCCGGACTAACCTGAATACCGCCGCCTTCGATGCCGATGGCATCCTCTGGTTTACCGGGCAGGCCGGCATATACGGCCGGCTCGATCCTCAAAGTGGTCAAATGCAGGTCTACGACGCCCCGCGCGGACGGGGTCCCTACGGTATTGCCGCCACACAGGATGGCAAAATCTTCTACGCCTCGCTGGCCGGCAACCATATCGCCCGGATCGACCGGGCCAGCGGCAACGCCGATGTGATCGAGCCGCCGCGGCCTGATCAGGGGGCACGCCGGGTCTGGTCGGATAGTCGGGGTAATATCTGGGTCAGCGAATGGAACAGCGGTTACCTGAGCCGCTACAGCCCGGTGGACGGTGGTTGGGCGGGCTGGCAGCTGCCCGGCGAAAATCCACGTGCCTACGCCGTCTATGTCGATGAGCGGGATATCGTCTGGGTCAGCGATTTTGGCGCCAATGCGGTGCTGAGTTTCGACCCAAGCAGCGAGACCTTCGAGGCCTATCCGGGCAGCGGGCCCGGCGCCAGCGTGCGTCAGATCCTAGGGCGTGCGGGTGAGGTCTGGCTGCCGGAGTCCGGCCTCGACCGGCTGGTGCGGATCAGGCCAGCCGGTCCTCGATAAATCGACACGCGAATAGTTAACGGCAAGGTCGAATGTCCTTCTCTCAGGCTTGCCGACCTGTTCCGGGCTTCGCGTGGTGGCGTTCACGTTCCATCTCTGGTCATGGAACAGTTTGGCCGAGGCCTTACCAGTGCCGCTGGAGGCACCGGTAATCAGTGGGGTTTTTACGAGATATTTGGGCCACCCATTAATCAGCCGCGATAAATGAAAACGATAAATGGGGTCAGAGTAAAATGAACAGATTAATGAGTGACCCCATTTACATTTCAGGTTGATAAACGGGGCTTTATTGTGCAATCCACGCCACCCATTTTGCAGCGTTTAGGTATCAATCCCGGTTCCTGGCTGGAAGTTATGGGGCCTAAAGGCCATTCACATGGCAACGGTGCTGGGGGATACCGCCTGTATTGAGCATTACACCAAAGCGCATCACCTGCGATTTATAGCGGGAGCTAGCCGTTTAAAAAGCCTGCTGCAGTAAATTTACCTTTCATCCGCTATAAGCAACCTTGAGGTCGTATTCCTCAGGTTTTAGCTTGTCTGAAAACTGTGTTTGCAGGCTGATTGTCTGATCATTGTTAGTTAATTAACATTAGGGATCTCGATGAGGTTATAGACTGAGTTTGTAGTCGAATTCGGTTATTATTTGCCTGTCTCATATCTCATGTTGTTCCTACCGCGCGAAAGCAAACTATCGACTCTGTTGCACGTTAAATATGTAAAAATAGGAATTTTTCCTATATGTACCCATTTTGAGATGTGTATAATTGCTTTCGTGGACTTAGAGATATAGGGATATAAAAGACTGTCAGGATGACAGCCGTGATCTGAAGTTGCAGAACTAAAGGGATATAAAAAGACTTCATGGAACGAAGTGCTTTACCTGCATAGATCGATCGAAGTACCTGGATGTTAGCGCAGTTATTCCAGCTGTACACTCTAACCACCGCCACGCATGGACAGTGTGGCTATCGGCAAGGAAGCTGTATTAGCAAGGAAGCTGGTGAAGGGCTCAATGACAGGATGTCTAAGAGCCCTTTTTTATGCTTACTCAATCTCTCAATCAATTCTCCCGCGCTGCTGCAAACAATCTCCGATCTTCTTCCCCGGTCATCTTCAGATACGTTTCAGTGTTTTTCGTGCTGCTATGGCTCATTGCCTTTGCCTTTGCCTGTGACGAGGATGTCGCTGTCTATACTCACGAGCTTTATGAGTACTCGAAAAGGTTTTCAGTATCGATTCATGCTTGGCTATTTATGACCACTGCTTTATGCCTTCCGCAGATTTCTTGTTAAATTTCAGTTATTTCAATCAGTTAACCTTCCTATTTCTGAGTGCTGTTATTTATTCACTCTCCATAATGGGTAATGCTTTTCGGGCGTTACTTTGACATGCCTGTGTGGATCATCCAGATTGAAATGACATTTTGATCAAGGGGCCTTGCTGAATTAGCTAGAGGCAGTTATTTCTCAAGTATTATCGATAAAAGCGCTCCAAAGCGGACGCTGAAATATTACCTATCCATGTTTCAACTTTCGGTTTCAGTCGAACATCGGGCAAACCTCAGGTCGCTTTATTGGCAATACATGGCCAGCCTCCCAGAATAGATGGCTACCATTATGTATTGTATCGCCTACACTTTTACGCAGTAGCGTCGGTGTTTCTCTCAGCCGGGGCGGTCAAAAGAACCATTAAATGGAATCGAAGAAAAGGAAGGAGCCATTATCTTGATGCACTTACTGAAAAACGACGATCTGGGCAAGCTGATCATGCGCCTGACTGTGGGCATTCTAATACTGCTCCATGGCGTCGCCAAGATCGGTAGCTCCGGCTCCCTCGACTTTATCGCCGGCCAACTGGCCAACAACGGCCTGCCCGGCTTTATCGCCTACGGCGTCTTTGTCGGCGAGGTTGTCGCGCCGCTACTGCTTATCGGCGGTGCATACTGCCGCATCGCGGCGCTGGTGGTCGTCGGCAACATGCTGTTCGCCATCGGCCTGGTGCACACAGAGGAACTGTTCACGCTGACCAAGAACGGCGGCTGGGCGCTGGAGCTACAGGGTTGCTTTCTGTTCGGCGCTGTTGCAATCGCCCTCTTGGGTAGCGGCCGCTACGCCATCAAGCGCGACTGACGAACAATCGGAAATGACCTCGGATCCACTCGGAAGCCGCTTTGTGCGAGTAACGGGGTCACCCATTAATTAGCCGTGTCAAGTGGACAATAGAAAATCCTCGCCTACGTTTTTTCAGTGGGCGCTTTCTATACTATTTTCCGCCTGCTGACCTGACTCGCTTCGTTCTTTTATCGCACGGTGTCGAAACATGTTCGCACCAGTCAGCCATCTGGCTCTAGAAATTCAAAGATAACTGGACAGTGAATTTCCCAGGCAATCGGATTTCCCCAAACAATCTCCGGTTCTGCTTCCAACCCCAACTTATGGCTTGCCGCTTCCTGAACTTATCGAAACGCAAGACTCATATCAAAGGGTTGCTGAGTTTTAAGAACATGGTAACAAGCCTTGGCCAATTTGTGCGCGACGGCCCTAATGGCGATCATTCCGTTGCTTTTGCTTTTCTTCCTATCATAAAATTTTTTGATTTCTGGATTAAAAATTAATCCATGAAACTCCGCTTCTTTAACAGGGCAAATAAATTCAAAATAGGAATTTTTCCTATTTGTCTCTATTTTGAGACATGTATAATGGCTTACGTGGATTAGGAATAGAGGGACATAACAAGCTTCAGGATGAAGTCGTTGTCTGAAGTTGCAGGGTTACAGGGAAGTAACAGAGTTTTCATGGAATGAAGGGCTTTACCTGCATAGACAGAGAGATGTAGCTGGATGATAGCGTTGTTATTCCAGTGGTGCCCTCTTAACCACAGTCACTCATGGAAAGTGTGGCTATCGGCAGGGATGCTGGCGAAGGGCTCAAAGACAGGATGTTTTAGAGCCCTTTTTTATGCCTGCGCAAAATACCTCACTCATCAATCCTTCCGCTTATTGTTGCTTATTCTTATTCCCATCAGCCCCCATTTATCCCTTATGGCTGGCGGTTACGACGGCTACAAGATATAGTATTTTGTGCATCAAACTCACAAGGAAGGAATGATGATCAGCTTTATCACGGACGATAAGCCTGGCGAATCAGTAGTTTTAGAGCCGCTACGCTTTGCGGTTCTAAGAATTATAGATTTGGAAGGTCAGCACATTGAAACAATTCCTGCGCCAGCCAAAGGCTGGACACATGAAATCCTGGTTGCGACTTCTCAGCAACTGGAAACAAAAACGAGCAAGGGCGCTGACGCTTACCTGGGGGGGGGGCCTGGGTGGATAGTTCTGAAGTTTTGAGTCTGGAAATTGTAACCAAAGAAGATAAGGTATTTGCCAAGGCTGGTGCAGCAATTTGCCTGATCACTTTCTTGGTTTTTTTGTATTGGATTCCACTACTTGCCCCCTTAACATTGATTCCGGTGTTTTTATTGCTCCCCATTCTGACAGCTAACGTTGGCGATAGAGTTAAACCTGCTTATAGATAATCGGGTTGCGGCTGGACACTCAAAGGACGAATGGGCCCACCCCGCCAGAAATTACCGTTGAAATTAAATAAGAAAAGGAAATCACTATAGTTGTACCTGGATCGTAGGGTTGGTGAAAGTCTAATAATTGGTAATGATGTAATTGTAAAATACTTAGGCTCTGATCCTAATGGAGAAACAATAATCGGTATTGAGGCGCCGCCTGAAATTACGGTTGATCGTAAAGAAATCTATAACAAGAAAAAAAATTGTAAGCCTGCTCCTCCAGTAATCAGATACAAAAAAAGACGTAGTGTTATAGGCAATTAAGATAGTGAAACAAATTAACAAGGAAGGAAGTAGTAATGAATCTGATTTTTCTACTACCCCTGGTTGTTGGGGGTATATGGTGTATTAAAGCCTCTGTAGGCAATATTGGACGGCAGATCCCTCTGTTTATTGCAATGGCTTTGTTCTGTACAAGCTCTATTCAAGCAGCCGAAGGCACTAGCACATACTGTATGAGTGCAGGCGCAGAGAATGATTATGACTGTACTAAAACCGGAGCCAGTAATAGCAATAGTCAAGAGAATGTCGATACCAAACTATCGGAGTTGCTGCGCTGGCTGGAAGACGAGGAACAGATTAACAACGGTAAAAGACTGAGCAGCCGACCAACCCGAAACAACACGGACCGCAAGCTACAACAAAGAATCGAGTTTAACTCGAAACTGCTGGCCGGTGTATTGCTTAAGGCGCGAACATTACAGGATAAAGGCGACCATCCACAAGCTTTCGATCTGATTAACAGCTACCTGACGGACAACCCTAAAGACCTTAATGGTTGGCTTACCTACGGCATTGCCCTGATGGACCAGAATAAGCTGCAAGCCGCCGAGGATATATTCAACAAACTGATTGAGTTATATCCTGATGCCCCCGAGCCCTATAACAATCTGGCAGCGATTTACGCTAGACGTGGGGACAACAATAAAGCGATAGATTTACTGCTACAGGGATTTAACACTCACCCCAGTTATGCCCAGTTACGGCTAAATCTGAAAACAGTTTATGCCAGCCTGGCGAACCAGGTTTATAACCGTGCCCTGGATTCGAATGAAAAAAACACCCTGGTAAGATCAAACCTGACCATTCTTGATCAGACATATATAGCGACACCTGTTGCTCCGGTTTATCTTCAGGCTGAAACCACGTTATCCGCAGGTCATCCCGTCATGACTGCAGCCAAAGCAGCTTCGCAGCAACCCTTTGCATCTTCTCCCACAGTACCACTTGAGGTAGTTGCTGCGGTTGACCAGGCCACTAAGCAAGCCTATGAAGCCGAGATTGAGACTGAATCCGCTTCTCCTGATGCCGCTGTAAGCCGTCCGGAGTTGTCTCCCCTGGATCCTGCGACTGCAAAACAGATGACTAATCTCATCTTCCGCTGGGCCGATGCCTGGTCAGGACAGGATGTAAATCAATATATCAATTTCTATATCGACCAGTATCGTTCCGGTAAGGCTGTTACTCATAAGCAATGGGTGTTGAGTCTTAAAAAACGTCTTAGCGCACCGGCATTCATTCAGGTAGGAATATCTGATATATCAATGATTATGCTGCCTAATGAGCGTGTTCGTGCAGTATTTCAGCAGGACTATAAATCGAATACATTCCAGGGTAGTGCTTACAAGAGTCTGGTTTTTACTCCAGTTGCTGATAGCTGGAAGATCAGTGCAGAAAGCTCTCTCTGAATGTAGTAGTTGTTTTACAAAGGTAGATTACCCAGTATGGGGACTGGAAGTTAAAGCTAGGAGCCTGTCGGGCTTGGCCGATCGTAGCGAGGGGAAGGCGATTTGAGGCAGATTTTTCGATCTTTTGTGGCGAATAGCCAGCTATTTAACGCCAAAGATCGGAAAATATGACCAAATTCGACTTTTCCGCAGTAGATTAGTGTTAAGTCCGACAGACTCCTAGATCTGCTGACAGGAGGGCTTAGCTGAAGCCGTGTGTTAGAAGGGTTAATTATTGATCTATCAGTGCCGTTGTTTCTAAGCCCGAGCGGTGCTGAGCGCTACGGGCTAAGAAGCTCTTTTTAGTATTAAGTTCCTGGTTGTAAAAAACGCTGAATAAGCGGGTCAGGATTTTCTTCTTGAACCACGGCGTGAACGGCGCTCCCCGCCGCCACTGAACGAGCCGCCTGCGACGCTCAGGTCGCCCCCGAGCTGTGCCTTCGCACCGCTGCTGACTTCGCCTAATACCTGCACCAGCGTTTCAAGGCTTGGCTTTTCTCCCGCCTGGTAACCATCCAGGGCTTTACGCATGGCCGCTATATGGGTGGGGGTGGTGCCGCAGCAGCCACCGATGATGCGTGCGCCTGCATCGACAACCATGCGGGCATATTGGGCCATTAATTCGGGTGTACCGCTGTAGACAATCTTGCCATCGATATATTCGGGAATGCCGCAGTTGGCTTTGGCTACCAGCACCGGCTCAAGCTGGTTCTGATCCGCGGCTATTTTCATATTCATGATGGCGGCAACCACTTCCGCTGCGCCTACACCGCAGTTGGTTCCGCAGGCTCCCGGGGGCTGCTCGAACTGGCTGCCAAGCTGTATCAGATCGGCCGGCGTAACGCCCATCATGGTACGGCCGTTAGTATCAATGCTCATGGTGTAAACCACCGGCAAGCCAGTGCTTACGGCAGCATCGTAAGCGACTTTTGCTTCCTCGGTGGCGGAAATTGTCTCTATCCAGAGTACATCTACGCCGCCGTCTTTTAAGGCGTCGGCCTGCTCTTTAAAGGCGGCAAAGGCCTCGTCATAGGTTAAGGTGCCGGTCGGTTCAAATATTTCGCCTGTAGGCCCCATAGAGCCTGCCACGACAATGTCCCGTTCGCTGGCATCGGCCAGTTTGCGGATAATTTGTGCCGCCGCATAGTTCAGCTCGTGAACACGCTCTTCTGATTTGTGCAGCTTGAGTCGAAAACGGGTGCCGCCAAAGCTATTGGTCAGCAGAATGTCCGAACCGGCATCGATAAACTGCTGCGCGAGATCCGCGATACGCTCGGGATGATCGATATTCCATAGCTCGGGCGCATCTCCGGTCTGCAGGCCCATCGAAAACAGGTTGGTGCCCAATGCGCCGTCAGCCAGCAAGTAGGCACGTTCGTTTAACAGGCGAGTAAACAGGTTGGACATAGGGCAGCACTCTTGGATCAATGGTTGCGGGAGGGGTAATTCTACCTCAAGAATTTTTGTTGCGGGTACTGTTTTCGCGTCGCTGTTGGTTCTAAATTCGTCAAGCTTGGCTTTTATCTGGTGTGGGAACAGTTGAGTAACGTGTTATCGTGCAATTGACATTTTATAGGCCGTCTGACGTGATCCGGGTTGAACTAATCAGATGATTGTCTTTCTCACAGAATACGGAAAATATTAAAACAGCTAAGGCACTACTATTAACATTCGCGACAACAAAATAGCATGGACGTTGGTGCTGCTGGTTACCTTGGGAGTAGCCTGGATTGCCTATGCGTTTCCCCCGTTACAGTATCTTGAGCAGTACGTTGATGCGCAGGCTCTAGGCAGCTGGGTTCGTCAAAATGGCTTTAACGGTATCGCCATCTTTATCGCATTGGGGGCGTTGACCGCTTCGGTTGGTTTGCCACGTCAACTGGTAGCGCTGATTGCCGGCTACAGCTTTGGTTTGTTGCAAGGATTGCTTCTGGCGATCACCAGTGTCAGCCTTGGCGCGCTGCTGACATTCTGGTTTGCCCGCTTTATTGCCCGCCCCTGGGTACGCAGACGTTTCCCTGAAGCGGTGGCTAAAATTGATGATTTTGCGGCAGATCAGGCGTTTCTGAAAATTCTCACTATCCGCTTTTTGCCGTTGGGCACCAATATGGCCACTAATCTTGCCGCCGGGACAACCAGCCTGTCAGCGCGGATATTTTTTGCCGCCTCGTTTCTCGGCTTTTTACCGCAAACCGCTATTTTTGTGTTGGGAGGCAATGGCCTCAATATTGATTCCACCGGCCAGATAGTACTCGGAGGAGTGTTGTTGTTGATCTCCAGCTTGCTTTGCCTGGTGATCTACCGTCGTCATAAAACTCGTCAGTCGAGTGCTGCGGATTCATGAGTAAACGTGCGGCGGTGCCGATTGTTGTAGGACTTCTAATCGCGCTGACGGTGTTTCTGATGGGAGTTGCCGTGGCGCCTCAGCAGCGAATATTCATTAATGGCACTGTGCTGACGATGAATCCGCAAAACAGTATTGCCCAGGCAGTATCCATTCGGGGCGGGGTGATTGAAGCGGTTGGCAGCAACCAGGAAATTCGGCAGTTGATTGACGCTGATAGCCGGATCACCGATCTGCAAGGCAAAACCCTGATTCCGGGTTTTATCGATGCCCATAGCCATTTTCCGGTATCCGGATTGAATGCGATCTCTGCTGATCTGAGTCCGCCTCCAATTGGCAAAACAGGCACGATTGATCAGCTGCTGGATAAAATTCACCAGCGCTCTGAAACAACCAGCCCAGGAGAATGGATCCTGGGGTTTGGCTATGATGACTCATCGCTTGCCGAGCAACGCCATCCGACACGCCAGGAACTGGATGCGATTTCCAGCGAGCATCCTGTTTACCTGTGGCACAGCTCAGGCCATATGGGAGTGGCCAACAGTGCAGCGCTGACTAAGATCGGCATCGATGAAGAGACCCCTAATCCCCCCGGCGGTGTCATCGGCAGGGACGCTGGTACGGGTATTTTTAATGGCTTGTTGCAGGAGAATTCCGCACTATCACTCAATACGCTGATTAGCGATTTCTCAGTTATCGATTATTACCGGGTATTTCAGCATGCGACTGACGAGTACGCGAGCAACGGTATTACAACGGCACAGAGTGGCGGCGTCGGGTTATCACTGACCCGGGCGCTTTACTGGGCCAGCCAATTTGGACAGCTGCCATTTCGGCTGGTGGTATTTCCAAAGCATCAGGATTTTGGCAGGCAGCTGTTAAACGGTGAATTGGATCGATCCGATTTTGATTCTGAGCGGTTTTATCTTGGCCCGGTAAAACTAATTGCCGATGGCAGTGTTCAGGGGCGTACCGCTTTTCTGCGCGAACCTTTCTATCAGAACACTCTTGAAGATCCCGATTACCGTGGCTTTGCGGCTATAGATCCGTCACAGCTCAATAGTACGGTTATGGCTTATCATCAGGCCGGCTTTCAGCTGGCCATTCACGGTAATGGGGATGCGGGGATAGATACTATCCTTAGGGCTTTCGAGGCGGCGCAGCAAGCCTTCCCGGTTGATGATCCACGGCTGATCCTGGTGCATGCCCAGATGGCACGTAACGATCAGCTGGAGCGTATGCAGCAACTGGGCATTACGCCGAGTTTTTTTCCCAGCCATACCTATTTTTGGGGTGATCAGCATCTGGCCAGGTTTATGGGGCCAATCAGAGGGGCTGTGATGAGTCCTACCGGATCGGCCCGCGATATCGGACTAAAATTCAGTGTTCACACGGATGCGCCGGTGACTCCTATTGATCCCATGCAGTTACTCTGGAGTACGGTTAATCGTGAATCCAGCAGTGGTCAGCTGATCGGTGCCGAACAACGTATTTCGGTAATCCAGGCTTTGCGAGCAATGACGATCGATGCCGCATGGCAGGTGTTTCAGGAACATAATCGTGGTTCGATCGAACGCGGTAAATTTGCTGATCTGGTTATTCTGTCGGGAAATCCGCTGGAGAATCCACGGGATATTCGCCAGTTAAACGTGCTGGAGACAATCGTCGCTGGCAAAACGGTTTACCAATCTGGGGAGTGATGCACGTAACAGCCGAACCTCTGCTAGCCTAAAGTTCATAGAGGGCCGCTAACCGCTGCCTTGAATGAGAGGGAGTGTCACAGATGAAAACTACATGGGTATGTTTCATGGTCGCGCTTGGCATCGGCTCAGTCGTGCAGGCTGATGACAATACCGTGGAATATTGCCAGTCAGCTGCCGATTTAGCTAAGCAGGGGCAGAAAAAGGAGGCTCTGGAGGAGGCGCGTTGGTGCGTTGAAGGCCTGGAGCAGGCGTTGCAAGCCCGGGAGATGGAGCTGTTCAGTAAGCAAATAGGTGACTGGAAGCGCGGGGAAATTAGCCAGAATAAGGGTATGGGGATGTCGATTACAGAAACCAGCTATTCCCGCGAAAGTCTGAAAATCAATGTCACCCTGGCTGGCGGAAGTGGCGCGATGGCTGCCGCCATGGCTCAGGCAAGTATGATGCAAGGTGGCAAGCGGATTCGGTTAGGCAAGCACCGTGGAGTGATGTCGTCACAAGGTGAACTGAGCGTCAAACTCAACGATGGCCGCATGCTGATGTTTAAGTCCCGCAATGCTGGTGAGCAAGAATTAGAGTCTTTTGCCAAGCAATTCCCGGTTAAAGAGCTGGATGGCGGTTAGCCGCGATTCGGATACCCTCGATTAGGATACATAAGTAGTAGGCGGCAAATGTAAACTGCTTCCGGGGTATTCAGGCCTCCAGCGGCAAGGCCGTTGTGTATTTCTTCTGATCCAGTACAAAACTGGTATTCACTGACTGTACGCCTGGAATATGTAATAACTCGCCACTGATAAACTGCTCATATTCCCCCATGCTGCGGCTGACAATTTTGAGTAGATAGTCATGCTGTCCACTGAGTCAACAACATTCGAGCACCTGTGGCGAGCGTTGGATAAACAGGTCGAAGTCGACGATTGATTCCGGGCGATGGTCACTAAGGGAGATATGCGCGTAAGCCATAATTGGAGTGCCGGTGTACTCGGGATTTAGCAGGGCAACATCGTCTTTGATCACGCCTTGATCTTCCAGACGCTTAACCCGCCGCCAGCAGGGGGGGGGGGGGTGACAATCCAACCTGCTCAGCCAGTTCATTATTGGATAAGCGGGCGTTTTGCTGTAACCGCGCGAGGATGGCTAGATCTAGTTTGTCCAGATTCATTACAGGATCTTTTGAGTATTTATCGGGTTGGGAATAATTGGTCTTGGTTGTTTGGATTTTAACAACCTTGACACGATTATTCTTCAAGTTTGCCGCGTTACTGGTGAATCAGGTATATAGCTGAGTTGTGCGTGTCGATTAATCCGCACAAGAGTGAGTCTATACTGGTTAGCAGTAATGTTTGCTATGGAGTAATACGCGTATGGCTACACGAAGACGTTGCAGGGAAAGCATTTTTATCCTGGAAAAGCGATAAACGTCCCGGAGCGTATTAGCAGAGGTAATTGAAGCAGCAGAGCAGGAGTGATGTTATGTCCGCAAATTCACTGTCACAGAGTAATCTGACTGACCGGCAATGTAAGCCTTGTGAGGGCGGCGTGTCTGCTCTTAGCTGGGAGCAGGCAGTAGAGCTATTGGCTCAACTGGCTGATGGATGGGAGCTGGATAAAGAATTCAAGGAGATACATAAGGATTTTAAATTCAAAGGTTTTTACCGCACTATCGCCTTTGTAAATGCGTTGGCCTGGATTGCCAATAACGAAAGCCATCACCCGGATCTGGAGGTGGGCTATAACCATTGTCTGGTCCGCTTTAGCACCCACGCTATCGGTGGGCTGTCAGAAAATGACTTTATCTGTGCCGCCAAAGTCGATGCCCTGAATCCCTAACACTTGTTGCGGTTTGCGGTTTGCGGTTTGCTGTTGCTCTGTATTCGGTTTTTATTCATCTCTAATCAGGTATTTTTGAATAATATGCAGTTCATAGGGGCAACAAATGGCTTGGTGACGTGGTGTTGGTTTAGTTGTAATGGCGGGTGTTTTATCCGGCTGTGCGACTCTGGATCGTGAGGAGTGTCTGAATGCCGACTGGCACCTGATCGGTTATGAGGATGGTAGCGCAGGAAGGTTGCCAGAGCAGGTGGGCGAGCATCGTCAGGCTTGTGCAGAGTATGCTGTTGTTCCTGATATGGATGCATATCTGCAGGGGCGTAGCCAGGGGCTGGTTAATTATTGTACTGAAGAAAACGGCTATGCCTGGGTAGTAAAGGCGCTAGCTTTAACCCGGTTTGTACCCGCCAAGGCAAGGCCAACTTTATGCAGGGCTACCGTGCGGGGAAAGAGCTATATTAACAGCAGCAGTTGGTTGAACGTTTAGAGGGGCGCTTGCAGCGGCTAAAAAAACATCTGCTTGAGCTACGAAAACTGAAGAATGACCGCAAAACAGAGCTGCTCGCTGAAAACACCTCCAGTGTACGGCGCTATGAACTCTACGAGTGGATCGATGAGCTGGATGAGAAGATAGAGACTTCAGAGCAGAGAGCTTCTGATGTGCAGCATAAACTAAGTGATGAGAGAAGCTATCTGAATGTTTTTCAGGATGAACATGGCAAATATTATTAATGGCTTTTTAAAAAAAACAGCCCTCTTATTGGGGATAAGAGAGCTGTAAAATCGCTTTTCGGCGAGGTGAATAAATCAATTCGGACCTAAAAATAGGTAAAGAGGGAAGTCGCCGATTGCCGAGCCTGAATTACTACAGTTAGTAGACATTCAGGACTTCCCTCTTCATTTGCATACTTGCATTACATGTAGACTGTCCGTGGGGGAACTGCGGGACTGCCTATTTGTGTAAATTTAAGAACTGCTCTTGTTGCTCTGGGGTTAGTATCGCGTAAAGTGACTTTTTTTGCTCTGCTCTCATGCGGATCATGGTTGCCGCTTTGTCTTGGGCCTGGGTAATCATCGCTTCAACTTGCTGGTCATAGTCGGTGGCAGCAACATTCAGGTTGTGCATATCTTTACGCATCTCGAAGAATCCCTTCATCTTGGTACGCATCTGATCACGTTGCTGATCGAACAGCTGTTCTACCTGGTCCTGCTGCTCCTCACTCAGGTTCAGCTGCTCTGTGAGTTTTTCCATTCGATGTTCTGCTTTCATTTCATGACGGGAGAACATGTGTCCATATTTGCCGCCACGCTCTTTGCCACAGCGTTCATGATCTCCTTCCCGATCAGCCTGGGCAACATTAACGCCTAATGCACCAGCACCGATTACTGCAGCGGTTAATCCGATTATCAGTTGTTTACGCATGGGGTTACTCCTTGGTAAATATTGAATGTGTGTCGTTGTTGATCTGATGTGTGCAGTATGCGGCTAGACAATGCTAAGTTGGGTTAAGTCGGTGTAAAGTTTAGTAAAGGTGGACGGTGCTGCGTGTAATCAGGCACACAGTTGCTTATTCTGACACCCATAGAAGTGGGTGTGATATGAAGGTAGTTAAAGGTGGCTATATGAGCGAGCGGCATCAGTTACTGTTGATAGATGATGACAAAGAGCTTTGCCAGTTGATGGGAGACTATCTTATAGCGGAGGGTTTTGATGTGCTGTTTGCCCACAGTGCGGAAGATGCATTGCCCATGCTGCAGGATGCTTCAGCATTTGATCTGCTGGTGCTGGATATCATGATGCCGGGCCAGAGTGGTCTGGAGTTACTGCAGCAGATCCGTCCCAGAGTACAGACGCCGGTTATTATGCTGACCGGCCGGGGGGAGGATATCGATCGAATCATTGGTCTGGAAATGGGCGCGGATGATTATCTGGGAAAACCCTGTAATCCTCGTGAACTGGTGGCCCGTATCCGCGCGGTGTTGCGCAGGGTCGCACCGGCAATCGCTTCTGCTGAGCCGGAAACATTACATATTTCTGAGCAGGGAATCGAATTGAATATCGGTCGGCGTGAGGTGCTTGTGGCTGATAAGGAACTCGATCTCACCAGTGCTGAATTCAATGTATTAACGGAACTGATGTCTCGACCGGGTGCTGTTATCAGCAAGGATGAATTAACAGAGAAGGTGCTGCACCGCAAGTTAACCGCCTACGACCGTGCAATCGATGTGCATGTCAGCCGGGTGCGCCAGAAACTGGCCAAAATGCTGCCCGGTAAGGAGCTGATAAAAACGGTAAGGGGTGCCGGTTATCTGTTTATAAAGGATCAGGCTCAATGAGAGTTAAGTGGTATAAGAGCCTGTTCTGGAAAATCTTCCTATCGATCTGGCTGTCCAGTTTTATTGTCGTGGCGGCGACTGCATTTGTGGTGGGCCAGCTGGCCGAAAAAGAAAAATACCGGGATGTACTGGCGGCTCGTGCGCTGGGGCATGCGGACCGGATTGTGGACCGTTATGAGCGTTTTGGGCGTGTTATTCGGCCGCAAGATAGTCAAGCGTTTCGTCGCTCTCGTGAGCATGACGGGCAAGATCATGGCCATGATGAGCATAGAGGACGGCGAATGTTTCCATTGCCGAAGCTGACTATTATTGATCAGGAAACGGGCAAGCTTATTTTCAGTCGGGCTGATGCGCAGCAACGAGGTTTCAAAAATCCGATCAATCTTGAATTGGAATCCGATAGTGGCAAACGTTATAAGGTTGTGGTTGAAGCTGACCCACGGCGCAGCCCGTATGGGCATCTGTTCCGCTTTCTGCTTTCCGTGCAGGCGGTACTGATTATCGCCGTATCGGCAATGGCTTCGTTGTTGCTGACCTGGATTATTATTCGACCTATTAACCGTCTGCGACAGCACACTCAGGACCTGTATAACGGCGATCTGGGAGCCCGAACTGACGATAGGCTGGCTCGTAGGGGGGATGAGATTGGCGAGCTGTCACGGGAATTCAATCGCATGGCTGATTTCGTCGAGCAGACCCTGCAGTCTAACCAACGATTGCTGCAGGATGTATCGCATGAGTTAAGGGCTCCGCTGGCTCGACTGCAGATGGCCGCGGGACTTGCGGAGCAGCGGATAGATGAACAGGATCACGAAGTGATTGCGCGCATTAATCTGGAGTGTGAACGAATTAATCGCTTGATCGATGAGATTCTGAGTTTATCGCGTCTGGAAAAAATGGATGTGAGTGGTCTGCCTTTCGAGGTAAGTGAATTACTTGAATCGCTGGTGGCTGATTGTCGTTTCAGCGCGCCTGAGCACAAGATTATCTGGGATCAGGCGGCGTGCCGCTGTCAGGTTAGCGGTAATGCCGAACTGTTGGCCAGAGCTGTCTCAAATATTTTGGGTAATGCGCTCAAGCATACTGTTGCAGGCACTGAAATAACCGTTCAACTGATGCCAGGTCCAAAGCATTGTCAGATCATCATCAGTGATAATGGCAAAGGCGTTGATGCGCAGCAATTAGAGCAATTATTTAAGCCTTTTTATCGTGTCAGCACTGAACATCAGGGTTACGGCCTGGGGTTGAGCATCGCTAAACGGGCGGTTGAGTTACTGGGAGGCTCAATTAACGCAAGCAGCACTCCAGGAAAAGGTCTGAGCGTTGTGATTGTGCTGCCCAGGCCTTCCTAGCCCGAATATTTCATAAAGGCGCGTGAAATAACGTTGTAGGCCTGATGATGACTGAAAACGTGGCTTATATTAGAAAGTTACACTATGTAACGGAACTCTTTGTAAAGGAATGGGGCTGATCGGTTTTCTTGAAAATCTGGCGTTGCATTTGTCTCGATCTTCCTTGGCCCTTGGAATGACCAGGGCTTTGCGGAAGATAGTCGCTTTTGCACGTCCATGTGCTCGCGACATACCGTACATCCTGTACATTAAAGCCAACTGCGTAGCCAGATTTTCCAGAAATTCCAATCCATTCACGAAATATCCGGGCTAGTGATTATATTTGCCAGTTGTCAGGTGCAGGCTGATCTGCGCTGGCAAATTGCTCCTGATTGAGAATTTCATCAATTGGCACCGGCTTGCTAATCCCGTAGCCTTGCCCGTAGTCTACTCCCAACAGGGTAAGCCGTTGTCTGATCTCTTCGCTCTCGACAAATTCGGCGATAGTCTTCATCTGCATAATATGACCGATCTCATTGATCGAGCGGACCATCGCTTCGTCGATCGGGTCGTTGAGAATATCCTTTACAAACATGCCGTCGATCTTGAGAAAGTCCACCGGCAGGTTTTTTAGATAGGCGAATGATGACAGGCCGCTGCCAAAATCATCCAGCGCGAACTGGCAGCCCAGGTTGCGCAGGGATTTAATGAAAATCTGAGCATCCCGCATATTGGCAATGGCCGCGGTTTCAGTGATTTCAAACTTAATCAATTTTATCGGGATTGAGGCGCTTTCCAATGTGCGGATGATATAGCCTAATAATCCCTCATCTCCCAGGGACTGACCGGACAGATTGATTGAGAGACTATCAATATGCTCTAGTTGCTCCTGATGCCTGATCATCCACTTAAGCGTATTGTTGATGACCCAACGGTCGATTTGGGTTGCCAGGTTATAGCGCTCTGCTGCCGGCAGAAAAGCGCCCGGTGCTATTAGATTATTACTCGGCGTTAATAGCCTTATGAGGATCTCAAAGCCTGGTTTTTGCTGTTTTTGCAGCGCCCGTATTGGCTGTGCATAGAGCCGGAAGCGGTTGCTATCCAGGGCTTCTCTAATCTCATTGGCCCATTGGATGTAGCCTTTGTGGGCAACCTGTAACTCGTCATCTTCGCGGTAGATATGAATGCGGTTGCGGCCGGCATCCTTCGCCGTATAGCAGGCAGTATCGACTTCCTTGATCGCGCTGGTTGCATCTTTGGTTTGCGCGTCGATAGTGGTCAGGCCGATACTCAATTCGACTGAAAAACTACGATCTTGCCACTGGAAACGGAACGATTTCAGGGACTCCAGCATTTGCTGGACGGTTTTTTCTGCCTGAGCCAGGCTACAGTGTTCCATAAGCAATAGAAATTCATCGCCACCGGGACGAGCTAAGGTGTCCCGACTGCGTAACTCATCCCGCAATATATTACTCACCTGACGCAGTAGTTCATCTCCAGCCAGGTGTCCGCAGGTATCGTTGACGACTTTAAATTGATCGATATCGATGAAGCAAAGCGCATGATGGGAATGCTGTTGCTGAGCATCACGGACCACCCGGGCCAGGCGCTTTTCAAATTCCCGTCGGTTGAGTAACCCGGTAAGGGCGTCATGGCTGCTCTGGTAGCTGATTTCATCTGAAATGCGCCGTACTTCGGTAATGTCTTCCTGCTGTGCGATGAAGTGGGTGATTTCACCCTGGCTATTGGTGATTGGCGAAATAATTTCCTTTGCCCAGTACAACTCGCCACTCTTCTTGCGGTTATGAAACACCCCGCGCCATTCTTGCCCGGCCAACAGGGTTTTCCACAAGTCTTCGTAGACCTCGGGAGGGGTTTCGCTGGAACTTATGATGCTGGGCGTCTGGCCAATCACTTCGACAGCGCTGTAACCGGTAATATCGGTAAAGCGGGGATTTATATACTCGATAACGCCGTTCACATCGGTGATTACGATCAGGTTGGGGCTTTGCTCCACCGCCAGGGACAATTTTTTCAGATTGTTGGTAGCATTTTCCCGTTCCGTCGCATCATCGAAGACGGCTACTCCCCCTGTCAGCTCTCCCCGGTTATCCAACATCGGCACAAACTCAGCGATCAGGTATATAGAACGCTCGCCGCTGACCGAGACATAAGGGCCTTCAAAATGACCCACCTGGCCGTTAAGTGAATCGTGCACTGCACGGAGAAGCTTTTTATCAACCAGCTTCTCCAGCATATTGAAGCCTATCAAAGTGGACTGGTCGGCGCCGGCAATCTCTGTAAAACGTTTATTGATTGTGACCAGAACGCCGTTTGTATCGTAATGAAATATACCGACCGGTGAATACTCTAGAATTGAATTGAGTTTTTGCTCGCTCTCATGCAATTTTTCGGTGCGCTCTACTACCCGATTTTCCAGTTGGCTGGCCCAGCGGCGTTGCGCATAGGAGAACGCTAGAACAAAGGGAATAAGAAACAGTAAGAAAATCCCGGCTACGGCGATTTTCCTGGGTAGATAGGATGCCAGTATTGCTTCGATGTGACTGATCTTGATATCGGCTGCGGCGATGAAAATCGAACCATCAGTTGTCTGAATGGGTATAAAAATACTGCGAAAAGTTCCCCATCGATTGGTAAGCTCCAGAAACCGCTTTTGCTTATCTGCGAATGCTTGATGGAGGATTGCAGGAGCCTCTGCATAGTGATCGAAATAGCGAACCAGCCCTTCCCCCGATTGCAGCTTTTCATCTGTAGCGCTGGAACTGGTGAATATTACCTTGTTGTCTCGCAGGATCATGCTGTAGAGGAAGAATGCCTCTGAAGTTTTGGTGTAGTCGGTTAACTGCAAGATATTGTTGCGGTCTGCTGCGGGGGTGATATCGCTTGCTTGCATATCCTGGCGATGAAAGCTCGGGGGAAGAATCTGTGGTAACGATAACGCGCTGATTTCAAGTTGGTTGTCTAACCGCTGGTAGGTTTCTTTCTTTTCACGCTGGAAATCATAGGTAAGGTAGACCACCACCCAAATGATGTAAAAAAGAATGGCAATGTAGACTTTCTTATCAGCTTTAAAGGACATAAGTATGTGTCTGGCCGCGCTATATTCAGTTATCGAATAAATGTACGTTAGCCCAGTATAAGGGGGAATGTGGCGCTAAACAGTACTTTTATCGTCAATTAGGTGCAGTTAGGGGAATTGTGGAGTGTATTTCCACCACCGGGTGCAATTTTTATGGTTCTTCGTCAGATAGCGTGGAACCTTTTTTGGGGGCCAATAGGCATGAATCGCACAATTCATGCGGTGTCGATCTGCAGCGCAATTCAGTGAGGAGCATAAATCGATTGGTGCGGTTCGCTTCGCTCCCCACACTCTACGGTATGATGCGTAAATTCATGTAGGGTGCAGGTTTGCATGGCCCGCGAAGCGTTCAGCGTGGCCCACGCAGTGCTTTGGCTATTGGGTAGAAGTATGAACCGCACCATTACGGATCTGACGAGCTTCAATGAAATTATACAGGGATCAGAAAACAGTTGGTCCGGTAGCATAATTAACTACGACGGTGCTCCCCGGAGTTCAACGATGAATGCTTTTTTAAAGCGTTATCCCAGGGCTGAGAGTTTCCGGTAGCTGCAGGGCTTCTGCTTCCATGGATGCAACTGGATAGGCGCAGTAATCAGCTGCGTAATAGGCGCTGGGGCGATGGTTGCCACTTTTTCCACAACCGCCAAAAGGCAAACTGCTACTGGCTCCTGTTAATGGTCGGTTCCAGTTGATAATACCGGCGCGGATACGGCGGTAAAACTGCTTATATTGGGTAGGATTGTCGGTAAATATACCTGCAGATAATCCGTAGGATGTTTGATTGGCAAGGCTGATTGCTGCATCGAAGTCTGAGTAGCGGATGACCTGAAGCAGGGGACCAAAATATTCCTGATCGGGTAACGCTTTAATGGCAGTGACATCGATGATTCCTGGCGTCAGAATGGCATTTTTGGGATTGGCTTGATTGATTCCCAGCAATATCCTGCCACCCATTTTCAATAACGCCTGTTCTGCAGCCAGTATCTGTTGTGCTGCAGCGCCACTGATCAGCGATCCCATAAATGGCTGCGGTGTTGCGTTATAGTGATCGACGATGATTTTTCTACCAGCCTCAACCAGTTTTTGGAGGTATTGATCGCCCCATTCACCTTCGGGTACCAATAGCCGGCGAGCACAGGTGCAGCGTTGTCCGGAACTGATAAAGGCCGAAAACAGGGTGTCGTAAATTGCTGCATTGAGATTGTTAACCGGGGTTATCAACAGGGGATTATTCCCCCCCATCTCCAATGCCAGAATCTTCTCCGGATGGCCACCCAGTTGCTGGTGTAGCAGCTGGCCGGTCTGGGCGCTGCCGGTGAAAAACAGGCCGTCAATATGCGGATGGTTGGCCAGTGTCTTACCTGTATCAGCATCGCCCTGCAGCAGGTTGAGCACGCCATCGGGCAGTTCTGCTTTTTGCCAGAGATGCACAATTAATTCACCTATTCTGGGGGTCTGTTCGCTGGGCTTGAACACCACAGTATTACCGGCGAGTAAAGCGGGTACAATATGTCCGTTAGGAAGGTGGGCCGGGAAGTTGTAAGGACCAAATACTGCCACGACGCCATGGGGCTTATGGCGCAGCACGGCACCGCCGGTCGGCGTATGTTGGTTGATCTGACCGGTACGTTCGAGGCAGGCTTTGATCGAAATATCAGTCTTGGCCTGCATGGCACTGACTTCCGTCTTACTTTCCCAGAGCGGTTTGCCGGTTTCCTGGCCGATAGTATCGGCGATCAACTCCGCATACTCACCGAGCAAGTCAGTGAAACGACGCACGATTTGAGCGCGTTGTTCAAACGTCATATCCACCCAGTGCTCCGACGCGTGTTGCGCCGCCTGGATAGCATCATCGACCTGGGCCGTTGAGGCAGAATAGCCATGCCAGAGGCGCTGATTGGTTGCCGGGTTGATCGAGTCGAAAGGCTGGCTATCGCCCTGTACCCAGTTACCGTTGATGAAGAGTGATGCGACAGGATCCATAATGACCTCCGGCTAGGCTTTTGCTGGACCGTTTTTGGTGATTTTTAGTGGACTGCTTTTCAGCTCGACGACTCGGACATCTTCACCCTGATCTACCTGCAGAAGGTGAGCAACTTCGGCCGGCAGGGTAATCTGACCCTCTGATGGACCAAACGGTACCATGGCGCAGCGGAAGTCTTTAAGTTTGGTATTGCTGACCAGATAGGGAACGCTATGCTCCTGGGCCGGACCAATGTGTACTTTGGTGTAGCGGCTTTCATGGATCGCCCGGATATCTTTCAACTGACAGGCAATGGTTGGTCCTGCATCAAAGATATCCACATAGTTCTCATAACGAAACCCTTCATTCTCCAGCATCCGCTTGGCGGGAGCTGTATTCTGATGGACTTCTCCGATAACCTGCTGGGCTGATTCCGGTAACAGGTGAATATAGATAGAATGCTTAGGCATGAGTTCAGCGATAAACACCTTGTTGCCGGTACCGGTAAGGTAATCGGCTTCGGAGAATTCCATCGAGAAAAAATGCTTGCCCAATCCGTCCCAGAAAGGTGATCGGCCTTCGGCATTGCTGACCCCTCGCATCTCCGCAATGACCTTATTGGTAAAGCGCTCTGGGAACTGAGCCATAAACATAAAGCGACTTTTCGATAGTAACCCGCCATTATTACTGTGGCGGAATTCAGGTAGCAGGTAGAGGGTACAGACCTCGGAACTACCGGTGTAATCGTTGCACAGATACAATGTTTGAAACGTGTTGTGTACTCCCAGTTCACGGGAGGCGTGGACCATGGTACCAATACGGTAGTGATAAAATGGCTCGCGCAGGCCGACGGCCGCTTCAATTCCGCACACTCCGATCACATTACCGCTAATACCCTCTTCCATTACGAACAGGTAACTCTCTCCCCTGGGGTGCGAGATTTCATGGCTAAGTGCTTTCTGGGTAGCGGTAATCTTTTTTTTCAGCAGCGCTCTGTTGGTCGGTAGTGAGGTAAAACCTGGACCGCTATCGATGGCTATTTGATAGAGCAATTCCAGATCATCAGTAGCAATGGGGCGAATAATATTTATCGGATAGTTCATCATTGAGCCTCCGTAATCACCGATCGCTATGGCGTACGATCAGTGCTGTCAAAAAACCTCTCCGGCGGATTCAGCAATAAATCCCTGATACAGCGCGCCCTCTGGAGTCTTGTAGCGCTGGGCGAATTCGTAATAACACCCCGGTACCTTAACGGTCTGGTCGGTAAAGCTAATCTCTACTGCGTTTACGGGGGTTGACGATTGTTCCAGCAACTCATCGGGACTGCCTTTGATGAGTCCGCCAGCGCTATTGAGTTTAAATCCCTGAGCCAGCAGAAAATCATTGACCTGCTCAAGGGATTCATGTGACTCGAGGGTATTGACCAACAAGGTAAAATGGTTGGGCCTGTAGCCCATGGCATATATCCAGGCAGCATGATCGCTGACAGTGGCCAATTGTTGATAAGCATCGTAACTGATCGGCCAGTGACGGCCGGAATAACAGAACGTATCACTCATAATCACCTGTTCGGGAATCTGGCTGACGAGCTGGTGGATAGCTTCCTGCTGCGATTCGGGTAATTGTTCGACGAGCAATTGGCTGATAAATATTTTTGGGAATTGTGCGTTGGGGTGTTCGAAGTGCTGGGCATTGAGGTGCTTGAAGGGGAACTCGTAGTGACCGGCGATACGATAGCCGGCGTTGATAAAAGGGCGAGCCAGATGGCTAATATCTACACGTGGAAGATTAAAGGTACGCAGGGCTATATGGTCATTAGTCAGTTGTGTATTCTGGCTTGAAAGCAACTGATAAATGCCCATAGCATCGGGGTTGAGCAGCAGATAATCTTGCCACATCGCTGCCAGTATTTGTTCTATTGTCAGTCGATTCATCATTCGTCCTCGAGTGACCGACTTACGGAATTCCCATACGGACGAATCCAGGCTAGCCATTGTTGTGTCCGCTCCCCTTGATAAACCTGCATCGGCTTCCCTCCTTAAGTTAGTTACCTACTTTTAGGGCGAGCATCGACTCACCATCGGTTTCATCATTCAGTGTCTTTCCTAATGGATTTACTGATCAGTTTAGACGCTAAACTGGATAGAGGTGATTTTTTGACGAACAGCATAGCTCAGAAGAGAGATCCATACCGGCTATTGATAAACTTGTAAATATTGCCGAGGGCTTGGTAGTCATAAAAAATTAATTTGTCATTTTTTTTTGATTATCATAATATCCGCCTAAGCGGATGTATTAATTTAGATATGTCTAATGTGAGTGCATTATTTCATGACTCTTTTTAAGGAGAGCCTATGCAACAAAGTGCCCAACTCTTCAAAGCGCTCTGCGAGCCGGTCCGCATTCGAATGCTGAATCTGCTGAATCATAATGAAGAAATCTGTGTGTGCGATCTTATGACGACATTGGAGATCTCACAGAGCCTGGCATCACGACACCTTGCCTATCTGCGCAATAGTGGATTGGTGTCTGCTCGTCGCGAAGGTGTCTGGATGCACTATCGATTGAACAAGAGCGATTGGCAGGTACAGTGGATTTGCGAGTACCTGGATCGGCTGGCAAAGCAGGATAAACAGCTACAAGCGGATCTGGATGTGCTGCAAGCCGCCAACTGCTGTTAGCTGCTTTATGTTGCCCGGGCTAGCGTTGTTGCTGCACAGGTAAATATTTACCTGAGGTGTTGGGCCTGTCAGCTATATTTTCTATAGCGTGTGGTAAATGCAATTGGCGTTACTGGGTGAGAAACTTATTCACAGGGTGTCTGTGTCATTACTTCATTGACCGGGCTCGCTGGCAATTCTATCAACAAGGAGACTGCTATGCCTGTTCGTATAGCAATTAACGGTTTTGGTCGTATGGGGCGCCTGGCAATGCGTGCCTGCTGGGATTGGCCCGAGTTTGAGCTGGTGCTGGTAAACGATGCCCAGGCTGACGCGGAAACTGCCGCTCACCTGGTGAATTTCGATTCCCAGCATGGTCGCTGGGAGCATGAAGCTCGCGCTAAAAGTGCTGCTTTGCTTATCGGTGATCGCCGCGTGAATTATTGCCAGAGCCGGGATATAACGGCTCTGCCGTTAGCTGAGCTGCAGGTGGATATTGTGGTGGAATGTACAGGTGCACACCGTACCACAGCGTTGTTGCAGCCGTATTTCGCACAGGGCGTGAAGAAAGTTGTCGTCTCAGCACCGGTAAAAGACGGACCGCTGAATATCGTCATGGGTGTCAATGATGCTCAGTATGATCCGATAAAGGATCATATCGTTACCGCTGCCTCCTGTACCACCAACTGTCTGGCGCCGGTGGTGAAGGTGATTCATGAAAAAATAGGCATTGTACATGGCTCGATGACTACCATCCATGACATTACTAACACCCAAAATGTGCTGGATGCCCCCCATAAGGATCTGCGCCGCGCTCGGGCCAGTAGCATGTCATTGATTCCAACCAGTACCGGCTCGGCTTCGGCGATCACTATGATCTTTCCTGAGCTGCAGGGTAAGTTGAATGGTATTGCGGTGCGGGTGCCACTCACCAACAGCTCCCTTACGGATTGTGTTTTTGAGGTTGCACGAGATACCTCTGTAGAAGAGGTCAATCAACTGCTGAAAGAGGCGTCAGAGAGCTATCTTGCCGGTGTCCTTGGCTATGAAGAAAGGCCGTTGGTATCGGTGGACTATGTGGATGACCAGCGATCAGGCATTGTTGATGCGCCTTCGACCATGGTGATCGATAAGCGTCAGGTTAAACTGTTGGTGTGGTATGACAATGAGATCGGCTATGTTCATCGGATGATGGAGTTGACCCGCAAGGTAGCTGCTTCGTTGTGATTTCTGGACTGTTTAATCGGCCACTGAATACCGTTGAGCAATATCTGCTGGTGACCGCCAGCTATTGGGGATTCACCATCACCGATGGCGCCTTGCGGATGTTGGTCGTATTGCACTTCAACAGCCTGGGCTACTCACCGTTTGCTATCGCTATGTTGTTTGTTCTGTACGAATTCTTCGGGGTCGTCACAAACCTTGTCGGAGGCTGGCTGGGGGCTCGTATCGGCCTTAACCGCATCATGCATCTGGGGTTATTGCTACAGATTGCCGCCCTGTTGATGCTGACGGTGCCGGATCAGTATCTGACAGTGCTGTATGTGATGCTGGCCCAGGCCTTGTCGGGAATCGCCAAAGATCTGAATAAGATGAGTGCCAAGAGTTCGATCAAGCTGCTGGTATCGAATTCTGACAGTAGTGCATTATACCGCTGGGTAGCGCTATTGACAGGTTCAAAAAACACCCTCAAGGGAGTGGGCTTTTTTGTTGGCGCTTTGCTGCTCAGCGTATTGGGATTCCGTAACGGTTTGTTGTTGATGGCGGGGGGATTGCTGCTTCTGCTGATGGTGACTTTGCTGTTGTTGCGGACCGAGCTGGGGCAGATGAAAGGTAAGCCCAAGTTCCGCGAGGTTTTTTCCAAAAGTGCACCGGTTAATATTCTGTCCGCTGCCCGGCTGTTTCTCTTTGGTGCCCGGGATATCTGGTTTGTAGTGGCGTTACCGCTATATCTACAGCTGGTTCTGGGCTGGGGGCATACGGAGGTTGGTAGTTTCCTGGCGCTGTGGGTGATTGGCTATGGCCTGGTTCAGGCGGCCGCACCGTCTATTACCGGTATCCGCAGTAAGCAGGTGCCCGGGGGAAGAAGTGCTGCCCTCTGGGTGGGACTGCTGACCTTGATTCCGGCAGGACTGGCGTTTTTCTGCTGGCTGACTGGCAGCAGCTTTAGTAGCCAGTTGCTGGTGTGCGGGTTGCTGTTGTTCGGTGCGGTATTTGCCATTAACTCCTCCCTGCATTCTTATCTGATTCTACGCTATGCACGGGCAGAGGGGGTGTCGCTGGATGTGGGGTTCTACTATATGTCCAATGCCGTAGGGCGGCTGGTGGGTACTATTTTATCCGGGCTGGTGTATCAGCAATGGGGATTCGTTGCATGCTTGTGGATAAGCACCCTGTTTCTATGCCTGGCCAGTGTTATTTCGCTACGCTTACCTGTGGAGGGCTAGTGCTAAGGTGAACTGCAGGCATCGCTGCACCTCCATCCATGGCTCTTTGCAGCATATAGTCCATCCATGGACATAAAAAAAGCACCATGAAGGTGCTTTTTTATCTAACTGGATGTTACAACGCGTCGGTGCCGGTTTCGCCGGTACGGATGCGGATAGCTTGTTCCAGTGGTGTAACGAAGATCTTGCCGTCACCGATTTTACCGGTATTAGCCGTTGTGCTGATCGCTTCGATAACCCGATCAACCATGTCGTCAGAGATTGCCGCTTCGATCTTCACTTTTGGCAGGAAGTCGACAACATATTCTGCGCCCCGGTACAGCTCAGTGTGGCCTTTTTGACGACCAAAGCCTTTAACTTCGGTGACGGTAACGCCCTGAATGCCGATTTCGGACAGCGCTTCACGGACATCGTCCAGCTTGAACGGTTTGATTACCGCGCTTACCAGTTTCATCATTTATATCCTCGCTTGGGTCTGTTTGGCTAACGAAGTAGCCCCAGACGGTTGGAGTTCAATACTAAAAACTGGGACTAAGTATACCCAGATTCAACTGTTTAATAAAACGTCAAAAAGGGAGCCGAAGCTCCCCATCACCTCTAATTATGAGGCTGTTTACTTACCGTTGGTGAATTCCGGATAGGCTTCCATACCGCATTCAGCCAGATCAACACCTTCGTATTCTTCTTCTTCGCTAACACGGATACCCATGACCGCTTTCAGAATGCTCCAGACCACCAGGCTGCTAACGAATACCCAACCGAAGATAGTCAGGGCACCGATCAGCTGGCCACTAAGGCTAACATCACCGTTAGTCACGGGTACCAGTAGCAGACCGAGCAGGCCGCACGTACCGTGTACCGAGATAGCACCGACAGGATCATCGATACGCAGCTTATCCAGGGTGATGATAGAGAAGACAACCAGTACACCACCGATGGCTCCGAACAGGGTAGCCTGCAACGCTGTTGGGGTAGAAGGTTCAGCAGTAATTGCTACCAGACCGGCCAGTGCACCGTTGAGCAGCATAGTCAGATCGGCTTTGCCAAACAGCAGGCGAGCAGTGATCAGGGCTGCTATCGCACCACCGGCAGCTGCAGCGTTGGTATTCAGGAAGACCATTGCAACCGAATGCGCGCTGGAGATATCACCCAGTTTGAGAACCGAACCACCGTTGAAACCGAACCAGCCCATCCACAGGATAAACGTACCCAGCGTAGCCATTGGCAGGTTAGCACCCGGGATCGCGTTGATACCGTTCTTGGTGTATTTACCCTTACGTGCACCCAGTAGCAGTACGCCAGCCAGAGCTGCAGCGGCACCAGCCATGTGGACGATACCGGAACCTGCAAAGTCAGAGAAACCCAGGTCGCCCAGGTTATACATACCGAATACATCTTCACCGTTCCAGGTCCAGGCGCCTTCCATCGGGTAGATAACACCGGTCATCACTACGGCAAATGCCAGGAAAGCCCACAGCTTCATCCGCTCAGCAACCGCACCGGAAACGATAGACATTGCAGTAGCAACGAAGACTACCTGGAAGAAGAAGTCTGAGGCACCGGAGTAGACAGAATCGCCATCGAAGCCAGCTTCAGCCGAATCGGCCAGAACCTGCGTAACATCGACGTCTTCGATACCGGCCAGGAAGAGTCCGCCGCCATACATCAGTTGATAACCGCAGATCAGATACATGATGCAGGAGATCGCAAACAGGGCAACGTTCTTGGTCAGTATTTCGGTCGTGTTCTTGGAGCGAACCAGACCCGCTTCCAGCATGGCAAAGCCAGCTGCCATCCACATGACTAATGCACCGCACACCAGAAAATAAAAGGTGTCCATTGCATACTGTAATTCAAAAATTTGGTTTTCCATCATTTCCCCCTGAAGCTTATTGCTTAGAGTTGCCTAAATTAAAAAAAGAATTTGTTATAGAGCGGTATCGCCGGTTTCACCGGTACGGATTCGGATTGCTTCCTCCAGTGGCAGGACGAAAATCTTACCGTCACCGATCTTGCCGGTCTGGGCTGTTTTGCTGATCGCTTCGACGACCTGGTCGACAATTTCGTCTGCAACCGCGGCATCTACTTTGACTTTGGGTAGGAAATCCACCACATATTCAGCTCCACGGTATAATTCTGTATGGCCTTTCTGGCGACCAAAGCCTTTAACTTCAGTAACGGTGATACCCTGTACGCCAATTTCAGAGAGGGCTTCACGGACATCGTCCAGTTTGAACGGCTTGATAATGGCTGAAATAAGTTTCATGAGAGGTTATCTCCATCGAATAAAACTGTTTCTGTTGGTTGTCCGGATCACAAGACAACGAAAAACGCTTGATGAGTTAATAGCATCAACTGTGCCGTCTAAATAAATACTTATATAAAACAAGTAGTTAGTTGTTTTATTGTGCCTGTTTTTGTTGTTTATGCCGGATAGTTAGTGAAGAAATTCGTTATGGGTTGGTGCACAATTTTTGTGCAAGCACTGTTTTGGTGCGCATGAAGGTGTGGACTGTTTTTATCACCGGGGTAAACAGGCTAGCGGCTTATTGCTATAGTTTGTGCAGCAGTGCCTTTGTGCACAGTTTTTCTAAGTGAGTATATAAATAATGATTAATCATAAATTGCTGGAAGGGTTGAGTGCACAGATCAGTCAATTCATTGAAACGGCAAAAGATGCTTCGGTGGCAGGTGAGCTGCAGGGGCAATTGCAGGTATTACTACAGGGAGCATTTAACCGCATGGATCTGGTCACCCGTGATGAATTTGATGCGCAGGCAGCGGTCCTGGCGCGAACCCGATCTAAACTTGAGCAGTTGCAGCAACAGTTGGATGCCATTGAAGACACGCTTGATCAACCGGTTAAGTAACTGCCATAGTGTTTCTCTACATACTGAATACGGGGTAATGACATGACCAGCGATGTGATGATTGCCTGTGTCTATCCAGACATGAGCTATCAGTTTGCCTCTCGCGCCTATCTGGAGACGATTGGCTGGAAAGGAGAGATAACAGGTGTTTCTCTGGAAAAGGTGCATGGCAGTGAAGCCCTGTTTCAGTTACAGCACTCACTGGCAAAAGCACGCCAGGATGGCGTGGCGAGTGTGCAATGGCAGCCCGATCAGCATCAGGCATCCATTTGGCTGCAACTTGAAATATGCTGGAACTCAGAGGCTGAATTGTTTTTGCTGAATGTCCTGAACAGTGAATTACTCAGTTCTCGCCGGGCGGCAAAATACCCTGTGGATGGGCTGTTTGATTATACCCCGCAGGCCGTTATGGTGATGGATAAAGAGAACCGCATTATTAAGGTTAACCGGGGCTTTACCCTGGTGACGGGCTATCGTTTCGATGAAGTCTATGGTGAAGGGCCTGGTATCGTTACTAATGGCGATATCGATCCGGATCAGTTTGATCACCTGTGGATGCAGCTGCATAAACGTGGCGTCTGGGAAGGCGAGTTGTGGAATAAGCATAAGAATGGACAGCATTATCCCGCCTGGTTCACCATGACCGCCCGTCGGGATGCCCTGGGTGAAGAGGAAGGCTATGTGGCCCAGTTCTCTGATATCAGCAGGCTGGATTCTGATCGACTGGAATATCATTACAGCAGTTATGATCCCTTGACCGGTTTACCCGATCTGAGGATGTTTCAATACCATCTCGGTAGACAGCAGCGTAAGACTCATCTTCAGGCAAACACTTTGGCTGTGTTGCTGGTGGATCTGGATCGAGATAACGGCGTTGTTGAGAAACTAGGCTCTTTGGTAACTGAGGAGCTACTGAAAGAGGTGGCCGGCCGACTTGATGGCGTGGTTAGAGAAGATGATTTGGTCGCCTACCTGGGTGACAATCAGTTTGCTATTTTGTTGACTGAAGCCAGCGATAGTGTGCTGGTCGAGAATATTGCCGAGCGAATCCTGGAGCAATTGGCATTGGGAGCGTTCATTAACAATCAGGATCTTGTCGTTAGCGGTAGTGTCGGTATTGTTATCTCTGCAGAGCATGATGCAATGCCTGAACAGCTGTTGGGTGAAGCTCGGGTGGCCATGCAAGTGGCAAAAAATGCTGGCGGCAATACATTTAGAGTGTATCAGCCCGATATGCAGGCCGGTCCGGGGAGCCAGTTGATCAGGCCTGAGGTACTTCGGGAGACGCTTGATAATGACGGCTGGGAACTACGTTTCAACCCGGTTTATTCATTGAAAAATCATAATCTGGTTGGTGCCGAAGTCGTCCCCAGCTGGCAGCATCCGGAACTGGGATTGTTGCACAGTGATGCATTTGTAGCGCATCTGGCCGTGGCGGAGCTGCTGCAGGAATATCATTACCAGATTGCTGACAAGCTCAGACGTTTTATACCGGTGTGGGCTGGCTTCGAGAAGTTTGAATCGATCCATCTTTGTTTGCAGGATGAAGAGTTGTTTTCGTTTGGCTATATCTCTTCATTGCTGAGGAACATGCTGCGCCATGATATAGCGCCCCAGTGTTTATTAGTGTCGCTGTCTGCCGCTCAGGCCATGTATTTTCCAGATGAGGTCGAACAGCTGAAAGCTCAAGGCGTACGTTTGCTGATCGGCGGCCTGGAGAGTGCCAATCTGTCGCTGGCAGAGTTGCGCAACCTGTCGCCCGACATGTTGCTGTTTAATGCTGATCTGGTTGAAGGCCAGATGCAGGATGATCGCCGTGCGGCTCTGGTTTACACCTTGCTGGATATGGCGGAGTCTTTGCAATTAGAAATACTGGCCGAAGGGGTCAGAACTACGGGTCAAATGGCGAGATTACATCAGCAAGGTTGCTATAGAATGAGCGGCAAATATGTTGGCCGGGATTTGACCATGGACCAGCTGATAGAGAGACTGGATACGGAAGCATAACGAGAGCAGTCCATCGTTTGTCGCGTAGAGTTTACTCATTCCGCCAATAATCGGAATAGGGTTAAAAAATAATTTTTATCCATGGATGGATGTTATGTCACTTGCAATTGTACGTACCCGGGCGCAGGTAGGGATTGATGCCCCTGCGGTCACCGTAGAAGTTCACCTCTCGGGTGGACTGCCTTCCTTCGCCATTGTCGGCTTACCAGAAACTGCAGTTAAAGAAAGTCGTGAACGGGTGCGCAGTGCGTTACTCAACTCTGGTTTTGAGTTTCCTGCCCGGCGGATTACTGTCAATTTGGCGCCTGCCGACCTGCCTAAGGAGGGGGGGCGGTATGATTTGGCGATCGCTATCGGTATTCTGGCGGCCACCGGCCAGCTGAAAAAAGACCAGCTGGATGGTTATGAGTTTCTTGCCGAGCTCGCGCTTTCCGGTGAGCTGCGCCCGGTCAGCGGCGTGTTGCCGGCGGCTTTAGAGTGTCAGCGGGCACAGAATTGCCTTTGGTTAATGGCGGATAATGTAGCTGAAGCATCGCTGGTGGATGATCTGACAATATTCAGCGCGAAATCTTTACTGCAGGTATGTGGACACATCAGTGGTGCGCAACTCATTACACATAATTCCCCGACAGAGATACCCGTAGCGCCGCCGCATTATCCTGATTTGCAGGAAGTGAAGGGGCAGCATCAGGCTAAACGGGCCCTGGAGATTGCCGCAGCCGGTAGCCATAATCTGCTTTTTAGCGGGCCTCCGGGCAGTGGCAAAAGCATGTTGGCGGACCGCTTGCCGGGGATTCTCCCGCAGCTGAGTTCGGCACAGTTACTCGAAGTCGCTGCAATTTACTCCGTTGCGGGAATGGCGAGTACGGATGTTTATGCGGCTGTGAGGCCTTTCAGAGCACCTCACCACACCGCATCGGCAGTCGCGTTGGTCGGTGGGGGAAGCCGGCCAAGACCCGGAGAAGTCTCACTGGCACATCACGGGGTGCTATTTCTGGATGAGTTACCCGAGTATAGCCGCCAGGTGCTGGAAGTCTTGCGCGAACCAATGGAGTCAGGGCATATCCATATTTCCCGTGTCGCGCAGCAGATATGCTTTCCGGCGCGTTTCCAGTTGGTGGCAGCTATGAATCCCTGCCCCTGTGGATTTGCTGGCGATAGTGGCGGGCGATGTCGCTGTACACCGGATCAGGTAAACCGTTATCAATCCAAGATATCCGGACCGTTGCTGGATCGGATTGATATGCAGGCCTGGGTGCCTGGTTTACCGGCGGATCAACTGATGGCCAAGAATTGTGAAACCGAAAATTCAGCGGCGGTACGCAAGCGGGTTGCTGCCGCCCGAGAGGTGCAGTTGCATCGTCAGGGTTATGAAAACAGTGTGATGGGCGTTACGGATATTGAAAAGTATTGCTGTTTGCAGCAGGACGATCAGGCATTGCTAATAACTGCGATGCAGCGCATGAATCTGTCCGCCCGGGCGGTTCACCGGGTACTGAAAGTGGCACGAACTATTGCCGATCTTAACGGCCAATTGGCTATCCAGCGAGACTCCTTGCTAGAGGCTATAGGCTTTCGCAGATCCCGTTCCTGACCTGATTATCCGCTTCGAGCAGCGCCATAAAATCGCTAAAGGGTACCGGAGGGCTGTACAGATAACCTTGCACCTGCTTACAGCCCAGGTCCGCAAGATACTTCTGTTGGGCAGGCGTTTCGACGCCTTCCGCAATAATCTCCTTCTTCAAGCTGTAGGCCAGGTTGATCAGCGCTTTGACGATCTCCTGGTTATCACTGTTTTCGGTAATATCCAGGATAAAGGATCTATCAATTTTCAGGCTACTGATTGGCAGTTTCTGTAGCAGGGAGAAAGATGAATAGCCGGTGCCGAAATCATCCAGAGCGAAATTAATCCCCAGCTTGTGTAATTCTTCAATCCCCTGGAGAACATGAAGCTCGTTATTGAACAGGGCCGATTCCGTCAACTCCAGCTCAAGAATCGAGGTGTCGATATTGTCTTTTTCGATAATCCGCTGGATGGTTCGACACAGGTAACTATCCTGGAATTGGCGGAACGATAAATTGACACTGATATGCTTGACGGCCAGCTGGGCATCTTTAAGTGTTTGCATATCGATTCCCGCTTGTTGAATCACCCAATAGCCCATCGGCACTATCAGACCGGTACGCTCTGCTGTCGGGATAAAATCATTGGGTTGAATCAGCCCTTTCTCGGGATGATTCCAGCGAATAAGCGCTTCAGCACCGAGGATTTTTCCAGTGGATATGTCCACTCGGGGCTGATAATAAAGCTGAAATTCACACCTGCGGATAGCATTCATGAGTTCCGGCTCGATGGACAGCTGGCTCTCTTTGTTTGTCGGGTGGCGCTGATCAAAGAATGCATAGCTGCAACTGCTTTGCTGTTTGGCTTTAAGGCGAGCCTGGGTGGCATGGTGGACTAGCGTATCGGTCTCGCAACTGTGTTCCGGTGCCAATGCAACACCGATGCTGCAGGGCAGAATGATTTCCAGCTCTTTATAGCGATAAGGCTCGGTAAGTGTATGCAAGAGCTGATAGCACAACAGGGTGGCAGCGTTATTGATATCCTCTCCGGGAGGACATTCCAGCAACATTACAAACTCATCATTGCCCAACCGGGAGATGAGCCCCGGGGCCGTTTTTTTTAGCCGTTTACCTAACTCTTTAATCAGCTGGTCGCCAGCATTATGACCATTCAGGTTGTTAAAACGTCGGTAACCGTCCAGGTCGATACACAGTAGAGCCAGGGAATGGCATTCTTCAGTAGCGTTATGGCGTTGAGTGATTTTTTTAAGTTTCTTCGATAATTCATGGAGAAAGTGCTGACGGTTTGTCATCCCTGTCAGCAGATCAGACCGGCTGAGGCGTTCGATTTCAGTCTGATAGCGGTTGACTGCCAAGGCATAGCGGACTATACGTTCGAGAATCGCATCGTTCAGGTCCTCAAGGGCCAGATAGTCCGTTGCGCGCCAATATAGAAACTCATCTGCCCGGTTAGAGCTCAGCTTGTGGTCGAATATTATTACCGGAATCAGAGGGTGTTGCTGGCGAAGATAATGCAGCTCTGAGAACGTATTGGTGTCTGTATGGCAGGTATGCAGAAAAATAATATCAAGTTGATGTTGTTCAATTAGCTCAGTAGCCAGGTCGAACGGGCAGCATTGCAGTGTATAGCGTTGGTGTTTTTGCAGTCGCTCTATCAGAGCTTGATTATTAAACTCACAGCTATCAATGACCAGGCATTGAACCGATGACTGCTGTTGCGGTACGTCGGAAAACATAAGACTTCATCACTGCTCGAAACGTCCTGTGTTTATTATTAGGCGTCTACCTACTGCTATGGCAACCCGTTCCATGAGATAATTGCCGCCTACTAAATTAATCACAAGAGTAGCACGCTAAAAAAACAATTCAAACATATGTTTCAAGAATAACAAATCCATTATAAATCAATATGATGGCGTTTTTTACGTGCTAACACTATGTTATCGGCATCAGGTGAGAATAACTTTAGGTTATTCGGAAGATTTTTATTTCTATGGCAAAGTTAAATCCAAAACAGCAAGAAGCGGTTGATTACATCAGTGGTCCGCTGCTGGTATTAGCCGGGGCTGGCTCTGGAAAGACCAGTGTAATTACCCGCAAGATGGCTTATCTGATCGAGAAGTGCGGTATTAAGGCGCGCAATATTGCAGCGCTGACGTTTACTAACAAGGCGGCGCGCGAGATGAAGGAGCGGGTTTCCAGTCTGGTGCAGGGTTCTGCAACACGTGGCTTGACGGTCTCGACTTTTCATAACCTCGGTTTGAATATTATTCGTAAAGAGCACCGTGTTGTTGGTTTTAAGAAAGGTTTTTCGCTGTTTGATGATCAAGACAGTAAATCGTTATTGAAAAGCTTGTTGCTGCATAACGATGAGGATGCCGATCAGCTGGATTTTGTACAGAGTACAATCTCTAACTGGAAGAACGATATGATCGATTCAGATCAGGCCCTGGCCAGCGCTCAAGGGCCTTCTGATATACTGGCAGCGCGGGCCTATGAGTCATATAACCAAAGCTTGCGGGCTTATAATGCGGTGGATTTTGATGATCTGATTCTCTTACCGGTACGGTTGTTTTCCCAGCATCCGGAAGTGCTGGAGCGTTGGCAGAATAAAATCCGCTACCTGCTGGTAGATGAATATCAGGATACCAATGTGAGTCAGTATCTGCTGGTTAAGATGCTGGTGGGGATGCGCGGTGCGCTCACAGTGGTTGGTGATGATGATCAATCGATCTATTCCTGGCGAGGTGCCCGACCGGAGAATCTGGTGCAGCTGCAAGAGGATTTTCCAAGCCTTAAAGTTGTTAAGCTGGAGCAGAATTACCGTTCGACCGGCCGTATTCTGAAAGCGGCCAATACGGTTATTGATAATAACCCCCATGTGTTTGATAAGAAGCTGTGGTGTGATATGGGGTTTGGTGATCCTATTCGGGTGATCTACAACCGTAATGAAGATGCTGAATCTGAACGTATCGCCACCGAAATTCTGGATCTGCATCTACGCAAACGTTATCAGTTCAAGGATTTTGCAATTCTGTATCGAGGCAACCACCAGGCCCGCATCCTGGAATTGAAACTGCAGAGTTATCAGGTGCCTTATAAGCTCAGCGGGGGAACTTCATTCTTTGGGCGCGCCGAGATAAAAGACATCATGTCGTATATGAAGGTGCTGGTGAACTCCGCTGACGACAATGCTTTTCTGCGGATTATCAATCTGCCTCGCCGTGAGATAGGACCGACAACCCTGCTGAAATTGGGTGAATATGCTTCATCCCGTAATGTCAGCTTATTTTCTGCCTGTGGGGAGATCGGCCTGGAGCAGGTATTGCCGCAAGCGGCAGTAGAGCGGTTACGCCGTTTTAATCACTGGCTGGAGGGAATTCTGGAGCAGTGTGAGCGGGGCGACCCGATAGCAGGAATGCAGCAAATGGTGGAGGATATCGATTTTGCAGGTTGGATCGCACAAAACAGCTCCAGTGAGACTGTGGCGGAACGGCGTATGCAGAATGTCTGGATTTTGCTGGACTCCTTGAGTAACACGCTGGAGCGTTTGCAGGAGGATGATCCGGATGCAGGTATTCGCGAAGCAATTGCTCGCCTGATCCTGATGGATATTATGGAGCGTCAGGAAGAGGAGGATGATTCTGACCGGGTTCAGCTGATGACTTTACATGCATCCAAGGGATTGGAATTTCCGCATGTCTATCTTATTGGCATGGAAGAAGAAATCCTGCCGCATCGCAACAGCATTGAGAACGGGGATATCGAGGAAGAGCGGCGCCTGGCGTATGTAGGTATCACCCGGGCCAAGCAGACGTTATGTTTAACGCTGGCGCGTCAACGTAAGCAGTTTGGTGAAAAAGTGGATTGTGTGCCGAGCCGTTTTCTGGATGAAATCCCCCAGGAAGATCTGGTGTATGAGGGGCGTGGTGAGGTCTGCGAAGTTGCCAATAAAGCACGCGGCCAGGCGACCCTCAGCGGTTTGCGCAGTCTATTGGATGGTCTCTGAGCGGTTTTTAAAAGACTAAAAAAAGCCGCATTAAGCGGCTTATGGACGTAACAATTTTACTTGGCGCTATCAACCATGTACTCAACAGTTGCTTTGATCTCATCGTCAGAGCAGTCAGCACAAGTACCGCGTGGTGGCATTGCATTGAAACCGTTGATTGCATTGTTCACCAGGGTATCCAGGCCTTTAGCACTACGATCAGCCCAATCGCTGGTACCGAACTTTGGTGCGTCCAGTACGCCAGAAGCGTGACAGGCTGCACATTTAGTATTGTACAGGTCAGACGCAGCACGCGCGCCTGAAGCGGCAGCCGGTGCTGCAGCGCTAGCGCCTTCACACTCTTCACCTTGTACACAAACAGAACCCACAGGCTTGATACGCTCAGCAATTGCATCGTTATCGGTACTGGCCATAGTGGTGGTAGCCAGGAAACCCAGTGCAATTGCGAACAGGGCAGAAATAGCTTTGGCAGCAATATTACTCACAGTCACGACCTCATCATCGCTAAATTTTAATAATTGGACAGCTGTTGTTATAGATATAGATCAACAAGCAATCAGTATCGGGTTTTGATTGTATCAACAGCTATTAGTAATTCTTGTCGGCGGGGATTATAGCGGTAAATAGGCACGACGAAAATGGGGGGATCTTGTATCCGCACTAATTAATTAGTACCAACGGTTATTGTATGTGTTAAACGCTCCCAATGGAGAATGTGGTTTGTGTCTCATTTTGGGTAGTTGAGGCAAGCTTGTTCGTTGCTGAAAAGATTGTCCTGAATTATGTTGGAGTTCTTTAAAGGACCCGTAGGACTAATATTCAGATTGGTCAGATGTCGCTTGGTTTTTATACTGAAGCAAGGGAATTCCGCATGATGCTACATCCATCGGCTTCTATCGGTTATCTGACGATATTTCATTTCTCATGGGTGTTCTCATGAGAAAAAAAATGCAGTCAACTGTCGCTGGTAAATTACGTTCAATGCTGATGTTGACCACTGGAGGCGTGCTTTTTGTTGCCGCCTTGCTGTTCATTGTGCTTGAAATAGTCAGTACCAGGCATCATTTTATTGAGAGGGTGAATACCCTATCAACCTTTCTTTCTATAAATATCCGCACATCTTTACAGTTTGACGACCCAATCGCTGGCAATGAGATTTTACAAGCGCTGCGCACCGAAGAGAATCTTGCTGCCGCATATATATACCGCGCGGATGGTTCCTTATTTGCCCGCTATAAAGCAAATACAGAAACGGGTTCGACGCAAGCCTTAGCACCTGAACCTTCCTATCAGCTACGCTCTACCTTGTTTGATAATCACCAGTTTAATGGTCGTTTTTTTGAATATACTCAACCGATAAGAGTTGATGACAAGCTGATTGGGCAGGCGTATTTTCAATACAGCCTGGCTTCAGTAGAAAAGTTTTTGATGGTCTATCTCATCGTGGTCGTTATCATTTATCTGTTGTCGATGCTGGCGGTTTATAGTATTGCTTTCAAATTGCAGCGGCGTATATCCGGGCCTATAGAGCGGATACTTGAGGCGATGCAGGCGATCACCTTGAAGCAACACTTCGGTATCAGAATTCGCAAGGGTGATGACGATGAAATTGGCGCCATTATTACGGGCTTCAATGAAATGATTGAACAAATTGATCACAATGCGCGGGAGTTAGAACAGCAGCGTCAGGAGATTGAGCGGCATGTCTTTTACGATGCTCTGACCGGGTTAGCCAACCGTCGTCTGTTAATACATAAGACGGAGCAGGAAATTGTTCGCTCCAAGCGCAGTCATCAAAAAGGCGCATTACTTTACCTGGATCTGGATCACTTCAAAACGATTAATGACTCCTTGGGTCATGCGGTTGGGGATGAGCTGCTTAAGACGGTCTCAGCCAGAATCAGTCAGGTTCTTCGCGAAGCCGATACGCCGGCAAGATTTGGTGGCGATGAGTTTGTTATTTTATTACCGGAACTGGGGCGTGAAGAAGCGAAGGCCGGTAATAATGCATTAAGCGTTGCTGATAAAATTCGTGATGCGATCTCAGCTCCCATAAAGATCAATGAAAGTGAACTGCATGTTACACCCAGTATCGGGATTGTCCTGTTTGATGCTCATCACTCTGATTTTGAGAAGTTGATTGTGCAGGCTGACCTGGCGATGTATCGGGCAAAGGATGAAGGGCGGAATCAGGCTCAGTTTTTCCTGCCATACATGCAGGATAATGCAGATCATCGTCAGCAGATAGAAGAGAGGCTGCGAACAGCCATCAGTAACGATCAGTTGCAACTTTATTACCAGCCTCAATGTAATTACAAGGGAGACGTTGTCAGTGCTGAAGCCCTGGTGCGTTGGCAAGATAAAGACCATGTCTGGCTGAATCCCGCTACATTTATTCCGATTGCAGAGATGACTGATCTGATTTGCATGCTGGGCCAATGGGTTTTAAAGACTGCCTGCGAGCACGTTGTGCTCTGGGAGAAACAGGGCAAATTTTTCCCGGTGGCTGTCAATATCAGTCCGCGGGAATTTCAGCAGCAGGACTTTGTAGAAAAAGTAGAAGCTATTTTATTAACTACTGGCGTAACGCCTGAGAGTCTTGTCTTTGAACTGACCGAGGGGGTGCTGCTGTCTGATATTGAAGGCACTATTGCCAAAATGAATCGGCTGGCAGAGCTTGGCATACGCTTTTCTCTGGATGATTTTGGTACCGGTTATTCATCCCTGCAGTATTTGAAGCAATTGCCGCTGGATACACTCAAAATTGACCAGTCTTTTGTCAGGGATATCACGACGGATCCAAATGATGCGGCGATTGTTACCACCATTATTGCAATGTCGAAGCATATGAAGATGAAAGTGGTGGCGGAAGGGGTTGAAAAAGAGGAAGAACTCCATTTTCTCACAAGCAATGGTTGCGACTATTTTCAGGGGTATCTGCTATACAAGCCTCTCCCCTTTAAAAAGATAAACAGTATCGTCTGCAATCTGACAACAATGCCTCCACCTGCAATTAAGATTGCATCAAAACCTCTATGGACAACCTTTGACTGATGTATACCCCTGGAAATGTAGTTTCAGGGGATATTTAAAGAGGGGCCTTTTCTTATGAAAGAACTTTCTCCTGTTGTGAAGGAGAAGGCGCTTCGCTCTTACGACTCATACGATAAATTAATCTGCCGATCATATAGATCATAAGTAAGATAGGAATAAGCCAGTACCACACTGCCTCCATACTAGCAGCTGAAGTTTCAGTTTTCTTATCGTCTTCTTCTTTTTCTTCTTCTTCAAATGTAGCAACCTGCTGACCAGAGGTGCCAGTATCATTTGCTGCCAGTAGCATGCCTGTTGCTGATGCATTTTCGGGATCACTTTCATTGTCGGAAGAATTACTGTTTTCTGACGAATCCTCTGTCTCAGTCGTTGTGGCAGTGTCAGCGACATCGCTTCCAGAGCCTCCTGAACCAGAGCCTCCTGAACCAGAGCCTCCCGAGCCAGAACCTCCCGAGCCAGAGCCTCCCGAGCCAGAGCCTCCCGAGCCAGAGCCTCCCGAGCCAGAACCTCCCGAGCCAGAGCCTCCCGAGCCAGAACCACCCGAGCCAGAACCACCCGAGCCAGAACCACCCGAGCCAG
>JBALVQ010000042.1:0-50501 GCA_036960915.1 Amphritea sp.
CATGCCCTCTGGGTGCGTTGTCTTGACCTCCGATCTCTCTGAAAGCCAGTACCCGAAGGGGCATGCTAAGGCGCATGGGACTTGTTCTTAGGTTCCCTAGCTAGTTCAATGGGTTAGGCTGCTGTGCGGTAGATGCATGTGGTAAATTGGCTGAGAATATCCGCACTAACTTCAGGGAAATTATAGAGGAGCTGGTTGCTCTAACGGTACTACCTGGAATAGTGGAATGGCCCCAGCTTTAGCGATTAACGGTGCTGTCCTACTGGCCGACAGGTAGCTGCAGCAATTGGTGCTGATTATCAAATCAAGTTTGGGCGCAAGCAACAGTTGCTTCGCGATATATCGGTTGCAGATGAAGAGCAACTCAAGGGCATTAGCTGGTAATGATTGGTGGGCTGCCCTGCATCGCTGGAAGAACAGGGCAGCCCTGGCCGAAGCCTGTTACCAAGTTAAACCAGGCAGGCCCCGGTGGCTATAGGAATAAGTCTTAAAAATTGTTTCGTCTTAATCTTTATTTTTTACTTTAGCAATAATTTCCGGGCTGGATAAATGGGGGAGATTGTGATGAAAATTATTTTTACCTTTGCGCTGTCTATTCTGATGACTGGATGTGCTCAAAATGCAGTTACTGATCAACATAAAAGGACTGTAAAACAGTGCGTTGTTGCGGATGTTGGTGACTGCAAAGGCTGCTCAGTGCAATGCAAAGGCGATGAATATGCAACCTGCAAGGCACCCAGAGTAAGTAGTAGTTATTACGGAAAAGACAAGTGCATAGAGTCGAATTGTAAATGCAATAAGTATAGGAAAAGCGGTACTACAGGGTACGGGGGATAAACGGGTTATTCGCTCAGTAATTTCTACCATATAACTGTTGATCGAGGCATGTGAGAGTTAGGCCTACTCAGGGACATTTCAAGGACGGGGTGGGCCGGCCGAAGCCTTGGTTAATGAAGACCCGATACCGGTTGGGTATAGGAAGAAACCTGATTATGGCCGACTCTTGAGCGGCCGCTAATGGCAGATGCCCGACCCTCGTAGCTGGCCGCAGCCGTAAAAAAAACGTGTATAGAAATTCTCAGTGCAGCCTTTGTGAGTCGGCTTTTCGGCCCATTTTCCGCAGTAAGTTTGCATAATTTTCTTGGGCATTGAGCGCTTCCTGGTGCTGCGATCCCAGGGCCTTTCCCGTTATCGCCAGGGCGCGCTGGTAGAGCGGCTCGGCTTCGGCGTAACGGCCTTGGTTGTAGTAGAGAAACGCTAGGATGTTGAGACTGGAGGCGATATCCGGGTGCTCTGGTCCCAGAGCTTTTACCATTATCGCCAGGGCGCGCTTGTAGAGCGACTCGGCTTCGGCGTAGCGGCCCTGGTTTTGGTAAATCCATGCCAAACCGTTGAGGCTTTGGGCCGCGCCCGGGTGTTCTGGAGCTAAGACTTTTTCCCAGATCCTCAGAGCGCGCAGGTAGAGTGGCTCGGCTTCGACATAGCGGTCCTGGCTATCGTAGAGCAATGCAAAGTTGTTGAGACATTTAGCCACCTGCAAGTGCTTCGGGCTCAAGGTTTTTGTCCAGACCCTCAGCGCGCGTTGGTAGAGCCGTTCGGCTTCGGCGTAACGGCCTTGGTTGTAGTAGAGAAACGCAAGGTCGCTGAGACATTGGGCCACTTGCGAGTGCGTCGGGCTCAACGCTTTTTCCCAGATTCCCAGGGCGCGCTGGTAGAGCGGTTCGGCTTCGGCGTAACGGGCCTGGCTAGCGTAAAGTCCTGCCAGGTTGTTGAGGCTGTTTGCCACGCCCGGGTGCTCTGGTCCCAGGGCTATTTCCACAATCCTTAGCGAGCGCTGATAGAGCGGTTCGGCTTCGGCATAGCGGCCCTGGTCATGGTAAAGCTGCGCTAAAAAGTTGAGACTGGTGGTGAGACATGGGTCTTGCTGGTCAATCTCCTCTGCCTCCTTTAAGGCCGCAGAGAACTGCCTTTCAGCATCTGCATAAAGACCCAGCTGAAGCGCCTTGACCCCGTCTTGCATACATGTTTCCCAGGTTAGCCACTGGGTTGGCGATTCCGGGAGAGAAAATCCCGGGATCAACCTGGATACTAAAGCCTGCAGGGCCTTGCCATATCTCACTTTCTACCCTCGCTAAGCAGAATGCTTAACTAATTAGTTGGCCACCTGAGTAAAAGGTTTCAGGCAATTACAAGCACCGAACTTGCCAGGTAGTGTTTGAAGAACCTGCTGGTGGGTCGGGGGGAGCTTTATGGCCGAGTTCGGTTGTTCGCAGTGAATATTCCTATGGTGAGGAAACTAGCTCTTCAGATAGCTCTGGCTGGCCAATCTGAATAATGGCAAGAGGGCGACTGTATTCCTTCAATTGCCTAGACCCGGTGGCTTACGAAGATGAATGTTGCCACCTGAAAACCGGAGTCATTTCTGGTTCAGGTTAACTTCCTTTATATCTATCACCTTTATTTCAAGGGCCGTGATATGAGGATGCAGGATCAAGGCTTGCTGTAACATCTGCAGCGAATCCTTGATATAAGGAATCACTTGCCTAAACTCGTAGCGACGTTGCAATTCCAGGTCCAGCCTCTCGATCATATCGTCGTTAATCAGCACATAGTGCTGCGTTAGCAAAGGCTGTAATACATGCGTTTGTAGTACTTGATGCAAGGGACGTCTCAGAGCATCCATGTATTCTGTCAGTTCTTTAAAACTGCCTTTTTCCATGCAAAATGCACCCAAATATTGGGTGTGGGTCAGAGTTTCGTACATCTGAGCCGGTGCCGCAGGGGAAGTGTATTCATCGGTTGTCTGGGGCTTTTCAATGCCAGTCTGCTGTAAGGCGAATTCGATTTTAAGGGTTTTCATCGCCAGGCTCCTTGTTTTTATTTCATTATGGTTTGAAGTCTTGCTTTCATACTTCTATTTTCAATAAATTTTCCATAATTGGCCTTTTGAGGTTTCCTGTTGAGTGTCTTTTACGGTTTAATGCATAGCTGTGTTAAGGGGGAGCTCCCTCTACTTTGTTTGATGGCAAAATACGTATAAGGAATACCGCATGAACGATCTCTGCTTCCAGCTTAAAGGGAGTGCTGTTAGTGTCATCGTGCTTGAGTTATACCAGTACACCCCGGAACTGTTTGCCCGTCAGCTGGATGAAAAAACCACTCAGGCGCCGCAGTTGTTCCAAAACTCATCGATTGTTATCAGTTTGGAAAATCTATCTGAAAATGATACGCCTGATTTCGCTCAGTTATTGGACCAATGCCGTTCTTTTAATCTGCAGCCGATGGCTTTCAGGGCCGTACCCGAAGCACTCACGCAAGTTGTGCGCTCAACCGGCCTGCCTTTGTTGCCGGCGGCGAACCGTGTCGACCGAGAACCCCGCCCCCGTAATATTGCCCCTGCCGAAGCGCAATCCGATACATCCAGGGACGCAGTTAAAACAGATGTTGCCCCTGCAGTTGAAGAGGAAATTGAAACGGCAGTCGAAAAACAGCAAGAACGCCGTCCCAGTATGGTTATCACCCGACCTGTACGTTCCGGCCAGCAAGTCTATGCCGAGGGCGCCGATCTGGTTATTTTGTCCCAGGTCAGTGAAGGTGCTGAGGTGATAGCCGATGGTGATATCCATGTATACGGGGCTTTGCGAGGTCGAGCTTTGGCGGGTGTGAAAGGCAATACTCAGGCGCGTATTTTTTGTCAGAATTTGTCGGCGGAGCTGGTGTCTATTGCGGGTAATTTTATTTTGAGCGATACACTACGCAAACATCAATGGCAGCAACCCGCGCATATCTATCTCGATGACACTGATGTGCACGTTGTTGCACTCTAAGAAGTTGCACTCTAAGAAGTTGCACTGATTATTTTATTTACAAGCGGTAAGGAGAAGAACGTTTTGGCAAAAATTATTGTTGTTACCTCCGGAAAAGGAGGGGTTGGCAAAACTACAACAAGTGCCGCCGTGGGAACGGGTCTGGCTCTTAAGGGATTTAAGACAGTTATTATCGATTTTGATGTAGGCTTGCGTAACCTTGATTTGATCATGGGGTGTGAGCGTCGCGTTGTTTATGATTTCGTCAATGTTATAAAGCAGGAAGCTACGCTTAATCAGGCTTTGATAAAGAGTAAGCGTAATGACAATTTGTTTATCTTGCCAGCCTCCCAGACTCGCGATAAAGATGCGCTGACCCAGGATGGCGTCGAGACTGTTCTCAATGAGTTGGCAGAGACCTTTGATTACATTATCTGTGACTCCCCTGCGGGTATTGAAAAAGGCGCACAAATGGCCTTGTACTTTGCTGACGCGGCTATCGTAGTAACCAATCCGGAAGTATCATCGGTGCGGGATTCGGACCGTATTCTGGGTATTTTGCAGAGCAAGTCTCGTCGTGCAGAACGTGGTGACTCCCCGGTTGAAGAGCAGCTGCTCGTTACGCGCTACAATCCTGAGCGGGTTGCGACGGGTGAGATGCTAAGCGTTGATGACATAACCGAAATTTTGGCGATACCGCTGATCGGCGTTATACCTGAATCTGAAGCGGTGCTTAAAGCGTCGAACCAGGGCACACCGGTGATTCTCGATCAGGAATCTGAAGCAGGCCAGGCTTACAGTGATGCCGTTGATCGCTTGCTGGGAAATGAGCTAGCGTTGCGCTTCATGGATCTACCCAAGAAAGGCTTCTTTTCACGTCTTTTGGGAGGGAAGTAATGAGCTTTTTTGACTACTTCCGCAATGGCAAGAAACAAAACTCTGCGTCGGTTGCAAAAGAACGCCTCAAGATTATCGTCGCCCATGAACGTGGCCAACGAAATACGCCGGATTATCTGCCGCAAATGCAGAAAGAAATCATCGACGTTATTCGTAAATATGTGGCCATTGAGCAGGATCAGGTTCAGATCCAGTTTGACAGTAACGATGACTGCTCGGTACTTGAACTGAATGTCACCCTGCCTGATTAACTAGTAATCGCGCTACTTTGTATTGCAGGATGAATGCCTGGCTGAATAGTTTTAGCCAGGCATTTTTTATAGCGGTTCACGTCATGTTTTAGACGCTAAAGGTCAATACTGGGCTTATTCAGACGTTACCAGTTCACTAACAGCACTGAACTTACCCAATAGCTGCTGCACCTTGGCGTTTGTTTGCAGTTGTTCCGCTTCAAGTTTTTCTTTGGTTTCACGAAGCTCTGAAATCTCCATACGAAGTAGCTCTACTTCGTCGAGCATAGTTTCGATTTTACTTTCAAGGTCGTTGAATAATTCGTTTTGCATGATAGTGATAATGTTCGTCAAGGTAGAGGAAAGGCAGAATTATAAGGTGATGAAGCTAGATGTGGAAGTAAGATTGTTAAGGTTTTTGGATAGAAAGTTGAGCAGTTTGTGACTTTGTTCGATTTATCAGGTAAATGATGTGGAAAATGAGTCTGCAACCGGTCCTTCAATAACGGCGTTGCTTGCAAGTAACTGATAAATTTCACTTGATGTTAATCGAAACTGTTTTATTTGCAGTGCTTTCAACGCCTGCCTGAATATGCTAAATCTTATCTCTAATAAAGGGCTATGATAAAACACTATGATAAAGCAAACATGCCCCATGTTCGTACTAATATTGCAGCAAAAGAGTAGCGTTTATGAAGCCCCGGCTGATTAGTTTTAAGTTGTGTCCCTTTGTGCAGCGTGCGGTTATAGCCCTGCAGGCCAAGGGCATTGAATATGATGTTGAATATATTGATCTGGCGGCCCCTCCTCAGTGGTTCCTGGATATCTCCCCCCTTAAAAAGGTACCGCTGTTGTTGATCGGGGATGATGTGATCTTCGAATCAGCAGTGATCAATGAATATATTGATGAGGCATATGCCAATAAGCTGCATCCGCAAGACCTTGTCTTGCGGGCGAAGAACCGCAGCTGGATCGAGTTTGGTAATGCCTGCATGTGGAGTGTTTTTCATCTAAGTGTTAAACAGACCCAGCAGGAGATAGATGAAGTCCTGACTGACATGTGGAGTAAGTTTGATCAAATTGAGCGCGCATTGAACGCCACTCCCTATTTCAATGGCTTCGAATTCTCGTTGGTAGATGCCAGTTATGCGCCGTTATTCCAGCGTCTGGAATATCTGGAGGAATTAACCCCCGGGATTTTCGATAAACAACGGCATCCGCGCATCAATGCATGGAAAGATATTTTGTTAGCTGAAGCGGTGGTAAAGCGCTCGACCGTGGTTGATATCAAGGCGCTATACCTGGAATCGCTCTGGAAGAGGCAGGGATATATGGCCCGCTATCTGGATGCGGATAAATATGATCAGAGTATTACCAAAAGTACTTATTAGTTGTGACATAATCAGAGCTTCAGGAGCTTATTTTCAGGCTCCTTTTTTGTGTGCATTTTAAAAATTAGTAATTAAGGGTGGGATATGTTGAGGGTTATTAAATCAAGCGTAATGGTTATTACCTTAGGGTTGGCGGTGTTTGCGCTGCAAGGCTGCTCGCCTGAGGTTGGCAGTAAAGAGTGGTGTGCCGACTTAGAGGAAAAGCCTAAGGGTGACTGGAGTGCCAACGAGGCGAAAGACTTCGCTAAAAACTGCATTTTGTAACGTCTCCGATTGAAGAGAAAAAACCGCTCCCATGAGCGGTTTTTTTGTGCCTGTTAATTGGAGGAACCTTTGTCTATGCGACTAAAACAGGAGCGCTTTTAGTTCCAAAGTACCATATGGCTGCTTCAAGTTGGTTCCTATTATGGATGTTAGTCATCCGACTGGAAAAACTGCAAATAACTTTCGAATAATAACCTAGAGGTGCCTTAATCATGTGGACTAAACCAGCTTACACAGATCTGCGTATTGGCTTTGAAGTAACCATGTACTTCGCCAACCGTTAAACGGTTTTAAGCTCTGCTGTCCCTGGCAGAGCTTATCTTTTTATAACGCTGTTACTCAGCCTGCAAAGAACAATAATAATATGAAAATTCAGGTCTTAGGTTCTGCCGCCGGTGGTGGCTTCCCACAATGGAATTGTAACTGCCGTAACTGCAGCGGTATGCGTGCAGGAACGCTTAACGCTAAATCTCGCACCCAGTCTTCCATAGCCGTCAGTGTTAATGGTGAAGACTGGATTCTGTTTAATACTTCCCCCGATATTCGTGCCCAGCTGGCGGACTTTGCGCCGATGCAACCTGCCCGAGCGATCCGTGATACCGGTATCGCGGCAATTGTCTTTATGGACAGCCAGATCGACCATACCACCGGTTTGCTGATGCTCCGTGAAGGTTGTCCGCATGATGTCTGGTGTACCGATATGGTGCGTCAGGATCTGACCTCAGGCTTCCCGGTCTTCAATATGCTGGAGCACTGGAACGGTGGTATCAACTGGAACCGTATTCCGGTTAATGACAATAATAATCAATTTACTATTCCTCAGGTGCCGGAGCTGCGCCTGAGCGCGGTAGCGTTGCTCAGCAGTGCGCCGCCGTATTCACCGCACCGTAACGATCCGCATCCGGGTGATAATATTGGCATCCTGATTGAAGATCGACGTAGCGGCAAAACCCTGTTCTATGCGCCAGGCCTGGGTCAGATCGAACCTCATATCAAGCCGATCATGGAAAACGCCGACTGTGTGCTGGTAGACGGCACTATCTGGCGTGATGATGAATTGCTTACCACCGGCGTGGGCGACAAGCTCGGTGTGACTATGGGGCATCTGGCGCAGTCCGGTGAGGGTGGCATGATCGAATTTCTGGATACGCTGGATAAGCCCAGAAAGGTTCTGATCCACATTAACAATACCAACCTGATCCTGGATGAGGACTCACCGGAGCGTGCCGAAGTGGAAGCGCACGGTATCGAGATCTCCTGGGATGGCATGAGTATAGAACTGTGACAGCCCTGTGCTGCCAAAGAAGAGGTCGAACACTTATGAATGCGCACGTTAAAGAAAACCTGCCACCGCTGAGTCGCGAAGAATTTGAACAGGCGTTGCGTGCCAAGGGCGCGTTGTATCACACCCAGCATCCTTACCATATCGCCATGTATAACGGCAGTTGCTCCAAAGAGCAGATCCAGGGCTGGGTGGCTAATCGCTTTTACTACCAGATATCCATTCCGGTGAAAGATGCCGCCATCATGGCGAACTGCCCGGACCGTGAGGTACGCCGGCATTGGGTGCAGCGGGTGCTGGATCATGATGGCTATGAAGGCGCAGAAGGCGGTATCGAAGCCTGGCTGCAACTGGGCGAAGCTGTGGGCCTGTCTCGTGAAGAAATTCTCTCCCAGGAGCATGTATTGCCCGGCGTACGCTTTGCGGTGGATGCCTATATCAACTTTGCCCGCCGGGCGATCTGGCAGGAAGCCGCCAGCTCATCGCTGACCGAACTGTTTGCGCCGACAATCCACCAGAACCGCCTGGATACCTGGCCACAGCATTATCCCTGGATCAAGGAAGATGGCTATCAGTACTTCCGTAACCGCTTGACTGAGGCGCGTCGTGATGTAGTGCATGGTCTGGAGATCACGCTGGATTTCTACAAGACCCGTGAACAGCAGGAACGCATGCTGAATATCCTGCAATTCAAGCTCGATGTCCTGTGGAGCATGCTGGATGCGATGACCATGGCCTATGAATTAGAGCGTCCCCCGTACCATACAGTTACCAATAGCACTGTTGCTGATACAAGGGTTTACCATCGGGGGCTGTTCTGATGACTACCCTCACGCAGACACCCGTGTTAAACAGCATGTTCCGGTTTCAGTGGGAAAAGGCACAGGATAGCTATGTACTGCTGTATCCGGAGGGAATGGTTAAGCTGAACGCTCCAGCTGGTGAAATTCTCTCACTGGTCGATGGTGAACGTGATGTGGCGGGTATCGTTGCTGAGTTACAGTGCAAATTCCCCGATGCGGTTGGGATCGATGCCGATATCCTGCAATTTTTAGGAGAGGCCCATGAGCAACTCTGGATCACCCTGTAACGCCCAGTCGTCATTGCAGGGCGTGCCTGGTCATGGTCATGGCCAGCCCCTCTGGCTGCTGGCCGAGCTTACCTATAAATGTCCGTTACAGTGTCCTTACTGTGCCAACCCGATGGACTTTGCCAATAGAAAAGATGAGTTAACCACAGCCCAGTGGATCGAGGTATTTACCCAGGCGCGTGAACTGGGCGCGGCGCAGCTGGGCTTTTCTGGTGGCGAGCCACTGGTGCGTCAGGATCTGGTTGAGCTAATTGGAGCCGGGCGTGAGCTGGGCTATTACACCAATCTGATTACCTCCGGAGTGGGGTTGAACGAGCGCAAGATCGCCGATTTCCGCGCAGCGGGGCTGGATCATATTCAGGTCAGTTTTCAGGCTGCTGATCCGCAGGTGAACAATATGCTTGCCGGATCAGACAAAGCCTTTAAGCAGAAGCTGGCGATGGCGCGGGAAGTGAAAGCCCATGGCTATCCGATGGTGCTTAACTTCGTTACCCACCGCCACAATATTGATCAGATAGACCGTATTATCGAGCTGTGTGTCGAGCTGAAAGCCGATTACGTCGAGTTGGCGACCTGTCAGTACTATGGCTGGGCCTACGAGAATCGCCATGATCTGCTACCTACGCGGGCGCAGCTGGAGCGGGCTGAACGGATTACCAATGATTACCGTGATCGACTGGCGAAAGCGGGTAATCCGATTAAGATTATCTTTGTCACACCAGATTATTATGAAGAGCGCCCTAAGGGTTGTATGAACGGCTGGGGGCAGGTTTTTTTGACCATTACGCCCGATGGTACTGCATTGCCATGCCACAGTGCGCGTATGCTGCCCATCGAGTTTCCTAACGTGCGCCAGCAGAGTGTCGAGCAGATCTGGAACCAGTCAGCAGGCTTTAATCATTTTCGTGGCTATGAGTGGATGAAAGAGCCTTGTGCCTCATGTGATGAAAAAGAACAGGACTTTGGCGGTTGCCGGTGCCAAGCTTATATGATGACCGGGGATGCTAATAATACCGATCCCGTTTGCTCAAAATCGCCGCATCACGGGTTGATCGAGCAAGCCCGACAGGAGGCAGAGCAGCCCCATAATGGCCAGCCGTTGTATCGCAACGAACGTAACTCACGGGTATTTTGCAAGAGTTAGCTTTAACAGGATTATGGATGGCACAACAAGCGTACGGATTCCTGCCCAGCATCTATACCGCGGAGGATGCGGTAGGCGGAAGTGTTGAGCAAGGCCAGCTGAAGAGTTCTGATCGGGGTGTTTTCTGGGTAGAGTTTCGCCCGCAGGAAGGAGGGCGCTCGGTAATCTGCCAGTATTCTGATGGTGAGGCCTCAGTAGTCATGACACCTGAGGGCTTTTCCGTACGTAGCAAGGTGCATCAATACGGTGGCGCTGCGTGGTGCTTGCTTGATCTAACGGGTAGCAGCAAGAAAAAGCACCAACTGGCCTTTGTAAACAGCGATGATCAGCAGATATATCTGCAGTCTCTTGATTCATCCTGTAAGCCGCAACAGCTCACTACAACCGCCGATTGTTGCTATGCCGATCTGATCTACGATCAGCGCTTTGACCGCCTCATTGCCGTTCAGGAACAGCTCAGCAGCGATCCAACGCAACCCATAAACCGTCTTGTAAGTATTAACCTGGGTTCCGGGCAGGTGGAGATACTGGTCAGCGGGGATGATTTCTATGCGTCCCCGATACTGAATGCCAGTGGCGATCGTTTTGCCTGGATCTGCTGGCAGCATCCTCATATGCCCTGGGTTAGCACGCAGCTGTATAGCGGTGTATTCAACGGTGAAGGAGAGCTCGCTAAGGTAGTGCAACTGGCGGGTGATACAGAATCAGAATCGCTGCAGCAACCCGAATTCCTGCCGGATAACACGTTGCTTTGTCTGTCTGATCGCAGTGGCTGGTGGAATCTATACCGCTATCTTGATGAGCAGGGGGGCACTACTAAGTATGATGCAAAAAATGCCGTGAAAAGTGCAACACAGATCCGGGCGGGTGAATCCATTTGGCAGCAGGACGCTGAGCTGGGTATCGCTCAATGGCAGCTGGGTGTAAGGACCTGGGGGTCTCTAACCTCTGCCGATGGCAATTGCTGGCTGGTGGGCTCCTGGCTGGAAAATGGCAGGGGCTATCTGGAGATTAAAGCGTTGCAAGGTCAGCAGTGTTACCGACTGGATTCGCAGTTTAGTCTGTTTCGCTATATCAGCTGTGTGGGAGATCGTTTCTACTGCATTGCCGCCTCTGAAGACTGCTCGATGGCGGTAATACAGGTTTGTCCTGACTTCAATGGCAATTGTGAGGTCCAGGTGCTGGCTGGCGGTAATAGGGTAGAGGGGCTGGAGTATATCGCTCGTCCCGAAGCGATCAGCTATCCAGTGGCTGATGGCGAGCAGGGCGCTATTGAACAGGCTTATGGTTTCCTCTACATGCCGGAACCGTTAGATAGCGACACCCTGCCACCATTACTGGTATTTACCCACGGTGGACCAACAGCCGCTACCTACGCGGTATTTAATCCCAAAATTCAGTTCTGGATCCAGCGAGGCTTCGCCGTTGTTGACCTTAACTATCGGGGCAGTAGCAGCTTTGGCAGGGTGTACCGTGATCGGCTGCATCGCCAGTGGGGTATCACCGACATCAAGGATTGCGTTGCGGCAGTTGACTACCTGACGGTGACCGGCCGCATCAATGGTGACAAGGTGTTTATCCGTGGCGGCAGTGCCGGTGGCTATACCACACTCTGTGCGCTGGCATTCAGTAATCGTTTTACTGGCGGGGCAAGCCATTACGGTGTCAGTGATCCGTTAAGCCTGACCCGGGACACCCATAAATTTGAAAGCCATTATCTGGACTGGCTGATCGGTGATCCGGTGGCTGACATCGATAACTATCGGGCAAGAACCCCTCTGCTGTCAGCAGACCGGATCAATTGCCCGGTGATCTTCTTTCAGGGCGCGGACGATAGGGTGGTACTGCCAGATCAGACCGAAAAGATGGTTACTGCACTGCAGCAGCAGGGCATACGGGTTGAATATCATCTGTTTGAGGGAGAGCAGCACGGTTTTCGCCGCAGTGAAAATCAGATCACCGCACTTGAGTCCGAGTTGGCTTTTTATCAGAGCCTGTTGTCCGAGCAAGAATAAAATCATTTTCTCTTCTGTTACAATACGCGACTTTTAAAGCCGGAAGATCGATTTCTATTCGGTAGGCAGGCGTTATCAGCGCTTTAGCTTTCACGGATTAACATAGAGTAACAGCGAATCATGAGTACAGAACAAGCATTGCAGGCCCGTAGCGAATCCAAATGTGAACTGTGTGGTGCTACGGATAATCTGGGTGTGTATGAAGTACCCCCTGGATCAAAAGGTGGCGTTGATGATAGCGTGCTGGCATGCAGCACCTGCCGTGATCAGATTGAAAATCCGGACAAGGTTGATGCCAACCACTGGCGTTGCCTGAACGACAGCATGTGGAGCCAGGTACACGCAGTACAGGTAATGGCATGGCGCATGCTGACCCGCCTGCGCGCTGAAGGCTGGCCACAGGATCTGCTGGATATGCTGTATCTGGATGATGAAACCATGGCCTGGGCGCAGTCTACCGGTGAAGGCCTGGCCGATGAAGACAAGGTGATTCACAAAGACAGCAACGGCGTAACGCTGCAAGCCGGTGATAATGTGGTGCTGACAAAAGACCTGGATGTTAAAGGCGCCGGATTCACCGCCAAGCGCGGTACCGCAGTTCGGGGTATCTCGCTGGTTGCCGATAACGCCGAGCAGATCGAAGGCCGCGTAAGTGGTCAGCGCATTGTGATTCTGACCAAGTTTGTGAAGAAGTCATAAGCTGGTTTGGTCAGCGATTTAATTGAAAAAGCCTCTCGTTGAGAGGCTTTTGAGTTTGTTATATCTATTTACCTTTTACGCACCCAGTAATGGTAGGTGCTTTATTTTGTGATATCTAAGGGATAGCGAAATACAGTGTTTCAGCTCTGCTAATGGGACCCTTTCCGAGATCTTAAATACGATTGCCCGGTTACCTTCATAGGTGAATAAACTTCCATACATTTCTTTGAAGGTCTCAATAAGGCGGGTCTTACAGTTAAAGTAGATAAAGTACTGGTCGGGATACTTAGGCTTCCAGTCCATTCTTACGGCGCTGCCATCTTTAGCTGAGTAACTGGGTTCTCCCCCTTTCAGGCTCTCTACGACCTCGCCAATGCTATCCTCTTTAGCAACAATCAGAATCGTATTGCGTATTTGCATCAACAATTCACGCATCTCGTCAGGATATGATGCAAATTTTAACTGTACATCTAATTGCATTTGTTTGGCTCAGTTGATGCCATGAAGCAGGTTAGGTTTTGCCTAACAGGCAAAAAAGTCCACCTTAATGCATTTATCATGTGCATGTCTTAATAAGGACGCAAGTAATTACATATCCATCATTTCAGTGATTTCAAAAGTTCCGTAAAGTTTAATTTGCGCTCAATCCTGAGCGTAGCGCCCGGTTCAAAATGTAATTTATAAAAATTCTATATTCCATCTCTGATTGCGCTTTTCTCAAAATCGGCGTTAGAATGAAATTCATTCATATAAATTGTGAATAAATTAAAGGACTTGCGCTGATGGATGATCAATACAAGGTAGTTTTTACCGGGATGCTCAATGCCGGCATTGAGCATGGCGAGTTTGCCGAGCAGTTTGCTGAACGCTTTGGTTGCAGTCATGAGAAAGCACTACAGCTTATAACCTCTGAAAAAGAGGTGGTAGTAAAGAAAGGGGTGGGCAAGGAGCAGGCTAATAAGTACCACCGCGTTCTTTCCAAAATGGGAATGGATGTGCGGGTTGAGTCTGAGGTCTTGTCTGAACCGACACCATCCGCAGAACAGAAACCTGCATTGTCAGTCTCAGGCCAGTCATCTGACGCGATGGAAAGCGTAGCTCCACAAGCAGTCACTTCAGAAACAGCCGCATCAGATTCTACCGCAGTACCATGTCCCAAGTGCAACTCGGAACGTGTTCTAAACGATAACTGCCTGGGTTGCGGTATCGTTATTTCCAAATACCTCGAGCGTAATGAAAGCTTGCAGAGTGAGGATGTTACAAATGGGTCGTTGCATCAGGAGGCGAATCCCTATCAGGCCCCCGAGGCTAATCTCGCCCAGGAGGTTGAGGAGGGGGAGCTGACCGGTCCGGCCTCGGTGCCTGCTTCCCATGGCTGGCGCTGGTTGAGTCAGGCCTTTGGCCATTTCAAGCAGAATCCAATCGCCTGGATACTGGCCATTGTGGTCTGGACGGTTATTTCGGTTGTCCTGAATTTTATTCCTATTGTTGGTTCCTTCGCAGTAACCCTGTTATATCCTGTGCTTACTGCAGGCTATATGCTGGGTTGCCGGGAGCAGGAGCATGGCGGGGATTTCAAGCTCAGCCACCTGTTCAGTGGCTTTAGCCAGAACTTAGGACAGTTGCTCCTGGTAGGACTGCTGTATCTGGTGGGTATCGTCGTGATGATGATTATTATGGGCTTCTTTGTTGCAGGTGGAATGGCGTTCTTTCAGGACGCTCAGTCTATGATGGGGCCGGAGGTGATGTCTGCGGCTATTCTTCCCGCGTTGATTGGTATATTACTGATTTTCCCTGTAATGATGGCCTACTGGTTTGCACCGGCGCTGGTGGTGCTCAATGGTATGTCGGCGATTGCCGCGATGAAAATGAGCTTTATGGGCTGTCTTAAGAATGTCATGCCGTTCCTGGTTTATGGTTTGCTGCTGATGCTTTTGATGGTTATTGGTACTTTACCGGTAGGCCTTGGTTTGCTGATTGTGTTGCCGATGATGGTTGCATCAATCTACACATCCTATAGGGATATCTTCTATAGCTGATCCGGTGGGCTGTTAATTATATGGCTATAACTGCTGTCAGAGAGCAGACCGATACGGTGCGTACCCATGAGACACCGGAAGGTATCCGCTTGCAACTCAAGCTCGCAGGACCCATTGTCAGGGCCTGTGCCTGGGCCATCGATATGGCGATCCGGGTGGTGCTGTATGGGGTTGTCGCTGCCGTATTCGTTTTTTTGGGCGGTGTAGGTATGGCTGTGATGCTGATCCTGTTTTTTCTTATTGAATGGTTCTATCCGGTACTGTTCGAAGTGAGTAGTGGCGCTACTCCCGGTAAGAAAGCGATGGGACTGGTGGTGATTCACACTAACGGCACACCGGTCTCGTTCACCTCCTCACTGCTGCGTAACCTGTTACGTGCTGCCGATTTCCTGCCTTTCCTTTATGCAGCAGGCCTGCTGTCTATGCTTATCAGTCGTGACTTTCAGCGCTTAGGCGATCTTGCAGCAGGCACTTTGGTGGTTTATCGCGAGAAAGAGCTTGAGCGCGGGGAGTTACCAGAGGCGGTGTCGAAGCGACCGCCCGTTGATCTGACAGTGGATGAGCAGCGAGTGTTGATTCAGTTTGCCGAGCGTAGTCAGCAACTGACGTCTGAACGCCAGATCGAGTTGGCTTCCCAGATACAGGATATCACTGGTAAAAAAGCACATGCCGGTGTTAAAGAGATCTGGTCATTCGCTAACTGGCTGACTCGGGGACGCTGATGAAACAGGATGATTTTGAAAAACGTTATCAGGCTGTTTGGGAAGAATTGAGCAATCAGCTCGATGCGTTGGAGAAATCCCGTTTTAAGAGAACTCGCGGGCAGTTAAGCGCAAATCTGCCGGGCCTTTATCGACAGGTCTGTAATCACTATGCACTGGCCCGTGGGCGTCGTTACAGTCCAACCCTGGAAGAACAACTACACCGACTGGTACTGCGGGGCCATCAGCATCTCTATACTCGCCGTGGTGCCTGGTTATGGCAGCTGCTCGCTTTTGTAGCGGTGGGTTTCCCCCGTAGCCTGCGTCGCCATCAGAGTTATTTCTGGTTAGCGCTTGCCCTGTTTTTGTTTCCGGGCGTGCTGATAGGTGGTTTCTGCATGCTCGATGAAAGCCTTATCTATAGCGTGATGAGTGAGGCGGAGGTGGCGAATATGGCAGAAATGTATCGGCCCGATAACGCCCGCCCCGGGCGAACCATTGAGCGTAGCGCCGAATCTGATTTTGCCATGTTCGGGTTCTATATCTTCAATAACATCGGTATCGGCTTTCGCACGTTTGCAATGGGTATTCTGGCCGGGGTGGGGACAGTGTTTACCCTGATCTACAACGGACTGGCAATCGGTGCAGTGGCAGGCTACCTAAGTAGTCTGGGGTATCACGAGACTTTCTGGCCTTTCGTCAGTGGTCATTCATCGCTGGAGCTGACCGCTATTGTTATCTGCGGTGCTGCCGGACTGATGCTGGGGCGTGGCATGATTGCCCCGGGCTGTTATAGCCGGGCAGATGCTATCAGATTCAGGGCGAAACAGGCCCTGCCTCTGGTGATGGGGGCCGGTTTGATGCTGCTTGGCGCCGCTTTTATCGAAGCTTTCTGGTCGGCCAATGACCTGCCAAATCAAATTAAGTATATCTTCGCAGCACTGATGTGGCTGTTGATGATCCTCTACTTCATCTTTGCCGGAAGGGGGGCGCGTGGAGCTGGATAAGCTGGAATTCAGCCTCAGGGCACGTGGTCCATGGGAAGCCATTGATCTTGGTTTCTCACTGGCACGACGCTGGTTTTATCCTCTGTGGCTGCTGTGGTTGTGCACTGCGCTGCCCCTGGGTTTGCTGCTGTGCCTGCTGCTCAACGAAAATCCCTGGTTGTCGGCTTTGGCATTCTGGTGGTTTAAACCCTTATACAAGCCTGCACTGTTATTCTGGATGAGCCGTTCGGTGTTTGGTGAAAGGCTCAGCGTCAAGGTGGTAATGCGCCAGTGGTGGTCTGTTGTAAAACCGCAATTATTTGCCAATCTCACTTGGCGGCGATTCAACCCGGGCCGTTCTTTTACTATGCCGGTGGCGTTGCTGGAAAGGCTTACAGGTAAGGCGCGGCGCGATCGTATAAGGATCCTTGGTCATAATCAGCATCAGGCTACCTGGCTGACAGTGGTCGGTTTTCATCTGGAGACGGTGCTTGAACTGGCATTTATCTCGACACTGTTTGCGTTGATACCCGAAGATCTGCGTTGGGTTAGTCTGGAGCAGTGGCTATTTGCTCCGGGTCGGGTTGAAGAGTGGTTGCAACTGATTGGCGGCCTGCTTTGTATGTCGCTTATTGCGCCATTCTATGTGGCGGCCGGTTTTGCCCTGTATCTGCATCGCCGCAGTGAACTAGAGGCCTGGGATATAGACATCAACTTTCGCAAGATGAATGACAGAATAAGCAAGGTACGCCAAGGACGTAAGTTGTCAGTGCTGTCGCTCCTGATGTTCTCAATACTGCTGGTGAGTTCGCTAATGCCTGAGCCGGCGTTGGCTAATAATCTCACCGCCAAGCAGGCGAAGCCGGTCATCGAGGAGGTGTTGGCGGATGATGCCTTCGGCAAGTATGAACAACAGGGCTATTGGAAATATATCGGTGATAAAGATCAGCCAGATGACGATGAAAACTCAGACCAGAGCTGGTTGCTTAACTTCATAGAGGGGCTGCTCAAGATCCTTAGCGGTTTCCTTCAAGGCTTTGCAACGGTTGGCAAGGTGTTGATTTGGGGTGTTGGAATTGCGCTGGTTGTTTATTTTATATACCGCATTGCTCCGCATCAGGGGTGGTTTAGTGGCGCTTGGACAGGCAGGCGGAGTCGGCCGAAAAATATGCCGGTTGAGTTGTTTGGTCTGGATATCAGTCCGGATCAGTTGCCGGAAGATCCAGCAAATGAAGCCCGTCGCCTGGTTGAGGCTGGCGACCTTCGCGGTGCACTGAGCCTGCTTTACCGGGGAGCGTTGATATGTCTGGTTACCGGTCACCATATAGAGATACCCGAAAGTGCTACTGAAGGGGAGTGTGTGCAGCTGGTCAGCTTGCATCGAGGTAATGAGGAAGCCGACTATTTCCGGCATCTGACCAACGACTGGTTGAAGATGGCCTATGCCCATGTTGCGCCACCGCGTGAACAGCTGTTGAACCTTTGTACCCAATGGCAGGGAGTGTATGGCAATGTCCAGTGCTAATCGTATCGTGCTCTGGCTAATGGGGCTGTTACTGGTTGCCGCTCTGGTCTGGTTTGGGGCCTGGTTTATAAAGAACTATGAGCGTGACACCCGGGATGTCCTCGTTGAGGTTTCCCCTGAGGCGATGCGTAACCGCTTTCTGGCCGCTGAGCGATTCCTCCAGGCAATAGGTCATGAAGTCGGTAGTGTCAGTGGTTTGGAGCTGATATCAGATCTTCCCCCAACAGGAGATGCGTTGGTGCTGCGCGGATTGCATCGGGGGATAAGCGATGAGCAGCTGAAAAAGTTAACCGATTGGATTGAGGCAGGTGGCAACCTGATTCTGGTGCCGGTAGCATTCTGGAGTGAAGATAACCCGGGAGATCCGTTGCTTGGCGATATGGGGGTACGTCTGGTCAGCGATACAGACCGGTTAGAAGAAGCACAATCTGTTGTAGCGGATGAGCTTAGGGCGGATGAAGAGGAAGATACCCGCTACGAACAGGTTTCTGTTCCGGTGAGTAGCGAGAGCAGCCCGGTAACCGCCAATTTTCTCAAAGGTCGCTACCTGGTGGACAGCCAGGAGTGGGCTAACCGCAGCTTTGGCAATGATTGGGGCTATCATATGCTGCGCTATGAGCTGGGCAGCGGTGAGGTGATTGTACTCAGTGATCTGCAGTTGTTTGAAAACGACCATATCGGCAAGCAGGATCATGCCTTTCTGCTGAGTCTGTTAACCTCAGGCAGTCGCAAAGTGTGGTTACAGTACAGTATCGATATGCCGAGCCTGCCGCAGTTGTTGTGGCAGCGTATTCCTTTTGTTGTGGTCATGGTGGTGGTGTCGCTAATGCTGATGGGCTGGCGCCTGTTTCTATTCAGTGGGCCCCGCCTGAATTTGCGGTACAACGAGCGCAGAAACCTGCTGGAGCATATCGATGCCAGTGCTACATATGCCTGGCGAATTGATAAGGGTAGTAAGCTGTTTGCCGAGAATCGCAGTGCTGTTGAGAAGGCTTGGCGGCATCGTCATCCGCTTCTCAATGCAATGGATACTGAACAGCTCTGTGAGTGGATTGGTGAGAAAACGGGCATCTCCGCGAGTGCAATCGCACGTACTCTGTATGGCGAGATAGGCAAAGAGCAGGATTTTATTAGGGCCACCGCGGTGTTGCAGAAGTTGGCTATCGGGTTGAATAAGCGGGAGTTGGGATGAGCGATATGCAGGTACAGGATCAGCTGGTAGAGAAGGTGCTGCGTAAAGTGGGGCAGCTTGAGCAGGAAATAGGCCGTGCCGTAATTGGCCAACGCCAGGTGGTTCGCGATGTGACTATCGCCTTGCTGGCAGGTGGCCATGTGCTGGTGGAGGGGGTGCCTGGGCTGGGTAAGACTCTGCTGGTTCTCAGTCTTGCTGAAGCGGTAGGCGGAACCTTTAATCGCGTTCAGTTTACTCCGGATCTGATGCCCAGTGACATCAGCGGTCATATCATGTTCGACCGCAAGAGCGATTCATTCCGGGTTCGTAAAGGGCCTGTGTTCTGTAACTTCTTGCTGGCCGATGAGATCAACCGTGCGCCAGCCAAGACCCAGTCCGCCCTGCTGGAGGTGATGCAGGAGCAGCAGGTCACCATTGAGGGGCAGTCGTTTGAACTCAAACTGCCTTTTCTTGTACTCGCAACCCAGAACCCTATTGAACAAGAGGGAACCTATCCACTGCCCCAGGCTCAACTGGATCGCTTCCTGCTCAAGGTCTTTATCGACTATCCGAGTGAGGAGGAAGAGCAGCAGATGGTGATGCAGATTACCGATGATGCCGTCGGAGATAAACTGAATATTTCGGCTGTGAATGAGGTGCTTCAGCCTAATGAGATCATCAGCCTGCAACGCTATACGGCTCAGCTGGAGGTGGACGAGGAGATCGTTGCCTATGCGGTGCGTATCGTGCGTGCCACCCGGGACTGGAGCGGTATCGAGAACGGTAGCGGCCCGCGAGGCAGTCTCGCGCTGTTGCGTGCGGCCAGGGCTAATGCAGTGCTTGAAGGGCGCAGTTTCGTTACACCGGATGATATCAAGGGGGTCGCCCGTCCCGTACTGCGCCATCGTCTCAAGCTTACTGTCGATCTGGAGATTGAGGGGTATCAGCCGGATGATGTACTTAACGATATCCTGCAAAACGTTGAGGCTCCGCGGGTATGATCCCAACCAGGCGCACATTGCTGCTGTCACTGATTGTACTTCTGATAGCGTTTTTCGCTGTCTGGATGCCAGCGCTGTTAGTAGTGCGCGATCTCTGTGCGGCATTGGTCTTGATTGGGGTATTGGTCGATCTGCTGATGTTGCGGCGCGAACCGGTGGCTGAAGTGCAGCGGGAGATTCGTGGCAGCATTGCGGTGGGTGTCTGGAGCAAGGTGAGTCTTACTGTTAAAAATCCTACCCGCCGGCCTCAGCGGTTTTTGGTGCATGATCACCATCCTGCGAATTATGCGGTGGCGGGGCTGGCCAAAGAGCTTTATCTGCCGGCACAGCGCAGTGCCCGGTTTAACTACCGTATTCGCCCCAATGTTCGGGGAGATGGGCATTTCAGTGGTGTAGATCTAATCAATCACTCGCCGCTGGGGCTGTGGCAGCGCAAGTCTCATGTCCCTCTGGAGCAGACTGTTAAAGTTTATCCAAATTTTCGTGCCATCAGCCAATATACTTTGCTGGCAACCGATAACCAGCTCAGTCAGATAGGGGTGAAACACCGGCAGCGACGCGGCGAGGGTAATGATTTTCACCAGCTGCGTGAATACCGGGCCGGGGATTCCCTGCGCCAGATCGACTGGAAGGCCACCTCGCGCTATCGCAAGTTGATCTCAAAGGAATATCAGGACGAGCGCGATCAGCAGATACTCTTCATGCTCGATTGTGGCCGTCGTATGCGCCATGTTGAAGAGGAGGGTGGTCATCTTGATCAGGCCCTCAATGCTATGCTCTTGCTTGTCTATGTCGCGGCAGAACAGGGCGATGCCGTTGGCTTTCATGCCTTTGGTGGTGTGCGTCGCTGGTATCCTCCTGCCAAGGGAGGAGGTGTGGTGCGCCAACTCATTTCCGGGACTTACGATATTGAAGCCACCCTGGAAGCCGCAGATTATCTCGAAGCCGCTAAAGAGTTAATGTCTCTGCAGCGTCGCCGCGCGTTGATAGTGATAATCACTAATACCCGTGACGAAGACAGTGACGATCTGGCCACTGCGGTACGTCTGCTGTCGCGTCGACACCTTGTGGTAGTTGCCGATCTGCGTGAGCAGATACTGGATAGTTCGTTGCAGGAACCGGTAAGCGATCTGGCATCGGCGTTGCGTTTTAACGGCGTGCAGGATTATCTTGAAAGCCGTGCACGAAATCACGAGCAGCTACGCCATCAGGGAGCGTTTACCCTGGAGTTACTGGCAAAACAGCTGCCGATGGCGCTGGTAAACCAGTACTTCTCGGTGAAAGCTTCGGGGCGTCTGTAGGGGTGGGCGTGCAGTGTGTATTAAAGCAAGTCCTGTATAGAGCACGCTCAGGCTCGATTGAACAATTCTCTCTATTATTCTAATTGTCTTTATTTGGTCGGCTGTAGTTGCGGCTCGTTAGGTCAGAGGGGAATGGAACGGAGAGTTTCAAGTGCTGACTAACTTTGTATTGCTACCACACAAGTCAGGCGCTGGATAACTGGGATACTTATACTGAAACTCAGCGGATAAATAGTATTGGAGGTTTATTGCGATGCAGGAGGTCTACCGCGCCGGTGATATTACCGAGGCTCATATAATCGCAGGAATGCTGGAATCGCAAGGTATCGACAGCCATGTCGGCGGGCACTATCTGCAGGGTGGTGTCGGCGAGCTTGCGTCGATGAATTTCGCTACCGTGTCGGTGCCTGAAGAGGATGTTGTCGCAGCACGTGAACTGATTAACGAGTATGAAATAACCTCCTATCCTGCTGTCAGTGCTAGCAACAGCGAGGGTGTAGCACTGTCCCGCTATATGTTGCTGCCGCTGGCTTTACTGGTGGTTCTCGGAGCGGTCTACCTGCTGGCGATTAGTGTGAATTAGGTCTTTCGGTAAGTTCTTTTCTAGAAGCTTTCGTTGAGGCGTCTGTGTTGTTTGTATCCAGACTAAAATAAATTCCAGTGTTGCTACTTAAATCTAAGCGCGGAGGGTTAATACATGGCAGAGCATAAGAGTGTTTCCAGCGCCGAATGGCTGGCTGCCCGAAAAGAGTTGTTGATAAAGGAAAAACAATTTACCCGACTGCGCGATGAACTGAGCCAGACACGTCGTGAACTTCCCTGGGAAAAGGTCGAAAGCGACTATTTATTCGATACAGCATCGGGCAAGCAGAGTCTTGCTGAGCTGTTTGAAGGCAGTAGCCAGCTGATTGTCTATCACTTCATGTATGGTCCTGACTGGGATGAGGGCTGCCCGAGTTGTTCATTCTGGGCGGATAACTACAAGGATATCGCCATTCACCTCAAGCAGCGTGATATTGCGATGGTTACCATTTCGCGAGCCCCCCTGGATAAACTGGAGGCCTATAAAAAACGCATGGGGTGGCAGTTCAATTGGGTCTCTTCAGGTAATAATGACTTTAATAGCGACTACCAGGTTTCATTTAGCCAGCAAGAAATTGACGCGGGCGAGGTTGTTTACAATTATCAAAAAATGCGCTTTCCTAGTACCGAAGCACCCGGTATCAGTGTGTTTTACAAAAATGAGAAAAATGAAATTTTTCATACCTATTCCTGCTATGCGAGGGGACTAGACATGTTGAACGGCGCGTATCACCTGATGGATCTGACGCCAAAGGGGCGCGATGAAGACGAGCTTACGTTTCCCATGGCCTGGGTGAAACGGCATGACTGTTACTGATCCAGAGGCTTCCAGGGAGGTAGAAAAGGGGGCAGATTTTTTATCCAATGTTAGGTTAAACTACTCTGTATCTTTTTGGATTCGGTATGGATTGCCAAAGAAGCGCTATGAGATCGGTTATCTTATTCGGTGATGCCCAATTTTTTTTATCGTCCAGATAATAAAAAGCCCGCTAAATTGCGGGCTTTTCTTATTTTGAGCGCGACTTAATGCCCGGCCATATCCGGCATGTTGCGGCCGTAGAAGATCTCGTTCATCTCCTTGTAGAGGCGATCTGTGATCTCGGTTACCTGATGTTCGGTCAGTTCTTCTTTCGTGGTGCCGAACAGGTAAGTATCCAGGTTGAAATCGTTGAGCAACATCTTGGTGTGGAAGATGTTTTCCTGATAGACGTTTACGTCCATCATCTGATATTGATCGCGGATATCATGGCTGATGAAGTTCTGGATAGAGTTAATATCGTGATCGATGTAGTGCTTCACGCCATCGACATCGCGGGTAAAACCGCGTACGCGGTAATCCATTGTCACGATATCGGATTCCAGTTTATGGATCAGGTAGTTCAACGCCTTCAGTGGCGAGATGATGCCGCAGGTGGAGACCTCGATATCGGCACGGAAAGTACAGATACCATGGTCCGGATGTGCTTCAGGGTAGGTGTGTACACAGATATGACTCTTATCCAGGTGTGCCACTACAGAGTCTGGCAGGGGACCTGGCTTCTCAGTAGTATCGACATTTTCTGCGTCTTTAATCGGCTCCTCGGCGACCAGGATGGTTACACTGGCGCCCTGGGGCTCGTAATCCTGGCGCGCGATATTAAGTACGGTTGCGCCGATAATCTCACAAGCCTCGCTGAGAATTTCTGTCAGGCGATTCGCATTGTATTGCTCATCGATATACTCGATGTACTCGGCTTTCTGTTCAGCTGTCTGCGCATAGCAGACATCGTAGATACAGAAGCTCAGGCTTTTGGTGAGGTTATTAAAGCCCTGTAGTTTGATTTTTCCGTTTGATGGCAACGTCGGAAACTCCAGTCAAAAAAAACGAATAACGAAAATTTTTAATGCACGAATTTTAGATGAGAAATCGCGCGAGAAAAAGCGAAAATTTCTACTTTTTCACAGAACTTACTTCTGATCGTGGCTGATTAACCACTGGGCGATATGGGGGGCGACCTGTTGCTGCGATTTGCCGGAAACAAATACTCCGATATGTCCCGACCTAACTTCGTATTCTTCATAGTCTTTACTGGAAACTTTGCCGGCCAATGCCTTGGAGGCGGCGGGCGGTACCAGGTGGTCGAAACTGCCATAGACATTCAGCAGTGGCTGGTGGATAGCTGATAAATGTACCGCCTTGTCACCGATGCGGGTGCTGTCATCCATGAAGCTGTTTTGCTTGAAGAAGCAGGTAATGAATTCGCGGAACATTTCGCCAGCCTGATCGGGGCTGTCGTAGATCCACTTCTCCATGCGCAGGAAGCTCAGTGCCTTGGCCTGATCGAGCAGTTGCTCGGGCATGTTGAGGTTTTTCTGTATCCCCAGGCGCATCGGCATGAGCGCATTATAGGCATCATTGAGCATCGCGCCGGGAATGTTGCCATAGGTTTCCACGGCAAGGTCAACATCGATCTGGCGGGCCAGGTGGCTGAGCATATTATCCGGGGTGTGGAAATCTACCGGGGTGACCATGGTGATCAGATTCTTGATCTTGTGCGGTTGGGTAGCCGTGTAGCATAGGCTGAAGGTGCCGCCCTGGCAGATTCCCAACAGGTTGATCTGTTCGTGATTGGAATGTTGGCGTACCTGATCGACGCAGTGGTTGAGGTAATAATTTATGTAGTCATCCAGATCCAGATAGCGATCGGCGGTATCGGGATAGCCCCAGTCAATCAGGTAGACATCGATTCCCAGCTCCAGCAGGCGCTTGACGAAGGAGCGTTGCGGATCCAGATCCACCATGTAGGGACGGTTGACCAGTGCGTAGCAGATCAGCAAAGGTGTCTTGCAGCGGTTGCGTTTTCCTCTGCTGGGCTTTTCAGATAGATAGTGGAAAAGTTTCAGCTTATCTTCGCTGTAGATCTCTTCTTTGGGTGTCTGGCCTACCTGTATTTCACTAAGGGTTTGCAGTGTGCCGTAGCTTTGCACCAGTTTCTCGTTAAACTCGCGCAGCTCCTGGGCGATTTTTTCAGGATCAAACTGAATGCCGCTCATGGCGTCTTTTTCCTGCGTGGCGACTTTTGGGCAGGCGGTGCTTGTAATTGTTGTTGTAGCTCTTGTTGAAGGTTCTGGAGCTGTTGTTGCAGATTGTCTATTAATGTCTGTTGCTGGCGCATCTGTTTGCGCATCTTGTGTTGTTGCTTGAGGGTATTGTTCAGCTCCGCCTGGGTGACAAAACCGTACTCCTTGAGTTTGCTGTCACGAATTTCCTGAGCGAGTTTCTGTACCTGCATCAGGGTGTTGCTGACCCGGCCGTGGCATTCCTGGTAGGTGTCGGTGAACACGGTATCGGCATAGGCTTGTTCGTAACAGTCGACCCACAGGTTGTGCAGTTGTTTAATGCTATCGATGCTGGTGTCGTCCTGTTGCAGGCTCTGTTTAAGCTGTTCACCGGTTTTGCTGAATATTAGTTCATACTGCTGGATATAGTCAGACAGGGCGTTCTGATAGTCCAGCAGTGCCTTGGCGCCATCGCGGATCTGGATCTGACTGAAGGGGTTATGGCCAGTCCCCGGGCTTGCGATTTCAGGATTGAGTGCCAGCTTTTCCAGGTACTCACGCAGTGGGCCTTCCGTTAAGGTGGCTTTACTCAGTGGTTGGTTTTTCAGTAGAGAAGCCAGTGGCTCAGGCAGGTTCCATTGCTGGCTCAGCATGTCTGTGGTTTGCTGATGCATGTAGTGCTGGAATTTCTCGATCAGGCTATCGATTTGTGGTTGTTTGCCCTGTTGTTGCAACAGGGATTCGGCAAACGCGGTAAAGCGGGCAGACTGACTGGACACCATATTGAGGAGCTCAGCATGCTGTTGGGGTAGATCCTTTTGTGATGCGCCCTGGTACTTGTTAATCAGATCCATCCACGACTCACTCTGGCTGGTAGAGGTGCCCGATACTAACGCCTGCCAGCGGGTGATCTGCTCCGTTAGCCAGGAGTCTGTATGGGCTTTGAAGTCGTCGGTCATTTAAACAATCCTTGAATGCGAATCAGCAAGTTACACATTTTAAATAACTCTATTGCCATTATGAACCTTTTTCATCTTTAAGCATTTCAATAAAGCGTCGCGCGGCGTTGCTCAGGGTTCTTTCGCGGTGGGTAATGTATCCCAGATAGCGTGTAACGGGCTCTGCTTCGACTTCGAGGGTGGTTAAACCCGATGCCGTCATGGTTTCTGGAAGCAGGCTCCACCCCAGGCCGACCTCTACCATCATCCGAATGGTATCCAGGTAGTTTGTCGACATGGAGACATTCAGTTCGAGGCCAAGGCGCGCAAACTGGTCTTCTACTATCTGACGGGTAAATGTGCTGCGACCGGATAAAATGGCATTGTAGCCAGTCAGTTCTTCGAGGCTGATTTCAGGTTTGCTGGCCAGTGGATGGTCATTGGCAACCACATAGCAAAGCCGGTCGTTCCAGATAGTATCTGACTTGATGTTTTTATCCGGGTGCGGTGAAAGTGTAATTAATGCGATCTCGATATCGCCCCGCAGTACGCCGTCATAAGCGATCTCTGATTCCTTGAAGCGCAGATCCAGCTGGACCTCAGGGTAGTCATGGGTGAATCTGCGTAAAATAGGCGGCAGGCGGTGCAGGCTTATATGATGGCTCGCTGCGACGGCTAGAGTGCCACTGACTTCTCCGCTGAGGTTGCTCAGCGAGCGTTTTGCATCCTTAAGCTCAAGCAGTATTTTACGGGCTTTGGGAAGCAGTGTGGCGCCAGGTTCTGTAAGCGTAATCTTCCTGCCGATGCGATCAAACAGGCGGCTGTCGAGTTGATCTTCAAGTTGTGCGATACGTTTACTGACCGCCGACTGGGTTAGAAAGAGTTGCTGTGCGGCAATGGAAAACGAACCGCTTTCAGCGACAGTAACAAACGCTTGCAAGGTATGAGTATCCACGCGATATGTCCTTTGTGGCGGCGCTATATTGGCTGGTAGATCCTGAATGTATAGATAATATGGTTATCTATTCCTGTTTGGAATGCAATGTATAAAAATTATGAATTTGTTTTCTTTGTATCGGTGCACTAGGATTGAACCACTTGATATAAAGGGCTTCCAAATAACTGCTCTTTAAGGGCTATTGAAAAAGCTTATTTGCTTTAGTTATAGCCTTCAGTAATTGACAAAAACAGGCTTATTTATAAGCCGGCAGGAGTATTAACATGGCAGGCAAGACTTTATACGACAAGCTGTTTGAACAGCACCTGGTACGTATGAATGATGATGGCAGTGCGTTGATTTATATTGATCGTCAGGTGCTGCATGAAGTAACTTCGCCGCAAGCATTTGAAGGTCTGCGTATAGCCGGCCGCAAGCCATGGCGTGTAGATTCCAATATCGCCACACCGGATCATAACGTACCGACCACGGAACGCTCCGGTGGTGTCGATCAGATCGTTGATCCGGTGTCTAAAATCCAGGTCATGACCCTGGATGCGAATTGCGATGAGTTCGGTATCCTTGAATTCAAAATGAATGATCATCGTCAGGGGATTGTTCACGTAATAGCGCCGGAGCAGGGTGCTATCCTGCCGGGTACTACGGCTGTATGTGGTGACTCCCATACCGCAACCTTGGGTGCACTGGGCGCGCTGGCACACGGTATCGGTACTTCTGAGGTTGAACACGTGCTGGCTACCCAGTGCCTGATCACCAAGAAAATGAAGAATATGCTGGTACGCGTTGATGGCCAGTTGGGTGCCGGTGTTACTGCTAAAGACATCGTGCTGCATGTGATCGGCGTTATTGGCACCGCTGGTGGTACCGGGTATGCAATCGAATTCGGTGGTGAAGCGATTCGCGCTTTGTCTATGGATGGTCGTATGACTATCTGTAATATGGCAATCGAAGCCGGTGCCCGTGTTGGCCTGGTAGCGGTTGATCAGACAACTATCGATTATGTAGAAGGGCGCCCATTTGCGCCTAAGGCAGAGCAGTGGGATGCCGCTGTTGCTGCATGGCAAGACCTGGTTTCTGATGTCGATGCTGAGTTTGATGAAGTCATCGTGATCAAGGCCGAAGGCATTGAGCCGCAGGTGACCTGGGGTACATCGCCTGAGATGGTAACCGGTATCAATGGGTTGGTGCCTAACCCTGCGAACGAGACAGAGCAGGTTAAGATTGACGGTATTAACCGGGCGCTGGAATACATGGGCCTGAATGCCGACCAGAAGATCACCGATATTCAACTTGATCGTGTCTTTATAGGTTCCTGCACCAATTCACGCCTGGATGACCTGCGCGAAGCCGCTGCAGTTGTGAAGGGGAAGAAAGTAGCAGCAACTCTCAAGCAGGCGCTGGTGGTACCGGGTTCCGGTTTGATCAAGGCGCAGGCTGAAAAAGAAGGGCTTGATAAAATCTTTATAGATGCAGGTTTAGAGTGGCGTGAGCCGGGTTGCTCCATGTGTCTGGCGATGAACCCGGATAAGCTGGGCGCCGGTGAACACTGTGCATCGACGTCTAACCGGAATTTTGAAGGCCGTCAGGGCTTCGGTGGTCGTACCCATCTGGTGAGCCCTGCGATGGCTGCCGCGGCTGCGGTTGCCGGGCACTTTGTTGATGTTCGTGAATTTGTTAAACAATAAGGAGAGCGGTAATGAAAAAGTTTAATCAGCATACTGGTATCGCCGCTCCTCTGGATCGCGCCAATATCGATACAGACATGATCATTCCAAAGCAGTTTTTGAAGTCGATTAAACGCTCAGGCTTTGGTCCAAACCTATTTGATGAGCTGCGCTATCTGGATGAAGGTCAGCCAGATCAGGATTGCAGTGGCCGTCCTCTGAACCAAGAGTTTGTTCTTAATCTGGATCGCTACCAGGGTGCCAGCGTCTTACTGGCGCGGGAGAATTTCGGTTGCGGCTCCAGTCGTGAACATGCGCCCTGGGCCCTGGAAGACTTCGGCATCCGCTGTGTGATTGGGCCAAGCTTTGCTGAAATTTTCTACAACAACTGCTTCAAGAATGGTTTGTTGCCGGTTGTACTGAGCGATGAGCAAGTGGATCAGCTGTTCAGTGAAGTGGCTGCGACTGAAGGCTATCAGCTGACTATCGATCTGGAGCGCCAGGTGGTGGTTTCTCCGGCGGGTAACGAGATGGCATTTGAAATCGATGAGTTTCGAAAGCATTGCCTGCTCAATGGCCTGGATGATATCGGCCTGACACTGCAATGTGCGGATGATATCAAGGCGTATGAAGCGAAAGCTCGGCAGAATTCTCCATGGCTGTTTGACGCGATTAAATAAGCTTAAGTAGTTTTTAGCTGTGCACTGTGGGTGCGCAGCGTAATGGATTTAAGGGTAAAAAAATGGCTAAGAATGTATTAATTCTGCCGGGTGACGGCATCGGTCCTGAAATTGTTGCGCAAGCGCGTCGCGTGCTGGATCTGGTCAATCAGCAGGATGATCTGGGTCTTGAATTATCCGAGGCATTGGTAGGCGGTGCGGCGATTGATGCGGATGGTGTGCCTTTGCCCGAAGCTACTCTGGAAGCCGCGAAGGCAGCCGATGCGATCTTGTTGGGTGCTGTTGGCGGGCCTAAGTGGGATACCAATCCAGATTTTCAGATTCGCCCGGAAAAAGGTTTGCTGGGAATTCGCTCAAACCTCGGCCTGTTTGGTAACCTCCGGCCGGCAATCCTGTATCCACAGTTGGCGGATGCGTCTTCTCTGAAGCCGGAGATTGTTGCCGGACTGGATATCCTGATTGTGCGTGAGCTAACCGGTGGTATCTACTTTGGTCAGCCGCGCGGCATTCGCGAGAAGGAAGGCGGAATTCGTGAGGGTTACAATACCTATGTTTATGACGAGAACGAGATTCGTCGTATCGGTCGAGTTGCTTTTGAAGCTGCCCGTGCGCGTGGCAAGCGTCTGTGCTCGGTTGATAAGGCCAACGTACTGGAAGTTACCGTGCTGTGGCGTGAAATCATGGAAGAGCTGTCAACTGAGTATCCGGATGTAGAGCTGAGCCACATGTATGTGGATAACGCAGCCATGCAATTGGTGCGTGCACCCAAGCAGTTCGATGTGATGGTAACCGGCAATATGTTCGGTGATATTCTGTCTGACGCCGCAGCCATGCTGACCGGCTCTATCGGCATGCTGCCATCGGCATCTCTGGATGTTAACGCCAAGGGTATGTATGAGCCTTGCCATGGTTCTGCGCCGGATATTGCAGGCCAGGGCATTGCCAATCCGCTGGCGACTATTTTGTCTGTGGCCATGATGTTGCGTTATTCACTAAATGCAGGCGAAACTGCGGATCGTATTGAAGCGGCGGTAAGCAATGTATTGGATCAAAGCCTGCGAACTGCTGATATCTGGTCCGAAGGGATGGCTAAGGTAAGTACCTCTGAAATGGGTGATGCGGTAGTGGCTGCTTTACAGGCCTAATGCTTAAGTAGCCACGGAGCGATATTACTCTGCAGCGCGCCACGAACGAACTGCAGCTATGTTAATCACTCTATTTGCTACCATGATGTTACGACCTTCGTTAAATTCGGCTGGGTGCCGGCGAAACCGCGGATCGCATTGAAGCGGCGGTAAGTAATGTACTGGATCAAAACCTGCGAACTGCTGATATCTGGTCCGAAGGGATGGCTAAGGTAAGCACCTCTGAAATGGGCGATGCGGTAGTGGCTGCACTGCAGGCCTAATGCTTATGTAGCCACGGAGCGATATCACTCTGCAGCGCGCCACGAACTAACTGCAGCTGTGTTAATCGCTCTATTTGCTGCCATGATGTTACGACCTTCGTTAAATTCGGCTGAATGCCGGCGAAACTGCGGATCGCATTGAAGCGGCGGTAAGCAATGTACTGGATCAAAACCTGCGAACTGCTGATATCTGGTCCGAAGGGATGGCTAAGGTAAGCACCTCTGAAATGGGTGATGCGGTAGTGGCTGCTTTACAGGCCTAATGCTTAAGTAGCCACGGAGCGATATTACTCTGCAGCGCGCCACGAACGAACTGCAGCTATGTTAATCACTCTATTTGCTACCATGATGTTACGACCTTCGTTAAATTCGGCTGGGTGCCGGCGAAACCGCGGATCGCATTGAAGCGGCGGTAAGTAATGTACTGGATCAAAACCTGCGAACTGCTGATATCTGGTCCGAAGGGATGGCTAAGGTAAGCACCTCTGAAATGGGAGATGCGGTAGTGGCTGCTCTGCAGGCCTAATGCTTATGTAGCCACGGAGTGATATCACTCTGCAGTGCGCCACGAACTAACTGCAGCTATGTTAATCGCTCTATTTGCTGCCATGATGTTACGACCTTCGTTAAATTCGGCTGGGTGCCGGTGAAACTTCGGATCGCATTGAAGCGGCGGTAAGCAATGTACTGGATCAAAACCTGCGAACTGCTGATATCTGGTCCGAAGGGATGGCGAAGGTAAGCACCTCTGAAATGGGTGATGCGGTAGTTGCTGCTCTGCAGGTCTAATGCTTATGTAGCCACGGAGCGATATTACTCTGCAGTGCGCCACGAACTAACTGCAGCTGTGTTAATCGCGCTATTTGCTGCCATGATGTTACGACCTTCGTTAAATTCGGCTGAATGCCGGCGAAACTGCGGATCGCATTGAAGCGGCGGTAAGCAATGTACTGGATCAAAACCTGCGAACTGCTGATATCTGGTCCGAAGGGATGGCGAAGGTAAGCACCTCTGAAATGGGTGATGCGGTAGTGGCGGCTTTACAGGCCTGATCTCGCTCAAACGTTAAAGATAGATAGTCTCAGTAACAGAAATGTTGCATAATTAACAAGTCTCGGTTTGTTCTGAGGTCAACACAAGCGGGCGCTCTGGATAGGCGTCGGCTTTGTCGTATTTATAATCCTAGTTTTTGGTGAAACAGATGAAGCGTGTAGGTTTTGTAGGTTGGCGTGGAATGGTTGGTTCCGTGCTGATGCAACGCATGATGGAAGAGCGGGATTTCGATCACATCGAAGAGCCGGTCTTTTTCACAACATCCCAGGTAGGTCAGGCAGGTCCGGATATCGGTAAAGATATTCCTGCGCTGAAAGATGCGACGTCCATTGAAGAACTGAAACAGATGGATGCCATTATTTCCTGTCAGGGTGGCGACTACACGAAACAGGTTTACGGCAAGTTGCGCGAAGCGGGCTGGGACGGTTACTGGATCGATGCTGCATCCTCTCTGCGTATGGATGACAGTGCTATTATCGTACTGGATCCGGTTAACATGAATGTTATCAAAGACGGTCTGGCTAGCGGTGTTAAAACCTATGTCGGTGGTAACTGCACAGTATCCCTGATGTTGATGGGGCTGGGCGGCTTGTTCAGCTCCGGCCAGATCGAGTGGATGACCTCCATGACTTATCAGGCAGCTTCTGGCGGCGGTGTGCGTCATATGCGTGAACTGATTTCCCAGATGGGTGTGATCAAGAGTTCTGTTGCGGATAAACTGGCAGATCCAGCCAGTGCGATTCTGGATATCGATCGTCAGGTTGCAGAGACTATCCGTAGCGATGCGATGCCGACCGATAACTTCGGCGTACCGCTCGCTGGCTCCCTGATACCGTGGATAGATACCAAGCTGGATAACGGTCAGAGCCGTGAAGAGTGGAAGGCGTTTGCTGAAACCAACAAGATACTTGGCTTGAATAACAGTCCGATACCGATCGATGGTACCTGTGTGCGTATCGGTGCGATGCGCTGCCACAGCCAGGCGTTCACCATTAAGCTGAAGCAGAATGTACCGATGGATGAGATCGAAGGCATGATCGCTGACGCTAATGATTGGGTGAAGGTTATTCCAAATGATCGTGATATCACCGCTGCGGAGTTAACGCCGGCAAAGGTAACGGGTACTCTGAGTGTGCCTGTAGGTCGACTGCGCAAGATGAACATGGGGGATGATTTCCTTAACGCTTTCAGTGTCGGGGATCAGCTACTATGGGGAGCAGCAGAGCCGCTGCGCCGTATGTTGCGTATCCTGCTGCAGGATTAACCTTGTTGCTGTAGCGTTATCTTCTAAAAAGCCGGTCAGACGCTAGTTTGGCCGGTTTTTTTTAATGTGTGCGTTAAAAAAAATTGTGAATAGCGAACAGGCTTTGAATTTGGAGAATAATTGTTAGATTTTCCAAGCGGTTAATGAATAGTACCCAACTTAGGTAATTATCTTTCAAGCACATTAATCACCCTTTAATTACTTATTTAAAAGATTGCTTTGTCGTTATATCTTATTGAAATTCCATGAGTTTATAGTGATTAGCTATGGGCTGGAATGCTGAAATACTGAAGGGCGGGTGAAACTGGCCTCCAGTTTGATGATGCTCCAGCTCTTTGCATCCCTTTGGGCTGTTGATTAAACGTGGGTTTTAATGAATACTCTGGTGAAAATCTGGATACGTAACTTTCTGAATATTTACGGTTTTTACCAGTGATACTGGACCCGGGAAAAATAAGGACGCGAAAATATGCTGCGCAAATTAGCTCTTAGCTTGGCGGTCGCTGGTGTTATAGGAGCCTCCAACGCAAGTGCGCTTGGTCTCGGAGAAATACACATAAAGTCTGCATTGAATGAGCCTCTTGAGGCTGAAATTCAATTGTTGCAGATGCGAGATGTTGATCCCACGTTGGTTCAGCCGCGTATGGCGAACATTGATGAGTTTTCCTTGGCGGGTATCGAGAAGTTACGTTTCCTGTCAAATGTGAAGTTTGAGGTTAGAAACCGGGCGGATGGACGTGGTGTAATTTACATGACTTCCGCAACACCGGTGAAAGAGCCATTCCTGAATTTTCTGGTTGAAGTTAACTGGCCCAGTGGCCGCTTAGTGCGTGAATATACTGTGCTGCTGGATCCGCCGGTATATGACCCAACCCCCTCACGAAGCACAGTACAACCGGCACAGAGTCAGTCAGTTAAAGGCGCGTCAACAGTATCTTCTCAGCTGCTACCGGCAAGTACCGCAAAGCCGGCAGGCAATATTCGCACCAGGGCTAACCCAGAGTCGCAAGTCTATGTTGATGTCAACGATACCCTGTGGAATTTAGCAAAAAAGCATCGTCCCGCAGTTAATGTAACCGAAGCTCAGATGATGCTGGCATTGCAACGCAAGAATCCCGCTGCATTTACTAACAACAACGTCAATCAGCTTAAAGCTGGTGTGGTGTTGGATATTCCGACACGGGAAGAAGTGCAGTCGCTAACACCTAAGCAAGCAAGCGATGAATTCTGGCGGCAAACCGCGATCTGGAGGCAGGGCAGTGTTACTAGCCCAAAGAGTCAGCAGGTTGTCGACCCTAAGAAAAATGCAGGTGCCAAGCCAAAAAAAGCTAATGAGGTAGCGGATGAGTCGGTTACCGGGCAACTGAAAATTGTTTCGCCATCGCAGAACAAAGCACCGGAAACCGGTGTTGTTGCGGATCAGTCGGCCGACACGGAAGTAGATCAGGAAAAGGCGGCGCTGATTGAGGAAAATCAGCTATTGGAAGCGCAGCTGGCGACAGCTTTAGAGGCTGTTGATCAAATTCAGCGTGAAAATGAAGAACTTAGTGGGCGTGTAGATGCGCTGGCTCAGCAGATGGAAAGTTTGCAGCGTCTGCTTGAGTTAAAAGATCAGCAATTGGCAACATTGCAGGCAGAGCTTGACGCGGCAAAGCAGCAGCCGGTTGTTGCTGCACCTGCACCGGTTGCAAAAAAGAGTTTATTGGATGAGTTTGGCCTTTATATAGCGGGTGCTGGTGCGGCCCTTGTGGCGCTTCTGGTTGGGTTGCTACTGATGATGATAGGGCGTGGTCGTAAGCAGAAGCAGGAGGATGAGGTGTCTCAGGCTGTACCTGTAGTTGCTGCGGTTGCTGCAGTTGCTGCTGCAGAAGGTATTGCAGAGGCTGAGGATGCTGCTGAAACAGTGGTCGAAGAAGAAGTAGCGGCCGAGCTTAAAGATGAAGATTTTAGCGATCTTGATCTTGATCTTGATCTTGATCTTGATCTTGATCTTGATCTGGAGATGGATCTTGAAGACGTAGCTGCTGAACAATTAGCCACTAAACAAGTAGTCACAGAACAAGTAGCCCCTGAACAAATAGATGCTGAAGAATTTGACTTAGGGCTGGATGATCTTGAGCAGGCAGCCGATGCAGTCGCCGTTGCCGACACTGTGTTAGATGAGAGCCCTGCTGAAGAGGCGCTTGTTGCAGATGAACAGTTTGAGGAAGAAGAGGTTGATGATGCGCTGGATGCTATTCTTGGTGAAGATACTGAATCCATCGACCTTGATGAGCTGGCTTTCGATGTTCAACCGATTGTAGAAGAAGATACTGTTGTAAGCGTATCTGATGAAGTTGCCCCGGAAGGACTGGACTTCAATCTGAATGATGCAGTAGCTGATAGTTCCTTGTCTGATGAGCTTGATGTTGAGTTGCTGGATGATTCTGAAGAATCACTGCCCGAGCTTGAGATGGATATCGTTTCTGATGAAGAAGAGCTTGTAGATCTCGATACGCTGTTGGGATTGGAAGATCCCGCAGAAGTAGAGGAGCCACTCGCTGAGGGTGCGCTAAGCGAAGGCGTAGAATCAGAAGGTATTGAAGATGAGCTTTCTGATCTGGATATGCTTCTGGCGGATATCGATGAGTCTGAGGTCACTGAGTCTGCTGAACAGAATCTTGATGAACTGTTGGCGGAGATAGAAGAACCTGCCGCTAGTGATTCTCTAGATGAAGATCTGGTGAATCTTGATGAACTTTTGGCTGATACTGAGATAGAAGGGCCTGCTGTTACTGATTCTATCGACGAAGATCTGGCTAATCTTGCTGAGCTTTTGTCTGAGACTGCGATAGAAGAGCCTGCTGTTACTGATTCTTTCGACGAAGATATAGTTAATCTTGATGAGCTTTTGGCTGAGGCTGAGATAGAAGAGCCTGCTGTTAGTGATTCTATCAACGAAGATCTGGCTAATCTTGATGAGCTTTTGGCTGAGACTTTGATAGAAGAGCCTGCAGCTAGTGATTCTATCGACGAAGATCTGGTTAATCTCGATGAGCTTTTGTCTGAGACGGAGATAGAAGAGCCTGCTGTTACTGATTCTATCGACGAAGATCTGGCTAATCTTGATGAGCTTTTGGCTGAGGCTGGGATAGAAGAGCCTGCTGTTACTGATTCTATCGACGAAGATATAGTTAATCTTGATGAGCTTTTGACTGAGACTGAGATAGAAGAGCCTGCTGTTACTGATTCTATCGACGAAGATCTGGCTAATCTTGATGAGCTTTTGACTGAGACTGAGATAGAAGAGCCGGCTGTCAGTGATTCTATCAACGAGGATTTGACTAACCTTGATGAGCTTTTGGCTGAGATTGAGGTAGAAGAGCCTGTTGACGGTCAATCTATCCAGAACGAGATCGCTGATCTGGATGAGCTGTTGAATGACTCTGGGTCTCTGGTTGATGACTCTGAGTCTCTGGTTGACGAGTCTGTCGAGGATGTGGATGCAGTTGCAGTGAAGGATTCTGCGGTTGGATTGCATCCTGATCTGGAAGACTTGCTGGGCTCTATCGGTGATGATGTTGTTTTAGAAGAGCAAGATGTTCACAGTGGTATTGAGGATTCATTGCAAGCAACAATAGGTCACGATCTTGAAACTGAGCTTGATTCAGAATTGCAGAGTTTGCTCAACGGTGCAGGGGATAGTGATGTGGCACTGGCGGAAAGTGATGACGATGAAGACTCTTTCGGCGGCCTTAATCTACTTGATGGCGCCGACGAAGTAGAAACCAAGCTTGATCTGGCGCGCGCTTATATTGATATGGAAGATATTGATGGCGCGAAAGATATTTTGCAGGAAGTCGTTAGCGAAGGCAGCGATTCCCAGCAGAAAGAAGCTAATAACCTTATCGAAACAATAAATAGTTAAATTCATGCAAGAACGGGACAATACCCTAATAGAAGGGGCGGCTACGGTCGCCCCTGGTCGTTCAGGGCTCAGTCGTTATGCGCTCTGTGTAGAGTATGCCGGAGCAAACTACAGAGGCTGGCAAACGCAAAAAGAGAAAGATGTGCCGACCATTCAGGAGACTGTAGAGGCGGCGCTCTCCAAGATTGCGAATCAGCCGGTTACTGTTATCTGCGCAGGAAGAACGGATGCCAGGGTCAATGGCACGTATCAGATTGTGCATTTTGATACTTCTGCAGTTCGCGATGAACGGGCGTGGGTTCTGGGTACCAATACAAAGCTGCCAGATGATATTGCAATTCGCTGGGCCAAGCAGGTCGATCATGAGTTTCATGCACGCTTTTCAGCACTCGAAAGGCGTTATCGATATCTGATATACAGCTCCCCGGTAAAGCCAGGGTTATTATCCAAAGGCGTAACCTGGACGCACAAGAAGTTGAACGTTGAGGCGATGAGTAAAGCTGCGCAGCATCTTGTGGGTGAGCATGATTTTACTTCATATCGGGCAGTGGCTTGTCAGGCACACAGTCCGATACGTGAAGTGCGTGCCCTTGATGTATACCGTTCAGGTGACTTGATTGTGCTGGATGTCAGAGCGAATGCTTTTCTCCACCACATGATTCGTAATTTTGCCGGAGTGTTGATGGCAATTGGTGCGGGTGAGGCTGATTCACTTTGGGCGAAGCAGGTGCTGGAGGCTCGAGATCGACGCCAGGGCGGCGTTACTGCACCCCCATACGGGCTTTATTTTGTCGATGTGAAGTATCCTGAGCAGTTTTGCTTGCCCAAGTCAGAGCTTGGTCCTTATTTCCTCACTCAAAACGGTTAACCCGGATTTTTCGTGAAGAGATTGGGATTTCTGGGAAATCTGGCTAAGACAGTTGGCTTTATCTTTCGCCAAGCCCTGGTTGTTCCAAGGCTCTAGGAAGATGAAGCCAAATGCAACGCCAGATTTTTCAGAAAACCGATCAGCGGCAAGTTGGTTATATAGTGTAACTTTCTAATGTTAGCTGCAAGATCAGTTACCATAAGCTTTATAGCGCTATTTCAAGCGCCTTTATGAAATATTCGGGTTAACCTGCAACCCTTCTATCTGTTAATATTATGGCCTTTTAAAGGCAATTGGTTTCTGTGGTGGTTTCTGTGGTTTATTCACGCGTTAAAATCTGTGGCATTACCTGCGTTGAGGATGCATTGATTGCAGTCTCAGCAGGCGCGGATGCGCTGGGGTTTGTTTTTTATAAACCTAGCCCCAGATATGTATCGCCCGAGGTGGCCGCGGATATCATTAAGCAATTACCGCCATTTGTAACCACCACGGCTCTGTTTGTTGATGCAGAAGCGGATGAAGTAAGGCATATTGTGGAGCTGACACAGATTGATTTTCTGCAGTTTCATGGGGACGAGGAACCAGAATACTGCAGCCAGTTTTTGCGGCCTTATTTCAAGGCATTACGTATGTCGCCGGGTCTTGATGTTAAGGCTGAGGCCGAGCGTTATGTTGCGGCCAGGGCTGTTCTGCTGGATGCTTATCGTCCGGGCGTACCGGGTGGGACTGGCGAAGCGTTTGATTGGGATCGCATTCCCGCTGAATTGGATAAACCGTTAATTCTTGCGGGCGGGCTAAATCAGGAAAATGTGAGAAATGCTATTGAGAAAGTGCGCCCCTATGCCGTTGATGTCAGTGGCGGGGTCGAGCTTTCCAAAGGTCTTAAAGACCGATCTAAAATAACTGTTTTTATGAAAGAGGTGGCTCGTGCCAACAAAAGCTGATCTTGCGACTGCTATGCAGATGCCCGATGAAGGAGGCCACTTTGGCGCTTTCGGTGGCCGTTATGTGTCTGAAACCCTGATGGCTGCTCTCCAGCAGCTGGAACAGACCTACGAGAAGCTAAAGCGGGATCCGGAATTTCAAGCCGAGTTTGATTATGATCTGGCTCACTACGTAGGTCGTCCATCACCGCTGTATCATGCTGAGCGTTTATCTGCTGAACTCGGTGGTGCGCAGATTTATCTGAAACGTGAAGATCTCAACCATACCGGCGCGCACAAGATAAACAACACTATTGGTCAGGCTTTGCTGGCCAAGCATACCGGCAAGCCGCGTGTGATTGCTGAAACCGGTGCCGGACAGCACGGTGTGGCGACCGCTACCGTTGCCGCACGTCTGGGTTTGGAATGTCAAATTTTCATGGGGATTGAAGACGTGCGTCGTCAGGCGCTCAATGTCTACCGTATGAAGTTGCTCGGTGCAGAAGTTATTTCGGTAGAATCGGGTACCCGGACTCTGAAAGATGCGATGAATGAGGCGATGCGCGACTGGGTAACCAATGTCGATAATACGTTTTACATTATTGGCACGGCAGCAGGTCCGCACCCCTATCCTAAGCTGGTGCGTGATTTTCAGGCGATTATCGGTCGTGAGGCTCGCGCGCAGTGTTTAGCTCAGGCGGGTAAACTACCCGATGTACTGATTGCCTGCGTGGGTGGCGGTTCTAATGCGATTGGTCTGTTTCATCCATTCATCGAAGATGCCGATGTGCGCATGATCGGCGTTGAAGCCGGTGGTTACGGTATTGAGACAGGGCAGCATGCGGCGCCACTCAGTGTCGGTCATCCTGGTGTATTGCATGGTAACCGCACTTACCTGATGTCAGATGATGCTGGTCAGATTATCGGCACGCATTCTGTTTCAGCGGGTCTGGATTATCCTGGAGTAGGGCCTGAGCATTCCTACCTGAAAGATATAGGCCGTGCTGAGTATGTGGCTATCAATGATGATGAAGCGCTCGATGCTTTCCGTCGCCTGACTCAGGTTGAGGGTATTATGCCTGCGCTGGAGTCAAGTCATGCAGTTGCCGAGGCCATTAAGATGGCGCCGACAATGGATAAGGATCAGATCCTTCTGGTGAATCTCTCCGGTCGTGGTGATAAAGATATTCATACTGTAGCTGAGATTGATGGCATCAACGTCTAACGGACACTGACAGGGTTTCTAGTATTATGAGTCGTATTACCGAGTGTTTTACCAAGTTAAAAAGTCAGGGGCGCAAAGCGCTGATCCCATATGTGACAGCTGGCGATCCTGATCCAAAAGTTACTTTGCCATTGATGCATGCGATGGTTGAGTCCGGTGCTGATATTATCGAACTGGGAATCCCGTTTTCCGATCCGATGGCGGATGGTCCGGTTATTCAGTTGGCTTGCGAGCGTGCCCTGTTGCACGGCACCCGTCTGCTGGATGTGCTGGATATAGTTGCCGAGTTTCGCCTTGAGAATCAGCACACGCCTGTCGTGCTGATGGGTTATCTGAATCCGATTGAAGTGTTGGGTTATAAAACCTTTGCTGAAAAAGCATCAGCAGCCGGTGTTGATGGTGTCTTAACTGTTGATCTTCCGCCGGAAGAGGCTGTTGAGTTTAATCAGTTGATGGCTGCCGTTAAGATCGATGTGATCTATTTGCTTGCGCCGACCACTGAAGAATCACGTATTAAGAAGGTTTGTGATGCGGGCAGCGGTTATGTCTACTATGTGTCTGTTAAAGGTGTTACGGGTTCTGCCAGCTTGAATGTAGCTGAGGTGGCAGAAAAACTGGAAGTGATTCGCCGTTATACAGAGATGCCGATTGGTGTTGGTTTTGGTATTCGGGATGATGAGTCTGCACGGGCAGTTGCTGCCGTTGCAGATGGCGTCATTGTTGGTAGTGTACTGGTTAATAAGATTGCCGAGCTTGCCGGTGATCAGGAACAGATACCTGGAGCTGTTGCGGCAATTACTGCAAGCATGCGACAGGCAATGGATAAATAAAACTGCTGATAAATTGCAGTAGCTGGAGTAACAATGAGTAACTGGCTGGAAAAAATCGTTCCTTCTCTGGCGCGTTCTGAAAAGAAGCGTACCAACATTCCTGAAGGTCTTTGGAAAAAGTGTCCAAAGTGTGAATCTGTTCTGTATCGTCCGGAACTGGAAAAGAACCTCAACGTTTGCCCTAAGTGTGATCATCACATGCGTCTGGGTGCACGTCGCCGTCTGGAAGTCTTTCTGGATGAAAATACGTTGCGTGAAATTGGTGCCGATGTTGAGCCGGTCGATCGCCTCAAGTTCAAGGACTCCAAGAAGTATAAAGACCGTCTTGTCGCAGCCCAGCGTGCTACCGATGAGAAAGATGCCCTGATCGCGATGCGCGGTGAAGTAAATGGCTTGCCTGTCATTGCTGTGGCATTTGAGTTTAGGTTCATGGGCGGCTCTATGGGAGCCGTCGTTGGTGAGCGTTTCGTTAGGGCGGCAAACGTTGCTCTTGAGGAAGGCGTGCCGATGATCTGTTTTGCTGCCAGTGGCGGTGCTCGCATGCAGGAAGCGTTGATCTCCCTGATGCAGATGGCGAAAACCAGTGCGGCACTGGAGAAGCTTAAGAATGCAGGTGTGCCATACATCTCCGTGCTTACTGATCCAGTGTATGGTGGTGTATCTGCGAGCCTTGCGATGCTGGGTGATCTGAATATTGGTGAGCCACGCGCGTTGGTTGGTTTTGCGGGTCCCCGGGTTATTGAGCAGACGGTGGGAGAGAAACTGCCGGAAGGTTTCCAGCGCAGCGAATTTTTGCTGGAGCATGGCCAGGTGGATATGATTATTCCTCGCGGTGAGATGCGAGATCGTATCTCCTCAATCCTGCGTATGATGCAGGGTTTGCCGGCGGCCTAAGCAATAGGACGTGATATCAAGGCCGATACAGTTAGATGTGTCGGCCTTTCTTTTTTTGACCGCCTTGCGGTCGCCCCATTTAAAATTGGAAATACGCTCGATGTCGACCGTTGAACTTAAAAACCTTGAACAGTGGCTAAGCTGGATTGAAAAGTGTCATCCCAGTGAGATAGATCTTGGCTTGCAGCGCCTGCAAGTAGTCTTTGATCGTATGCAGCTGGATCTGTCAGCGTCGCAGATCATTACTATTGGCGGTACTAATGGTAAAGGTTCTACCATCGCTTTACTGGATAAGGTTTTAAGAGATTATGGTCAACGGGTTGGCTGTTTTACCTCGCCGCATTTTCTTCGCTATAACGAACGGGTCAAGTTGGATGGCCGGTTAGTTGAGGATGAATTGCTGTGTCGTGCCTTTGAGGCGATAGAACGGGTACGCGGAGACCTATCCCTGACGTACTTCGAATACAACACGCTGGCGGCACTACACGTTTTTGCCATGGCCAAACCGGATGTCATATTGCTGGAGGTCGGGCTTGGCGGAAGACTGGATGCGGTAAATATTATTGATGCTGATATCTCTGTTGTGACTACCGTAGCGATTGATCATATCGACTGGCTCGGAGATGATCGAGAGCAGATTGGCTTTGAAAAGGCGGGTATTTTTCGGGCGGGTTGTCCTGCTGTCTGCGGTGATCCTGAGCCACCAAAGCGCTTGGTGGCATATGCTGCTGAAATCGGTGCGCAACTCTATAGCCGTGGACAGGCGTTCAATTTGACAGAACGGGCCGATGGTTTGTGGGATTGGCAGGGAACGGACACTGGTGGTGGCGTTGTTCAGCAGGCCGGCCTGCTGGATATTAATCTGCCCAAGGCTAATGCTGCTACGGTGTTGCAGGTTTTGGAGTTACTGGATATACACCCTGAGCCGCAGCAGTTAGCAAAGAGTTTGGCAAACGCTTGCCTGACAGGACGTATGCAACGGGTTAGTTATCAAGGGCAGGAGTATATTCTGGATGTGGCGCATAATCCTGAAGCTGCGGCTTATCTACGGCAACAGTTAGAGAAGGTGCCGGTTACAGGAAAGACTCTGCTGATACTGGGAATGCTGGCAGATAAGGATATCGATCAGGTTCTGCAGGAGCTTAAGCCGGTGGTTGACTCCTGGTTGCTGGCAACACTGTCTGTTCCGCGTGGAGAGCAGGCTGTAGAATTAGCTGATAAATTACAGCGCCAGGGTGTCGCAGTTGATCAGCAAACCACCTATGATAGTGTGCGTGATGCGCTGCTTGCTACGAAAGGCCAGGTGAGCCAAGGTGATCGGATTATTGTAGCTGGTTCTTTCTACACGGTTGGAAATGCTCTAACTGCTATGAATATGGATGAATAATTGTTGTGAATGACGGTTTTAAACAACGGATGATTGGTGGTGCACTGTTACTTGTTGCCGCAGTGATCCTGATTCCGGTTTTTTTTGATGGCGCGGGTTATAAGGAGCGCCATTTGGAAAGTGCAATTCCTCCAGAGCCGGCTATTCCTGTGATGGTTGAAATTCAACCTGAAAACCCGCGCTTAGCGGATACTTTCCAGCCTGCAAAGCCTACTACTGCCGTAATAATAGTGCCCAAGCCTGCGCCGTTAGCCAAGGCGGTTGCTGCGCAAAAGCCAAAAATTGATCTGAGCAAGGATACGCCGGTTTTGGATCGGGAGGGGGTTCCCGTTGCCTGGAGCCTGCAGCTGGCCAGTTTTAAAGATGCAGATAATGCCAAAGGGCTACGCCGCAAGCTTATCAAGGCGGACTATAAAGTTTATACGCGTAAAAACGGTGACCTGATTAAAGTATTTGTTGGCCCAGATATGCAAAAAGGCAGACTGACTGAACTACAGGCCAGTATTAAGAAGGAATTTGGTCTGGATGGCATTATCGTGCGTTTTACTACGCGATAAAGATTGGGTTAGTGGCGCGGCTTCTGATAGAATCCGCGCTCTTACTCGAGATCCTGAAGTAGAGATCTAAAATGGCACTGAATTGGGCTGACTGGGCAATCATCGGCATCATTACAATCTCCGGCTTATATAGCTTACGCGGGGGATTTATCAAAGAAGCGCTATCCCTTACTATCTGGGTGACTGCCTTTGTGGTCGCTCGTCTGTTTGCTCCTTCGCTGAGCACTTTGCTGGATGACTTTTTACAGACACCTTCGGTACGCATAGGTGCCGCTTTTGTATTGTTGTTTGTTGCCACTCTCATGGTCGGTGCGCTGATAAATAATGTGATTGGCATGCTGGTACAGGCGACCGGTTTGAGTGGTACCGATAGAATTCTGGGCGTCGGCTTTGGCGTTATTCGCGGGGCACTGATAATCGTTGTTGTCGTTGCTTTATTGGTGCGCTCCCCTGTAGTTGAAGACTCCTGGTGGGCACAGTCACAATTAATTCCTCATTTTCTTTTGATGGAATCCTGGACGCGGGATACGGCCAGCGATATTGGCCAGTTTATCTGGAATATCAGCGGGCAGAACGGATAATCTTTTTAATTTATACTTGCAGTAATTAACTTGAATACCTGAGGTAGCTCACCATGTGCGGTATTGTTGGCATTGTTGCCAAATCCAATGTAAATCAGACGATCTTTGATGCCCTGACAGTGTTACAGCACCGTGGTCAGGATGCTGCAGGAATGGTTACCTGTGAGGCGGATCGTTTCTTTCTGCGTAAGGATAATGGCCTGGTTAAAGAGGTGTTTAGAACACGTCACATGAAACGGTTGATGGGCAATATTGGTATCGGCCACGTGCGCTATCCCACTGCAGGTTGCTCCAGCTCTGCTGAAGCACAGCCGTTTTATGTTAACTCCCCATACGGTATTGCACTGGCTCACAACGGCAATCTGACTAATGCAGAGGATCTTGCCGAGCAGATGCGCAAGGATAATCTGCGTCATATTAATACGACGTCTGATTCTGAAGTGCTGCTAAACATTCTGGCCCACGAACTACAGCAGATGGGTAAGCTGGTACCAACGGCTGATGATATCTTCGCCGCAGTCAAAGAAGTCCATCGACGTTGTAAGGGTGGCTACGCAGTGGTTGCTGTGATTACCGGCTATGGTATCGTGGCATTTCGTGACCCTAACGGCATCCGCCCACTTGTTTATGGTAAGCGTGAGACCGAATCCGGCGATGAGTACATGGTTGCCTCAGAGTCTGTTGCTCTGGATATTTCCGGTTACAGTCTGGTTCGTGATATTGCACCGGGTGAGGCAATCTTTATCAGCCAGGATGGCCATGTAGAGACCTTGCAGTGTTCTGAAAATGCCAAATTGACGCCCTGTCTTTTTGAATACGTTTACCTGGCGCGTCCTGACTCTATCATCGATGAAGTTAACGTCTATAAGTCACGTATGCGTATGGGTGTGAAGCTGGCTGAGAAAGTGATGCGTGAACGTCCGGACCACGATATTGATGTGATTATCCCGATACCCGATACCAGCCGTACTTCCGCGCTGGAGATGGCGCACCATCTGGGTGTTAACTTTCGTGAAGGTTTTATCAAGAACCGCTATATCGGCCGTACTTTTATTATGCCCGGCCAGGCTCAGCGTAAGAAATCGGTACGCGGCAAGTTGAATCCGATTGGGCTTGAATTTAAAGATAAAGTAGTGATGCTGGTAGATGACTCTATTGTACGTGGAACTACTTCGCAGCAGATCGTTGAGATGGCTCGTGATATGGGAGCCAAGAAAGTGTATTTCGCTTCTGCAGCGCCTGCTGTTCGTTACCCGAATGTGTATGGCATCGATATGCCATCTGCGCATGAGTTGATCGCCCATGGCCGTACGGATGATGAAGTGGGTGAAGAAATTGGTTGTGACTGGATGCTTTACCAGGATCTTGACGACCTGAAGCAATGTGTTCTGGCAGGCAATGATGCGGTTAAGGAATTTGATGATTCTGTATTTACCGGTAACTATGTCACGGGTGACATTGATCGCACCTATCTCGATCGTATCGAAGCCAAGCGTAATGATGCGATTATGGACGGCGATGATGAGGAAGACAGTAACGAGTCAGCTGATCTGCATTATAAAATCAGCTAACGCCAATTTATATAAGGGGGGGCTTGGCCGATGTCCAGCTTCGAGCGTGAAGAACGCATTCAGTTTGATCCAGAAGGCTATGAGTTCTGCACTCTTGCTGTGCGCGCCGGTCAGCATCGAACTAATGAGGGTGAGCACAATGACCCTATATACACCACATCAAGCTTTGTTTATTCCACTGCGCGAGAAGCTGCAGCACGTTTTGGTGGTGAAGAAGAGGGTAATATCTATTCCCGTTTCACCAACCCGACTGTTATTGCGTTTGAAAAGCGCATGGCTGCACTGGAGGGAGGGGAGCGTGCTGTCGCAACCGCATCGGGTATGGCTGCTATCCTCAGCATGGCGATCTCGCTGCTGCAGCAGGGCGACCATGTGGTTTGCTCCCAAAGTGTATTTGGTTCGACCATTGCGCTGTTTGACAAATACCTGAGTCGTACAGGTATTTCGGTGACATTTGTGAACCCGACCCAGGTATCCGCCTGGAGCGAGGCAGTGCAGTCAAATACTAAGTTGTTCTTTCTGGAAACACCGTCTAATCCGCTGGCTGAGCTGACGGATATTGAAGCTGTTGCAAAGATTGCTCATGACAACGGTGCATTGCTGGCCGTTGATAATTGCTTCTGTACGCCGGCATTGCAGCGTCCACTGGAGCTGGGGGCTGATATCGTTATCCATTCGGCCACTAAGTATCTCGATGGCCAGGGCCGCTGTATGGGTGGCGTCGTGGTGGGTCGCGATAAAGAGATGGAAGAGGTGTTTGGCTTTATCCGTACAGGCGGTGCCTGCATGAGTCCATTCAACGCCTGGATCTTTATGAAGGGGCTTGAAACCCTGGATCTGCGTTTGAAAGCGCAGAGTGCGGCTGCGCTCGAAATAGCACAGTGGCTGCAACACCAGGCAGGAATCGATAAGGTGCATTACGCCGGCTTGCCGGTACATCCTCAGCATGAGCTAGCGAAGAAGCAGCAATCCGCTTTTGGTGGCGTACTCTCATTTGAGGTTGCAGGTGATCAAGATGCGGCCTGGCGTTTTATCGATGCCACTAAAATGCTCTCCATTACTGGTAATCTGGGAGATGTAAAAACCACAATTACCCATCCGGCGACAACCACTCATGGGCGTATGGAGCCAGAGGCACGGGCTGCGGCGGGGATTAAAGAGAATTTAATCCGTCTTTCGGTTGGGCTTGAGTCGCTGAATGATCTGAAGAAAGATCTGCAGCTGGGTCTGGGAGCTGTCTGAGTCGGCTATTTAAGTCGATAAAGCCTTTAAAAATACCCGCACGGTTTATCCCGGTGCGGGTTTTTACGTACAGGACATACGGTATGTCGCGGGTACATGGGCTTGCAGGAGCTACGGTATGCATGAATGTACAGGAGCACCCTACAAATTCACGGATGGCGGTGCAGCGTTAGCCTGCTAGCCACTCGGCTTCGGTGCGATGGATAGCGCCTTTTTCTGTTAGCTCGCTGCTCTTAAGTAACAAGTGGTCGGTCCGGAAGCAGAAATGTTGTTCCTCAAAGGCTTGTGTAAATGATTGCATGAGGTGAGGGGTTAAGCGGGTTTTACAGCGGGCCAGGGTGATATGTGGTTTAAACTTTCGCTGTTCCAGCTGGAAGCCTTGCTGGCTTAGCAGGTTGTGGAGTTTTTTTTGTAAGCGTATCAGAGGTGGGTTGGGCTTTATTCCCAGCCAGATAACTCCGGACCTGAAGTGTCCCACTGTATCGAACTCTACTTCCATCGGTGCGAAGCTAAGCTCTTGCAGCGGTTGGGTAACTTCAGCCAGTATGTCATCGGGTTGTTCTCCCAGAAACAGCAGGGTGAGGTGGAGTTGTTCTGGTGGCGTGGGCCTTACCCCCTTTAATCGGGGGCAGAGAGTGTTGATCTGACGTTGCAGCGCTGCTGGCGGATCTATACAGAAAAACAGGCGCATAAGTTACTCGTTACGATTGTTTACTCATTAATTTGATTTGTTGCGCAAGGGCAGAATGATGTCCCTATCAAGATATTAGACAGGATCTGGATTTGAAGATAGTTTTAGCCCCTATGGAGGGTGTCGTGGATGCCACTATGCGGGACATGTTGACCCGCATTGGTGGCATCGATCAGTGTGTAACGGAATTTGTCCGGGTATCTGATCAGCTGTTACCGGCTAAGGTTTTTCACCGGCTGTTTCCTGAATTGCTCAATGGCGGCAAAACCCCTGCCGGAGTGCCGGTCATCGTGCAGTTATTGGGCAGTGATCCGCAGTTGATGGCGGATAATGCCTGCCGTGCAGCGCAGTTGGGTGCGCCGGGTATTGATCTAAATTTTGGCTGTCCGGCTAAAACGGTGAATAAAAACCGTGGCGGCTCGATCTTGCTAAACGATCCTGATGAAGTTTTCAGTATCGTCCAGCAGGTACGTAAGCAGGTGCCAAGTGCTACGCCGGTTACCGCTAAAATGCGTCTGGGTTATCTCGATAAGTCACTGGCGCTGGAGAATGCGCAGGCAATTAACGCTGCAGGTGCCAATGGCCTTGCCGTGCATGCACGCACCAAGGAAGAGGGTTATCGGCCACCTGCGCACTGGGAATGGATATCGCGTATTCGTGAGGCGGTAGATATACCGGTAACGGCTAACGGAGAGGTGTGGAGCTGGGAAGATTACCAGCGCTGTCGTGACGTGAGTGGGTGTGAGGATGTAATGATCGGTCGCGGCCTTATCGCTTCGCCAGATCTGGGTTTACAGATCAAGGCTCATCAGCAGGGATTGTATCCTGATCCATTGGCGTGGCATGAGATGCGAAAGTTTATGCAGCAATACCTGGAAATGGTTGTGGTGGATCTGGCGCCACGCTATGTGCACGGTCGTATCAAGCAATGGTTGAAGATGATGCAGCGTAATCACCCTCAGGCAGCTGAGATGCTGCATGAGATGCGCCAATTGCGTCAGGTGGATGAGGTTCGATTGTTCCTGCAAAACTATCAGATGGCTTGTTAGAAAGTAATCAGCAGGCAGCGGACTGCTTGCTGTGTTGAATGTGTCGCTGCTATTGACAGCGAATCTTTTTGGCAGAGACTCTTTTGGTAATAAATTGTCAGGAGAATAGTGATATTTCCTGTTAATTTATAGAGTAAATTGATCAACTTCATGTAGTTCTTCAGCCTTTGTGTCTATAAACTCCTTTATCTTTGGATTTTTCATGGCCGATCCTTGTTAACTCCGAAAGGCAACTACTTTTACTCCTCATTTTAGTTAATCCCCCGGTTGGCAGAGGCTAAGGAACCTGCGAATAAGTCCGGAACGACTCTGGCTTTCAGAGCGGTACGAGATCAAGGCTTTGATTACAGGCATGCTGGTTGCCTGTCGAAAATCAATAACGCTGAGATCGGGCCGCTCTGAAAGCCCCCTTCTTTAAAAGAATATGAGGGCGGGCGCTAAAACAGCCTTCTGCTTTGTCAGGCAACTTGGAAAGGACTAGTCATTCCGCTGCGCTGCCTTTCGTGCATAAGACTGCTTTATCGTCCCGCAGAGAAAATACCGAACTTGTTCGCAGGTTCCCTAACATCGAGAGTATGTTCACCCGTTTACAATAATAACCATTTATAAATCATTTTATGGTTGATCTGCATCGTCACCAGACATCTGGTTTTTTATAAGAGGCCCCAATGAAGTTATCCCAAAAGGTCGCGCTTGTAGCGTCCGTCATTGTAGTTATAGCATTTACAATTTTCTCATGGACTCAATACCTTACTGTTAAAGATGCGCTATATGAAACGACTGAAAACAGTACCCGTGAGTCATCGGTAGTACTGTCTTACCAGATTACAAACTGGCTGAACGGCAAGTTGGCATTGATTAATATGATGGCGGAAACGATTGATGCTGATTTCTCCCCGGTGTCTATTCAGAAAACTTTTGATACACCGATGTTGAAAGACGAATTTCTGTTGGTCTTTGGTGGATTGGATACGGACGGAGCCCGGATCACCAATGATCCATCCTGGAATCCTGCTTTGTGGGATGCCCGCAAGCGTCCCTGGTACCCTTATGCAAAAGAGAATAAAAGGGCTGTGCTGACCTCACCTTATCCAGATGCGGCCAGGGGTGAAATTCTGGTATCCGCGGTTGCTAATTTTTACGACAAGGGTGTGTTTAAAGGTGCTTTTGGTGGCGACCTGAGCCTGAAGACTATATCCGATGCGGTTAATACGCTGAATTTCAATGGCGCTGGTTATGCCTTTTTGCTGGATGTTAGTGGCAAGATCATTAGTCACCCGGATGTGGCACTTAATGGACAGTCTTTGAATGCTTTGTTTACCGGCGGCCAGCCACCGCTAGTCGATCAATTGCAGGAGATCGATGTTGACGGACAGGCATTGCTGACCAGTTTTCGTGCCCTGGATGGTTTGTATGGCAGTAACTGGCTGATTGGCGTGGTGCTGGATAAAGATAGGGTAATGGCCACGGCTAATGAGCTTGGTAAGCGAGCCATTATTGTCACTGTCATCAGTGTTGTTATCTGTTCCCTAATTCTTTATTTGATGGTTGGGCATTTGTTGCGACCGTTACAGAGCCTGCGCACCTCGCTAATTGTTGAACGAAGCCGCTACGCGGCAGATTTAACAACTCTCTGACCCACCAACAA
>JBALVQ010000043.1:0-48057 GCA_036960915.1 Amphritea sp.
AGAGCGAATTGCCGGACACTGGGTGTAACAACTTTTAAGCTGAACAGAGCCCACTGGTTGCAAGTAATGTAAAGTACCATGTCATGTAAGCAGTAATTGCGGTTCGTGTTTCTCCGATATAGTACGCAGATATATCAGGAAAGAAAAAAACCAAAATTATCGCAATAGATAGAAGACCAAAACTCCACCATGTTATCGGTTTAGTTATATTATTTTTAATAGCATTTTCCTGGCTATGACTTTTCATCAAACTCTCACCTTTTTATTATTAACTTGCACTATAGGTTTAAGTTAACACCGCCTTTGCGTTAGAAAAATACGAAACTACCGAACCATATATCGCACTAATACGAACTAACCAAATACTTTAAAAATATCGATCCACCTCACAAAGCAAAGCAAAGCAAACATCATTGGTATAACCAAGAATAATATTGAGAATCAGGTGTATAACAGAAGAAAAAAACATTTTGATATAATTAAAGGATTAATAATATCTCTTAAAAGCTTACCGATTCATTTACGAACTCGTTAAACAAACAAAAACATAGTCTTTATCATTAACAAAAAAAACCAGCGATCCGTTAAGATAGCTGGCCAAAGTGGCTTTTTATAAAGCCACGCTCTGCAAGTACTGATTGATTAAGTTGTTCAAAAAAATTTACAGTATGTATACCGATAAATTCCCCGATGAATAAACCGAATACCTAAAAAGCACTACCAAATTATATAGCAGCCTTAATCGGTCCGTCATAATAAGGCATTTCATGAATTTTAGGCATAAAATCATTACTGGCTCTAACCTTCTGAATATGGAGTGCAATCTCTTCCATCGAAGCAAACCAGACATCGCCTTTATTTCGCATCTCTTCGATGAATTTAACGGTTTCTCTCCAGCGAGCTAACCGGCCAGTTACAAATGGGTGCCAAACACCTATTAATAATCCGCCATTCTCATGCATAGCCTCAAACTCTGAGCGAAATACTGAAATAGCTTCTTGCGGTGACCGAATAGGCATTGAGTAATTGATATCGCTCATATGTACATATGGAGGCCAATCATCCATTGCCCAGTGAGTTGGTAGTTCTACAATCTCACCTTTTTCCGTTTTTAATACATATGGCACATCATCTCCCATTAAAGAGGCATCATAGAGAAAGCCATGTTCAATCAGTAGATCAGTCGTGCGGTGTGAATAATTGTACAAAGGGGCTCTGAAACCACGCGGTCGTTGTCCGGTATGCTTTACAATGATTTCTATCCCTTTACATAACCAACCTTCCTCTTCATCCGCTGAAATCTCATTAGGGTGCTCATGGATGAAACCATGATGTGCGATCTCATGACCTCCTTTGAGAATTGCCTCGACGGCATGTGGGTATTGTTCAATACACCAAGCCGGAATGAAAAAAGTCTGTTTAAGGTCTAACTCACGGTAGCTATCTAAAATACGCTGCACACCAATTTCGGGGCCATAACGTAATGAAGATAAAGTTGCTACGCGCTTATAACTATCCTCAGGACGGTGCAGATGCAAGAAACTATCAGCATCCATATCAAAGGTAATAGCAACGGCACATTTCGCCCCATTGGGCCAAGGTACTGGATTTGTAATCATAAAAAATTCCTTTGGTATCAGTGGTGACTGAATTATTTACCGCCACGTTCAAATTTATTACCAATATCTGCAGGGGGTCTGACTTTGCCGGACAACAGCACCAAGGCTAGAATAGAAGCCATATACGGCACCATAGAAAACAGTTGGTATGGCACATCGGGTGAAGAGAATTGCAGACGAAGTTGCATTGCGTCACATAAACCGAAGAATAGCGCGGCGAATAAAGCACCCAACGGATTCCAACGTCCTAAAATCAGCGCTGCCAGAGCAATAAAGCCTTTACCTGCACTCATATGTTCAGTGAACACGAATACCTGCGATAAAACGATGTAGGCTCCGCCAAGACCAGCTAGCATGCAGCTTGCGATGACGGCTAAATAGCGGACTTTGATGACATTGATACCCGCGGTGTCTGCCGCACGAGGGTATTCACCGATTGAACGGATATTCAATCCCCAAGGCGTGCGATACATTACCCACCAAGCAACAGGGACAGTCACATACATCAGGTAAACCAGGACATCCTGATTAAAGAGAACTGGCCCTATAATCGGTATATCCGAGAACAACGGGATAGCAATAGGCTCAAATCCGGGTAAGGACATTGTGGTTGCATCCAAACCAAACGCTATTCGTGCTAAGAATGAAGTCAGACCCAGAACCAAAATATTAATAGCAATACCGGCAACGATCTGGTTGACCCCCAGCGACACGCCAAGCACCGATAAGAGCACTCCCGCAGAACCTGCACATAGCAGTGCAGCGACGATACCAAAGACCGGTGATCCCGTCATATAGGTACCCAAAGCAGCACCAAAACAGCCCCCCAGAATACAGCCCTCCAATGAGATGTTATATACGCCAGCACGTTCAGCAATGACTCCGCCGATTGCCGCGAATATCAGCGGCACCGACATACGTAAAGTTGAAGCTAGCAAGTCACTTAATTGATTAATATCTGTTAAGAATTCCATTTAGCCCTCCTTTCTACTAGTTGTTTGAGTTTGGTTACTATCAATGCCGATAGCATCATTGAGCGCCTTACGCTTGGCTAATATTCCGCGCCATTTTGCGGCGTCGAAACGAAAAGCCAGACTGGCGGCAACAAAGACAATGACCAAACCTTGAATCGCTTCGATTACCGTACTCTCCAGACCTATTGACCGCTGCATAATTAGTGCGCCGGTTTTCAGGCCACTGAGGAAGAGCGCTGAGAGTGGAACAAAAATTGGGTTCAAACCAGCTAGAAAGGCAACCACAATGCCGTCATAACCATAACCAGGACTGAACATGTGGTAGAGACGGTATTTAAGTCCCATTACTTCAAAGGTTCCTGCAAGTCCTGCAATGGCACCGGCAATAACCATACAAAGTATGATCTGACGTCGAACATTTACGCCCGCGTAACATGCTGCCCTTTGGTTTTTACCCACCATGTCCACACGGAATCCACCCGTCGTGTACCGCATAAAAATCCAGGTAAATAAAGCCAGCGCAATGCCTATCACGACGCCAATATGCGCATCCGTGCCCGGCATGATCCAGGGCAGCCACAAATGCTCGCTGATCTCGGGCGAATACGGATAAGGGGCTCCTTCCTGCATCATTGGACCCGCAGCAAAATAACTAACCATGTTGATGCCGATATAATTCATCAAAATAGTGACAATTACTTCGTTTATACCTTTACCTGATTACTTACGACTCTCAGCCATATTTACCCATAGCCTGAGTAATCCCAATGGTTGTGAGGCTTAGAGGCAATGCTTTTCATGTACAGCTATGACTTAGCAGACAGGAATAATGCCAGATAACGGCGTATCATATTGATTTTAAATGAAAATATCACCCTCCTTTAAAGTAGGCTGAAACTCATGGGTAATCAGGTACCTTTATATGCTTTTAAATAAGCAGGAATCAGCGCCCATAGACCACCGCCAATTGCACCAAAAATTATACAAATCGGAATATGTATCCAGGCTGGCATTTCAGGCAAATACAGCGCTGCTGCCGATGAAAAAAGAGCTCCAACATAAATCTGCCCTTCGGCACCAATGTTGAACAGCCCGGCCCGCAGAGGAATTGCTACGGCAAGACCGGCCAATAATATCGGAGACATCTTGGTCAAGGTATCGGCAATACCGTAGTAGTCAAAAAAGGCACCTGCAAACAACTCCTTATAAGCTGTGATTGGGCTTTCGTCGGCAAGCAGAATTAAACCTGAGCCGACAAACAACGCTATTAATACAGCGATAAGCGGACGAATTTGATAGAGAAATTTGATAATACTCAGCATGTGGCCTCCTGATCTTTTATACCGGCCATCAATCGTCCTATACGCTCTGAATTTGCTTCTTCTGGCGTTATGATTCCGGTTATTTCACCGTGGCACATAACTCCGATGCGGTCACAAATGGTGAGGATATGCTCAAGCTCCGTTGATATATATAAAATTGCCTTACCGGCTTTTTTCTGTTCGACAATCGTGTCTTGTACGGCGTTAATCGCCCCTATATCCAGGCCTTTACACGGCTGCATGACAACAATAATGTCCGGATTACACTCAACTTCACGGGCTATAATGATTTTCTGCTGATTACCACCTGAGAGATAACGGGCTTGCTGGTGCACCGAATGCAATCGGATATCATATTTTTTTACCCAATTGTCAGCTGTTTCATTCACCTTGCCGGACTGGATAATTGCGTTTTTCGAGTAAGGACTCTTGCTGTAGTCGCGCATGATGCAGTTGTTGGCAACGCTGAAATCAAGCACTAACCCCGTTCCATGGCGATCTTCAGGAACATAGCTTATGTTGGCCTGATGACGACGATCATCAACCGATAGGTGAGAAATATCTTCGCCATTTACCAAGATCCGACCCGCATCAAGATCACGCATACCGGTAATGACCTCAGCCAGCTCTGCTTGACCGTTACCATCGACCCCTGCAATGCCCAATATCTCACCTTTACGGAGGTCCAGACTGACATTAGAAAGCGCTTGTAAACCGCGTTCGTCAGTGGCACTAACGCTGTCAACATTAAGGATAATTTCACCGACTTCTGTCTTAGGCCGGTTCACATCCAAGACGACATCACGACCAACCATCATTCTGGCTATCTCATTAACATTGGTATCCGCGACCTTGCTATGGCCAGTTACTTTTCCATGGCGCATGACAGTTATGTTGTCACCGACGGCCATCACCTCTTCAAGCTTATGAGTGATAAAAAGAATGGTTTTTCCACCTGCTCGCAAGCGCTTTAGGCCCTCAAGGAGGGTTTCAATTTCTGACGGAGCAAGAATACTCGTTGGTTCGTCCAGAATTAACATCTCGGCATCACGATATAGTGCCTTAAGAATCTCCACGCGCTGACGCATACCCATTGGCAGCTTCCAGATCTCAGTGCGTGGATCAATTATAAAGTCGAAGTCTTTGCCTATGGCTTCGATTCGTTCTTCATGTTCTTTAAGGCTTAATGATGCTCCTAGCCCCTCCAGACCGAGAATAATATTCTCAGTGACAGTTAATGTATCCACTAGCATAAAGTGCTGATGGATCATCCCTATCCCCTGATGGATAGCCTCACGAGGATTGGGAATTGAAACTTTTTCTCCTCTAAAGTGAATATTTCCTATGTCGGGTTGATACAGTCCATAGATAATATTCATCAGTGTTGTTTTGCCAGCACCATTTTCACCTAGTAACGCATGGATAGAGGCTTTTTCAATTTCAAGATTAATCCCATCCAGCGCTTTGAACTCGCCAAATTTCTTAGTAATATTTTCAAGCTTCAAGTAACTCATAATCTTCACCTAACAGCATTAAAGAGTGACTTTATGAATAAGCCATATAGCTGTTTCTGCGACACTGAAAAGCATTGAGGCACTTTAAAAAGAGCCTCAACTGCACAGACTTTTATGGGGTAAGTTGCCCGCTTTCAATCTGCTTTACTAAGGAAGTTACTTCGGCTTGAACATTTGAAGGGACTGATTGATGGAATGAACCAATTCGGAAAGCTTGCGGCGTTTCAAATCCGTAACGATATACCTGGCCTTTGAGTTGACCTTCTTTAGCGGTTTTTATCGTCGTAACCAGTGCGCCACGCATATCCAAAACTGCAGATTGCATGACCGTATCAGGCCAGTCGACTATAGCATCGTAATAGATACCAAAACCTTTAACATTCTTCTCTTTAATTGCACGAAGACTACCGATAACAGCGTTATCCATGGTTGGGAAAATGGTATCAACACCTTGGCTGATTAAATTCAGTGCGGCTTCTTTACCCTTGGCGATATCATCCCAATCATTGGTCCAAGCACTCAATGTTATGCCGTTAGGACGTGCAGCTTTAAAGCCCTTAGAAAAACCATCACCTAATTGGGTATATGACTGCACTTTTTGTGCGCCAATATATCCACCTTTACCAGTTGTCGATATTTTGCCAGCGGTATAACCCATAACATAACCCATGGACTTCATATCGAACTGCATGACGGCCATATTTTTTTTGGGTTCGCTGCCGTTTACAACCAGGAACATTGTGTCGGGATGGCGACGTGCAATGCGTGCGACAGACTCTTGGAACTCACCCCCATGGCCAATTACTAAGTCGTAACCGCGGCGGGCATAATCTGCCAGGGCCTGTGGCTGATCTGGCTGTGGAACTTTTTCGCTGTAGGCCATTTCAATGCCAAGCTCTTTCTCGGCACGTATCACTCCTTCGTAGCCTGCCTGATTGAATGATTTATCAGTAATAACACCTGGCAAAACAATAGCTACCTTGAATGTATCGGCACTGACGCTGACCGAAAAAGAGCTCAAAACAAGTGCTACACCTACGGTCTTTATCAGAGTTCTTCGAGTGAATGGCAAATAGCGGTCTATGGGTTTCATGAAACTTTCCTCTTTATTATCTTTACTAGTGAGTAGTTCATTAAATTTCAGTTGACAACATCAAATTAGCACAGCATGTTTGTAAGGATAATATGAAACTTACGAACCGTATTTCGTATAGAGCCGATGTAATAATATGCATGATACCGATATAGCATTACTTAAAGTGTTTATTGCCGTTGTTCAAAGCAAGAGCTTTAGTGGCGCCCAAGCCGTACTTAATATTGCGCCTTCCACTATCAGTGAACATATGACTCGCCTGGAAGCCCGTCTTGGTTTTCGACTTTGTTATCGTGGCAGGGGAGGTTTCAGACTTACCAGTCAAGGCAAAGCCGTTTATGAGTCAAGTCAGCGCTTGATGGCTGCTATCGAAATGTTTAACCACGAGACAGGAGAGTTAAAAAATCTGCTGAGCGGTGAATTCAGATTAGGCTTACTTGGCAACACCATTACTGACCAGAACTCGCCGGTAAGGCTGGCATTAGATGCTTTCACTTCAAGAGAAGGAGATGTCACCATACGGATGGAAATAGGCTCGCCAATTGAGCTAGAACAGCTACTTCTGGACGGTCGCCTGCACATTGGAGTCGGCACTTTTCCGGTAAAAATATCAGGTCTAGAGTATTACAGCCTTTACGAAGAACACGAAGGTTTATATTGCGGCGAAAAACATCCCCTGTTTTGCAAACAGGACCTCACCCTTGAAGATATAAGCCAATACGATCTTGCTGCCCGAGGATATATGAAGGCCAAAGACATCGAACTCTTAGGCTCAAAGGTAGCCACGGCAACTGTTGAAAACGTGGAAGCGCAGGCTTTCTTGATTCTCACCGGCAAATATATTGGCATACTTCCCAATCATTATGCCTCACCCTGGGTTGAAAAAGGTGAGTTACAACGATTGCTCGCAGATACAATTTCGCCCTGCTCCTCTTTCGAATATGTTGTCCGCCAGAGTAAAATTAGCAGCTATGTAGTCGATGCATTCATTGACGATTTGCTTCAAGCTGCACAGAATATCGAACACAATTAACAGAGAAAGAACAAAGAAGGCAATATCAATGGCTAGTTATTCCAAAGAGATACGTGCAACCGACCAATTAAACCTGTTCTGGAATTCTCAGTTCCATCTGGTCACAAGAGCATCGCAGCCCCTCAAAATACCGTATAGGTCTTTATCCAAGATATAAACGAATCAATTAAGGAGCTGAGCTCAGCAGTAACAATTCAGGATCAGTAAATCTCACTAGCCACATAAAGTGGCGCAGGGGTTTCCCCCAGCAATTCAGACAATCTTTGCAGTCCCATAACAAGTTGTGCCTCTGATTCTGCCGAAGCCAGACTGATCCTCACCCCGTGTGGAGCAGGCTCGTGTCCAACCACAAAAGGCTCTGCCGGCGTAATGCTGATATTTCTTGCACGTGCCTGGGCTATGAAATACTCGGCGCGCCACTCTTCTGGCAAACTCAGCCATAACAAGGGGCCTTCGGGATGGGCTCTATAGTCATATCCAGCGAACAATTTTGCTGCGATCGCCTGCCGAGACTTCAGCTCCTCACGCTGCCATTGAATCAGCTCATCAACCACGCCCTGATTAATCCATTGCGTAGCAATTTCTGCCGCCATTGGCGGTGTCATCCAGATGCTTGCCCTTAAGCGCCCCACCACCTGATGAACTTCATGCTTAGGCGGCACCAGGTATCCCACTCGCAAACCAGACGCGACCGTTTTAGAAAAACTGGTCAGGTAATAACTGAGCTCGGGAATATAACTTGAAATTGGCGGCTTACGCTCGCTTTCCAGAGAACCGAACACATCATCCTCTACCACAGGAATATTAAATCGCGCTGCGATCTCTGCAATCTTCTGCCTGCGGACATTCCCCATGGTTGCCGTTGTCGGATTATGCATGGTAGGCGTTACACAAATCGCCGCTATCTGCCTGGACTGGCAGCTCAACTCCAACGCCTCCGGGACCATCCCCTCTGCGTCTATAGCAACACCTTCGAGCTTAAAGTTGAGGGTTCGCGCTAACGAGATCAAGCCGTGATCAACCAACGCTTCACAGGCAACAATCCCACCTGGCTTCACCAGACTGCTCATGGCGATCAGTAGCCCATGCGTTACACCATTACAGATACACACACGCTCAACATCGGTCTCTATCCCGTTAGTGTTTAGCCAGCGTCGAGCTGCCTGGCGATGAGAAGGCAAGCCCGCAAAAGGCTTGTATACATTAATCATTTGCTGAGCATCAGCCTGTTGGCTCATATCCAGCAACGTTTGCCTGAACGCAGTAGCCTGCTTTTGACCCGCAATAGCACATGCAATTGAAAGGTCGATAATTTTACTGGAATCAATCACCTCATCTTTGAGAAACTCGACACTCTCTTGCAGATTATGATGACTGACATAGGTTCCGCTACCCACTCTGCCATGCACATAGCCTTCCTGCTCTGCATGCGCATAGGCAAAACTGACTGTCTGGACACTCACGCCGATAGCCTCGGCTAGTGCACGGTGGGTCGGTAGTTTGTCACCTGTAGGAATGTCACCGGAATCGATCGCTTTACAGATCGCCTGTGCAATCTTGAGGTAGCGCGGTCCACGCCCCGTCTCCAGGTGGTTTTTAATGTGAGCTTCGATATTTTCCATCGCTGTATATTCACCACAATTGTCATGAAACAATAATTACATTGACATGATTTTTTTTAGCATTAATCTATATTGTAATGATCTACCGCACTAACAACTCAATACAGTCTAATAACCAGTGCAAAAAACACCGTTAATGATCAGAAATAGACGCATTGGCATGAAATTCTTCCTACCAAAGCAATACAAACAAAAGATTGTAATGATCCAATTATATAAAAATAACTAGAGGTTTAGAACCATGAGCAATAACTCATATGAAAGCGGAAGATTGAACCTGCCATTTGTTGGCTTCTGCACATTTGCTAAAAGCAAGACAAACGAAGACTGGGATACCATTGATGCTGATGTCGCTTTTATGGGCGCTCCGTATGATTGCGGTACACAGTGGCGTTCAGGGGCTCGCATGGGGCCACGCGCTATCCGCGAAGCATCAACACTGTTCTCGTTTGGTCATGGCGGAGCCTATGACCATGAAGACGATGTTATGTACCTTGATGGTGTCAAAATTGTCGATATTGGTGACGCCGATATGGTGCATACCAATACAGAGAAAAGCCATGCCAATATAGAATATGGGGTTCGCAAAATACTCGAAGCTGGTGCCTTACCGGTCACTGTTGGTGGTGACCATTCGGTCAACGCTCCCTGTATCCGTGCTTTTGAGGGTAAAGGGCCGATTCATATCATTCAGATTGACGCCCACCTGGATTTTGTTGATGAGCGCCACGGTGTTCGCTATGGCCACGGCAACCCGATCCGCCGCGCATCTGAAAAAGAGTTTGTTACGGGTATGACCCAGCTTGGCATCAGAAACGTATCTTCATCCAACCGCACCGACCATAAAGCGGCAGAAGATGCAGGATCGACTGTTCTGTCTGTCCGTGATGTCCGCCGTTTGGGCGCTGAAGGCGTACTGGCACTGATTCCTGAAGGCGTTAACTACTACATCACCATTGATATCGACGGCTTTGATCCGTCCATTGCGCCTGGAACTGGTACCCCAAGCCATGGCGGCTTTACTTACTATGAAGTGATGGAAGTCTTGCAGGGTGTTGCCAATAAGGGTGAAGTCGTGGGTATCGACCTGTGCGAAGTGGCCCCTGATTACGATCAAAGCGGCTCTACCAGCATTCTTGCAGCCCAGGTACTGCTGAATCTGATCGGTTATGTTTTCCACGCGCGGAAAACTCGCCAGCAAGCAAGATAAATAAAACCTCTGCAGGCGATGGCATCCCATTGTGAATGTCATCGCCTCTGCAATCCGCACAACATCAAAATACGCTCACCATACACAACAGATTCCCACTCAGCCAACTCTGCCTTAAAAGCGCTAAATCAGCCAGTCGATAAGTCTCTCAACTCTCCCCATACTGCCGTGGTCAAACCGGGATAACGTGAAAATACCCAAGGTATTTAAATATCGGCAGACGCTGAAGCTATCACGCACAACTCATCGCAGGCACCAGCCAGGGTGCTAGTTTCAACACCTTCCTGATTCTCCGATGCCAGCGGCTCTGAAAATAGCAATTGCTCCAGCTCGATGTAAGGCATCGGTTTAGCAAGCAAAAAGCCCTGTACGGTGTCGCAATCGATCTCACTCAGTAACTGCAGCTGAGCGTCTGTCTCTATGCCTTCGGCAATTACCTCAAGTTCCAATGCCTGGCTCAGTGCAGTTATCGCTTTCAGGATGGCGGCATCCGTGGAGTTAGAGGCTGCCTCGATAATAAAACTGCGATCTATTTTAAGAATATCGATAGGTATTTTTTTGAGATAACTAAGGGAGGAGTAACCGGTACCGAAATCATCGATGGCGATGCGCGCCCCCATCGCTCTGAGTTCAGTTAAGCAATCCTGGGCATCGATTTTCTGCTCCAGCAACAGGCTTTCGGTGATTTCAATTTCGATCAGTTCGGGGGATACGCCATGCTGTTGCAGGACACGCTGATAGGTCGCAACGAAATCGTTGGTGCGCAACTGCATAGCGGAAACATTGATAGCAATGGGTATTTGAATCCCCAACGACTTTAATTTGGCAGCCTTCGCAGTGGCTTCAGCGAGCACCCAGTCACCTATCGAAACGATCAAGCCGGTCTGCTCTGCAATGGGAATAAATTCTGCAGGTGACACAAAACCTCTATCGGGATGATGCCAGCGCAGGAGGGCCTCACAACCGATAATTTTCCGGGTATTAAGGTCAAACTGGGGTTGGTAATAAAGCTCGAATTGCTGCTCCCGCAAGCCTTTATGAAGATCATTGACCATCTGCTGTTTTTGGGTGACTGCTGTTTCAAGCTGTATTTCAAACCGCTGGAATTTATTACGCCCCGAATTTTTAGCGCTGTAGAGTGCAAGATCTGCTTGCTTGAACAGCTCTTCATCGGAAGTCCCGGGGCTGATCAGCGTGATACCGATACTGACTGACATATGCAACTGCTTATGCTGCAGCATGATTGGCTGCCTAACCTTATCAAGAATTCGCTCTGCCACCTGGTCTATAACCGCTGGTTCACATTGGAGGATAGCGGCAAATTCATCTCCCCCCATGCGGGCAATATAGTCATCGGGTCGCAGGGCATGCTGCAACCGCTGGACTATGTTATTTAATAATTCGTCACCCGCATCATGGCCCAGACTGTCGTTAACATCTTTAAAATGATCAAGGTCCAGGAGGAGTAGGAAATGCGCTGCAGGTTCTGATCTAAGCTGGAACACCAGCTGCTCCAGCTGTTCTTTGAAATTACGCCGGTTGGGCAGCCCGGTCAGAGAGTCCTGGTTGGCCAGGCATTCCGCTTGCTGGGCTTGTTGCCGGGATTGATGCAACAGACGGCGCATTCTGCGACCCAGAAAACCGAGACTTGCAGCCAGCTGCCCGGTCTTATCATTGGCAATAAAGGGGGGCAAATGGAAATTCTCCCGAGCAGTATCCTGCGCGTAGATTTTTAGCAGAGTAAGGCGTCGATAGACCTGGTAGATAAACAGCAGGAACAGCAGTACAGGTATAATTAGCAGCAGCCCGATCAGGATACTGATCTGCAGACGCGGATGCTGATAACCACTGCCGATGGTGGTGAGCGCCCTCTGTACCTCGTCAGCATCACTGATCAGCTTACGACTGAGTTTCAGGTTGTTTTGCACGGTTTCTTGCCGAGCTGATTTAATAGCAATCATGATCTTCGCCATGGGATCCAGGGTATCGCGGTAGAGCCGCAGCATCTCATTACCAGCCGCTGTTATCTGAGCTTCATAGGCAATATCGATGATTACCTCCACCGCCTCCAAAAGCGAAGAGTCGAGGCTGTTTTCGCTCAGGCCTGTTATCTGTTCCAGATTGGTTTGTAGTCGTTCGATGAATCCCTCAATTTTATCGGGAGACTGGTCTGGGTCGATGGCGAGCAGTTCAAGGTAGCGATGGAAGGCCTGAGTATCCAGGGATAGATCATCATAAGCCAGTGCGAGGGGAAAACTGCTATCAAGTAGCTTTTGGGTACTCGAAAGGGTACTGATAGCATGATCATGGGTCTTGTTGATTTTATCCTCGGCATTGTTCAGCAGATAAAAAACAAATAACACCCCAATAATAAGGGTGATTACCTGAATACCCATAAAGCTGTAAGCGATTCTTTCCAGACGCCACAGGCGGTTCAGTTTTCCACGGCTCATCGCTATTCCTCAGAACTGGAAGATCAGAGTCTGGGAGATACCATGATCGTCACTCTCCGAGGCCTCGAAGATAGCGATAGCACCTTTCACAGATGTACCGGGTACAAAGACAACATCATCGCTGTGCCCGGTGTTTAGCTTACGGGACATTTCAAGATGCCAACGCCCCTCCCTCCAACGGCCCTTGGCTTCGATATCAGCCACGGATCCAGCCACTTCGGCGTTAAGAATGTACTTTGGCATGATGGGATCGGCCTGTTTACGGTAGCGTTTTGTCGTGTAGATCTTAGTTCCTGCGTCGCTTTCCCGCTTAACGTATTGGCTATGTCCTGCCGCCCCCTGAACAACGCTCGAGCGCAGCAGTTTGTTTGGGCTGTGTACGGTATATTTGTCGTGGACCAGTCCCAGAGGGTTCGAACGGGAAGCTTTCCAATGCCACATATCGGCTTTGAAATGCCTGGAGTCACGCCAGTCAGCGCTATAATCGCCTTCCATCTCAAATTGCAGGGCAAGGCGATCCTCACGCTGAGGCCCCCTCAGGTAGCGTTGACTGTCAGTGTTCCAGACGTAGGGCTTGTGTACGAGACTGGCTTCGCTGTCTGACCATTGAAAGTAAAAGTAAACCTTCTCCCCATGATAGCCAGCCTTGATGTGAACACTTTGAACGTCCACCTGCGAAAAAGTCTTATTCGGTTGCAGTGGAATTTGCTGGGCTTGAATCCCTTCCCAGTCCTGGCCAAAGCTGTCCAGGACTGGTGCAGCGGACAAGGCGTGAACGTTAATAACCTGAGTCTCTGCAAAGCTGGGACATACCGTAAAGAGAATAGACAGAGCCAACAAACATCCAGGTTTTTGCATCAAAGAGTCCCTTCCACGTAAATACTTTATGACATACAACTGAACTCAATGTAGCACTCAGTTCGAAACTATCCATTTGAATTACCAAGGGTATTACCCAGTTTGGGTAGAGACTTGTGCTCAATGAGGCTGTTGATTGGGGAAACGCCCGGCAAGGCAATTTCAGTTTGTTAGGCATGAGCTGTTCTGAAACGGGAATTTATACTCCGGAATGAACTCACCGGGTGTTCGACGGATTGCGTCCAGACATTTGCGACAGCCTACTCAGGATTCAAAAAGTGAAAGCTACTGTTCCTGCTTTTCCTGGCATTGAATACAGCAATGGCTGTCAGGCCGTGCCTTCAACCGTGCTAATGGGATAAGTTCGTCGCAGGATTCGCAGTAGCCATATTCGCCATCCGCAAATTTATTTTGCGCCAGATGAACGTCAGCCAGGCGTTGTTCACACTGCTCAAGGTTGGCTTTGGCCATATTTTGCTGCTGCAAGGCATCGCCACGGGACACCCGGCCAAACGCCTGCTGATCCAGTTCAACTGGCTGGGCGCTCTGGCGCAGGCTGGCTACCTCGTCTTCCAGCTCCAGCTCCAGGCTATCCAGTAAATGCTTAAACTCTTGAAGCTGTGCAGCGTTCATCAGTGAAGTCTCATCTGGTATTACTCAGGGTGTTAAAAGATGGCTGATCAAAGCCCTTAACTTACCCGGTTTTACCGGTTTATTCAGTACCGGTAACTGACACTCACGAAACAGCTTGCGGCTTTCGTTACTGCGATCGGCGGTGATAATCACCGCAGGTATAGCGCAACCCAGCTGTTTATAGAGAGCCATAATGGCATCAACACCCGTTTGGCCCTGATCAAGGTGGTAATCTGCCAGAATAATATCCGGCTTAAGCGCTTGTTGCTGACATAGTTGCACTGCTTCCGCCTCACTGGCAGCCTGATAGACATCGCAACCCCACTGTTCCAGTAACGCTTCCATACTCAGCAGAATGCTCTCTTCATTGTCGATCACCATTACCCGGTAACCATCGAGCGAGCTGTTGTAATCTACAGGTGCACGTTCGCGGGTCACACTAAAACTGTGATTACTGATCGGCACCTCAACGGCAAACATGGTGCCTTTGCCAGGTTGCGAGATCACAGTTATCGGATGATTAAGCATCTTGGCAATCCGTTCGACAATGGCCAGACCCAGGCCAACACCTTTCTTACCGCCTCTTTGTTGCTCCTCCAGTTGCTGAAACTCAAGGAAGATATCTTTCAGGCGATCCTGAGGGATACCTGGGCCGGTATCCCAGATCTGCAGACTCAGGCTATCTCCCCGCCGCCGCGCACCCAATAGCACCCTGCCAGATTCAGTATAGCGAAACGCATTACTGAGAAAGTTACGCAGAATACGCATTAACAAGCGGGTGTCGCTGGCCACTCCCAGATTGCAGTCAACCACCCGCAGGTCGATATCATTTTCCCGAGCGACCGGCTGAAACTCCACTTTTAGGGCATTAAACAGGTAGCTAAGGGGGAAGTTGATAATATCCGGCTGAACCGCATTCTGATCCAGACGGGAAATATCCAGCAGATCGGTGAGTAGCTCCTCTGCCCCATCAAGCGCGAGATGAATACGCTCAACAAGGTGTTTATCATTGTGCTGCAACTCCCGTTCTCGTAACGTAGAAACCAGCAGACGGGCCGCATTTAACGGCTGAAGAAGATCGTGGCTGGCAGCAGCCAGGTATTTATCTTTACTCTTGTTCGCATCTTCCGCGGCTTCTTTGGCAACTTTAAGTTCCTTTTCAATTTGCTCCCGCTCGCTGATCTCCTGCCACAGTTTATCGTTCAGCGTAACCAGTTCATGGGTACGGGTTTCCACCCGTTGTTCCAGCTCTTCATTGAGCTTTCTCAGCTTGCCCTGAGCCCGCTTACGCTCGGTAATATCCTGCACAAAGGCTTCTATCACCACACCATCGGCTTGCTGCTTTAGCAACACGTTCATGGAGATGCTGACCGGACTGCCATCACGGCGTTTAAACTCAGTTTCATAACCAAACAGCTTGCCATAGGCCAGCAGTTTGTCGGTCAATTCGGCATATTCCCGCGGCCGATATAACAGATCGACGCAGAGATTCGTTACCTGTTCACAAATCGCCTGCGGTGTTTGGTAGCCACAAATACTCGCAAGTGCCGGATTAGCCACCCGCAAACCGCCATCCAGATCTGCCTGAAAAATACCGTGCTGGGCGTTTTCGAAAATCCATTTATAGCGGTTGCGCTCTTCTTCCAGCTCTTCAAGCTTCCCGGCTAGCTCAGAATAATAGCTTTTGCGTGCTGAGTGGCCACCCAGGCCCATCAGGTTTTCAACCGTTATGCCTGTTTCAGGCGTACCTTGCTGTGGTGTATCCGCGGGACTTGAGTCAGAGCGCTTCTTCATACACGACCTCAACATCACGCTGACTTGATTTGCGTGGGTTGGTCAAAATACAGGGATCCTTTAAGGCTTTTTTTGACAAGGTTGGTATATCGCTGATGCTTACACCCGAAGCGCCTAAACCATCATTCAAGCCTACATCATGCTTGAGTTTAATCACATAATCCTGTAGTCGACGATGAATCTGTGGTGAACTCAACCCGCGGGTATCAATGCCCATCGTTTCGGCAATCACCTTGAATTTATCTTCCGCCGAGCGGTAATTAAAGCTGATCACATGCTCCAGCAGCATGGCGTTACACAAACCGTGGGGCAGATCCAGAAAGCCCCCCAGGCTGTGGGACATGGCATGCACAGCACCCAGAATAGCATTGGAGAACGCCAGTCCCGCCTTCATGCTGCCCAGCATTACCTGTTCACGCAACTTAAGATCCATCGGGTCTTTAACCAGATCCACCAGGTTTTCAGATACCAGACGAATCGCATCCAGCGCATGATAGTCTGTGAGTGGACCACTGCCGGTAGAAACAAAGGCCTCGATGGCATGCACCAGTGCATCCACACCGGTACAGGCGGTAAGGAAACTGTCCATGGTGATGGTCGTTTCCGGATCTATCAGGGCAACATCAGGGACCACGGCTTTACTGACAATAGAGATTTTCACCTTCTCTGCCTGATCAGAGATAATTGCAAACTGGGATACATCTGCAGAGGTGCCTGCAGTGGTTGGAATGAAGATCAGTGGAGGAATCGGTACATCAATGGTATCGACGCCTTCAAATTCAAGAATATGCCGTTTATGGGTAGTAACAATGCCAATACCCTTGGCACAATCCATCGGACTGCCGCCACCGACAGCCACAATGACGTTACAGCCGTGCTGCTCATAGAAAACAGCCCCGGCCATCACTTCTTCGGCACGGGGATTAGGCGAAACCCCGGTAAAAACTTCATAGTCAAAGCCCGCGATTCGTAAACTTTGCGTCACATCATCAACCCAGCCAGCAGCATCGACCCCTGGATCAGATACTACCAAAACCTTACGTGCGCCAAAGGAGCGGGCAAAGTTACCGACCGTTTTACGGGCACCGGCACCAAAAATAATCTCCGGAGAAACAAACTTCCGCAAGTTAGCTATATCATCACTCATTGTGCACCTATCGGACTGTTCCTTCAGTTCCTTGTTGTTATTATCAATGGCTATCTTTACTGGTACTTTTATACCTTTGTCTTCTCTACATTGAGACTAGCAACCGATACAAATGTCTCAACAGAATCAATCGATTATATCAGTGTTACAGGCATAAAAAAGGCGACCCATGGTCGCCTTTAGTATAAGTATATCTACTTACTGATACGCTTATTTTACAAACTTATTGTCTAGACTTATCCGCTAAGCCTAGTCGATTAAGTTAAGCAGTAATTTGTTCAAGCGGCTTACGTAAGCGGCCGGATCATCCAGCTGACCACCAGCGGCCAGCTGAGCCTGCTCAAACACTACCAGTGACAATTCGCTGAAGCGGTCTTCATCCGCTTCGTTATCCAGCTTACTGATCAACGGATGCTCAGGGTTAATCTCGAAGATTGGCTTGCTTTCAGGCACGGCCTGTCCTGCAGCTTCCATGATCTTGCGCATCTGCATACCCATATCATAGGCACCCACTACCACACAGGCTGGTGAATCAGTCAGACGGTTAGTAACACGGACTTCGCTAACTGCATCTCCCAGGCTGGCTGTCAGACGCTCAACCAGGCTTTCCAACTCCTTGGCGACTTCTTCCTTAGCCTGCTGTTCCTTCTCGTCCTCAACCTCTCCCAGATCCAGCTCACCTTTGCTGACATCCTGGAATGACTTGCCGTCGAAATCGAACAGATGACTCATCAGCCACTCATCGACACGGTCTGACATCAGCAACACTTCGATACCTTTCTTGCGGAAGATTTCCAGGTGCGGGCTGTGCTTGGCGGTGTTGTAATTCTCGGCAATCGCGAAGTAAATCTTCTCCTGGCCTTCCTGCATGCGTGACACATAATCTTCCAGAGAGACGCTCTGCTCAGCAGAGTCATTATGCGTGGAAGCAAATCGCAGCAACTTGCACACAGTCTCGCGGTTAGCATGGTCTTCGGCCGGGCCTTCCTTCAGGACTTCACCAAATTGTTGCCAGAATGTCGCATACTGCTCGGCATCATTCTTCGCCATCTTGCCCAGCATATCCAGAGAACGCTTGGTCAAGGCGGCACGCAGCTTATCAACTACCGGATCTTTTTGCAGAATTTCACGCGAAATGTTCAGTGACAGATCGCTGGTATCGACAACACCTTTAATAAAGCGCAGGTACATAGGCAGGAACTGATCCGCCTGATCCATGATAAAGACACGCTGAACGTACAGTTTAAGGCCGCGTGGCGTATCACGGTTCCACAGATCATGCGGCGCATGGCTGGGTACGTACAACAGACTGGTGTACTCCAGCTTGCCTTCTACCCGGTTATGGCTCCACTTGGCAGGATCCTGGAAATCATGGGATACATGCTTGTAGAACTCTTTATACTCTTCGTCTTTGATTTCACTCTTGGAGCAGGTCCACAGAGCAGTAGCCGCGTTAACGGTTTCATCTTCAGGTGCAGCGGGTTCTTCACCTTCTTCCACATGTCCCGGCTCGGTCTGCATGATAACCGGCAAAGAGATATGGTCAGAGTACTTACGCACCAGGTTACGCAGACGGAAGCCATCAGCAAACTCTTCTTCGCCCTCTTTCAGATGCAGTACAATTTTGGTGCCGCGCTGAGGCTTGTCAACTGCGCCAACAGTGAACTCACCTTCACCCTGGGATACCCAATGCACGCCCTCAGATGCAGGAGAGTCCGCCTTACGGGTATACACTTCTACTTCTTTTGCAACGATAAATGCTGAATAAAAGCCCACACCAAACTGACCGATTAACTGCGAATCCTGTTTCTGATCACCGCTCAACGAAGACAGGAACTGAGACGTACCGGACTTGGCGATAGTCCCCAGATGATCAATCACATCCTGACGGCTCATGCCGATGCCGTTGTCTTCGATACTGATAGTATTAGTCGCTTTATCGAAATCGATGCGGATATTCAGATCACCATCATTTTCATACAAATCATTGTTGGATAGTGCTTCAAAGCGCAACTTATCTGCGGCATCAGACGCATTTGAAATCAGCTCGCGCAGGAAGATCTCTTTATTGGAATATAAGGAGTGGATCATCAGGTGAAGCAGTTGCTTCACTTCGGTCTGAAAACCAAGCGTTTCTTTCTGAGTTTCAGTGCTCATCTATCAATTCCCAAATTAACTAATACAAAAACGTTGCAAAAGAGATGGGGCCGGCCCCCTGCTTTTCAAGGGGGCTGCAGAAAAAATGACTCAGATGGATGACTTGCCTGAACCATCTGGAAAGTTACCTGGAAGCAGCCTTGGAGCTTATGAATTAATTTTCGGTGCGGCTACTCACCAGCTGCAGCAAGGTGCTGGATTTAAACTCGCGTCGATAGAGAATGATTACCACGCCAACAGTCAGCACCATAAACAACCAGGGATTAATAAACCAACCCAGCACCGCCATACTGAAATAGTAGGTGCGCAGACCCAGGTTAAAGTTGTTCGCAGCGAGCGAGCTCATGATCGCCAAACGATTCACATGCGCATTGCTCTCAGAATCACTTATCTCATCATCAGGCATTGGTGCGCCCCCTAGCATCACGGAGGTAAAACCGTATTGGCGCAAACTCCAGGTAAACTTGAAAAATGCAAAGATAAACAGGGCGATCAGCAGCACCAGCTTTAATTCCCATTCGGCCTTGGTCGCGTGCATGGCGAAAGGAATATCACCGACGACATCGATCGCTTTCTCGGTGGAACCCAAAACGGTCATCAGGCCTGCCAAAATAAGCATGGTGGATGAAGCAAAAAATGATACGCTACGCTCCAGATTAGATATCGCTGTTGTATCAGCTATTCGGACATCCCGCGTCATCATGCGCCGCATCCATTCCAGTCGATAGTTATGCATGACACTCGCCAGGCAGTGGGCATCACGTGCACGGCGTTTACTGTAGATATTATAGGCGTTGAAACAGGTTAAAAACCAAGCTATCGCCAAAATATTCAGGCCGTTAGCGATGATAAAGTTGTTCAACTGTTCCATTCAGCATGTCCACACAAGAAAACGTTGCAACCTATTGTAATTAAAGACACAGGATAGACAACCAGTGTTACCTAATTCATCCCGTTTAATGCTTGCTGCTACTTTGGCAATGGCCACATCGCTAGTGATGAGCCTGACGGCAGCGGCAATTAAATACACCGCCGCATTTGTATCGATCGAGCAAATTGTGCTGGTGCAATACCTTGTCTGCGTCATCGTGATGCTTCCCTGGTTATGGCACAAAGGTCCTGCAGTACTGAAAACTCAACGCCCGCTACTGCACTTGCTACGCAGCGCTGCTGGCTGGTTGTGTTTCTATACCTATTACCTGGCGCTGGATGCTATTGCACTGGTTGAAGCGGCTCTACTGCGCAATGCTGCACCTCTGTGTGTGCCTGTTCTGTTGCTGTTGTGGCAAGGCTACCGGATGCCGAGGTTAAACTGGCTGCCGGTGTTGATCGGTTTTAGCGGTATCGCTCTGGTTCTGAAACCCCAGACGGGGAATTTGAGCGGTTGGCATCTGGTGGCCTTTGCGTCTGCGATCACTCTGGCAGGCTCAATTGTCACAACCCGGATGTTAACCCGCAGCGAGCCTACAAACCGTATTCTGTTTTTCTATTTCAGCTGCTCAGCCATCTTTAGTCTGCCTCTGGCTATCAGCCACTGGCAACCCATTCCATTGTTTACGTTGCCGCTGATGCTGGGGATCGGCCTGTCAATCTGGCTGACCATGTGGCTTTATACCCGAGCCTACAGCTATGCTAAAGCCTCCGTTCTGTCTCCCATCAGTTATATCGGTGTTCTGTTTACTGGCTTATGGGGCTGGATTTTCTGGCAGCAAATACCCGATATAGTAGCGTTAGCAGGTGCAATACTGATAATCTCTGGCGGCATCGGTTCAGTGTATCTGGGCCGCGAAAAAAATTAATCATTGAGGCTGTATTAACTGCATGTATATCGAACTGAGTGATTTGTTATGGCTAACCTTTCTTTGTCTGGCGGGAATGCATTGGTGGAACGGGCAAAAAGTCAAAGAAATCGCCCTACAAGCGGCCAGGAATCACTGTAAAGAGATCGATATCCAGCTGCTGGACCAGAGTATCTATTTACGTGGTTTCTGGCTGAAGCGGGATGATTCCGGCAAAGTAAGAATCTGGCGTTCTTACCTGTTCGATTTCACCGCCACCGGTGATGACCGGGCACAGGGGCGTGTCACCATGCTGGGCAAAAAAGTCACCGGGATTGCACTGGAGCCACACCGCATTTAACGCCTCCCCCCTTTTTACGTTAAAGGATAAGGGATAACACAACTTCGCATCGATTGCGAAATAGAGTATTCCCTTAGATACGGCGAGACATTTAAAGCGATAATTGGTGATACCAGCAGGTGAGCGCTACCAACAAACACTGGCCATCACAGTTGTAGCACCGCCAACTTCAATGGATACTGACCATCACTGGATGGAAAATCGCCCTCCGGTGTAATAATATCGATCGCATTGATCGGCCGCCCCGCTTTAGTGGCACAGCGCTTAACAATATCCAGCCAGTCATCCAGTGCAACGCTGGCAACATTGTTGACACACACCAGTTGACCACCCTCCTTAGTCGCCAGTAACGAGGGCTTCAGTACGCTGGGATAATCCCGAATCAGGTCCACAGTTCCAAAAGCGCTCTTCGCCCAGCGCGGTGGATCAAGAAAAACCAGATCAAATTGCTGCTCATCAATTCGGGGGTAATGCTTTGATGAAGAGCTGGCTTTCGCCTGCTGTCCGCGCCTTACCCGCTGTTTGATCGGGATACCTGCCAACTGTTTAGCGGCGGTAAAGAAATCACTTTGAAAGAAGCCAATCTGCTGCTCGGACAACTCATTCAGCTGGGCATTACGTCGCCCGACATCCAGGCTGCGGGTGGCGAAATCCACATTCAACACTTCACTCGCACCTGCTGTTGCAGCCACCACACCTACACCACAGGTATAGGAAAAAAGATTCAGTACGGACTTACCCGTAGCGTTCTGCTGCACCCAGCGTCGTCCGGCACGCATATCAAGAAACAGTAACGGATCTTGCCCGCGGTGCTTGCCCTTGACCAGGTAATTTACCCCGAGCTCCTGTCCCACCTGTTCCGAGTGATCGATGATATTGGCATCACTGCGACGGGAGTTGCTCTCACTGCGGTCGTTATATACGCACTCAAGCAACTCACCCAGCATACGATTAACCAGCGTATGAATCTGCTCAACCAGCGCATCATCGATTGGGCTATGAAACGCCTGAATCAACAACTGTGGACCGTAACGATCGATAGTCAGCCCTGGCGCACCTTCATTGGTACCATGAAACAGACGGTAGCAATTCGTCCCTTCTGCATGAAGAGATTCGAGTAACTCACTACGACACTCTATTGCTTGTTGCAACAAATCAATCATGGCAGCTCCCGCAATATAGAAATGATCATTTCAAGACGGGTTACAGCATTGTCCATTTCCAGCATTAATTGTTTCTCTTCAGGTGTAAAAGGCAAGTACTCAGCCAGACGAAAGCTGACATCGGTTGCATCGTTATAATCAATAGTAAACGGCAGCGCTGCGATCAGCGGGTGATCCTGAATATTCTTCAGCAATTGCACCAGGTACTCATAACGGTGGGAAATTAAGGCATGATTTTCATCCGCAAGTAACTCCACCTCTCCAATTATCAGCCCATCCTGTTCGATAGCATGATTATCAATACGCGCCTTCTGTATACCTTTAAGTTCAATGCCTATCATTTCATTGGGTAACGGGTGCCAATCAAGGATTTCACCGTAGCAACCTAGTGAAAAGAACCCTGGCTCATCCTTTGTAGAATTTTCAATAGACTGCACCACCACAAAACCACTGTTGTCTTGCAAGCACTGCTTCACCATTCGCCGGTAGCGTAATTCGAAGATCTGCAACGGCAAATAGGCGTCCGGAAAAAGGATAACCGGTAGTGGGAAGACGGGGATTTTTTTCATGGCGCAAGTATAAAGTGGCTCGCGGCAAGTGGGAAGGGGCTTAGCCCCTCAGTAGCCAGCCACTGATGGCTTGCAAAAGCGTTTCGCAGTGTAACCCCCTAACCGACGTATCCAAATAAACGCAGAGAATCAATCTAACCTCATGCAGCCCATAAAAATACAATACCTGATCCCGGTTTAAAAGAGCATCTGAACGTTTAAAAATATTCGGGCTAGAGTCCGAAATTCAAAAGGTTCTTCGCGGGTTACCTGGAAATGTTGCAGAAATGCCCTCCTCTAACCAATGATCTTACCTGCTGCGATAACCCTGGGCGGGTCTTTATGCCGGCTGCTGTTGATCCAGCGATCCACCGGAGTGACAATGAGTGACGTGGTTAGCTGCGGCTCAAGCAGTGGTAACAACTCTTCACCTGTGACGCACGGGTCCAGCCATTGCCCTATCATATCCTGCGACAACATCAGCGGCATGCGGTTATGGATATGTTGTAGCTCAGGTACTGCTTCGGTGGTAATCATGCTGCAGGAATAAATCAGTTCGGCCCCCTCACCCCAGTGATCCCAAATACCGGCAAACACCAATGCGCGATCTATAGCACTGATCTCATAAGGTTGCTTGCCATCTTCAATGTGCCACTCAATAAAGCTGCTTGCCGGCATAATACAACGCTGCTGCTTGAATGGATGCCGAAAAGCCCGGCTTTTAGTGAGCGTCTCTGCCCTAGCATTAAACATTGAGTATTTTGTACCCGGTTCAGGCGCCCAGCTGGGTATTAACCACCACAGGGTATGACTAATCTCCCGGCCTTCCGGGGTGTTACGTATAACCGGAACCGATTCAGTGGGAGCAATATTATAACGGGTCTCAAGGTGACCCGGGACACCCAGAGCCTCAAGCAGAGTTCGGGTGAAGGATCCGTCAACAATGTTGTATCTGCCGCACATAGGTGAATGCACATCATTTGTAAGTTACCTTCAGCGTAGCAAATAGAACATCTCAGGCCACTTATTCGTCTATTCGTTTTAACATTCTTCTCACTTAAAGTTGATGACTGCGATACATAACCTACTCTGAATAGATGAAGTAAAAAAATGCATCGAGCCAATACCTTAATACTTAAGGAATATATTTCATGCGCAGCCTGTTTACCCTATTCAGCAGTTTAATCCTCAGCCTGGTTATTTGCGGCCAGATCCAGGCCGCTGAAACAGAGGATGCTAAAGCCTATATCACCCGTATTACAACAGCGTTGGAATCTGCTCTGCAGGAGGGGCGAGAGAATAACCAGCTGCAGGATGAAAAGTATCTCGATGCGATAATTGATCAATACATTATCCCTCACGTTGATAAGGAATATATGAGCAAGCGTATATTTAGCTCGCGGTGGGACGAAATCGTCTCCAATAGTAAGACGGATCAGGCTTACGACGCGGTATTTTCCTCATTAAGGCGCACCTATCGGCTTGCCCTTTCGGCTTACAACGGTCAGCCAATTGATATAGGAAGGAGTAAAAACAAATCCAAATACAGTGTGGTAAGAATCGTTATTCACACCGGAGACAGCGACCATGTAATCGACTTTGCCCTGCGTCCAATTGAAGATAGCTGGCGAGTCTTCGATCTCTCTGTGGACGGCGTGGTTGTCACCAAAACCCTCAACAATGCGATAAAAAGAACCCTTGAAGCCGGGGATATCGACGCCGTGATAGCAGCCATCAACCCGAAAACCGAGCCTTAAGCGGTTACTACGGAATCTAAACATGAAAACAGGCATGGCGCGTTTTTTTGCCCTTCTGTTCCGCTACCCCCTGCTGGTGTTAGTAATACTTACACTGTGCCTGACGCTTCTGCTGAGCAATATTCCCAAGCTTACTCTGGATACCTCAGCCGACTCGCTGGTACTGGAAGGCGATGCAGCGCTGGAACTTTATCGCCAGGTTAGCAAACGCTATCAGTTTGGCAGCATCCTGATTGTTACTTATGCGCCTGATGAGGAGCTATATTCCCGAATCGTGCTGGAGCGGATAGCAAACCTGCGCGACGATCTGGCAGCCCTTGCGGGGGTTTCATCGGTGACCAGCATTCTTGATGTGCCTCTGCTTTACAGTCCACCCGTCAAGCTCACTAGCCTGGCAAAGGGGATTCGTTATCTTGATGACCCTGGCATCGATTGGACACTGGCACGCCAGGAGTTCCGCGACAGCCCTTTGTATAAAAGCCTGTTGACCAGTAACAATGCCGACACAACAGCCCTTCAGATTAGCCTGCAACGTGACGAGAATTTTTTCACACTGCTAAAACAACGCGATGATCTTAGAACAAAAAGCCGTCTGGAGGGACTCAACAGGGAGGAGCGTAGCCGCCTGAAACAAGCCGAAGCAGAGTTCATGGCATACTCCATCGTCTTCAACCAGCAACAGCGCGAGCTGGTATTAAGCGTGCGCGAAATATTAGATAAACACCGTAATCACGCCACCATATTCCTGGGCGGGGTACCGATGATCGCCGCAGACATGGTCTCCTTTATAGAGAATGATTTAACAATCTTCGGTACCGGCATTATCATTTTCATCATTGCCATGATGGCGATAATTTTCCGTCGCCTGCGCTGGATCATACTTCCCCTGGCAACCTGTCTGGCTACCACCATCGGCATGCTGGGTTATATCGCCTGGGTTGAATGGCCGCTAACGGTGATCTCCTCAAACTTCACCGCCCTGTTGCTGATCATCACGCTGGCCATCTCGATTCATCTGGTGGTGCGTTACCGGGAATATCACACCGAGGCTCCAGAGGCCAGCCAACGGGAGCTGGTATTGCATACCCTGACCTTCATGGCCAAACCCTGCTTCTTCACTGCCATTACCACCATCGTAGCTTTTGCGTCACTCGTGGCCAGCGGGATACGTCCAGTAATCGATTTTGGCTGGATGATGACAATTGGAGTGGCAGCGGCCCTCGTAATGACCTTCATCCTGTTACCTGTGGGTTTACTGTTGCTCCCCAAGGGCAAAAGCGAGTTAAACGGCACGGGTAAGCCCATGACTCATTACTTTGCCCGAATCACCGATCAACACGGCAAGACCATTCTAATTGTGAGTGCCCTGCTGCTAATCATGAGTATACTGGGTATCAGCCGCCTGAAGGTTGAAAACCGCTTTATCGATTACTTCCACGAGAGCACCGAAATTTACCAGGGAATGGTGGTAATCGACCGACAACTGGGAGGCACGATCCCTCTGGAGATAATCCTGACCGAGCCTGTAGCAATCAAAACAGCTAACTCAGATGATCAACAATTACCCGATGATGACCCCTTTGCAGATGAGACTGATAGCGAGAGTGAAGCTGTAGCATCTGACGACGATCCGTTTGCCGATGATTTTTCTGCTACAGACCCTTTCCAGGAAGAAGACTCTGCGACGGATTCAGATAAACGCACTAGCAGCTACTGGTTCAGCCGCGCCGGACTGGATGAACTGGAAAAAATTCACCGGTTTCTGGAATCGCTGGATGAAACCGGCAAAGTAATATCATTAGCCTCGCTGTACCAGGTTATCAAGGACTTAGCCGGCAAGGACGTAGACGACTTTCAGTTGGCGTTAATACGCAAAAATCTGCCCGGGGATGTTAATTCACTGCTGATATCCCCCTACCTCTCTCCCGGAGGAAATGAAGTACGCATCTCTGTGCGTGTGAAAGAAACCAGTCGCAACCTGCAACGGGACGCACTGTTGCGCCAGATTGAAGAATACCTGATTAAGGAGATGGGTTACCAGCCAGATCAGGTCAGCCAGACCGGCATGCTGGTACTCTACAACAACATGCTGCAGAGCCTGTTCGGTTCTCAGATTACGACTCTGGGGATCGTTTTCGTAGCCATTTCCCTGATGTTCACTCTGCTGTTCCGCTCCTTCTACCTTGCCCTGATCGCAATTACACCCAACCTGCTAGCTGCCGGGATAGTACTGGGCGGAATGGGCTGGAGCGGCATTCCACTGGATATGATGACCATTACCATCGCAGCCATTACGGTAGGAATCGGGGTGGATGACACAATCCACTACATACACCGTTTCAAGGAAGAGTTTCCAAAAGATAGAGACTATCGAGCCACCATGTACCGTTGCCACAACAGTATAGGTAAAGCGATGTTCTACACCTCGGTGATAATCATCGCAGGCTTCTCTATTCTGGCATTGTCGAACTTCACCCCCACCATCTACTTCGGTCTATTGACCGGATTAGCCATGTTTTCAGCCCTAATGGGTGCACTGCTGCTGCTGCCGCAATTGATCATAACGCTAAAACCATTAGGCCGCTGAAGGTGTGTAACAACCCTCAGCAATAATAAAAACAGTCGCAGGAAAAACCGGGCTAAGTGATATGCGGCAACTTTACTCATCCGCCACCGGGATTAACGCATCCCCGACTTTAAAACGGCCACCCTTAAGGATCCTGGCGCATAAACCGCCGTGCCCTAACATCGCGACTACCCCACCCTTTCCCAATGCCTGATCCATTCTGGAACAGGGATGGCACAGTGCGGTCGCCTCAAACAACGCATCACCAATACGAAACCGCTGATGGCGCAGGGCTGTCAGATTGATATCCTTAACCACCAGATTGCGTCGCAGCAGTTCGGGATCAATATGTGCATGACCACTAAAATGCTCGATCAACTGGATATACTCCTGCGAGATAATCGTCACCTGACGGCCAGAACCCGGCGTCTTGGTACAGCGGTGATCGCCATCCAGCCCCAGGTCTTGTAGAGCCAATACTTCATCAACACTGATCATCTCTTCCTTACGCGCCGGTCGTAAGCCTATCCAGGTCAATTCACCATCAGGTAGATCTTTTAGAAACCGGCCAAACAATCGCTTCTGGGAATTCATACGCATCCAAGCCTCCAGAGTTAATGATAAAACCAATACCAAGGATACCACTCGCAGAGCATAATCTAACCCAGCTTAATCAAACCAGGCTTGCGCGCAGTCGTAAGTTACTCGCCCCCCCTGATAAGGAAGCCTATACGTTTATTCGCCTAGTATTTATCGTATTGGTGGTTAATCCGGGGGTGATCAGCAGGCTGATATCTACTACACTGAGCGTCTGTTCTGATGATATGGAATTACGCTAATGCGTTCCTTGCTATTGATTGCACTGACATTATCTTCTGGCACCGCAATGGCTGTTACTAAACAAGACATTCAGGATTGTCAGCGCTTAGCCAAGCCGGTCCTGATAAGCCAGTGTGTCCAGCGGCTAAAAAGCCCAATTCTGAGGCGACAAGTAATCGCATGCAAGAAGGATCTTACCTGCTGGGCGAACTACAACCGTCGCAACGCACAAAAGCATTGCGCCACGGCGTTCACCCGGGTAAGCCTGCGGGACAGACGCTGGGCAAACCTCTGGGACGGCGAACACTTAACCCACGGGCGCTGGTTGTCAAAAAAATCTGCCACCCTGCTCTATTACCGCGATATTGATCGCGTCAGAATACAGTGCCGCTATAATCCGGACTTTCCAACCAAGGCTGGTATTAACTACATGACCGCAATACCGGTGCGATCAGGTATTGAGTTGAAAGATCCTGAGTGACAGGATTCGTGGTTCGTGGTTAGACGTATAATACAGAAAATTAATGTTAACTTATGCGTCTGACACTTTACTTAGCCTGCCATCCCTGTCCAGCTTGAAGGTTTCAAAATCATTAGCCAGAAACAGATTACCACGATAAGCAATTCTGGCTTCATTTTCGATATCAGTGATTGAAGGACTGTGCTCCGCAATATCCTGATAGCGAGGGCTAAAGTGCGTCAGTACCAGGTTATCAAGCATCACACTCTCGGCAAACTGTGCGACCGCCTTGGCAGAACTGTGCTGATGCTCCAAGCCGACTTTCTCGGCAACACCCTGCGTATAGGTCGCCTCGTGCACTAGCACGTTGGCCGCTTTTACACAGTCGGACAACAGCTCGGGCGTATCATTATCGCCCGCCACGATGATTTTTCGTGGCAGCCTCGTCTCGAGCAAATAATCAGCTGCGTTGATCACCCGCCCATCCGCAAGGACTATATTCTCTCCTTTGTGGATTCGCCCCCAATCTGGCCCTGCTTCGATGCCACCCTCATGCAGTTTGGCGATATTCAGCTTGCGCGGCATCCACGCTTCAGAAAACCCATAGGCAAATGATGGCACCCGGTGTGATAAAGCTACCGACTCAACAGTAAAATCATGGTCCCTGAATAACTCAGTAGAAGAGTTTTCAACGCGTACAAACTCTACCTGATAAGGCAGCTGCAATTGTGAAACACGTTGTGTAACCTCAACGAACTCCTGAATTCCCGCCGGAGCGACAATAGTTAGCGGCGCAACTCTACCGGACATTCCTGCACTGGCAAGCAATCCCGGTAAACCGTAGCAATGATCCCCGTGCACATGGGTGATAAATATCGCCTGCAGATTATTCAAGGTAAGCTTAGTGCGTAATAGTTGCTGCTGAGTACCCTCGCCACAATCAATCAGATACCAGCGCTTACAATTCGCTTTTTTAACCGCCACCGCCGAGACATTGCGCCTTTTAGTCGGGGTACCGGAAGAGGTACCTAAAAATAGAATTTCCATCGGTCAAGTTCGCAGTTCATAGCAGGGCAACTGTTAAAGAAACAACAGTCTCTACACATTGCTCAGTTATTTAAGCAACCCTAAAAATATTATCGCCTTGCTGATCGATCATCTGCTTGGCTTTACGCACCATTTCATCACTACACGCCTGGCCACTTGGCAAAGTATCTGCCCGGATAAAAGTGTGGGTCTGGTCATCTTTGATGATGGTGCCACTAACTCGATACTGGCTTCCCTCCGCCACCGGCGCGGGGGTAATCGTAAAGCCCTTATATTCCACTGCCGGAAAAGCCTCAGTCTCTGCTTTAGCGCTATCCTGTTCAGCACCACCGAAAATAGATTTAAGTGTCGAAAAAATGCTCATAAACTGCCTCATAAATACGTGTTAACAGAGTGTAGCGAGTTGCAAGACCACAGCGCAAGTGTTGGGCATCGCTGCGCTCAGCGACCAACCTACGGATCGTACCCTGCCCGCCTGTGGCTGGTAAAGATTAGCGACCTGGCTTACAACGAAACAGCTTTATTCCTGGGCACTATACAATTAAAGAAGGCTCTTTCGAGCTACGAGCGAGTCGACCTTTTTGCGACGTTCGAGTCACGAGCTACGGAAATGCTTTTTCTAGCCGCTAGCGAGCTGAGCTTGCTCAGCGTCTAGTGAGTCGAGCGTGCGAGACGGTCTAGCCACTCAGTAATATTCCGTCGGCCAGGACCGGAATATCCGGTTTACTGACTGACCGACGGATTCATTTATGTTTTGCTCTCCTCCGCTCACACCTTAAAGTCTACTTGCAATAAGCTTGTGTGACCTCGGAATCAACATCAAATACTACGACTCCCTTTTCAATACGTAAGCCAATATCCCTGAGTTGTGCAGAAGGTAGATCACGCAGTTCATAGTATGCTTGACGGTTTTTAATTGCAGCGTTGAACTTACGGTATACAGCTGTGAGTAGTGCAATAAAAGTCATGACTTTCTCCTTGGATTGTTAACCGGGAAATCCAGCGGAGAAAACGGAAAAGTAGTATTTCAGATTCGCCGCGAAAGGAAATCCGCGGCTGATGAGTAGTTTAAAGCTTAGTTAGCAGCACACGGACAGGCAAAGACGCGTTTGTACCAAGGGGTACACGCCTTATGCATAATATTTCGCTGAATCGAGAGTTGCGGAAACATTTAATAACCTGACCGAATAAAGTAATAACCAAGAGGTATCGATTTGACCGGTTTTGTAACACAGAGTCAAGGGTTCAAAATAAAAAGATAAGGGACAACCTTAATGATGTTTGCAGCAAGAGACCATCTCATCAACCTACAGATCTACGTAGCTCTCGCGGCGAGGCGCCGCTCCTACAGTTCGTGCGGCTGTTGCTATTTTGTTCCGACGACGCACCACAAACTACGGCTTTTTAAAGAGACCAACGAGCTACTACGTAGCTTTCGCGGCGAGGCGCCGCTCCCACAGTTCGTGCCTTTGCCCACTGCCTTTTCGAACGACGAACTACGCACCACGAACGACGATTATCCAGGCACAAAAAAACCGCCCGAAGGCGGCTTTTTTTCTCGCTACTAGCCACTAACGACTAGCAACTGACTAGTTGATTAAGCCCAACCAGTGATCTCACGCAGGCCGTCGCCGATCTGAGCCAGGGAGCGAACTGTCTTAACGCCAGCTTCTTCCAGCACGGCAAACTTCTCATCAGCAGTACCTTTACCGCCGGAGATGATTGCACCCGCGTGACCCATACGCTTACCCGCAGGTGCAGTAACACCGGCAATGTAAGATACGACAGGCTTGGTTACGTTTGCCTTGATGTAAGCAGCCGCTTCTTCTTCAGCAGTACCACCGATCTCACCGATCATAACGATCGCTTCAGTCTGTGGGTCGTTCTGGAACATTTCCAGAATGTCGATGAAGTTAGAACCCGGAATTGGATCACCACCGATACCGACACAGGTAGATTGACCGAATCCAGCGTCAGTAGTCTGCTTAACGGCTTCATACGTCAGCGTACCAGAGCGAGAAACGATACCAACCTTACCAGGCAGGTGGATATGACCCGGCATGATACCGATCTTGCACTCACCCGGGGTGATAACACCTGGGCAGTTAGGTCCGATCAGGCGAACATTCAGTTCGTCACACTTCACTTTACACTCCAGCATATCCATAACCGGAATGTGTTCAGTGATACAAATGATCAGTTTGATACCGCCATTTGCTGCTTCCAGGATAGAATCCTTACAGAAAGCAGCTGGTACGTAGATAACAGATGCCTCAGCACCGGTTGCTTCTACGGCTTCGGCAACAGTATTGAACACTGGCAGACCCAGATGCTCAGAACCGCCTTTACCCGGCGTAACACCACCAACCATCTTGGTGCCGTAAGCAATTGCTTGCTCAGAGTGGAAGGTACCCTGACCACCAGTGAAACCCTGACAGATTACTTTGGTGTCTTTGTTAATCAGAATCGACATGATTATTTACCCTCCGCAGCTTTAACTGCCTGCTCTGCAGCATCAGTCAGGCTAGTTGCTGCGATGATATCCAGACCAGACTCTGCCAACAGTTTAGAGCCCAGTTCAGCATTGTTACCTTCCAGACGTACAACAACCGGTACGCTTACGCCAACTTCTTTAACTGCACCGATGATACCTTCAGCGATCAGGTCGCAACGTACGATTCCGCCAAAGATGTTAACCAGTACCGTCTTAACTTTGTCGTCAGCCAGGATCAGTTTGAATGCTTCGGTAACACGCTCTTTAGTCGCGCCGCCCCCAACATCCATGAAGTTAGCCGGGAAGCCGCCGTGCAGTGCAACGATGTCCATCGTACCCATTGCCAGGCCTGCACCGTTGACCATGCAGCCGATAGTACCGTCCAGCGCAACGTAGTTAAGATCCCATTCTGCAGCGTGCGCTTCGCGCTCATCTTCCTGGGAAGGATCATGCATTTCCTGCAGATCCTTGTGACGGTATACCGCGTTGCCGTCGATCGCTACTTTAGCGTCCAGACAGTGCAGGTTACCTTCAGCAGTGATAACCAGTGGGTTAATTTCCAGCAGTGCCAGGTCTTTTTCCTGGAACATCTTCGCCAGACCCATGAAGATCTGCGTAAACTGTTTGATCTGAACACCTTCCAGACCCAGCTTGAACGCCAGATCACGTGCCTGATAAGGCTGTGCACCGGTCAATGGATCAATGGTCGCCTTGAGGATTTTCTCAGGTGTTTCTTCTGCCACCTTTTCGATTTCCACACCACCTTCTGTCGATGCCATGAAGACAATACGACGCGAAGAACGGTCAACGACAGCGCCCAAATACAGCTCGTTAGCAATATCGGTGCAATCTTCTACAAGAATCTTTGATACAGGCTGACCATTCGCATCAGTCTGAAAGGTAACCAGATTCTTACCTAACCATTTTGCGGCAAATTCTGCGGCTTCAGCAGGCGAGTCAATCAGTTTTACGCCACCCGCCTTACCACGGCCACCGGCATGTACCTGAGTCTTAACAACCCACTTATCACCACCCAGTTTTTTAGCTGCTTCAGCAGCCGCTTCTGGAGTATCTACTGCATATCCCGTGGATACCGGTAGACCATATTCAGCAAACAGCTGTTTACCCTGGTACTCATGAAGATTCATGTTCTAATCCGTCGTTTTATTACACTTTCGAGGACTCTGTAAATCGATATGGAGAGTATATCTTTCTACAACCCAACTTGTTGAAAGCACTTGCGGTGCTCATCAACAATAATCGGCCGGGCAAGCCCGGCCGAAACTTTAAATCTATTACTTACGCTTCTTACGGTTTGCGACATGAATCGCGTGACCATCAACCGCCAGTGCAGCTTCGTGTACGGCTTCACTTACGCTTGGGTGCGCAAATACCATCGTCTGCAAGTCTTCTGCTGTGGAGCAGAATTCCATCGCGATGCCGCCCTGCGCAATCAGCTCGGAAGCGATACCACCAACCATGTGAACACCCAGAATGCGATCTGTTTCTTCATCGGCAATGATCTTAACGAAACCGTCGGTATCATTGGATGCCATCGCACGACCGGAAGCCGCAAACGGGAATTTACCTACTTTGATTTTCACACCGTCAGCTTTTAGTTCCTGTTCGGTTTTACCAACCCAGGCCAGTTCAGGATGCGTGTAGATAATGCTAGGAATAACATCGTAATTCATCTGCGCGTGATGACCGGCAATGATTTCCGCAACCATCACACCCTCTTCGGATGCTTTGTGCGCCAGCATAGGGCCACGTACAGAGTCACCTATGGCGTAAACACCTGGCATTTCGGTGCGGCACTGGCCGTCAACGAAGATGAAACCGCGCTCGTCCAGCTTGACGCCGGAATCATCAGCCAGCAGACCCTGAGTCTGTGGACGACGACCAACCGCTACGATCAGCTTGTCAACAACGATCTCTTGCTCACCTTTAGAGTCTTTGTAGGTAACTTTAACTTCTTTACCATCAATGACTTCTGTACCGGTTACCAGAGCACCCAGCTTGATGTTCAGACTCTGTTTCTTCAGCAGTTTCTGACCTTCTTTGGCAACATCTTTATCGGCCATGGGCAGGAAGTCATCCATCGCTTCCAGTACGGTTACTTCAGTACCCAGGCGTGCCCATACAGAGCCCATCTCCAGACCGATAACACCGGCACCGATAACACCCAGACGCTTAGGCGTCTCATCGATGTTCAGTGCACCGGCGTTATCCAGGATCAGACCTTCGGTCAGTGGCGCTGGCGGAATATTCACCGGCACAGAACCGGACGCCAGGATCACATTGTCAGCTTCGTATACAGTAGCAGACCCATCGGCAGCAGTTACTTCAACTTTCTTACCCGCCAGCAGCTTACCCATACCAGATAGAGTGGTAACGCCGTTCGCCTTGAACAGGCCAGAAACACCCATTGTCAGGTTGCTAACGATCTTGTCCTTACGGGCAACCATCGCTTTAACATCCATAGTGACATCGCCACTAATCTGGATACCGTGTACATCAGCATGCTGTGCATTGTGGAACTGATGAGTCGATTCCAGCAATGCTTTAGATGGGATACAACCCACGTTCAAACAGGTGCCACCCAGTACGGTAGCGCCTTTATCATCGATCCACTTTTCTACGCACGCAGTTTTCAAACCCAGCTGTGCTGCACGAATAGCCGCAACATATCCACCAGGGCCAGCACCAATAACAATTACATCAAATTTATCTGACATTTTTCCTTCCTATCAATTCGTTACAATTAGGGACTGACTCAGACTTCCAGCAGGATGCGTGCAGGATCTTCCAGAAGGTCTTTAATAGCCACGAGGAATTGTACAGCTTCTTTACCATCAATCATACGATGGTCGTAGGAGAGAGCCAGGTACATCATTGGCAAAATTTCTACCTGACCGTTCACCGCCATAGGGCGCTCCTGGATCTTATGCATACCCAGAATCGCTGTCTGTGGTGGATTAAGGATTGGCGTAGACATCAGGGATCCGAAGACACCACCGTTAGTGATGGTAAACGTACCACCCTGCATATCATCCAGACCCAGCTTACCGTCACGGCCGCGCATACCGAAGTCGCGGATAGTGGATTCAACGTCAGCCAGGCTCATAGAATCGGTATCACGCAGTACCGGTACCATCAAACCACGATCGGTAGATACGGCCACACCGATATCCTGGTAGCCGTGATAAACCATATCGTTACCATCGATAGATGCGTTTACCGCAGGGAAGCGCTTCAGTGCTTCAGTTACAGCCTTTACGAAGAACGACATAAAACCAAGGCGAGTACCGTTATGGGTCTTCTCGAACAGATCCTTGTACTGCTTGCGCAGCTCCATCACCGGCTTCATGTTAACTTCGTTGTAGGTCGTCAACATCGCAGCGGTCTGCTGAGCTTCAACCAGACGCTTGGCGATAGTCGCACGCAGTCGCGTCATCGGTACGCGCTTCTCAACGCGCTCGCCGACGGCGATGTTCAGCGCCGCGGCATTATCGACAACGACAGGTGCAGCCGGTGCAACAGGTGCAGCCGCAGATTTGTTCTTCAGGAAGTTCTGAACGTCTTCCTTGGTGATGCCACCGTTTTTACCGGTACCTGGAATCTGTGATGCGTCCAGAGCGTTCTCTTCGATCAGCTTGCGAGCAGCCGGGCCGACCTTGTCAGCGTCAGTTGCCGCAACAGCAGCTGCGGTTTCAGCAGCAGGGGCTGCAGCTGGTGCAGCGGCTGCCGCACCAGCTTCGAAGAGAGCCAGTACTTCTTCACTCAGTACCGTATCACCTTCGCCTTTAGCAATATCTTTAAGTACACCGTCAGCAGGTGCAACCACTTCCAGTACTACTTTGTCAGTTTCAATATCAACGATCAGCTCATCGGTCGCACAAGCGTCACCTGGTTGCTTGTGCCAGGTAGCAACAGTACCGTCTGCTACGGATTCAGGGAAAGTCGGCGCTTTAATTTCGATTGACATGTTTATTCCTTTCTCAGTGCTACTAACAGGCTTTTGATTCTGGCCTGTTAGCCGTTGATTGCTTCGTTAACCAGTTTTTCTTGCTGCTCGAGGTGTACAGAGATGTAACCTACTGCAGGTGCTGCGGCGTGAGGACGACCGACACCTCCCATATGAATCGAGCTGTTGTGTCGAGCCAGAGCATGACGCATATGGTGCTGAGAACAGTACCATGCACCTTGGTTCATCGGCTCTTCCTGACACCAGACTGCAGATTCAAGATTGGTGAAGTCCTTAATCGCGTCGTACATAGCCTGCTCCGGAAACGGATACAATTGCTCGATACGAATAATCGCAACATCGTCCTTTTCCAGTTCAGCACGGCGGTTATACAGATCGTAGTAGACCTTACCGCTACACAGTACGAGACGCTTGACCTTGGTCGCATCAAGCTGATCGGTTTCCGGGATAATCGGCAGGAAGGATCCATTTGCCAGCTCATCAAGAGAGGAAACTGCCTGCTTGTGACGCAGCAAACTCTTCGGAGACATAACCACCAGAGGCTTACGCAGTGGACGTACGACCTGACGGCGCAACAGATGGAAAATCTGCGCTGGCGTCGTTGGTACACAAACCTGAATGTTATGTTCAGCACACAGCTGCAAATAACGCTCAAGGCGAGCTGAGGAGTGCTCAGGCCCCTGCCCTTCGAAGCCATGCGGCAACAGCATAGTCAAACCACACAATCGGGCCCACTTATGCTCGCCACTGGTAATAAACTGGTCGATAACTACCTGGGCACCGTTGGCGAAATCACCAAACTGGGCTTCCCAGATAACCAACGCATTTGGCATGGTTGTGGCGTAACCATACTCGAATGCCAGCACCGCTTCTTCTGACAGGAAGGAGTCATTCAACGTCATCGGCGGCTGATCTGGAGAGATGTTATTCAACGGCTCATAAACAGTGCCATCTTTCTGGTTATGCAATACCGCATGGCGGTGAGCGAACGTACCACGCCCGACATCCTGACCCGTAAACCGGATAGGGAAGCCTTCAGCCAGGATAGACGAATAAGCCAGGGTTTCAGCAAACCCCCAGTTAACTTCCATCGCGCCAACCGCCATGCGCTTACGGTCATCATAAATTTTCTGAACCTGGCGCTGTACCGAGAAACCTTCCGGGGTTTCACAGATTTTAGTGCCCAGATCCTTAAGCAACTGCATATCAACGGTGGTATCGCAGTCGAAAGACCACTTGTGACCCAGGTATGGATTCCAGTCGACAAACAGCTCCTGCTTAGGCTCCATAACCAGAGACTGGGTTACATGCTTGCCGTCTTCAAGATCCTTGCGGTATTCCTGCTCCATCTGCTTGCACTGCTCAGCGCTAACCACACCTTCCTGAATCAGTTGCTGGGCATACAGATCGCGGGTGGTTTTCTGCAGCTTAATTTGCTGATACATCAGCGGCTGAGTACCGGAAGGTTCATCCGCTTCGTTATGACCACGGCGACGGTAGCACACCAGGTCGATAACAACGTCTTTCTTAAATTCGGTACGGTAATCAACGGCCAGCTGCGTAACGAAACGCACCGCATCCGGATCGTCACCGTTAACGTGGAAGATCGGCGCCTGCACCATCTTGGCGATATCAGTACAGTACTCGGTAGAACGAGAATCTTCCTGCTTATTCGTCGTAAAACCAACCTGGTTATTTATCACCAGATGGATCGTACCACCCGTCTTGTAGGCACGTGTCTGGGACATCTGAAATGTCTCCATGACCACGCCTTGACCAGCAAATGCCTGATCACCGTGAATGTTGACCGGCACAACGGTGGTACCTACAGGATCATTTCGACGATCCTGCCGAGCCCGCACAGAACCCTCAACTACCGGCGCAGAGATCTCCAGATGGGATGGGTTAAACGCCATCGCCAGATGGACCTCACCACCTGCGGTCATCACGTTGGAAGAGAAGCCCTGGTGATACTTCACGTCACCGGAAGATTCCAATGTCTTCTTGCCTTCGAACTCACCAAACAGTTCTGCCGGATTCTTACCGAAGATATTCACCAGCGTGTTCAAACGACCGCGGTGGGCCATACCGATCACAACCTCTCTCGCACCCTGCTTACCAGCTCGCTGGATCAGGGTATTCAGAAAGACGATCATCGATTCGCCACCTTCAAGACCGAAACGCTTGGCACCGGCAAAACGCGAACCCAGATACTTTTCCAGACCTTCCGCTGCAGTCAGGCGCTCCAGCACCATCATTTTCTTCTCTGTGTCGACCACAGGATGGGAGCGCACTGGCTCGAGGCGGGACTGAATCCAGCGTTTTTCCTGAGTATCTACAATGTGCATATACTCAGCACCAACGGTGGTGCAGTAGGTCTTTTTCAGATCATCCAGGATTTCCTTCAGCGTTGCCTCGTCTTTACCGAAGAACAGGGAGCCCAACTGGAAAGTGGTATCGTAATCTGCTGCTGATAATTCGTGGAAACGTGGATCCAGATCCGGAATAGGCTCACGCTGCATCAGATTCAATGGATCGATATCCGCAGCCTGATGACCACGCACCCGATAGGCGTTGATCATACGCAGAACGCGGATCTGTTTTTTCTCGTGTTCAGAGCTGACACTTGCAGCTGAAACAGGCTGAGCACGACGCTGATTTTTAGCTAAATACTGAAAATGCTCACGCACTGCAGTATGGGGAACATCTTGAGCAATGTTATCGCCGACTTTAGGTAGTCGATCAAATTCGTCACGCCATTCCTGCGGAATCGCGTTGGGGTCCATCAGATAGGTTTCATATAGCTGCTCGATGTAGGAAAGATTACCACCATAGAGGTGTGAATTTTTCCACATCAGCTCCATTATGCCTGCTTGCATTCTTGATCACCCTGGCTCAAGGGAACATATCATTATTCAGGATGCACCACGTCCTGACTGATAGGCTTTTGGAGGCCGTCCCTTTCTAGTTACCGTTTAATATTTCTCACGTATATACCCTGAAAAAGGTACAGGCTATACGGGACGTGATTCTACGCCTTTTAAAGCGAGCTTTACATATCCAATGCAGTAAGAATTCTAAAAAGATTCTGCACATTAGGATATAAGCCTTTTGACTAGTATAAATACGTAACAAAAGACCAAAAAAAGGGCGTCTCCGGTGTGGGACGCCCTCTTCACAACTTAGGTTGCCTGTTGCAGCAACATGTTGCGGATCTTACCGATTGCCTTAGTGGGGTTTAATCCCTTAGGGCAAACACTGACACAGTTCATGATACCGTGGCAGCGGAACACGCTGAACGGATCATCAAGATCAGCCAGACGTTCCGAGGTTGCCGTATCACGACTATCCGCCAGGAAGCGGTATGCCTGTAGCAAACCGGATGGACCGATAAATTTATCCGGATTCCACCAGAAAGACGGACAAGCAGTGGAGCAGCATGCACACAGAATACACTCGTACAGACCATCCAGCTCGGCACGCTCTTCAGGCGACTGCAGACGCTCAATCGCAGGCGCGGGCGTATTATTGATCAGGAATGGCTTGATCTTTTCGTACTGCGTGTAGAACTGGGTCATATCAACAACCAGATCACGAACAACCGGCAGACCCGGCAATGGACGCAGTACCAGCTTATCAGCTTCAACCACTTCAGAAAGCGGTGTAATACAAGCCAGACCATTTTTACCATTCATGTTCATACCGTCGGAGCCGCAAACACCTTCACGGCAAGAGCGACGGTAGCCCAGAGTAGAATCCTTGTCCTTCAGCAACTGCAGAAGATCCAGTACCATGATGTCCTTACCACCCGGGATATCAATATGGATATCCTGCATGTATGGCGCATCATCGGTTTCAGGATTATAGCGATATACACTAACTAGCATCGTGACAACCCCTTAGTAAGTTCGAATTTTTGGTGGGAACGCTTCAACTGTCTTCGGCGCAAAGTTAACATCACGCTTGGTGATCTCTTTGGTCGCCGGGTGAAACATTGAGTGACACAACCAGTTTTCGTCATCACGCTCGGTGTAATCGTTACGTGCGTGAGCACCACGGCTTTCCGTACGCGTGATTGCAGCGATCGCAGTTGCTTCCGCAACTTCCATCAGGTTCTCAAGCTCAAGCGCTTCGATACGCGCAGTATTGAAAGCCATGCTCTTATCTTCCAGATGCACATTAGCAATCTTCTCACGAATGGTCTTCAGCAACTCAAGGCCTTTCTCCATGCTCTCGCCTTCGCGGAATACACCGAAGTAAAGCTGCATGGTTTTCTGCAATTCATTACGAACTTCAGAAATACTCTCGCCACTGGTAGAGCTGTTCAAACGGTTGAGACGAGCCATAGCGCGCTCGATATCAGCTTCGGTTGCATCAGCAACTTCATAGCCTTCACGCATCTGCTTCTCAATCTGGATACCGGCTGCACGACCAAATACCACCAGGTCAAGCAGGGAGTTACCGCCCAGACGGTTTGCACCGTGTACTGATACACAAGCCACTTCACCACAAGCAAACAAACCGTCGATGATAGTTTCGTTACCGTCAGTATCAACACCAATAGCCTGACCACCGATATTAGTAGCAACGCCACCCATCTGGTAGTGACAGGTTGGTACAACCGGAATCGGCTCTTTCACAGGATCAGCATGCGCAAATGTCTTGGACAGCTCCATGATCCCCGGCAAACGGGAACTCAACACGTCCTCACCCAGGTGATCAAGCTTCAGGTATACGTGATCGCCGTTCTCGCCGCAGCCACGACCCGCCAGGATTTCCAGAACCATTGAACGGGCAACAACATCACGACCCGCCAGGTCTTTAGCGTTAGGCGCATAACGCTCCATGAAACGCTCGCCATCTTTATTTACAAGATAGCCACCTTCACCACGACAACCCTCAGTAACCAGCACACCCGCGCCAGCAATACCGGTCGGGTGGAACTGCCACATTTCCATATCCTGCGCTGGAACACCTGCGCGCAGAGACATACCCATACCGTCACCGGTATTGATCAGGGCATTGGTAGTGGACTGGAAGATACGACCCGCACCACCGGTCGCCAGAACAGTGGCCTTGGCCTTGATGTAAACTGTCTCGCCAGTTTCAATACAGATGGCGATAACACCAACAACAGCACCCTCATCATTTTTAACCAGATCAACCGCGTACCACTCATTCAGAAAAGTAGTACCAGCTTTCATATTACCCTGATACAGGGTATGCAGCAGTGCGTGACCGGTACGGTCTGCAGCAGCACATGTACGTGCAGCCTGACCGCCTTCGCCGAAGTTCTTGGACTGACCACCGAAAGGACGCTGATAGATACGCCCTTCTTCAGTACGGGAAAAAGGCATTCCCATGTGATCAAGCTCATAGACGGCCTGAGGACCTACAGAACACATGTATTCGATAGCGTCCTGGTCACCGATATAATCGGAACCCTTAACGGTATCGTACATGTGCCAACGCCAATCGTCGTTCGGATCATTACTGGCTATAGCACAGGTAATACCACCCTGCGCAGATACAGTATGAGAACGGGTTGGAAAAACTTTAGTAATACACGCGGTATTTAAGCCGGACTGGGCAAGTTGTAGCGCTGCACGCATACCAGCGCCGCCGCCGCCAATAACAATACCGTCAAATGTCAGGGTACGTAGCTTACTGCTCATCTTATATTCCCCACAGAATCTGAACACCCCAAACGACGTATATAAACGTCAGGAGACCACACACAGATTGGAACAAGAACCGAATACCAGTTGGCTTGATGTAGTCGGTAGAAATAGACCACATACCAATCCAGGCGTGCGCAGCCATGGACAAAAGCGTCAGCAGCGTAAAGATACGCATCGCAGTGGATTCGAACAGTTCATTCCACTGGTTGTAATCCAGATCTGGATTTACCACCAGGTAACCAATCATAAAGACGGTGTAAGCAAGCAAAATTACCGCAGTTACACGCTGGATCATCCAGTCGTACAGTCCGCTACGGCCAAAGCTAGTGATCGAAGTTACCATATCCATACTCCTGCCAGTAGAATCGAAACAGCTGCAACTGCCAGTGTTGCCTTGGCAGCCATCTCAGCACTTTCCAGTTCTTCAAAATAACCAAAATCCATCACCAGGTGCTTGATGCCGGCAAAGAAGTGATACAGCAAAGCTGAAACCAATCCCCAGGCAATTAGCCTCGCAAAGAAGCTCTCTGTCAGCATCTGCGCAGCAGCTTCAAAACCCTGCTCAGACTCAAGAGACATCCCAAGTGCATACAACATGAAGATGGCGCCAAAGAATAACGCCAAACCAGTCGCGCGATGCAAAATGGATGTAATAGCCGGAAGTGGCTGTTTAATAGTTCGTAGATCTAAGTTTACGGGTCTTTTCTTGTTCACGGCTCTTGTTCACACTTTTTTAAGCCCGGTTGCAGGGCTTGGTTGTTAACGGTAGTGTTCAAAGACAAAGATAGTACCTCGGTCCAGCGCCTACTCCCTCCCGAACGAGGGACATAAGCTGGGGCGAAAGTATACCAGTAAATGTTGATATTACAATTAACCCAGCCTACTTATACGGCTATTGTCTAGTAAAAACCCTCCCCTACAACTAAATGATTATTCAGCTATTTTTTTATTCTTGATAGGCATCAAGCTCCATGCTGCAATGCAATAAAATCAACCTTGATTCAATTGACAAATCAGTTCAAGTCTCTATATTGTCTGGGTCCTATTACAAGCTAATACACTTTTAGGGACCTCTATGAGAGTCCCTACACCAAGACTACTAATATAAAGTCATTCAGATAAACAGAAATGATAGGAGCCTCTAATGGCTGACAAGAAAGCACGCTTAACAGTCGACGGCATCGACGAAGTTTTCGAACTTCCGGTCTACTCCGGCACTACCGGCCCTGATGTTATCGATGTTCGCGCCCTGACTGGCAAAGGCCTTTTCACGTATGATCCGGGCTTCGTTTCTACCGCCGCTTGCGAATCTGCCATCACCTATATTGATGGCGAAAAAGGTGTTCTGCTTCACGGCGGTTACCCTATCGAGCAGCTGGCTAAAAATTCTGACTACCTGGAAGTATGCTTCCTTCTGTTGAACGGCGAACTGCCAACACCGGAAGAGAAACAGAAGTTCGTTGATACTGTAAAGAACCATACGATGGTTCACGAACAGATGAACCACTTCTTTAACGGTTTCCGCCGTGACGCCCACCCGATGGCAATCATGGTTGGTGTTGTAGGCGCCCTGTCGGCGTTCTACCACGACTCTCTGAATATCGACGATGCGCATCACCGCGAAGTGTGTGCTTACCGCCTGATCGCCAAGATGCCGACTATCGCAGCAATGTGCTACAAGTACAGCATTGGTCAACCGTTCCAGTATCCACGTAACGATCTGGATTACGCTGACAACTTCCTGCAGATGATGTTCGGCAACCCTTGTGAAGACTACAAGACCAACCCAGTTCTGGCTAAAGCCATGGATAAAATCTTCTTGCTGCATGCCGACCACGAACAGAACGCTTCGACGTCTACCGTACGTCTGGCAGGTTCATCCGGCGCCAACCCGTTTGCGTGTATCGCATCGGGTATCGCAGCACTGTGGGGACCCGCGCACGGCGGCGCTAACGAAGCCGTACTGACTATGCTGGCAGAGATCGGCGATGATTCCAACATCGAAGAATTCATTCAACGCGCGAAAGATCCTGATGATTCTTTCCGCCTGATGGGCTTCGGTCACCGCGTATACCGCAACTTCGACCCTCGCGCGAAAGTAATGAAGCAGACCTGTGACGAAGTTCTGGCCGAACTGGGCATTGAAAACGACCCACTACTGAGAATCGCCAAGCGCCTTGAGCAGATAGCCCTTGAAGACGAGTACTTCGTTGAGCGTAAGCTGTATCCGAACGTAGACTTTTACTCAGGCATCATTCTGAAAGCGATCGGTATCCCGACTAACATGTTCACCGTGATTTTCGCGCTGTCACGTACTATTGGCTGGATCTCCCACTGGAGTGAATTCCACAGCAGCCCGAATAAGATTGGTCGTCCACGTCAGTTATATACCGGCCCAACCAGGCGCGATTACCCTACTAAGTAATTACGTAAAGCTCTTTAAAAAAGGCCGCTCAACGCGGCCTTTTTATTGACTATGTCCTAGTAAGTTGTTGCAGTCATGTAACCCACTGATTCAGAGAAATCGAGTTGATATCCGTTATAATAAAATCATGCTGTTACAGTGACGCCAAACGGTCTCAGTCGCTAGCACAGACATTTTTTGTAGGCGTAGGGTGCCGGTGAAGCATGAACCGCACCGGCTACAGGCATGTGGTGCGGTTCGCAGGCTCTACCCAATGGTCAATGGCCAAAACACTTCATGGGCCACTCTGAGCACTTCGTGGGCCACGCTGAACGCTTCGCGGGGCATGCAAACCGGCACTTTACACAGTAAATGGATAACGCAACACGTAAACCTGATAATAAAAAATCAGCCCTGTGCTATAACAACCCGGTTACGCCCCTGCTCTTTTGCCTGATAAAGCGCCTTATCAGCTTTCGAGATAAACGCATCAATATCAGTGTTTTGATAGCCAAAGCTGACAACACCAATACTGACAGTTACATTCACTTGCCGGCCTGACAACTCCAGCGGATCTTTTTCAATAGCCGTTCTTATCCGCTCTGCCATTGCATACCCCTTATCCAGATTACTTCCAGGCAACAGTACAACAAACTCCTCTCCACCATAGCGGGAAAGAACATCATCACTACGCATGCAACCATTGATACGCCGAACCACTAACTTTAATACCGCATCACCAAAATCATGGCCGAAGCTATCATTCACTTTTTTAAAATGATCGATATCCAGTATCAACAGAGAGCCTGATTGCTGCCGTGGAAGCATCCGCATCCAGCTTTTTTTTAAACCGAGGCGATTATGTGCACCCGTCAGATAATCAATAATGGAAAGCTGTTCCAACTGCCTAGCATAACGGGTAATCATCAGAAACAACGCTGCCCCCTGAAAGCAAATTGCAATCAGCCAACTCAGGTACAATGCAGACAAATTAAACAAAGATTCAGATACAATATCCAGCGCTTCAGGCGACTGCAGCCCCAACGGCAAGCGAAGCATCCAGAGCAGCATTGCAACAATGCCAACCCCTGCCATATAACCCGCCACAGTCCAGCCATGCTGCCGGTAAATAGGACGAACCCCTTTTTTCAGGGCCAGAACACAGCAATAAGCAGACACGATGCCAAGCACCATCAGACGATAGGGCTGATATTCCTTTACAGGTCCAATAATAATCAATAGCAAGCCACTAACCAGTAACAGCAAAGTCATCACCAACCGGGATGCCGGCAGCTTATACAACAACTCAACACTTCTGACCAGACAGACAAAGCCCGCTATGATTACAAAACTACTCAGGCTATAGCTAAGCCAATCCCATATATCACCACGCAGGGAGACTAATATAACCCCCATTCCCCAGAGACTGGAATAGCCAAAGGCAAACAGGCAATAACCGGATTCATCCTTACTGTATCTTGAGCACCCGAACCAGATAGCAGCAAAGAAAAACAGCACAAGGCCCAACAGACTGTAGCCTAGAGAGACCGCAGTCATAGATATTTACAATCCCACCAAAAATCACAGTCCATAGTGATCCATTACCCTTTCCCTTTACATAGGCTTATTCACGACAGGCACATCCAAATACCTGCGCCTGGGTTCAATACTGCGCAACCACAACCTGGTTACGCCCCTGATCCTTCGCCTGATATAGCGCCTTATCCGCTTTACTGATAAGGATATCAATATCAGCACCTTCGCCACTCATACTGACAACACCTATACTGACAGTTATATTAAGCTGCTGGCCTAACAATTCCAGCGGATCTTTCTCGATACTGATTCTTATACGCTCTGCCAACCAGCGCCCCCTGACCAAATCGCTGCCCGGCAGCAACACAACAAATTCCTCCCCGCCATAGCACGAGAGAACATCCTCATTGCGGATGCAGTTATTGATACGTTGAACCACCAGCTTAAGCACAGCATCACCAAAATCATGGCCGAAGGTATCATTCACTTTTTTAAAATGGTCAATATCCAGAATCAATAGGGCGCCTGATTGCTGATGCGGAAACACCCTGGCCCAACACTTTTTCAGACCCAGCCGATTATGGGCGCCAGTCAGGTGATCGATAGTTGAAAGGTATTCAAGCTCCCGCGCATAACGGGCAATTAACAGGAACAGCATGCTGCCCTGGAAGCAGATTGCGACCAGCCAGATCATGTAGAGCGCAGACAAATTAAAAGATGAATTGGACACCAGAGACAACTCGTCAGAGGTCATCTGTTGACCAGACTTTAAGCGATATAGCCAGAGCAGCGTAGCAACAACGCCAACCCCGCCAACCCCGCCAACCCCGCCAACCCCGCCAACCCCGCCAATAAAATAGGCAACCATAGGGCCATGTTCACGGTAAAGCGGACCAATAGCCTTTTTTAACGCCAGGATACAGCAATACGCAGATACCACACCGAGAATTGCCATCCTGTAAATCTGCCGTCCCAGATCAGGCCCCACCATAATCAGCAACAAACCACTGATAACCAGCAGCAAGACCATGCTCAACCAGGATGAAGTCAGATCGTAAAAAGACTCAGCCGCCCTGACCAGGCAGATAAAACCGGCGATTACGAGAAAATTACAGAGATTATAACTTAGCCAGTCAGATATCCCCCCCTCGCAGGGAGAGTAGAACCACCCCCACCGCCCAGCAACAGGAAAAACAAAAAGCATACAGGCAAAATCCATTTTCGCTCTTGCTGTATCTTGAGCATCCCCACCAGACAGCGGCAAAGAAAAACAGCACCAGACCCAACAGACTGTAACCTAATGAAACCGGTGTCATAGGCGCTCACAGTCCAGCCAATATATACCGTTCATAGTAGCCCACGCCCCTCTATTATCAATCTCCCCCATAGACAAGCCAAGGCTGACAAACTACTCCTGATCATCCCTATATCCTGACGTCACTATTCCGTTAGCTAGATAATACATTTTTTTCTAGCTGTTCTAAACTGCTGAAGCACACAAAAAAACCTCAGTGAGTAAATGAGGGGAGAGCAAACGCCAAATCACAGACTCTATGAGAGTCTGCCCTATCTGTATCCGGGCAGCTGGCTACTGCTGTTTACTCTGTTCAGCTCAGTACCAGCCATTACCATAGCCGTCGCCATACTCTATATCGCCGCTAGTATCCGGTGAATTCTGTGCTCCAATGCGCGACGCAAGGATCACCGCCATAACAATATATTTCAGGCACATTCGCCGCGATACATCCTGGCATTACCAGCCAGTATTGCTATATGCAGAACTGCACTTCATCGACCTGGCTAGCGTAATAGTATAGCGGCATTCACTCGAACACTTTAAGGGATCTATGAGTGGAATAACCCTTATCCTGGCAGACATTACTGCACTGGTTTTTCGCCACCCCAGGCGCAACCATTCACCAACATAACAGCAAAGAGAAAAACAAAAAACCGGGCAGCGAGCCCGGTTTATGTACAAGGATGTACGGTATGCTGCAAAGAGCCATGGACGGCGGTGCAGCGATAT
>JBALVQ010000043.1:48157-49920 GCA_036960915.1 Amphritea sp.
TATGCTGCAAAGAGCCATGGACGGCGGTGCAGCGATATGTACTGTATACCGCAGAACAAGTTAATCCACAGAGGTCGACTCAATCTTATGGATCGTCAGATCGGCACCGTTGAATTCCTGCTCTTCATCCAGGCGCAATCCAGATACAATCTTCACTCCACCATAAACGATACCACCGCCAATCAGCGCCACGGCAATCCCCATCAACGTTCCCACGACCTGTGCCGACAAGCTAACACCACCCAGTCCGCCAAGCGCGGTAGAACCAAAAATACCCGCCGCAATACCGCCCCAGGCGCCACACAGACCATGCAGGGGCCATACACCCAGCACATCATCGATTTTCCAACGATTTTGAGCAATGGTAAACATCCATACAAACAAGGCACCAGCAACCGTACCCACCACCAGAGCACCAATTGGGTGCATCAGATCAGAACCGGCGCAAACAGCCACCAGACCTGCCAGGGGCCCGTTATGAATAAAGCCCGGGTCATTCTTGCCTACCAGCAACGACGCGATAATACCGCCCACCATTGCCATCAGGCTGTTAACCGCAACCAGACCTGAAATGCCGTCCAGTGTTTGTGCAGACATCACATTAAAACCAAACCAGCCGATACACAGAATCCAGGCCCCCAGAGCCAGAAAAGGAATACTGGATGGCGGGAACGCAATCATCCGACCATTTTTATAGCGCCCCTTGCGCATCCCCAACATAACGACTGCCACCAACCCTAACCAGCCGCCGACACCGTGCACTACAACCGAGCCTGCGAAATCATGAAACTGTGCACCGAGCGTCTCTTCCATCCACGCCTGAACACCGTAGTTGCCATTCCAGACAATACCCTCAAAGAATGGATACACGAACGCCACAACCAACACAGAGGCAACCAAAAACGGCCAGAACCTGGCGCGCTCAGCAATACCCCCTGATACAATAGCCGGAATCGCCGCAGCAAAAGTCATCAGAAAGAAAAATTTAACTAACGCATAACCATTTCCCTGTGCAAGAGTCTCTGCATCCTGGAAGAAGGTTACATCGTAAGCAACCCAATAGCCGATAAAGAAATATGCCACGGCCGAAAAGCCAAAGTCAGTCATGATTTTAACCAGTGCGTTTACCTGGTTCTTATGACGAACAGTACCCACCTCCAGAAACGCAAAGCCAGCATGCATTGCGAATACCATGATGGCACCCATCAGAATAAATAGCGTATTTGAACTCTGAACGAGCGTTTCTACTGCACTATTAACGCTTTCCACGGCGATCTCCTGTATCTCTTATGCACAACATTAATGCCCCTTCAAAAAAAGAGCACTAAAACAGTGCGCAATCCGAACCTGTTTTATTTTCGATCAGGTCATCATCTCGCTAGACGCCTTAGCTGAAGGCAATTCTTTCAATTTCAATGCCTGAATTATTATTTACGCGCAATAAAGAAGCACAAGCCGTGCCAGATTAAGGCGGATGCACTATAAGGCAGCAGAAACCTAAACCGCCTATGCGCTGATATAGGGCTGTTTTATGGCTCATCGTTGATTACCGGGGAGCGCCTCTTAAATATTCTGACTGGTATCTTTTTCTCAGGCAGGTCCAACCCCAAGGCGATATTAAGTACAAGGGCGCCACCTTTTGGCGGAACTCAGCCCTTCGAAAAAAGGCCCTCCCTACACATGTGAGAGACAGGGTGCTGGTGAATCCTGTGGGAGGTGCGCCTCGCGCCGATTAGGAGGTCATTCGCGGCGAGGCGCCGCTC
>JBALVQ010000151.1:0-4408 GCA_036960915.1 Amphritea sp.
TATGTATAGGATGTACGGTATGTCGCGGGGACATGGATGTCCATGAGCGACAACACAGTGTAACTTTCTAATATAAGCTGTATTTGCAGTTATCATATGGCCTACAGCGTTATCTTAAGCGCCTTTATGAAATATTCGGGCTAGATGAGCCAGGTTTATCGGCGGATATCGACTTGCCTTTGCCCAGCATCGCCACAATACCCGCACCTGACACCAGCAAGATCCCCAACCAGGTATTTAAGCCCAGCACTTCATCCCACAATAACCAGCCAAACAATGCGGCAATGGCGACTGAGGCATAGGTGAAAGGTCCTAACTGGCCTGCGGGTACCATTCCGTAGGCTTTACTCAACAGTAACTGGGCCACTGTCGAGGTGGTGGCAATCATTACCAGCCAACCAATCTGCACCAGGGTTAGGGGTTGCCAGTTGAGTAGCGCCGGCGTTGCCGAGATAAGTGCACTGAATAATCCGAAATAAAAAACAATCCGTTGCGGGGATTCGGTCTCCCGCATTCGCCGTATAGTTACTTTTGCCAGCGCCCCCAGCATTGCGCCGGTAAGCCCGACCAGTACAACCAGGTTAAGGCTGCCTTCCTGCGGGTTAAGAATCAGATAAACCCCGCTAAAGCCGATCAGAATTGAGACTTTAACCAATCTTCCGATACGCTCTCCCAGCCACCAAAGCGCAATCAGAGGCATAAAGAAAGGTGCTGTCTGTTTTAGCAGTGCGGCCTGGGCCAGTGGCAGATGTCCCCATGAATAGTACAAGCAGGTCATCGCCACAACGCCTACACCGGCACGCATAAAATGAAATCGAAGCTTATCTGTTTTTATGGCACGAGAACCATTCCTGATCACCCAGGGTAATAACAACATTAAGCCGAACAGGTTACGCATGAAGACAATCATTTCGACTGCTAGCTGATCTGAAATCTGCTTGATCACCATCCCTGAAAGGACCAGAAACAGTTCTGAGCCCAGAATAAGCGCCGCGCCAATAACGATATTACGTGAATGCATAAAATAGCTGGGGCACCAAAACAGGTGCCCCATGATTCCTTTAAAACAGAAATTAAAAGTCAGATATTGAGCGCCTGAGGCTTGCTGTCTAATTCCTGTCAAACTCTTGCCTTAGACAGGAGTAAGACAGCAACAGACGCTCCGGATCAGATCGCGATCACTTCAAAATCATCTGACAGGTTTTCTACAGCCGCAGGACTTGTTACCACAGCAATACTGACGTTATCTGCATTAAGGTAAGTTTTGGCAACGCGCTTCAGGTCATCGATAGTAACGCTAAGGATACGCTGTCGGAAAGCCTTACGCTGAGCAGCGGTACGCCCAAATAGCTCACTATGATAAGCCTGTTTGGCTTCTCCGGCAGGAGATCCGGGCTTATCAATGCTACTCACTACACCGAGAATCGCTTCTTCCAGCTTCTGTGGCTCATGAGTATTGCTTTGTAACCATTCCAGTGATGCATCAAAATCAGCCAGCGTTTCTGTGAGGCGAGGATCCCGGTAGGAGAAGAAACGAAATACAGCATCGGCAGAATCCTGACCCGCGCCACTACCATAAGCGCCACCCTGTTCACGGATCGCACGGTGCAGGAAGCCGTTGCGTAAAAAATCACCGAGAATAGTCAACGGTGCAGCGTCCGGATGTTCAACCGGAACAGTGGGATAGGCCTTGGCACAGAAGTTAACTTGCGTGCTGGTGGTCCAGGCCTGTTTTACAGCTGTACGTGTAGCTGGCAGGCTCATTGGCTGGAACTGGGGCACATCCGCCGCAAGCCATTGATCACATAGCGTTGCCACCAGCTGTTTCTCATGTTCTGGCTCTGCGACAACCAGGTATTGCCTTGGGGCAGCAACGATCTTGCTGTGTAAAGCGCCTAACTGATCTGCCAGTTGTTGCAGCTCAGATGCATCGGCTAGTGCATCATCAAGCGCCTTGATCGCACGAATACTGGACAAACCGCGTTGGTTTTCTGAAAGCTGAGCCGCCGGTGACAGCTGGCTACAAGCAGCCATAATTGCCAGACTATGTCCCTGCCCTGTAATGCTCTGCTCCTTATGGGTGCGCTGCTCTGATACCAGTTCGCGAATACGTGTCAATTCATCAAAGCGCACCGTCTCAAGCGTATCTTTAAGTAGCTGAGTTAATTCCTGCTGCTTGTTCAGTAACGCCTTGCCCGAGAGGATAAAGTACCCCGATACCACCTGCTCATCATCGATACTGCCGCGCACCGAAGAATATGCATGAATTCCGCCTGATACCTGTGATTGCCATGATTGTGTTTGCTGGTAATCCCGGCCGGCACAACCAAGCTCGGTCATGCAGTTACTATACAGGGGTAACAAAGCCAATTCCTGGTCATTGAAATCCGGTAATTCCATGACGATCTGCTGGTATACCAGGCCATTGGTGCCCTGCCCATAAAAAGCGTAATCAAGCCCCTTGAACTGCGCCATTTTGCCAACGGGTATACGCATTTCGGCGGGTACATCCTGAATGGTTACCTTCGGTAGAACCGATTCATCATCCTCCTGATTCTGGCGTGCTTCCAACGCTTGCGCCTGATCGACAACAGCCTCTATCTGCTCATCATTCAGGCCAGCTTTAATATGTTCAAGAGCTGAGGCTTCCGCCGCATCACGCCGCTGGGAAAGCTGCTGATCGGGACGCAGTGTTAAACGTACACGGTGAGGATTATTCAGTAACAGCTCTTTAACCATCGACTGAATGTAATCCGGCTGCTTTATATCTTCACGCAATTTATCAAGCACAGGATCAAGATTAAGCAGTGCAATAGGATCGCCCCGGTGGACCGCCGAAGACAGCGACGCCAAAATCAGGCTCATGCCATAGGGATAGCCGTCACCACTGATCTCACGCTGGCTTAATTCCAGCTGGTGTAGCGCAGCCTCCAGGTGTTCCTGGGCAACCCCTTCTTCGACGATAGACTCGAGTGTATCCATGACCAGCTTTTCGAAGGCTTCGGCATGCTCAGTCTCACTACCCTCCAGTCCACACATAAAGCCCATTTCACGATTGGAATCTTCCAGGCCACACAGCGGTGATGGTGACAAGCCCAGATCCGTTGATTCCAAGGCATAGCGCAATGGCGACGAGCTGTTATCCAACAAAACGCGAGAAAGCAGGTGCGCCTTTAACTGCTGCTCCAGATCGATACTTGGGCCCAACAACCAGCCCATAACATGATGGGTCTTACCCGCAATATCTTCCTGATCCAGAGCGTAGGCTTCCTCAACCTTTAATGGCGAGAAATAGCGTTTCTCATCTTCAACAACGATCTCATGATCCAGGCGCTCAAAGCGATTCAATGCCTGGGATTCAATACGCTCCTGCAATTCATTTACGTCAATATCACCAAAAGTCATAAAAATTGCATTGGATGGGTGATAATGGCTTTTATAGAAGCTGATCAGTTCTTCATAGCTAAGATCCGGAATCGCTTCAGGATCACCACCGCTATTGAAGTGGTAAGTAGTGGTCGGAAACAGATATTTGGTCAATGTCTGCCACAGGGTTGAAACTGGTGAGCTCATCGCCCCCTTCATTTCATTAAACACCACCCCTTTATAGACCAGTGGACTGTCGCTATTACCGGGTTCCTCAAACTCAACGCGGTGGCCTTCCTGGGCGAAATCCAGTGGATCCAGGCGCGAAAAAAATGCCGCATCCAGATAAACATCCAGCAAGTTAAAGAAATCCTTGCGGTTCTGGCTGGCAAACGGATATGCAGTCCAGTCACTACTGGTAAAAGCATTCATGAAAGTATTGAGAGAACGCCTGGTCATCATGAAGAATGGATCACGGACCGGGAACTTCTCACTACCGCACAAAGCGGTGTGCTCAAGAATATGCGCTACCCCTTTATTGTCTTCAGGCACAGTCCGGAAGGCTACAAGAAACACATTCTCTTCATTCTCAGCTGCAATATGATAATGCAACGCACCCGTTTTCTTATGTACATACTCCTGTACATCAATATCCAGCGATTCAATTTTTTCGCTACGTAGAAAATCAAACGCCGCGTGGCAGTTACTTTTGTTCCGTGTCATATCCATAAAATATGTAAGCCTTTGCTGTATGCCCTTTTAATGCATTGTAACCAAATAGCCAGCAAATCGCCTCGTTTAAACACGCTTAATATCACCGTAACAAACATCCTGGATGATCAGTAATTGCAGGGGATTAAGCAGAGACAGCAATTTAACTCGCTGCAACGCAGCATATGATTATTTATTGTACTATTGTTGTAGTATTAACTTAGGGAACCTACGAACAAGTCCCTTGGGCCTTAGCATGCCCCGCTCCACCGGGTACTGGCTTTCAGAGCGAGCTGAGATCACGACAACGATTACAGGCATACTGGTTGTC
>JBALVQ010000044.1:0-48289 GCA_036960915.1 Amphritea sp.
AGCAAGAAACATACTATGAGCATAGCTCACCAACTGCTAACCCCAACAGAGCCCATTTATTGGCTATCAACAGGCTGATTAAAATATACGAGAATGGTGAATTAGGCCAGCAGCAGTCAGATGAACTGGTGCGTAAATGGCTTGGGGGTCAGAAAATATAATCTTTTTATCAAGCAAAATGAGTTTTTGATCTACACTGTAAAAAAGGTGGGTCTTAAGTATATCTGATTACCCATAAGACTCAGCCAACTTTAACAACCGATACGGCATTGGTGGCGTCTTCACTGCTATTTTTCCCAGGCGTGGGAGTAAATCTCTTAACTGAAATCGATTATTGAAACGAAAACAAAACTCTGCAAGATACCTTGGTAGATGCTTATGGTGGATAGCATGACAGCTACCTTTCAAGGAATTCTTAACATTGCCAATCATCGTACTTACCCAGTTAAATGCTTTACTATCAAGTAGTTCAAGGTTGCCTGCTGTCACAATAGGGATATGTTCACACCCCGCATCGGTGACTGCTTTAAAGCAGGCTAAACCGTCTGAAATGACTAAGCTGTCATCCGTTATGTGCTGATTTGCCCACGCCTTTATTGCTTCTGTTTTAAACCCCTCTACAACACTCATTTTCATCTGTATAGGATGGCCATCTTTGTTCAAGGCAACTGCTGCCACAAACGGCGTCTTATTTTCAGAGCCTCTACCCCGTTTTCCACCACGATGCTCACCGCCCCAATAGACATCATCAAGTTGAATAATGCCTTCTATTGGTGTCTTGTCATCATGTTCTTTCATTGCTTGAAGCAATTTATGCCTGAATGACCAGGCGGTGTTATAACTGATGCCGAGCTGTCGTTTGAGTGCCATCGCCGAAATACCGGTTTTCGACTGAGTTAGTAAATGAATTGCCAAAAACACTTAACAAGAGACAGTTTTGTGTTATCAAATAATGTGTTACTCGTTAATGAGACTTGCTGGCGACAGCTGTTGCATTGATAAAGTTTACGGGTTTTTAGCTGGCAGTATTTAGTATGGCCACAAGCAGGACATTCAAATCCGGTAGGCCACCGCCACTGAAACAATGCTTGTTCACAAAGCGCCTCATTACCGTATTCTTCGATGCACTCAAATAGACTGTATCCTTGCTGAAACTGAACTCTATTCTTGGTCATATTGATCACCTTCTCATCATAACTGTACATAAATATAGTGCTGGTTATATATACATGCAATTATGGCTTGCAGTCATGGGTAATCAGGAAAAAAAAGGGGGGGGGGAGAAAAGGAGTTGCCAGAGTAGGGCGCTGACCTGAAGTGAGAGCGGGCCAGCTTCCCGGGGGCGTTGATACTCAATTAGTTACATTTAATTCTTAGACAGATTTGCCCGGAATGTAACGATGATTTCCTGGTTGCCCGGAACAGTCACTGTCCATTGCGCCCTGCTGGCTGAGATTTTCTTGAATGGCTGGTTACTTTCTTCTACTGACCAGGGCTGCGAAAAATCAGCATTCAGTTTGATTGTTGCAGGCTTGGCCCGACTGTTACGGACTGTTAGTTCATGACTGACTAAATGGCTGTCGTAGTTCTTTTTAAAATTACTTTGACGCTGTTTTATTGTTAGATCAAAAGCCTTTCCTATCGGTAGTTTGACCTGTTGTCCTTCTGCAGTGTGACGGATCTGGGCGCTGCCAATAAACTGCTTTATACCATTAGGATCCGGGCTGAATACCCGCGCGGTGCCTGCTGGAAGGGGAAAGCCTAAACCATCACTTTTGTGGTTATTAAAAGCCAGTTCAATATCGGGTTTAGCTTCCTGTTCGCTGCGATTTAGTGCGGCATAAACAGGGAAATTATACTGGTAGGCCTGACTGACATTAACATTGCTTGCCGATATGAGCTTAACTTGTTTTGTTTGATTATTAAGCAGTGTTGTTTTATGCGGTAATTTGTATAGCTGATAGTCCTGAAGCTGTTGTGGTTGGCCGCTTTCTGCTGTATCCGACATCGCCATCATGGCAGCACGTGGTTGCTTAAATCGTATCGGTGTTTGCTGGTTAACCTGGCCTGCCATCAGAAAAATACGGCTATCAGGGTAATCGACACCTGTTTGGTTACTCAGTGTGGCCAGGCCGTCCAGACTTAATTGAGTGCCTTCGTTATTCAGATTGATAGCATAATCCATATGCCAGTTCATACCCTGGGTCAGATAGGTCAATACCGCTTGGCTGGATTTTGATGTACCGTTGCTGAGAATTTCAAGGCTAGGCCTGGATTGCATCCCTACTGGAATTGTCGGGAAAATAAACCGCCAGCCAGAGCTGTTGCTTGGGATTATTTCCACCTGACTATTTTTTTCAATAACCGCCTGGTTACCCTGAACACTGAGTAGTTTTATATCGTATAGGGTTTCCTGGCCTGTCGCCGGGTTGCTTCTGGCTAGTTTTAGTGACTTGCCTACATGGGCTTGAAGCAGTGAGTTAGGGCTTATCAGATTCGTATTCAGGTTCTGCTCCAGAATCTCTCCCGCCTGCTCAACCCGCAGAGTCTCGCTCATCATCTGGTGGCTGACATCCTCAATAAAAAGTCGCTGCCCTTCTGCTAATTGCGGAATGCTGCGTACATCGCGTACCAGTCCTAAATTCTGGTTATACAGCGTAAGAGTGAGTGCTTGCTGCTTCTGGGCATCCACTACTAGCGGTGCACTTAGTGCATACTTGGAGAGCAGTAATGTTCCCAGAGTTAATGTGAGTAATGATCGGTACATTTATTATTCCTTTGCGTTATTCCTTTTAGTTATTCACGGGCAGGTCCAGTGCTATACGAAATCCCCAGCTGTTTTTCTTCGCTTGAGGTGGGTGTCTGTAGCGACTGGATGAGCGTATCACCCGACTGATATCAAACCAGGAACCGCCGCGCATGACACGAAATTCACAGCTGCCATCGAGCATGGCGGAACCATCTGTTGTAGCGCCGAAGTAGGATTCCTGGTAGCAATCCTCGACCCATTCATCGACATTACCGTTCATATCATGAATGCCCCATGAATTGGCCGGGTAGGACGCGACAGGTGCTGTTTTCACACCATCCCAATGAGTATTACATTCGCCACATACTGCGCGTTCAGATTCAATCTCATTTCCCCACCAAAAGTTGGAATCAGTACCGGCACGCGCGGCATATTCCCATTCAGCTTCGGTGGGTAAGCGATAGGGCTGACCCGTCAGCAAACTTAGCCATTGAACATAGGCTTTGGCTTCTTTCCAGCTGATATTAATAACCGGGCGGTTGCCACGTCCCCAACCATTATCCTTTGGTAATGGGCGGCCCATCATGGTCGCATAGTAATCGTAATCATTGAAGGTCACTTCATTTCGTGAGATAGCAAAGCGGTGTCTAATCGAAACTTCGTGAACTGGTCGTTCGTTATCATCACCAATCAGTTGTTGGTCGCCCATGCTGAATATGCCACGGGGCATAATAATCATTTTCGGACCTTTAAAACCTTCATCAAGTTGGTCAGTAAAAAAAGTCAACGCATCAGAGTCGTCATAAGTGACTTTCAGGAGCTTCTCTCTTAATTGATCGAGCTGAACTATCTGATCTTCCAGCACCTGCTGTTGTTGGGCTGTTTCCGATTCATGTGCTTGTTGCTGTGTTGTCAGCGTCTGCTGCAATGAGATATTGTCTTGTTGAGCCGTGGCGAGTTGCTGCTGGCTCTGACTTAACGCCATTTGCATGTTATTGGCTGTGTTCAGGCCGATAAAAAATGCAACCGCGAAACCCAAGAGGAAACCGAGAGCGAAAGTGAGTGGGGTATTCAACCAACCGGGAATGTTGAACCCTAAAAGCTTTTTAGATGGCTTCTCTACATTGACACTGCCGTTAATTTGTATTTTTTCTTCTTTCTGGGCTGCGGCCAGCAATATACTGCGTAACAGTTCGCTTGCACTGGCTGGACGACTGTCAGGGTCGGTCGCAAACCCTTGCTGTAAGAGTTGCCACTGTGGGGTGTTCAAAACAGCGGGTTTTTTAAGTTCTTTATGTATGCGTATTGATTCATCATCTTCCAGGCGAAAAGGTGCGTCACCGCTTAACAAGTGATAAATGATACAGGTAAAGGCGTAAATATCTGCTTTTGTGGACAGAGCGACAGGGTGAAAAGACTCCGGAGCCCGATATACCATGTGGTTCGGCAATGTATCAAGCTGATTGCTGGCTTGAGTGAAGCCTTCATCCAGCGCAAAGCCGGTGAGCTTAACGCCGCCTTTTTTATTTATATATATGACTTCTGGAGACAGGGTTCTGTGGGGTTGGGAGAGTTTGGCATGGGCAGTGTCTACCGCTTGTGCAAGTTGGATTAGCAAGCCGTGTTTCTGTTTAATACTTAATTTCTTGTGCCCGCCGCTGTTAAGTAGTTGAGCCAGGGTTAAACCATCCAGCAACTCTGTTGCATAAAAGACCAAGCCCCCTTTATGCTTGAACAAGCCGTAATAGGCTGCCAGATGGGGATGGCTGAGTTTCTTGCTGAGGCTCACATGCTTCTGAAAAGTGTCTAAAAAACTATTATGTTTAAACAGTAATGGATGAATTAGTTGCAGGGTAACCGGTACAGATGTCCTGGTGGATAAGTCTTCCGCGCACCATAGCTGACCAAGTGCCGATGCTTTTAGCTGAGTAGTTAATTTAAATTGGTGGTGGTCAGGGCCAATAATCTGGCCTGATTGTAATCTCTCATAAAGAGATTCCTGGGAGTTGTCCATTACTGACAGCCCTGCTCTGGATACTATGTTAGGGACATAGATAATAGAGCAAGGCTGTCATCGAGTTAAGAGCAGGAGTCTCCAAAACGAGAGGTGGGGAACCTTCGGTTATGACTTTTCTGATCGCACCTGTGTTCACTCTGTAATCAGTGGCGGCATGCTCTTAATCAGATCATCGACTGATTTCATTTGTTGCAGGTAAGGCTCCAATTTGTCCAGAGGCAATGCGCAAGGTCCATCACACTTGGCTTCGTTCGGATTAGGGTGAGCTTCCAAAAACAATCCGGCTATGCCCTGAGCGAGGCCCGCGCGGGATAGTTGAGCGACCAGTGCTCGACGTCCGCCAGCCGAATCACTCCGTCCACCAGGCATTTGCAAGGCATGGGTTGCATCGAACATCACCGGATAGCCAAACTCTTTCATAATGGCGAAGCCGAGCATATCCACCACAAGGTTGTTATAGCCAAAGCTGCTGCCGCGCTCGCACAGAATCAGGTTGCTGTTACCTGCCTGCTCACATTTATTAAGAATATGCTTCATCTCCTGAGGAGCCAGGAACTGAGCTTTCTTGATATTAATGACGGCATCGGTTTTTGCCATCGCTTCAACCAGGTCAGTCTGGCGTGAGAGAAATGCCGGTAGCTGAATAATGTCGCATACTTCGGCTGCCGCAGCCGCCTGATCGGGTTCATGTACGTCGGTGATCAACGGAACATTAAACGTCTTCTTGATTTCTTCTAGAATTTTCAGGCCTTCATCCAGGCCGGGCCCGCGAAAAGAGGTTAGCGATGAGCGATTTGCTTTATCGAAAGACGCTTTGAATACATAGGGAATATCCAGGCGGCGGGTAACATCCACATAATGTTCTGCAATAAGCATGGCCAGATCACGTGATTCCAGTACATTCATACCACCGAAGAGGACCATGGGCAGTTCATTGGAGATTGAGATATCTCCCACCTTAACGATTCTTTGCTGCATGTGGCTTAATTCCTTTAATTCAATAATGCTGATTATTATACGCGAACAGTCTGATTTATGGGGTATATTTACAGCCTGTGCTGTTTAAATTGCATCTCTTTAATCTGAGAATTCTTTAATTAGATATCTGTCTACTTTGAGTTATCGCCGTATGAATCAGTCTGTGAATGATCTTGAAAAATACCGCCAGGATTGCATAGCGCTGATCGCTTCGTGCAAGACGTTGCTAATGGCAACCCGAAACGGAGAACTGCCGGAAGTAAGCTATGCACCTTATATCCGGGATGAAGAAGGATTTTATATTTTTATTAGCGAGTTAGCGCAGCATACGCTGAATCTGCAGCAGCACTCAAACGCGGGAGTCATGTTTATTCAGGATGAGGCCGAGAGTCCAAATCTGTTTGCCCGGCCGCGGGTAACTTTTAATTGCGATGTTTCAGTCATCGAGCCCGGAGATCAGCGATATGATTCATTGTTGCTAACAATGGAGCAGGAATTGGGTAAGGTCGTCGGTGTATTGCGTTCTTTGTCAGACTTCAGACTCTTCAAGTTGCAACCAACCAGGGGGCGGTTTGTCGCGGGTTTTGGTACTGCCTTCGATATTGATCCTGTCGACAGTTCGTTAACGGCAGTGGATGCAACAAGAAAGCTGGATCCCTGAAGGGCCTTCCAAATGTAAGCAAGGCCGCTTCTACGGATCTTTACAGGAATAAAACAGCTGTCTTAGCCATTTATTAAAGTGGCTATGTTGGCATAAGCTGTTGCTGTTCTCTGAACAAGTTGTTTTCATTAGGTTTTTTCTGTGTATCTAAAAATCTGAACCAGCCTAAATAATTTTCCAAATACCTCGTTGCCACGCCATGGAAGCGTGCCAGCCAGTCCTTTAACCGATGATGGTAGGCATTAACATTCTGGATATGAAAAACCTTATCGATGACCCGTACGCCTGCTGATACATTGAGCTGTTTATGGATTAACTTTTGCTCATCTGCAACCTTGATGTAAGAGCGTAAACCATCACTGCAAAGCACGCTGTCCTTTGCTATTTTTCCCTTTAACGCGTGATTTATTTCCTGTGCGCATACTGACGGTAATATCTCTTCGTACGTATGCTTTCCTCTATCTCTAGCCGTCAATACCGGTACCCAATCTTCTTTTGATCGGCCAGGTTTGCTTGCTTTACCTCCTCGCTTCCTTGCTGGCCTTGTTAAATGCTTAGAGCCTTTCTCTGAATGCCGAAATAATGTTTCATCTACCTCCACTATACCTTGCAACGATGCGGCTTTAAGCTGCGCTGGCAATTGTAGAAACCGGTGCCGCCAGTGAAAGGATGTCTTCAAATCGATGCCACAAATACGCGCAGACTCTCGTAAGACTCTGCCCTCTATCATGCATTTTAAATATTCGAGCCATTTGTCCTTGTAATGCAAACCAGCCAATGGGGTTTTAGTCGCAGCATTAAACGTTTTTCCGCAAGATTTGCACCTATATCGCTGCATGATACCCATTTTTCCATGACGCTTTATTTGGTCGCAGTGGCAATGTGGACACTCAGGGTTAGTGAGCATACGCGTTTCAAGCGAATTGACGATTAACTGGATTGGCTGATCACCATTCAATGTGTCTTGTACGTGCTGGGTTTGCTGGTCAGTCAGATGCTTAAGCGCTTCTAATAAATGATTAAAATTAACCGGAGTCATAGCTGTATGCCTATCCAATATGTTTATACATACAGTTTAGCAACAATCCTTAACAACATAGCCATTAAAGTAGGTGTAGTTATGCGCCGCTTTCCATTAAATTCAGGGATGAAGAAGGATTTTATATTTTTATTAGCGAGTTAGCGCAGCATACGCTGAATCTGCAGCAGCACTCAAACGCGGGAGTCATGTTTATTCAGGATGAGGCCGAGAGTCCAAATCTGTTTGCCCGGCCGCGGGTAACTTTTAATTGCGATGTTTCAGTCATCGAGCCCGGAGATCAGCGATATGATTCATTGTTGCTAACAATGGAGCAGGAATTGGGTAAGGTCGTCGGTGTATTGCGTTCTTTGTCAGACTTCAGACTCTTCAAGTTGCAACCAACCAGGGGGCGGTTTGTCGCGGGTTTTGGTACTGCCTTCGATATTGATCCTGTCGACAGTTCGTTAACGGCAGTGGATGCAACAAGAAAGCTGGATCCCTGAAGGGCCTTCCAAATGTAAGCAAGGCCGCTTCTACGGATCTTTACAGGAATAAAACAGCTGTCTTAGCCATTTATTAAAGTAGGTGTAGTTATGCGCCGCTTTCTATTAAATGCACGGCTACAGATTTAACCAGGAATGCCATGAGGCCAAGACCGAGTGCGAAAAATAGTACTGCGGTACCAAATTTTCCCGCATTGGATTTTTTCGCCAGATCATAAATTATAAAAAATATATAACCTGCGAATACGACGATGCAGACAGTTAACGCTATATTTTCAGCTTCAGCCAGACGCACGCGGTTTATCTCCGTATCAAATCATTAAAATTGGTCACGAATTGTACAGAGATAGTTGGGATATAGAAAGGCAGGGAGCCATTGATTATGAAATGAATTTACTCTTTTAAAGAGGGGGGGGTCGAATCTGGGGATCATTTATTCATGCTGGGGTCCACTGCATGATGTTTTCTAGCTGCTGGCGCAGGGACAGGTCTGTTACCTGATTACTGCAAAGTACGCCAAGTGCATGCTGATTAGAGATAAACACTGAAAAGTGATCAGATTGACCTGAAGTGAGGCTCAAGTTTTCGATGTTACCCAAGCTCTGTGCTTCTTCCAGCAGGGGGGTAATACTGGTTAGAAATTGCAGCAGTTCATCAAGGTTCGTGTCTGGCAAAGTCGAACTGAGGAGCTTGCCATCAGGATCAATCAGCGCGGCGCCTTTTACACCACTTAGTCCATTAATATCATTGAGGACCGCTTGAGAGAACTGAATGGGGTTCTCTGAGAAATGGATCACTTCATCCAGAGAAAACTCTTCTTCTATAGCCGGGCTTAATTCAACTAGTTGCCCATCCTGGGTGTTCATAGCAGGTGCTGACAATGTTTCATCGATTAAAAAACGGATGTCATCCGTCCTGCGGGCATCAATGAAGTATACGGGAGCCTCAATGTTCAGTTCGGATAGCCAACCTTTATACTGCGCCTGAGTGGGAGTGCTGGCCAGATCTGATCCAGTGACAGCTACAATCAGGGGCTTTTTTCCCGAGAGCTTGCTGAATTCCCGGGTGTAAAATTCCAGATCTTGTTGCGGGTAATTGCGGGTATTATCCAGAAGCAGAATTTGTCCGCTGCAATTGGCTGCCAGTTCAGTGGTAATCATCTCCCACATAAACTGGAAGCGTTCCTGACCGGGAGTGCCATAAAGGTGAACCCGTTGGTTAAAGGCTCCCGTCATGCAGCCATAATCCATGGCTACAGTGGTGGTTTTTTTACGTGTAGTTGTACTATCTGAGGTTTGGGCATCAGTATCGATACAGTCAATTTCACTAACAGCCCGTATTGCTGTTGTTTTCCCAGCGCCTACCGGGCCGAAGAATACAATTTTCTGGTCACTCATGCTGTTAAGGAATCCTTGCTTCCCGAATAACTGGGCAAATAGAACAATGTATTGCTCAACGCTAGAGGTTAAGCAAACCTACCTGTACTGAGCTCCTTTCGGTACAGAAAATGTAGTACAAAATTAATTCCCATACAGTATATGGCTATATTGTTTTAATGACAGCTTAATTACGTATTATTGGCGCCGCAGGCTGGCTGCAGTGATCATTATCGTTATCACCAGGGTTGTTACTGACATCAACAGAAGCGCTTCAGCCATGGTGATACCGAACAACAATTCCGGGGTGTAACCACATAGCTCCCAGGGCTCGAATACTGCAGGAAACCAGCGGTCAAGAGCGAACCAGTCGGGTAACCCGGAAGACATGCTGCAGCTACCTTCAAGCAGGTTTCGCTCAACAGCAAAGGTCATCCAGGATCGCTCCAGCAGTCCGATAGCAGCAATAACACTGATGATGTGCGCAGTAATCAGCAGTGGTCTAAAGTTTCGTACCAGTAATGCCAGAGTTGCCAGCAGAACAAATGCCATTACCCAGATGCGCACATGAATACAGAGTACACAGGGACCGTAATCCAGGCCGTATTGATAGAATAACGCCACCCCTTCCATACTCAATCCGATAATAATGATGGCGACCCAGTACCAGGCGCTACGGCTGATGGAATTCAGTGTACTCAGCATAAATTTAATCCTTAAAAGCATTGCAGTGATCAACGGGTAAGTGATCAGAGCAGCATGCTGAAAATTGGTTCAACAAATTGTTTTATAGGGTTTATTTTTTTAACAGTGGCGCGACAACCTTGGCCATCGCCTGTCCCAGCGCCTGATGTTGATCCAGATCCAGGTGAATACCATCTATCAGGCTGGCGGGGGTTGCTTGTGCTGCATCATAAAAATGGCAGTCTAACTGTTCAGCAACTTGTTCAAGTGCATCTCTGAAACCACGCCATTTCTCTGCTGCACCACGAAATTTTGCAGCGATTGAGCCCTTTGGTTCGATGATAGGCGGTGAACTGACCAGAAGAATGTCAGGGACTGGCATACCCGGTTCAATCGGAGCCTGGCGAATGCTGTTGACTAATGCGGCGACTCCCTGAGCAGCTTCTGCAGCGGTAAATACATGCGGACTCTGAAAATCATTATTGCCCAGCATGATAATCACCAGGCTCAACGGTGAATTAATCTCAATGCGCTGCTGCAAACCGTCCAGGCCGTTGCGGCCGGGCTTAAAGGGATCGTCCAGTACCGTACGTCGTCCATTGAGACAGTCCTCGATGATACGGCTATGACTACCGCAAGAGTTGAGAATGTTTTCCATTACCCCCGGCCAGCGCTGATTGAAATCAAACCTCTGTCGGCTATCCGGGATAATGCCCCAGGTAAGAGAGTCTGCGTAAACCAGTATCTGTTGCATAGCTGTGTTCCTTTAGCTTTCTATAAAATTGACTCGACTATTGAATGCGATGACCACTCGATCCTTTTTGCCAAAATAGGGCATCGCAGCATGTTTTAGATAGGAAGGGAAAATAACAATCTGTCCCTCCATGGCCGCAAAATCCCAGGTGCCGGTGCCATTAAGATAGGCAGTGCCGGCATCAAGATACTGATCCGCACCCGCGCGTGGATCATAAAATCGGTTGATACCATTGCGGTTACCCAGATCACACTCTCCTGCGTCTACATAGTAAATGCCACACCATGAGCAGTTGGGGTGCGAGTGGGTATCGTGGTAACCGCCGTCCTCGGTAACATGAAACCAGGATTCGACAATGCTTGCCTCAGCCTGAGCCCCCTGAGGCCAGAATTCCTGGTTAACCGCCGTAGCAACCATTGTCAGCATCTCTTCCAGAAATGATTTGAGGTCCTGTATAGCCGGGTCGGGCTGTTCCAGTAATTCCAGTGTGCTTTCAAATAAGGCGTGCTTGGCGCCCGGCGCTACCTCACTTTCTATCGCCTGTGACTGGGCATCACGTAAACGATAGATAGCATCTAGCAGTGGTTGTTTCAGTCTACTGTGTTCAGGATTATTAAGGGCAAACATCCGGGTATCCCAGACGTTGATATCTTCAATCAGGAGTTCCTGTTCGGACATGAAAGCCTCGCTGCAGGTTTAACTGGATGGTGTCGGCGAGAGGATATGTAATAACGCGTAGGCCTGGTCGGCAGCTTCATGGCCAAGTGGTGTTAGATAGCCACCATCTTTTTGAGTAATCAGCCCTTTGTCAAATAATCGACCGGTAGCGGAGACCAGTTCAGGCGCTGCTGAGTTACGAACCTTAAGACCTTCGTGGTCACTGTTTTTACTGAAGCGAAGCAGGACATTAATTTCTTCATGGATATTACTGGTAAACGACATGGCATAACCCCATAAGTTATTACTAAATTGCTCGTAAAAGAGCATAGGGGAAACAATCTCATAGTCGACAATAAAGGTACAGCGCTATCAACGCTGATCGTTGATCCTAAACATGAATCTATAGATATGCTGGGGGGAGGGTGACGCTGACATTGTTCTTATTCGGTTCCTCGGATTGAACCTATCATGGTTCTCATTCACCCGACCACATTTCAGGTACAAAACAGCCCTGTGCAAGACAGGGCTGTTTCGTTTTGAATTCGATGGTGGTGGTTGGTGGTTGGTGGTGGGAGGTGGATTATTCCCCTGCGGGCCGTTGCGCAAAGAGCGGCGCAACGTTGTCTCGTTCCTTCGGGCCTCGGCTCGAACCCTATCGGTGGTTCTCATCCACTGTTACTTCGGTAGAAATGAAAAAGCCCCGCAGTGAGCGAGGTTTTATCTGAATGTCCTAGTGGTGGGAGGTGGATTATTCCCCTGCGGGCCGTTGCGCAAAGAGCGGCGCAACGTTGTCTCGTTCCTTATAGGCCTCGGCTCGAACCCTATCGGTGGTTCTCATCCATCCTGCCATATTTCAGATACAAAAAAGCCCTGCGCAAGACAGGGCTGTTTCGTTTTGAATTCGATGGTGGTGGGGGATTATTCCCCTGCGGGCCGTTGTGCAAAGAGCGACACAACGTTGTCTCGCACATTCTGTGCTCGGCTCAAACCACCTCAGGTGGTTCTTATCCACTGTCGCTTCGGTAGAAATGAAAAAGCCCCGCAGTGAGCGAGGCTATATCTGAAAGTCCTGGTGGTGGGAGGTGGATTATTCCCCTGCGGGCCGTTGCGCAAAGAGCTGCGCAACGTTGTCTCGCACATTCTGCGCTCGGCTCAAACCACCGTCGGTGGCTCTCATCCACTGATGCTTCTTCAGAAATGAAAAAGCCCCGCAGTGAGCGAGGCTTTATCTGAAAGTCTTGGTGGTGGGAGGTGGATTATTCCCCTGCGGGCCGTTGTGCAAAGAGCGGCACAACGTTGTCTCGCACATTCTGTGCTCGGCTCAAACCACCTCAGGTGGCTCTCATCCACCCGGCCATATTTCAGATACAAAAAAGCCCTGTGCAAGACAGGGCTCTTTCGTTTTGAATTCAATGGTGGTGGGAGGTGGATTCGAACCACCGAAGCTTGCGCGTCAGATTTACAGTCTGATCCCTTTGGCCACTCGGGAACCCCACCTTCAAGGAGCGCGTATACTATTGGTTTCATAGTGGCTTGTAAAGCCAATTTGGCTATCTTTTTACCCACTTTCAGTAGGCTATTTGGTTATTAGCAGTAACTATCAATATTTGTTTTTTTATAAAAAATATTCAAATAAACATCGGTTCTTCCGCAGCTCTTGAAATCCGGGCATTTTCTGTTTTTTGAGCGGCGGGCTACACCCATAAAAATACAAAATCAAGTATTGTAATTTACTCGTTTCAATCTATATTTAGTGGCCAATGTTCTGGTGCGCACAACATGTAGTGCTCAATGGTGAGTATGACCTACAATAGCTGCAATCCAAGTGCAACAAAGAAACAACCTGCGATTAATGGAATAACGGTATTCCTGATACAGGCTAAAAAAAGCTCGTTTGACGTCTTTTGTAAACAGAATATTTTTAAAAGTGGGAAGGTGCGATGCAGGACTTGATGGTAACGAAACGGAATGGTCGGAAAGAGAAGATCGACCTTGAGAAAATTCACCGAGTAGTTATCTGGGCCTCTAAAGGCTTACAAAATGTTTCTGTCTCGCAGGTGGAATTAAAGGCCCATATTCAGTTTTATGAAGGCATCAAGACCGCGGATATCCATGAAACACTAATCAAGTCCGCGGCTGACCTGATTTCAGAAGATGCTCCAGATTATCAATATTTGGCAGCACGTTTAGCGATTTTCCACCTGCGCAAACGTGCTTTTGACAGTTATGAGCCACCACACCTGCTTACCCATGTAGCTAAGATGGTGGACGCTGGTCGTTATGACAAGCATTTGCTGGAAGATTACAGCGAAGCTGAATTTAACCAGCTCAATGAGCATCTTGACCATAGTCGGGATATGAATTTCAGCTATGTAGCGGTGAAGCAGTTAGAAGGCAAATACCTGGTGCAGAACCGTGTCACCGGTGAGATCTTCGAAAGCCCGCAGATTCTGTATATGCTGGTCGCTGCCTGTTTATTTGCCAACTATCCGAAAGACACGCGTCTGGACTACGTAAAGCGTTTTTATGACGCTTGCTCCCTGTTCAAGCTGTCTCTGCCAACGCCAATTATGGCGGGCGTGCGTACCCCGACTCGTCAGTTCAGCTCATGCGTCCTGATTGAAACGGATGACTCGCTGGATTCGATCAACGCCACTGCCAGCGCTATTGTTAAGTATGTCAGCCAGCGTGCCGGCATTGGTATCAATGCGGGTCGAATCCGCGCCATCGGTAGCCCGATTCGTCACGGTGAAGCGTTCCATACCGGTTGTATCCCATTTTATAAGCACTTCCAGACGGCCGTTAAATCCTGCTCTCAGGGTGGGGTGCGTGGTGGTGCAGCAACATTGTTCTACCCGATTTGGCACCTTGAAGTTGAGTCCCTGTTAGTCTTGAAGAACAACCGGGGTGTTGAAGAAAACCGGGTACGCCATCTGGATTATGGTGTACAGCTGAACAAACTGATGTATCAGCGCCTCATCAAAGGTGAAAATATTACGCTGTTCAGCCCGCACGAAGTTCCGGGGCTATATGATGCGTTCTTCGCCGATCAGGACGAATTTGAGCGATTGTATGTGCAGTATGAGCAGGATGAATCCATTCGGAAGAAGACCATCAAAGCGGTTGAACTGTTTGGTATGCTGGCGTCTGAACGTGCTTCTACCGGTCGTATCTATATTCAAAACGTTGACCACTGTAATACCCACAGCCCGTTTGACCCTCAGGTGGCACCTATTAAGCAGTCCAACCTCTGTCTGGAGATCGCGCTGCCAACCAAACCGATGAAAGATATTAATGATCCCGAGGGTGAGATTGCACTCTGTACTCTGTCAGCCTTTAATCTGGGAGCACTGGAAAATCTTGATGAACTGGACAATCTGGCAGATCTGATTGTGCGTGCGCTGGACAGTCTGCTGGATTATCAGGACTATCCGATTGAAGCTGCACGCACTGCCTCGATGAACCGTCGTACCCTGGGTGTGGGTGTGACTAACTTTGCTTACTATCTGGCCAAGAATGGCGTGAAATACTCCGATGGTTCTGCAAATGGGCTGGTACACAAAACCTTCGAAGCGGTTCAGTATTACTTGCTGAAAGCGTCTAACGAACTGGCTAAAGAGCAGGGGCCATGTCCTCTGTTCCATGAAACAACTTATGCCAAAGGCCTGTTACCGACGGATACCTATAAGCGTGAAGTCGATGAGTTCTGCGAAGAACCGCTGCATTATTTCTGGGAAACTTTACGTACCGATATTCGCGAGTTCGGTTTGCGTAACAGTACCCTGACGGCACTGATGCCATGTGAAACTTCATCACAGATTACCAACTCGACCAACGGTATCGAACCACCACGTGGCTTTGTAAGCGTAAAAGCCAGTAAAGATGGCGTGATGAAACAGGTAGTGCCTGACTACCTCAACTTGAAGGACGAGTACGAGTTGCTTTGGAGCATTCCAAGCAACACGGGTTATCTGCAGCTGGTGGGAATTATGCAGAAGTTTGTCGATCAGTCGATCTCTGCTAATACCAATTATGATCCAGCGTCCTTCCCTGGCGATAAGGTGCCCATGAAGCTGTTGCTGAAAGATCTGCTGACGGCCTATAAGTATGGCGTGAAGACTCTTTATTACCATAACACCCGTGATGGCGCGACCGATCAGCATGATGATCTGACCGGTGGCTGCGATGGTGGTGCCTGCAAACTGTAAATGACGGTTTATATCTGGCCCATTGCGATGGTGGGCCTGTCCATTTTTATGATTTTCAGCGTACCTGACGCGCAATACACAAAGAGCCAAGATGCTATATTCAACCTTTGATCCGACCTTTAATGATGCCACCAAAGAACCCATGTTTTTTGGTCACAACGTTAACGTAGCGCGCTATGACAAACAGAAATACCCGATTCTGGAAAAACTGATTGAAAAGCAGCTTTCCTTCTTTTGGCGTCCGGAAGAGGTGGATCTGTCCACTGACCGTAAAGATTTTATGGTGATGCCTGAGCATGAGAAACACATATTTCTGAGTAACCTGAAGTATCAAACCCTGCTGGACAGTGTTCAGGGGCGCTCACCAAATATTGCATTCCTGCCGATTGTTTCCTTGCCGGAGCTGGAAACCTGGCTGGAAACCTGGTCCTTCAGTGAGACCATCCACAGCCGCTCTTACACGCACATCATCCGTAACATCATGAATGAACCTGCAGACGTGTTCGATGAGATTGTTACCAATGAAGAGATCGTCAAGCGTGCTAAGAGTGTTACCCGTTTATATGATGAGCTTATCGAGCTGACCAACATCTATATGATTCAGGGAGAAGGGCAGCATACGATCGATGGTAAGACTTACGATGTCAGCATGCATAACCTGAAAACCAAGCTGTATCTGACGATTGTTTCGGTTAATGTTCTCGAAGCTATTCGTTTTTACGTCAGTTTTGCCTGCTCATTTGCCTTCGCCGAACGGGCGATAATGGAGGGTAACGCCAAAATCATTAAGCTGATCGCGCGCGATGAAGCCCTGCATTTGACCGGTACACAGTTTATGCTCAATGTGTTGGCATCCGGTGCTGACGATCCAGAATTCAAGCAGATAGCTGAAGAGTGTAAACCCGAGGTTTATGAAATTTTCAAAGAGGCTGCGGAACAAGAGAAAGAATGGGCTGAATATCTGTTTAAAGATGGCTCGATGATCGGTTTGAATGCCAAGATTTTAAGTGATTATGTTGAGTACATCACCAATGTACGAATGAAAGCGCTTAACCTGGAAGAAATTTTCCCGGCCCAGCAGAACCCGTTACCCTGGATGAACGCCTGGCTGGTCAGCGACAATGTTCAGGTGGCGCCGCAAGAAGCGGAGATCAGTTCGTATCTGGTAGGGGCAATTGATAATGAAGTTAGCGACAGCGACTTCGACGATTTCGATCTCTGAGGCAACTAAGGAACAGGCCATGAGTGGTATTCCAAGGATCAAGGTCAATAATTACAACACCTTTTACTATCAGTATGAGTTTTCGCTGCTGGATGCCATGGAAGCACAGGAAATCCCCGCTCCCTATAATTGCCGCGGTGGTTACTGTGGCTGTTGTCGGGTGCGCCTGATCGAAGGTGAGGTAGAGGAGGTGCAGGATGCACTATTTGATACCGTCGGTGATGAGATTCTTACCTGCTGTACCCGTCCAACAACGCATGTTGAGATTGAAATCCCCGAAGATTAATCCCCAGGTTAAGCATTACCGCATGCCTGCTCATAGCCGACCAGTCACAACGATTGGTCGGCTGCTCTCGAAAAGTTCTTCGCAGCTCCCTTCTGTTATTTCCTTACACTGTATTATGTAGCGCATAAATCAGCTATATAAACATTTGTTTACAGCTAACTCATTGACAATAATGATCGTATTATAATGCAGGTGTTTTAATAAGCATTGTGTTGAATGTCCCGGTCTGCCTGCGCTACAGCGCTTTGTGCAAAAGTAATTCACTGACTTATCCACAGAAAATGTGAACTAAATCAGGCCTGTGTTTTTTGCATGCCAGTACCTGTTCAGCTCGCGGGATTTTCCGGATTCCAGGAATTTGCTTATCTTTACTATACTTGAGCTGTAATTCCCGGAGGTATCTATGAACAACCCATCTGACCTGATCTCCCTGATTGGTAATACTCCCCTGATTCGATTGAAAAAAGCCTCTCAAGAGACCGGTTGTAATATTCTCGGCAAGGCGGAGTTTCTTAATCCGGGAGGCTCTGTTAAAGACCGTACAGCGTTGGGGATTGTGCGTGCTGCCGAACGTAATGGCTTACTTAAGCCTGGCGGGGTGATTGTCGAAGGGACAGCAGGCAATACAGGCATTGGCTTGTCATTGATAGCTAATGTGCTGGGCTATAGGGCTGTGATTGTGATGCCGGAAACCCAGAGCCAGGAAAAGAAAGATACCTTGAGACTCTATGGGGCCGATCTGCGTCTTGTCCCCGCTGTACCGCTGGCGGATCCAGAGCACTACACCAAAGTCTCAGCACGTATTGCTGAGCAGCTAAACAAAGAGGAAGCCAGCGGTGCTATCTGGGCAAACCAGTTTAATAACTGCGCTAACCGGGATATTCATTATGCCACCACCGGTTTGGAAATCTGGCAGCAGACCGAAGGTAAGGTTGATGGATTCAGTTGTGCAGTCGGTACCGGAGGCACCCTGGCGGGTGTCAGCATTGCCTTGAAAGAGCGTCATCCAGAAGTAACCATCGCGCTAACAGATCCAATGGGTGCCTCCTTGTATCACTATTACAAGGAGGGTGAGCTCAAGGCAGAAGGCAGCTCAATCATGGAGGGTATAGGTCAGAGTAGGATTACCGATAACCTCAAGGGGATTACCGTGGATGAAGCATTTCAGATAACCGATGCCGAGGCATTGTTGTGTGTATTTGACCTGCTGATTCATGAAGGGCTATGCCTGGGTGGCTCATCGGGGATTAATGTCGCCGGTGCCGTAAAGCTGGCTGAGAAACTGGGACCCGGTCATACCATTGTGACTGTTCTTTGTGACGGCGGAGACAGGTATCGGAGCAAGTTGTTTAACCCTGAGTTTTTGAAATCAAAAGACCTGCCAGTACCTGATTGGCTTGCATGAAGCTGCTCGATTGAAGCCGCTCGGGTTTAGCGGATATATACATTCGGTGTTGGCAGCCTCCTAAATGCAGGTTCAATCCAAAGCAGGTGTCTTCAGACTTTGTGAGAGCGTTAGAGCCGCTTGGCTTTGCCTGTGACGATACTCAATGAAATGATGGAGCAGAAGTGATGGAGGAAGGAATCCAATGTTAAAGGAACTGAAACTGTGTCCAGAGATATAAAACAGAAACCAGGCATATCCTTCTGGAGTATGCTGAAAAGCGTACTGGCTGCTTTCTTTGGAGTTCAGGGGGAAGCAAATCGGCAACGGGACTTCAGCCAGGGAAAGCCGAGGCAGTTCATTGCAATTGGCTTGTTCGCAGGACTGGTATTTGTGCTACTGGTTTGGGGGATGGTAAAACTGGTCTTGTATTTTTCAGGAGTTTCCTAACTCAAACCAGGGGCTGGTCTGGATTTATTAGACACTACAGGGAACCCCTGTTTATCGGATCTGTTGTGAGTTTCACAACAGGTCACTACCTTCCCCTTTAATGTCTACACGTCTCGAATATGACACGGATTTTGATAGATGGCCTCGCGAGTATCGGCTCTTATAGGGCACGTTATGACCGCTGTTTGATCGTTAATACACAGAGTGAGCAAGTACTTCGTTTATAACCCTTAAAAGACAATAGCTTCTTGTTTCTGAAAATTAAATCCACAGTGTCAAGTAGTGCTGTTTGGTGTTTCTTAAAAATATTTTTAAAATTCCTAATTATCCACATTGACTTAGATAAGCTATTGATAAATCAAGAGAATTTTTGGTGTGTCGTTTATCTGAACGATTTGTTTCAGGGCCTGTAATGACGGGCTCTGGAGACATCTACCCCATTACTATTAACAGAGTTATCCACAGAATTTGTGTGTAAATGAATTGTGGATTAGGGCGCATAACTGCTGTCATATCAGCTTAAATAAAGGAAGGGTGAAAAGCGGGAAAAGTAGGGGGAAATTGGGGAAAAAGGATGTAAGTGCGTAATTGATTTTCGCTATGCTACAGAGATAGTGACAGCGAGCGCTTTACTCGCTGTCATAGTCGGTTTTATCTTTAAACTCACACAGGTCTTCGATAATGCAAGCACCGCACTTCGGTTTACGGGCGACACAGATGTAGCGTCCATGCAGAATCAGCCAATGGTGTGCATCTACCAGGAATTCTTTGGGGACAAAACGCATAAGCTTTTTCTCAACCTCCAGTACGTTTTTACCGGGAGCAATTTTAGTTCGGTTGGAAACGCGGAATATATGTGTATCGACTGCCATTGCCGGATGGCCAAAGGCGGTGTTGAGAACTACATTGGCAGTTTTACGGCCAACACCGGGCAGTGCTTCGAGTGCTTCTCGATCATCCGGGATTTCCGAGTTGTGCTGATCCATCAATATCTTGCAGGTCTTGATAACGTTTTCTGCTTTGGTATTAAACAGGCCGATGGTTTTTATGTATTCCTTTAAGCCATCGACACCCAGTGCATAAATTGTCTCGGGTGTATTGGCGATCGGATACAGCTTGCGGGTGGCTTTATTAACGCCAACATCTGTTGCTTGCGCGGAAAGCAGAACGGCTATTAACAGTTCGAATGGACTGCTGAATTCCAGTTCTGTTGTGGGATTTGGATTCTCAGCTCGCAAGCGGGAAAATATTTGATGGCGTTTGTCGGCGTTCATTTATGTATTGTTGCTTTGGCTTGTAGAAATTGGGGATATATTATCGAGCGGGCATCAGGAAGGGAAGGGGGAGGCACTAAAAGGCTCTGCCATTCCAGTATGTAGAGTAAAATGAGGGAGTTGCAGGGCATCTCCTAAATATTCCACAGGTAAATCATGGTGCGGTTCGCAAGCTCTACCCAATGGCCAATGGCCAATGGCCAAAACACTTCGTGGGCCACACTGAGCGCTTCGCGGGGCATGCCAGCCTGCACCCTACGGTTTTAATCGAACATGTAGGGTGTCGGTGAGGCACGAACCGCACCAATAGTTTGATTCGGTTATATTAAATGCGTGGATAAAGGATAAGCTGGAAACAATGCGGTTTATTTTATTAATCAACAGGATAGGGTAATGCAGATGCTGCCCTCAGGTGGAGGGCAGGGAATAGATAAGAATTAAGCAGTTTAGCTTATATTGCCAGTCACACGGGCTCGTTTTGGCCCTTCTGAAGGCATTGTGGGAGCCGCTGCCTTACGTTTGTCTTCAAGGCGCTTATCGATAATATTTTTGATCGCGATGATCAGTCCCATACCTACGAAAGCACCCGGTGGCAGGATCGCAAACAGGAAACCTGTGTAGTCGTCTATCAGTGTTATCTTCCAGCTTTCCGCTGCCGGGCCAAATAACAGTTGCATATCGGAGAAGAGGGTACCCAGGCCCAGAATCTCGCGCATTGCGCCCAGAAGTACCAGTACCGCGGTGAAGCCTACTCCCATCATGATGCCGTCTAACAGGGATGCGCCCACTGGATTCTTACAGGCAAAGGCATCGGCCCGGCCCATAATGGCACAGTTGGTCACGATCAGCGGGATAAAGATCCCCAGGATTGTATACAGCTCATAGGTGAAGGCCTGCATTAACAACTCAATACAGGTTACAAAGGAGGCGATAATCATCACGAAGATTGGCAGGCGAACGGAGTCCGGCACGAAGCGACGGAACATTGAGATAGTCAGGTTAGAGCCTATCAATACCATGATACTGGCAACGCCCAGGCCTAAAGCGTTTACTACCGTACCGGTAACCGCCAGGAGCGGGCAAAGGCCCAGCAGTTGCACCAGCGCCGGGTTGTTATCCCAGAGTCCATCCAGGGTGATCTTCTTATAATTAGTGGCCATCTAGTTAGCCCCCACAGTGTTTGTCTTGGTTTCCAGCAGGGCCGTCTTATGCTCTCTGAAATAGTGGATTGCACGGGCCGTTGCATTGACTATCGCCCGCGGTGTGATGGTCGCGCCGGTAAATTGATCGAAGCGCCCCCCATCTTTCTGTACCGCCCAGCTGGGATCGCTATTGCCTTCATAGCGCTGGTCATTAAAAGCCAGTATCCAATCTGATTTTTTGAGATCGACCTTATCACCGAGTCCCGGCGTTTCCTTATGGGAGAGGACGCGTACCCCGGCAACGCTCTCATCCTGATTAATACCCACAATGATATTGATATTACCGGTGTAGCCATCCGGAGCAGTAACCGGGATGATCACCGTAACTACCTGGCCGTCGCGACGGGCACGAAATACATTTATCGGTTGATCGCTGCCGCTTAAGGCTGGGCTGATTATCTCAACCGTATCTTCCAGCAGGCTATTTTCAATACTGTCTTTGGGGACGATCTCGTAGAGTGCGCGGGCGCGCTGCTCGCGCTCATTCACCTTGATTCTGTCCACTGTTGAAACCTGGGTTATCGCGATAGCCCCGGCTGTGATAACGGCAAAAATACTCAGTCCCAGAGCGCTGTTACGAATGGCTGTAAACATCTCCACTTCAGTTACTCTCCTTCAGGCCGCGACCGGGTTTATTGTAGCGCTTGCTATGGCCGTAAGTGTTTCGGCAGGCGGTAGTAGAAGCCAAGAGTAGGGTGACAACGATAGTAATATTCATCTTAGTTCCCCTTCAGGCCGCGTTTAGCTTTGCTATGGCCATAGGTCCGGGGTTGCGTGTACTGGTCGATAAACGGTGCACAGAGGTTCATCAGCAAGACCGCAAAGGCAATTGCATCCGGGTAATTGCCCCAGGTGCGAATAATGAATACCAGTAGGCCGATTCCGGCGCCAAACCACAGTTTCCCTTTGTTACTGGTTGCCGATGTGACCGGATCCGTAGCGATAAAAAACGCCCCCAGCATGGTGCCTCCCGTCGTCAGATGGAAGAAGGGATCGGGGTAGGTGTCCGGGCTGACCAAAAAGTACAGGGTAGAGACTACCGCCAGGGTTCCGAGCATGGCGACAGGCGTGTGCCAGGTAAAGATCTGGCGGTACAGCAGGAATATGCCGCCCATCACGTAGGCTGCACTGACTGCGTGCCAAGCACCGATACCGTTGGCCAGCAACAGGCTCTGGTTCCACATCTCTTCGGTGGTGAAGCCACCACGGTGCTTCATTACATCAAGCGGCGTCGCCATGGTGTGGGCATCGATTATTTGCGGGTTAACGGTGGCAAAAATAGCCGATAGGGTATCGCCCAGACCCATCACTGCCCAGCCTTCGCCAGTCATGACAAAAGGTGCCGCCCAGCTGGTCATCTGTACCGGGAAGGAAACCAGCAGCAGGGCGTAGGCGACCATCGCCGGATTAAACGGGTTATTCCCCATGCCGCCGTAAAGGTGTTTGGCAACGGCGATAGCTATAATAATGCCGACCGTCATCACCCACCAGGGAGCAAATGGCGGCAATGCCAGTCCCAGTAAAACGGCAGTGACAACCGCGCTGTAATCCTTTAGATAAAAGCTTACCGGACGGTTACGCAGCTTGATAATCAGTGCTTCCAGACCAATTGCCAGCAGGCAACCCCAGACAACCTGAATCAGCGTACCCCAGCCGAAGAAGAACGTCATAGCGGCAAGGCCTGGCAGGGTTGCCAGTATCACCATTTGCATAACATTGCCGGTATTGCCGGGTCTGTGTGCGTGGGGTGAGGTAATTCGAATCAGTGCCATAGTTTACTTACTCGGAGAAACGTTCCAGGGTTATATTCAGGTTATCTGCTTGCTGTTTTGCCACAACAAGCGACTGTTCCAGTTCGCTGACATTTACATTGTCATCCGCTTTGCTCAGGGCGCGTTCCGCTTTAGTAACTGCAGCACGGGCCAGGGCGGCATCAATCTTCAATTGCTTCAGGTCGATACCTTGTTGCGCGGCGGCTGCAATTTTATCCGCTTCAGCTGCATCAAAAGTTGCTTTGGCTTCAGCGTGGCGCTGTTTCAACTGCTCGATTTCAGTTGTTAGCGTCGAGGTATCACTGCCTGCTGCGCTTTCTTCGAGCTGTTTTTCAGCCTTCTTAAGCTTGGTGCGCATAATGGATACCTGTTGTTTCAGCTCTTTCATATCCACAAGGGTTACTGCTGCTGGACCGTTGTCTGATTCAGCTGCCGAATCTGCAGCAAGCTGCTGTGGTTTTGTGCTAGCAAGTGCCTGCTGATATTCCTGCTCGGCTTCAGCCTGCTTGGATTTCAGTTTATCCACGCCAGCGGCCATCTTATCGGCTGCCGGGCTGCCGGACTCTATTGCCGCTTTCCAGGCTTTCTCTGCTTTGTCTACTTTAGCTTTAATCGCTTCCGCGTCGGCTTTCAGTTCATCCAGATTGATTGTTGCTGCTGGTTGTAGAGCCTGAGTGCTGGCGAGTGCCTGTTGATATTCCTGCTCGGCTTCAGCCTGCTTGGCTTTCAGCTTATCTACGCCAGCGGCCATTTTGTCGGCTGCCGGGCTGCCGGACTCGACGGCGAATTTCCAGGCTTTCTTTGCCTTGGCTACTTTCGCCTTGATCGCTGCGGCGTCGGCTTTAAGTTCATCCAGTCTGGCCGCGGATACAGCTGGTTGCTGCACCTGAGCGCTGGCAAGAGCCTGTTGATATTGCTGCTCGGCTTCAGCCTGCTTGGCTTTCAGTTTGTCTACGCCAGCGGCCATCTTATCGGCTGCCGGGCTGCCGGACTCGACTGCCGCTTTCCAGGCTTTCTCTGCCTTGTCTACTTTCGCCTTGATCGCTTCGGCGTCGGCTTTTAGCGCTTCGAGATCAACCGCTGGTTGTGCGGGAGCTGTATCGCCGGTACCTGCATCGGCATCCTTGAAGGCTTTCTCTGCCGTGGCGGACTTTGCGGCCAGCTGGGTAACACTGGCTTGCAGTTCGGCGATATCACCGTCACCACTTTCCTGTGCGGCGGCGAGAATTTTCTCGGCCTTTTTCAGCTTGGTACGGGCAACTGCGGCATTGGTTTTCAGTTGTTTGATATCGACCGTTGCTACGGGCGCTGGCGCTTGCTGTGCCTGCTCATAGGCTTGTTGAGCGGTATCGCTCTTGGTTTGTAACTGGCGCACCGTATCCTGCAGTGTATCAACGCCATCCAGTCCTTTTGCCTGTGCATTGCTGAGTGCTTTTTCAGCCTTTTTCAGTTTGGTGCGAGCGACCGCTGCATTGGTTTTCAGTTGTTTAAGATCCAGTGGTGCGTCAGCAGCAGCCGGTGTTGCGCTCTTGGCAACCGCGGCATCTTTCTTGGCTGCCTGATTCCGAGCGGCTTCTGCGGCGCGGATTTTACGGCGTTCTTCTTTCTCTGTCTTTTCCCGTTCCAGGCGCTCCTGGCGGGCTTCGAAGCGAATGCGGGCATGATCAGCCTTGCGTTGCTCAGCATCCTCTTGACGAATCTCTGCTTTGGCAAAACGGTAGTATTGCACCAGCGGAATGTTACTCGGGCAGACGTATGAGCAAGCACCACATTCGATACAATCAAACAGGTTGTGATGTTTGGCTTTTTCAAACTCGCGACCCTTGGCAAACCAGTGCAGCTGTTGCGGCAGAAGTTCTGCAGGGCAGACCTGTTCGCACATCCCGCAACGAATGCAGGATTGCGCATGAGGCTGGGGCGGTAGCTCCTGAGCGTTGCCGGCGATCAGACAGTTAGTGGTCTTGATCATCGGGATCTGTTCATTATCAACCGTGATGCCCATCATCGGTCCACCGACGACCAGGCGATGCATCAGTTCACGCTTAACACCGCAGTGATCCAGCAGCTCGGCAAAAGGGGTACCAATACGGGCTTCCAGGTTTTGTGGATGCGCCGTGGCAGCTCCGCTGATGGTAACTATGCGGGATATCAGCGGCTCACCGTGCTTAACCGCGCGGTGAACAGCGGTAGTGGTTCCCACGTTCTGGCAGACGATGCCGACGTCCGCGGGGATCTTGCCACCGGGTACTTCAACGCCTGTCAGTAGCTTGATGAGCTGTTTCTCTCCACCGGAAGGGTACTTCGTCGGGATAATCACGATATCCAGATTCAGTTCGCTTTTATCCAGTGCCGCGTGCAGCGCCCGAATCGCCTGTGGCTTGTTATCCTCGATACCGACCATGATATGCAGCGGCTTGAGCAGGTGGGAGATGATTTCGATCCCGCCAAGGATCTCCTCGGCACGCTCACGCATCAGCATATCATCGGCGGTGATATAGGGTTCACATTCGGCGGCGTTGATGATCAGGGTATTTACAATATGATCATCGCCCAGATGCAGTTTGACATCGGTCGGGAAGCCGGCGCCACCCATGCCGGCAACACCGGCCTTGCGGATGTATTCAATCAATTCCGGCTTGGGCAGGCTGGTGTAGTCATTCAGTCCCTGATGGCTGATCCACTCATCTTCGCCATCGGCCTCGATTATGATGCAGTCAGCCGACATGCCAGAGATATGCGGCACCGCATGGTGGTCAACACTGACCACGGTACCGGATGTTGAGGCATGGATATTCGCGCTGATACGGCCGATCGCTTCGGCGACAAGCTGACCTTTAAGTACCCGCTCTCCCTTTTTTACAACAGCATCTGCAGGCAGGCCGATGTGCTGCTGCAGCGGCAGGATAATGCGTTTTGGCAGCGGCGCCATGCCGATCGGCGCGCCGGTAGACTGCTTTTTGTTTTCCGGGGGGTGAATACCACCGTGGAAACTGTGTACTTTAACGTTCATGCATCACCTCCCCGAGCGATGCCCGGAGTGCGATCGGTGGCGATCAGCTCAATGCCGGGTTTGGGCGATGGCCATTGCCAGGTATTCAGGGTGGTCTCAATCGGAATCATATCAATACAGTCAACCGGGCAGGGTTCGACACAGAGGTCACAACCGGTACATTCAGACTCAATGACGGTATGCATCTGCTTAGCCGCACCGAGGATGGCATCCACAGGACAGGCCTGAATACATTTAGTGCAACCGATACACTCGTCTTCGCGGATATAGGCGATCGCTTGAACTTGTTCTTCGCCATGCTCAGCATCCAGCGGCAGCGCTTCGACGTCCAGCAGGTCGGCCAGGGCTTCGATAGTGCTCATACCACCGGGAGGGCACTTGTTTATTGCTTCACCATTTACGATGGCTTCCGCATAGGGACGACAGCCGGGATAGCTGCACTGGCCGCATTGTGTTTGGGGTAGCAGGGAGTCCACCTGGTCAGCCAGCGGATTGCCTTGCACCTTGAAACGAATGGAGGAGTAACCCAGCAGGATGCCAAAGACTAACCCCAGGGCTAATAGAACGAATACTGCAATTAATACTGCGCTCATTGCGGGCTCTGCCACCTCTTAAAACCGGACCAGACCGGTGAAACCAAGAAATGCCAGCGACATTAATCCAGCGGTCACCATACCGATAGCGGAGCCTCTGAAAGGCTGGGGAACATCGGCGACAGCGATACGCTCGCGCATTGCCGAGAACAGTATCAAGGCCAGCGAAAAGCCAACAGCAGCACCAAAGCCATAGACAATAGAGTCAACGAAACCGTTCATCTTCTTGATGTTGAGCAGGGCGACGCCCAGTACGGCACAGTTGGTGGTAATCAGTGGCAGGAAAATACCCAGTAGCTTGTACAACAAGGGGCTGGTTTTACGGACCACCATTTCGGTGAACTGTACCACCACTGCGATAACCAGAATAAAGGCAATCGTTTTCAGGTAAGCCAGTTCCAACGGTTCCAGCAGATAGGTATACACCAGGTAACTGCAAACTGAAGACAGTGTCAGTACAAAGGTGGTGGCCAGTGACATCCCCATGGCTGTTTCCAGTTTATTGGATACCCCCATAAACGGGCAGAGGCCAAGAAACTGTACCAGAACGAAATTGTTCACCAGTACGGTACTGATAAGAATAAGCAGATATTCAGTCATAATTTTTGTTGCGTTACCTGAGGCCGCCGCAGCGCGTCTATTTATGTCAAATGAACAGCTAAAATTTAAAGGCGCTAAATTTTACCGACTTTAGTCGCTTTTCGGTATAACTTTCTATTTGATATGCCTCAATTTTTTAGTCATAACAGTTTTATTGATAGCCTGTTGCTGTGATTTTAGGCAGATTTGCGTGTATCAAAGTTTTATTCTGCCCTAACAAGAACAGCCCAGGCGGTTAACCTGAGCTGTTGCCGGAGTCTTGAGTAGCTTATATGTGGTCGTGTTGCTTCAATAGCTCCAGTGCCGCATTAACTTGTGCGCCAACCGGTTGGGCTTCGCTATTCAGACTCAGGTCCGCATTACCGCCATCGAGATCGACAGTCAGGGCGTTTTCCGGTGCTTTTGCACTGTCTGCCAGAACCAACAGACCATTTTCATTCAACAGAGCTGCAACGCTTGCCAGATCTGCTGGCAGATTGTCGCTGTTGAGGACGGCAACGGCACGGCCATTGTTAAACAACTGACGTTCCAGTGTGTACAGCAGAGTGCTGCGCTGGCCTTCGTTACCACCGGAAACAACCAGTGTAACGGCCTTCTGACCGAAGCGGCGCTCACGGTCGGCACGGTTCACGTCTGGACCGGCGGTGATCAGGTTGTCAGTTACGCTGCTATTGTGGGAACCATCGTTGATGATCATGCCCGCGGCAACCGTGGTGTTGTTCAGGCGGTCAACAATAATGAATGAACCGGTACCGTGATGGGATTTGTAATCATCGGCAACGATCGGACGCTCCAGGGTAATTTCACAGCGCGCGATCTCATTCAGATTCAGGGTGGCAGCGGGTTGCTCTTCCTGAGTGTTGACGTCCACGCAGTGACGAATCGTGCTGATGCCACCGGCTATCGTCTGAGTAGCCAGCTTGACGTCATACTGACGACCAGGTAGCAGCTGCTCCTCGGCCATCCACACAACCATGGCATCAAAACGGTTGCTGACAGTAGGCTTGTCGTTGCTGTGAACCAGAATATCACCGCGGCTGATGTCGATCTCATCTTCCAGTGTCAGAGTAACGGACATCGGTGGGAAAGCTTCCTGCAACTCACCATCGAAAGTAACAATCGACTTAACTTTACTGCTTTTGCCCGATGGCAAAACGGTCACTTCGTCTCCGGGACGTACGATACCAGAAGACAGGGTACCGCAGTAACCACGGAAATCCAGATTAGGGCGGTTTACATATTGAACCGGGAAGCGCAGTTGATCAAAGTTTTGGTCGTTGGCGATCTCTACTGAATTTAGTGTTTCCATCAGTGGAGCGCCAGTGTACCAAGGCATGTTTTCGCTAGGATTAACGACGTTGTCGCCCTTCAGAGCGGATAGCGGTACAAACTGAATGTCGTGCAAGTCCAGGCTGTCGGCAAACTCCAGGTAATCCTGCTTGATCTGTTCGTAACGCTCTTCGCTGAAATCCACCAGGTCCATCTTGTTGATTGCGACGATGGTGTGCTTGAGTCCCAGCAGGGATACGATAAAACTGTGACGCTTGGTTTGTACCTGCACGCCGTGACGGGCATCGATCAGGATGATTGCCAGATCACAAGTTGAAGCGCCGGTTGCCATGTTGCGGGTATATTGCTCATGTCCCGGGGTATCGGCGATGATGAATTTACGCTTTTCTGTCGAGAAATAGCGATACGCAACATCGATGGTAATGCCTTGTTCACGCTCTGCCTGCAGGCCATCAACCAGCAGTGCCAGATCCAGCTCTTCACCAGCGTTACCAATGCGGGCGCTATCGGATTGAATCGCGGCCAGCTGATCTTCGTAGATCATCTTGGAATCGTGTAACAGGCGGCCAATCAGGGTGGACTTGCCATCATCTACGCTACCGCAGGTGAGGAAGCGTAGCAGTTCTTTGTTCTCGTGCTGTTCCAGGTATTGTTCGATGTCGCTGGCGATCAATTCGGACTGATGACTCATGGTGTTATCTCGTATTCTGTATTCTTTGCGGTAAGTGTTGTTAACTGTTCGCAGATGGATAAAGCGTTATGAGCGAAGTTGAGACAAGGCGGAAGCGGGTAAGGAAAGCGCAGTCTACGGGTAGTAGATGAGCATTTTCGCAGCCGCCTCTAACGCAGTATCAACAAGCGCAGTAACTTTAGAAGTAGCCTTCCATCTTCTTCTGCTCCATCGAGCCCGCGCCATCGTGATCAATCACACGGCCCTGGCGTTCGGAAGTCTTGGTCAACAACATCTCCTGAATAATCTCTGGCAGTGTCGTAGCGGTTGACTCAACAGCGCCAGTAAGTGGGTAGCAGCCCAGTGTTCTAAAGCGCACCATCTTCATTTCGGGTACTTCACCATCCTGCAATGGCAAGCGTTCATCGTCCACCATGATTTCCACACCATCACGCTCGACAACCGGGCGTTCAGCGGCCAGGTATAACGGTACAATTGGAATGCTCTCCAGATAGATGTACTGCCAGATATCCAGTTCAGTCCAGTTGGATAATGGGAATACACGGATACTCTCACCTTTGTCGATACGGGTATTGAACGTGTTCCACAGTTCCGGACGCTGATTCTTTGGATCCCAGCGGTGGTTCTTGTCGCGGAAAGAGAATACTCGCTCCTTGGCGCGAGACTTCTCTTCGTCACGGCGGGCACCGCCGAATGCAGCATCAAACTTGTACTTGTCCAGCGCCTGTTTCAGGCCCTGGGTCTTCATAATGTCAGTATGTTTCTTAGAGCCGTGGGTAAATGGACTAATATCCATATCAACGCCTTCCTGGTTGACATGGACGATCAGATCCATGCCCGCTTCTTCCGCCATTTTATCGCGGAAGGCGATCATCTCTTTGAATTTCCAGGTGGTGTCGACATGCATCAGCGGGAAGGGCGGCTTGCCTGGATAGAATGCCTTGCGTGCCAGGTGAAGCATCACTGCTGAATCTTTGCCGATTGAGTACAGCATTACCGGGTTTTCAAACTCGGATGCGACTTCGCGGATAATATGGATGCTTTCAGCTTCCAGCTGACGCAAGTGGGTCAGTCTATGTTCCGGCAATTGATTCATGATATTAACTCTTTCTCTGCTTTTAACGTGTTTAAACCATCCCGGCGCTCAATAGAGTGCTGAGCTGTGGGCGCGGCTATTCATAATTGCTGCAAAGTATGGCAGACCTTATATAAAAGAAAAAAGAATAAATTAGAATGTTTTTAAAACTTTTTGGAATAACGCGAAGCGCTTTTGTTATTCCATAAAGGAACTAAGAAATTTCTAATTATTATTTTGAGTTATAAGGGGCAAGCGGTATTATGGCAGTCTGGATTTTTATGGTTGCCGTGAGTTCGTCTTAATGATGAGGCTGGCTGAAGGCTCTTCAACGATTGAGTGGTTACAGAGTAGTTAGATGGAAATAGCGTACAGCTTTGCCGGCCTGGTGGTTGGTTTTATTGTTGGTATGACAGGTATTGGTGGTGGCGCTTTGATGACCCCTATCCTTATTGTCGGTTTTGGTATTCCCCCGGTAACGGCGGTGAGTACTGACCTGTTGTATGCTGCAATTACCAAGTGTGGTGGTTCTATTTCCTATGCGCGCAAGAAACTGGTGCACTGGAAACTTGTCATACTATTACTCTCTGGTAGTATCCCCGGCAGTTTGTTTACGCTGAACTACCTGCAGGGTTTGGGTGGTCTGGAAAAAGTTGAACACCTGATGAATATCACACTGGGTGTTTCGCTGGTTTTGACATCTATTGCTGTATTTCTGCGTAACCGTATTCGCAATTCAGTGGTGAAGCTGCAAGGCACAAGTCTTGAGTCCCATGTGCGTCGTTGGCGTCCGGCTATTACTATAGCCATGGGCGTGATTCTTGGCGCACTGGTAACACTTACTTCAGTTGGCGCAGGTGCCCTGGGCACCGCACTGCTGATTGTGCTGTATCCGCGGATGACAATGCAAAGCATTGTCGGTACCGATTTAGCACATGCGGTGGTGTTGACTGGCATAGCCGGTGCTGGACATTACAGTATGGGCAATGTGGATCTATGGTTGCTGTTTTATCTGGTAATAGGATCTTTGCCAGGCGTATTTATGGGTAGTCAGCTCGGAAGTAAGCTGTCGCCAAAAGTAATACAGCCGATTATGGGGTCTCTGCTGCTAGCCATCGGAATGCGCTTTGTTCTGGTCGGCTAGGACTTTCTTTTAAAAGGGTGAACGCCGGCATTTGTTGGCATTTTAGGGTTATAGAAAATGTATCAATATAACGAACAGGATCAGACACTGGTCAATGAGCGGGTCGCTCAGTACCGCGATCAGACGCGCCGTTTCCTGGCGGGCGAAATCCCTGATGATGAATTCCGTGTTTTACGTTTGATGAACGGGCTGTATATTCAGCGCCATGCACCTATGCTGCGTATCGGTGTACCTTATGGCCTGATGAATTCAACCCAGATGCGTAAACTGGCAGATATCACCCGTAAATATGACCGTAATTACGCACATATTACCACCCGAACCAATATCCAGCTGAACTGGCCTAAGCTGGAAGAGGTGCCGGATATTCTCGCCGAACTTGCAGAAGTGCAGATGCATGCAATTCAGACCAGCGGTAGCTGTATCCGTAGTGTTGCAACTGATCACTTTGCCGGCATTATTCCCGATGAAGTTGAAGATCCACGGCCCTGGTGTGAAATTATCCGCCAGTGGGCAACACTGCACCCGGAGTTTGCATACCTGCCGCGTAAGTTCAAAATCGCCGTAACCGGTGGCCCCGAAGACCGTGCGGCGTCACAGGTTCACGATATCGGTGTACACCTGGTACGCAATGATGCCGGTGAGATGGGCTTCGAAATACTGGCGGGTGGCGGTCTTGGCCGTACCCCGGTTATTGGCAAGGTGATCCGTGAGTTCCTGCCGAAAGAGGAATTGTTGAGTTATCTGGAAGCGATCATGCGGGTATATAACCTCAAAGGCCGTCGTGATAACAAATATAAAGCGCGTATCAAGATTCTTGTTAATGCGCTGGGTGTCGATGAGTTCCGTAATCAGGTAGAAGCTGAATGGGAGCAGATGCGCGATACGGAGATGCGCCTGACTGACGCTGCGATTGCCCATATGAAAGGTTTCTTCCAGCCGCACCCTTATTCTGCTGAGGCGGTTGATGGTGCTGCTCAGCTGGAACAGCAGTTGGCAGATGATCAGGACTTTAGCGTCTGGTATAAGCGTAATACCCGAGATCATAAGCAAGCCGGTTACCGTGCGGTGGTTGTTTCTCTTAAGGCGCAGTTGAAGGCGCCGGGAGATATTACTGACCTGCAGCTGGATACAGTGGCTGACCTGGCTGATAAGTATAACTTCGGTGAGATTCGTACTACTCACGAGCAGAACCTGGTGCTGGCCCATGTTAATCAGGGTGATCTGTATGCACTGTGGCAGGCACTGGCGGAGCATAATCTGGCACGTCCGAATGTCGGCACACTGACCGATATGATCGTCTGTCCAGGGTTTGATTTCTGTTCCCTGGCCAATGCCCATACGCTGGGTGTTGCTGAACAGATCAACCAGAAGTTTGATGATATGGATTACCTGTATGACCTGGGCGATATCCGTTTGAACATGTCTGGCTGTATCAACGCCTGTGCCCATCACCACGTTGCCCATATCGGTATTCTGGGAGTGGATAAGAAGGGCGAGGATTACTACCAGATTACCCTGGGAGGCTCATCACGCGAGGACACCTCTTTGGGTAAGATCATCGGCAGGGCAGTACCGCAGGCTGATGTCGCCGATACCATTGAAAAGGTTTTACAGGTATTTGTCGAAAACCGTAGTGAAGATGAGCGCTTTTTAGATACTGTGCGCCGTATTGGTTTGGATCCGTTTAAGGAGAAAGTTTATGCCCCTGTTAATTAATCAAGCGGTCGTTACTGACGATAGCTGGTTGCTGGTTGATGCAGATAACCTTTCTCTGCATATCAATGAAGATGTCGTAGTGCCTTTCGAACTCTTTGCAGCAGAACATGATGTGTTATTGGCTGCAAAGGGGCGTATTGGCGTCGAAATCAATGGTGATCAGGATCTCAATGTGCTGATGAAAGATCTGGATAAATTGTCCCTGATCGCTATTGATTTTCCGGCTTTCAATGATGGCCGTGGTTTCAGCTACGCCCGTATACTGCGTCGTGCCGGTTTTACCGGGCAAATTCGTGCCGTAGGCGTTGTTACCCGTGATCGCCTGCAACATATGGAGCGCTGTGGCTTTGATGCTTTTGCGATACCCGAAGAGCGTTATAGCGAAGAGTTAGTTTCAGCCTTTGGTGAAGTGAGTGTGCACTATCAGGGCTGTGCAGATGATGAGCGTCCGATCTTTAGACGTTAGTAGCTTTTCGGGCTTGGCTTTATCTCAGTAGATGAGTGTTAAGTCCGACAGGCTTTCGGGCCTTATTGTCAGGTTGTAGAAAAAGGTGAGGAGACAACATGAGTGAGCAAATTACACCGCAATTGGAAGCCAAAATTGCCAATTCGGTGGACGTGCTGAAGCAGGCTGCTGCCGAGTACGCAGCAGGTAAAGTGATTTTTGCCAACAGCCTGGGCGCTGAAGATGTAGTGATCAGTGATTTGATCAGCCAGTATGCGCCTGAAATTGGCATGTTTGTGCTGGATACCGGTCGCTTGCCTGAAGAAACCTTGCAGCTACTGACCGAGATACAGAAACGCTACAGCAATATCTCGCTTGAAGTGTATTACCCTGAAGCGGCCGATGTTGAAGGCTATGTAAGAGAAAACGGCATTAACGCTTTTTATGAAAGTCAGGAAATGCGTAAGGGGTGTTGTTTCGTACGTAAGATCAAGCCCTTGAAGCGCGCGCTTGCCGATCGGGATGCATGGATCACTGGTTTACGCCGTGAACAGGCTGTCACTCGTGATGAGATCGGTTTTAAAGAGTTTGATGAAGGCAATCAGATCGATAAGTTCAATCCGCTGGCCGATTGGAGTGAGAAAGAGATTTGGTCTTATATCAAGGCTAACGACGTTCCTTATAATGCGTTGCATGACAAGCATTATCCGAGTATCGGTTGTGCACCTTGTACCCGTGCAGTTTCCGCAGGTGAGGATGTGCGTGCCGGTCGCTGGTGGTGGGAGAATCCGGAGACCCGCGAATGTGGTTTGCATCCGGCGACACCCTTGAACGACGCTAAGCCGATTAACGTTGCTGACTTTCTACCTAAATAAATGTAAGGGAGTCGCGACTCCCTTGATCTGCCGCAACTGGGATACCTATTTTCTGGTATCTCGGGGCAGTCCTTTTTGATACATTCCTGTTACCGTTCCCCTGCTTTCGTACCCGTCGTTTACAATCGAAATCGTTATCGGGTTGGGGCTGATAGTTTTCTCAGGAGAGATTCGTTTGGATTACCTACCGCTTTTTTTTAAGCTTGAGAACAAAATTGCCGTACTGGTTGGTGGTGGACAAGTCGCCTTGCGTAAGGCGACTCTGCTGGTGCGTGCCGGTGCAAAAGTGACAGTGATATCCCATGCGGTCGAACCGGAGCTGATTGAGCTGGTTGAGATGCATGGCGGTCAAGTGATTATCGGCGAATACCATCCAGCTTTGCTGGATGAGGCTAATTTAGTAATCGCCGCCACCGATGATGATGAGCTCAACGAGCGGGTTCATTACGACGCAGTCGACAGGCATCTGCCGGTCAATGTTGTCGATAGCCCATCGTTGTGTACCTTTATTTTTCCATCCATAGTCGATCGTTCCCCCATAGTGATCGGTATCTCTTCAGGTGGCGAGTCGCCGGTGCTGGCCCGACTGCTGAGGGCTAAGCTGGAAACCTGGATACCACAGGGTTACAGCAAGCTGGGTAAGCTGGTTGGTGGCTTTCGCAGTCAGGTTAAGGCGCGTTTCACCAGCGTTAACCAGCGCCGTATGTTCTGGGAGAAGATTCTGCAGGGGCAGGTGGCTGAAAAGGTGTTTGCCGGACGTGAAGAAGAAGCAGCAAAGCTGCTTCAGAAGGCGCTGGATGCTGGGGATCCGGAACATCAGGTTGGTGAAGTGTATCTGGTTGGCGGTGGCCCGGGCGATCCTGAATTGCTCACCTTTAAGGCGCTTCGCCTGATGCAGCAAGCCGATGTGGTGCTCTATGATCAGCTGGTTTCCCCTGCAGTTGTCGACCTGTGTCGCCGTGATGCGGATAAGATCTATGTGGGCAAGCGCCGTGATGATCATTCGGTACCACAGGAAGGGATCAACGAATTACTGGTGAAGTTTGCCCTGGAAGGCAAGCGGGTGTTACGGCTCAAGGGCGGTGATCCGTTTGTCTTCGGACGTGGTGGTGAAGAGCTGGAGTCCCTTAAGCAGCACAATATACCGTTTCAGGTGGTGCCGGGCATCACTGCTGCCAGTGCGTGTTCCACCTATGCCGGTATTCCCCTCACTCACCGTAACTATGCCCAGTCGGTAAAGCTGGTGACCGGGCAGCTGAAAAACCGCAGCGCCGATCTAAATTATGCGGAGCTGGTGCATCCGAATCAGACCATCGTATTTTATATGGGTTTGAATTCTCTGCCGCATCTGTGTGAGCAGTTGATTGCTCATGGTAAGCCTGCAGACACGCCGGCGGCGATTATTTCCCGCGGTACTACTCCCGAGCAGAAGGTAGTGACCGGCACATTGAGTGACCTGGCTGCCAAACAGGCTGAGGCTCAGTTGGCAGCCCCTGCACTGATTATTGTTGGTGAAGTGGTTAGCCTGCACGAGAACCTGGCCTGGTTTGGTGAAGGTGTATTGCAAAATCACGGACTGGTGTTGCCGGACGCTAATCAGGATCGATAGACCTGACCTGTGTAGTTAGACTTGGTTAGATTTGAAAAGGGAGCTGATGAGCTCCCTTTTTTTGGGGTAAGAGTTTGGATATCGTTTTTGAGTTGTAATTATCAGTAACGTGGTGTCGGAAATTTGCCTGCCTGGTAGTTGCTGATCATTTTTGAAATCTCATTCTGCCGCTTTTCGGTGCAGAAACCCGGTACTTTGCGGCTTTGCACTGCGTGAAAGCCGATGCCGTTCAATTCATGGGTTACAGGTTGGTGTCCGAAGCGAATGCCTAGCTGATCAATTAGTTGCTGTTTATCCAGGGGGATTTTACAGGTGATGGCTGCGCCGATGCGGGACCAGGCGTATTGCAAGTCCGGCTCCCAGCCCAGTGCATCAATACCGGTAAAACCGTTTTCATAATGGTAGATATACACTTGGGGAGTGATGTTGTATTCGCTCATGCCGTCAGCCCCGGAGTAAGCCGGCTGCGTTGGCTGTGGCTCAGTTAAAAACATACAGCCTGTGCTTAGAAAGCCACTCAGCAGGATAACCAGTGCTTTATCGTATCGATATTTCAATTGTTACTCCCCGTAAGGATTGCCGGATGGGTGTTTATACTGGCAGTAAGAAAGTTTAATTCCCTGGTCGTGCTGTTCACCATCTGAATACCGGGAATAGTATGTTTTGACAATCGGTAGTTGTAAAGGAAGGTGGTGAATAAGTTCAATTGTTCTTTGCTGGCGATAGAGCTGTTAGTACCCAGGGGGCATGCTAAAGCGTATTGGATTAGTCCGTTGATTCCCTTGTTAATCTTCATGGCAGTTGTATCAAATTAGATACAGTTTTTTGAGTGTTGTTATTCTTTTAAGCTGTTGAATTTAAATTTAATTTTATTTTAAAATATCTTTTTATGAAAATAATTTATCCAATATTTCGCAGTGCTTGTCGTGTTACTGCTACACTTTTATTTGGAAGGCGAAGTTCAGGGTGTTAAGTTTTTTGATTAAATTCGAAGGCGTTGAATGCTTTGTTCTTCGGGGGACAGGGAAACAGGATCCAATAATTACAGCAGTGGAAGATAGATGGACATCGCTGACAAGGATGATGTTTCTCAATTGGTCGGAATCAGGATAACGTTGTCGAGATAGATATGGGGTGGAAGCATCTTCTGTATAACAGCGTTCTTCCGCTCTTCTGATTATCGAAACATTAATCCCTACTTACCGCCCCTGCATGGTTATTAACTAAATCCGGGGAGGCGACAACTATCCTGCCACTGGGGGATAGGGCCAGTAAGCAGGGAGAAGTTCTCCCGGCTTTTTTATTACTCAAGGCTTACTTTGCTAAGCGCTTTTTTTATAACGCTTTTTTCTTTATATTAGTGTTTCTTTCTAGAGTCACGTTGTTCCTGTTGTTTAGATAAGGAGACCCTATGCCTACCATGATGGTTGATGGCAAAGAGATGCACTACCTGGATCAAGGCGAAGGATTTTCCTTGTTATTCGGCCACAGTTACTTATGGGACTGCCGCATGTGGATGCCGCAAATCAATATTCTATCGCAACACTTCCGCTGCATTGTGCCCGACCTCTGGGGCCATGGTCGTTCATACCCCGTGGTATCCGATGAGCTGAATATAGGCATGATTGCTGAAAGTAATCGCAAGCTAATGCAGCAGTTGGAAATTGATCGCTATAGCATCATTGGCCTATCTGTCGGCGCTATGTGGGGGGCAAAGCTCGCCATGGATTATCCGAATGAGGTTGCCAGTCTGGTGATGATGGGGAGTTATCTGGGGGCCGAACACGAAGAAAATGCTGCTGAGTATGCGCACCTGCTGGATATCGTCAAACAGATGAAAGAGGTGCCGCCGGCAATCATCGATGTGGTTTCGCGGCTCTTCTTTTGTTCTTTCACGGAAGAGCGAAATCCAGCGCTGGTTGAAACGTTTCGATTTGACCTGATGTCGCTGCTGCCTGAACAGGTCAGTAGTATCGTTGTCATGGGGGATGCTATTTTCCAACGGGCATCGATGCTTGAGCGTATCAGAGATATTCGCTGCCCAACGTTATTTGTTGTTGGTGAAGGTGATCTGGCAAGGCCAGTATCAGAAAGCCAGGAAATGCATGAGTTACTTCCCGATAGCCAGCTAGCGATAATTGAAAATGCCGGGCATATAACTAATCTGGAACAACCGGATCAGGTTAATCAGCTGCTGGCGAATTTTTTAACCGGCTTTGATCGGACTAAGTCGAATCTGAATGAGCTCGTTTTAACCTGATGGCTGGGTCGTTGGCTCGTTGGTATGTATATATTCTGCAATGCGCAGATTCTACCCTTTATACCGGCGTCACAACCGATCTTCAGCGGCGTCTTCAGGAGCATAATCGGAGCGATCGTCTGGGGGCTAAGTATACGCGTGTCCGACGGCCTGTTTCACTGGTTTATCAGGAGCGGGCCGAAAGCCGCTCGGGGGCATGCAAACGGGAGGCTGCAATTAAGAAGCTCTCCCGTAAAGCCAAGCAGCAATTGATTGCTGAGCCGCTGAACTGCTTAGCTGTTGAATAAGCCTTTAGCGTAATTGCTTGGCTGCCGAATAAGTTCCTTAACGTAACTGCTGCGGAAAGATAAACGAGCTGCGTTGTACCCAGAGTTGGTTACCCGATTGGGCCTTGAATTCAACTTTGTGATGTCCTGTAGATAACCCTGCCTCAGCAGGGGCGCAGATTCTGTAGCTGTGTTCGTTGCGCTCACCCACCTTAACATTGAGCTGTTTAGGGCCTTCCAACTGAAAAGCTGTAGCATCAGCGAGTGAAATGTCCAGCTGACTGCTGCCCATATCCAGATTTTCTACCGCCAGCAGGTAATCATTACAGATAAGACCTTCACTGTTGATCTTATAAAGCGCCTGTCGATCTCGGCTGACATCCAGTAGTAGTTGGTCGCGATGAATAAACTCCCATCCCAGATAGGAACTGAGCAAGAAGATGCCACTTATATAAGCAACTAATCTGGGGCGCAACAGCGGGCTGGGCTGGCCGGCTTCGCTATTGGTGGAGATAAAACGGATCAGTCCGGTGGGTTTATCCAATTTACGCATTACCGTATCGCAAACATCAATACAGGCACCGCAAGTGATGCAATCCGATTGCAGGCCGTCGCGAATATCGATGCCTGTAGGGCATACATGAACACACAGGTTGCAGTTTATACAGTCTCCGCCCGGATTTTTTTTGCCTTGCGATGCAGTGCGCGGCTCGCCGCGTTTTTTATCATAACTGATTGTCCGCGTATCCGGATCAAACATTACCGACTGGAAGCGTGCGTAGGGGCACATATGGGCGCATACTTTTTCACGTACCAGTCCGGCATTAATGTAGGTAAGCAGGGTGAAGATCAAAATCCAGCTAGCCAGATCCAGGCTGATATCCATAGCCAGAATATCGCTGGCAATGTCCCTTAGCGGGGTGAAGTAGCCGATAAATGTTATTGCGGTAAGAGCGGAGAAGAGCACCCAGAGTAGGTGTTTCATCGAACTTCTGGCGAGGTTCTGCAGTGAAAATTGCCCCTGGTCCCGTTTTATGCGCGTATTGCGGTTGCCTTGTGTGAGTGTTTCAAGACGAATAAAGATCCATGTCCAGATGCTCTGAGGGCAGGCAAAACCACACCATACGCGGCTATAGGCGGCTGCCAGTGCAAATAGCAGAACCGCTCCAACAATCATCAGCCCGGCTAGCAGAAATAGATCCTTCGGACTGAGTAACAGGCCAAAAAGATGGATGCGGCGATTGGCAAAGTCGAACAATACGATCTGCTGACCATCGAGGTTTATCCAGGCGGTTAAAAAGAACATCGCCAGCAGGGAGCCGCTTGTCAGCCGACGAATTAACTGGTAGTGACCTTCGGTCAGGCGGACGTAGATTTTGCCATTGATCTGATTGGGGTCGTGCTGGTGAACCGGTATACGTTGCATGATCGAGCTCGGAACAGAGGTTAGTGAACAGGAGACTATGCTAAACCTAATAAAAAATAAGAACAGATTTAAAAATTACTATAATATTGAGTACAGATTTTGATTCTGATGCACTGTGCATACGGTTTTTTCAAAATCTGTACCTATTGTTCTGATTGATAGTTCTGACTGATTTTTGAGGTTTGCAATGCCCTTTCTCTATGAGCAGCTTGAGCAGCAACTGCACCAGCAAATTGAATCCGGGCAGTTAGCGCACGGTAGCCGTCTGCCGTCCGTCAGGGTGCTGTGTGCGGAACATCAGCTTTCCAAATCCACCGTACTAACCGCGTATGCCCGGCTGGAAGCTGCCGGCCTGATTGAGGCGCGGCCCAAATCCGGCTATTTCGTGTGTCGTCAAAGCATACCGCTTAAGCTACCGCGTGAGAGCCAACCGGATATGCAGCCCGCTTTTATTACGGTCGACCGGCTCCTGCTGGACATTATGGAGCAGAGCGCGGCTTTCGATATCAGGCCGGGTGCCAGCCAGCTGGAGTTCTCGGAGCCACTGCGACGTTGTCTGGCGCGGGCCGCAAGAGGGCAAACTGGCCAGGAGCAGCATTACTACGATGAACCAGCCGGTCTCATCGGGCTACGACAACAACTGGTGCGCCGTTGTGCGGATGGCGGCAGTCAGATTGGTACTGATGAGATAGTTGTCACCGGAGGCTGTCAGCACAGTTTGCTGCTGGCCTTGATGGCTGTGACCGAGTCCGGTGATACCGTTGCTGTTGAATCTCCTGGCTTTTATGGCGTACTGCAACTGATTGAATCCTTGGGATTAAAGGCAGTCGAGGTACCCTCATCTCCGACTACAGGAGTCAGTCCGGATGCTTTGGAATTGGCGATGCAGCACTGGCCGATCAAGGCGGTGGTATTAACCCCCAACTACGCCACGCCGACCGGAGCCTGTATGCCTGAAATGCATAAACAGAGGATTTTGAAGCTCATTCAGGCCCACAATGTCGCGTTGATTGAAGATGATATCTACGCAGATCTGACCTTTAGTTTGCAACGCCCACGTACTCTCCATTCCTATGACAGGGAAAACGGTAACAGTGGCTCAGTCATTCTGTGTTCCTCCTTTTCCAAGAGCTTGTCCCGCGACCTGCGTATTGGCTGGATAGTACCGGGGCGATTTATGGCGTCGGTTAAAAAGCTAAAGCTGGTAACCCAGCTTGCTAGCAGTCGTACCAGTCAGAAAGCCGTACAGATGTTTCTGCAAGAGGGGGGCTATGATCGCTTTCTGCGCAAGCGCAGGCAGCAGCTGTCCCAACAGTGCCGTCAATTGCAACTACTCATCAGTGAGTTGTTCCCCCAGGCGACTGGATGCAGCCAGCCTGAAGGTGGGATTGCACTCTGGCTGGAGCTGCCTGAATCGGTCGATACGCTGGCGCTGTATAACCGGGCACGTATGCAAGGCATCAGTATCACACCGGGCAGCCTGTTTACCTCGCAATCCCGCTACAATAACTGCCTGCGACTGAGTTTTGCGCATCCCTGGACCCAGGAGCGCGTGGCTGCTTTAACGCAGCTGAGTGAATTGCTATAGTGTTCCTGGCCGGGGGCTTGAATCGTTATAAGCGCAAAGTCTTGTAAAACAACAGTATTATGATTAGAGTTTTAAGGTGATTTATCTATTGAACCTCTGGCAAGTCAGTGCCCAGAGATTGTTCTAAGGGCATAAGGAATATGTCCAGAGGTTCACTAACAGTCGACTAAAGGGATTTAATATGACTATTGAGCATATTCGCAGTAATCATCGTATGAGCGGTATCGTCAAGCATAACGGAACTGTGTATCTGTCTGGCCGCACTGCCGGTTCTGAAGAATGGGATACGGCTGAACAAACCCGTCGTTGCCTGCAGGATATTGACGGACTGCTTGAAGAGGCGGGCACTTCGAAACAGCGCCTGTTGTCTGTGGCCATCTACCTTCGTGATATGAAAGATTTTGCTGTCATGAATGAAGTCTGGGATGCCTGGGTCGCGGGTGTGCCAACACCTGCCCGAGTCTGCGTGGAAGCACATCTGGCCCGCCCGATTGTTAAGGTCGAGGTGTGCGTGATTGCTGCCCAATAAAGCAAAAAAGCAAAGACGTAGCTCGTAGTTCAATCGCAACGAAAAGCACTACTCGTTCGTTGTTCGAAAAGCCAAATTCGCATAGATGCATGTCAACCGGGTAGGTTGGGCTGAGTGAAACGATGCCCAACATTACTTGCAGAAGCGGCTTTCTGGATTCACTCCTGCCTGGGAGTGATTCTGAGAAAAGCAACGAACTACTGCTTTATTCCCCATCATTACGGTATAATGTTGCCATAAGCACGCGCTAGCGGTTTACGCTACAGCCCCCGCAATATACCCGATAGGATTGATATGACGACTTTAACTATCCAGACACCTGATGATTGGCACCTGCACCTGCGCGACGGCGATATGTTGCCAGAGACGGTTCCTGCCACCGCCCGTTGCTTTCAGCGCGCTATTGTCATGCCTAATCTGGTGCCGCCGGTGGTTAATGCCGAGATGGCGATGGCCTATCGGCAGCGGATTCTGGATGCGCGTCCTGAAGGCAGTAGCTTTGAGCCTTTGATGACGCTGTTCTTGACCAATGAAACCAGCGCTCAGGATATCATCGATGCTAAAGCAGCTGGTGTGATTGCGGCCAAGATGTACCCTGCCGGTGCAACCACAAACTCCGCCGCGGCTGTAAGTCAGCTGGAAACGCTGTATCCGGTTTTTGAGGTAATGGCCGCACAGGGAATGCTGTTGCTGGTACACGGGGAAGTTACCGATCAGCATATCGATATCTTCGACCGTGAGAAGGAGTTCATCGACCAGAAACTGGTTCACATCGTTAACCGCTTTCCAACCCTTAAAGTGGTTTTCGAGCACATTACGACGGGCGATGCCGCGCAATTTGTTCAGGATGCATCGGATAATGTTGCGGCGACGATTACACCCCAGCACCTGTTGCTCAACCGTAATGACCTGTTGGTTGGTGGTATTCGTCCGCACAACTTCTGTCTGCCGGTGTTAAAGCGCAATACCCACCAGGAAGAGCTGCGCAAGATGGTGCAGTCCGGCTCAGCGAAGTTTTTCCTTGGTACCGACTCCGCGCCACATGCCAAGGAAGCGAAAGAAAATGCCTGTGGTTGTGCTGGTTGCTACAGTGCCTGGAGTGCGATTGAACTATACGCGCATGTGTTTGAAGAGCTTGGAGCACTGGATAAACTGGAAGGCTTTGCCAGCCATCACGGAGCTGATTTCTACGGCCTGGAACGTAACCCGGGTACCATTACGCTGGTGCGTGAGGACTGGACGATACCGGGCGAGATTATCCTGCCTAATGAAAAGCCGATTGTACCCTTCTTTGCCAATGAAACGGTGCACTGGAAAGTACAGGTATAAGCGCAAAATTTGATAAATCTGCAATACTTAAAACGGCTCGGTTAATCCCGGGCCGTTTTTATGTACAGGATGTGCGGTATGTCGCGGGGACATGGATGTCCAGGAGCGACAATGTACACGGAGCTCTCTAGCAAGAATAGGGGCTCTCTAAAAAGAACGGGGCTGCGAGTACATGGATGTACAGGAGCAGGGTTTGTACACGGATGTACGGTATGTCGCGGGGACATGGATGTGCAGGAGCAGGGTTTTGGTTGCTCAAAGCGCCGACTCCCGTTAAGTTGTTGGTATTAAAAAAATAATTACGCAGGCAGTCACACGATGAAGAGAAAAATCCTGATCCTCTATACCGGAGGTACTATCGGTATGCAGGCCTCTGAAAAGGGCTACATACCCGTGACAGGTTTTGATCAGTTGCTTCGCCAGCAGCTTAAGGCAGGGGCCGCGCAGCAGTTGCCTGATTTTGATGTGCTGGAGCTGGATCAGCTGATTGATAGCGCTAATCTGGTGCCGTCTCATTGGACCGAAATAGCGAACTGTTTGCGGAATCAATGGGATAGTTATGATGGCTTTATCGTGCTGCACGGTACCGACACTATGGCCTATACCGCTTCAGCGTTATCCTTTATGTTACAAGGAGCGCACAAGCCGGTACTGGTTACCGGTTCACAGATTCCGCTGATTGAGCTGCGCAATGATGCACTGGATAACCTGCTTACCGCGCTGATTTTAGCCGGTAACTTTGACATTCCTGAAGTGTGTATCTACTTCAATGGCCGACTGTTGCGGGGTAATCGTAGCAGTAAACTGAAAAGTACCGGCTTTGATGCATTCGATTCTCCCAACTATCCATGGCTGGGGCAGGCTGGTATCCATATCGATCTGCACAGTAACCTGTTGCTGGAGCCGCGGATGCAGTCGTTTGTTGTGCCGGATTTTAATCCGGATTCTATCGTGGTACTGCCGGTGTATCCGGGCCTGTCTGCCCGGGTTGCGCGGGATATGCTGGATCATGAGGATGTCAAAGGGCTGATATTGCTCAGCTACGGTGTGGGAAATCCTCCGGATGCCAATCAACAGCTGATGGATTGCCTCGAGCAGGCAAGCAGTAATGGGGTGGTCGTACTGAATATTACCCAGTGTTTACAGGGACGTGTCAGTCAGGGGGCCTATGCCACCGGCGAGACATTGAACCGCATCGGTGTGGTATCCGGTAGTGATCTGACGTTGGAGGCAGCGTTCGCTAAACTGCATTTTCTGACCAGCACGATTAAAGATCCAGTGGTGATCAAAGAGCAGTTAATGGCCTCCCTGTGTGGGGAATTAACGGTTTGATTTATTATCAGGCTGAGCCTAACTCATCTCTGCCAGGTATTTCTTCAATGGCAGCATCTCAAAACGTTTCAATGCGGCACGTAGCTGAGGGTAGCTAAGGCCTAGTCGGGTGGCTGTCTGGCGTTGATTATAATGACACTGCTCAAGCGCTTGCAGAATCAACTGTTGCTCGGTATTACGCAATTGGTGCTGCAGACTAAGTGTGGCTGGCGCAGACGGACTGGTGTCGCTAAGTGGATAGTCAGCCGAGCCTGACTGGTCGATTTTAGACCAAGGGGGCTGAAAAGGGTCAATAACAATTTCGCTGACTGCCTCTTCACTCTGGCTATTGCGGTAGATACTGCGTTCAGTCACGTTTTTCAATTCGCGGATATTGCCCGGCCAGTCATGCTGCTGCAGTTGTGCCATTGCCTGATCGGTGAAGCCGGCAAAGAATGGATAATTCAGTTCATGGCACATAGTCAGGGCAAAGTGCTCTGCAAGCAGTGGAATGTCGTCTTTACGCAGTCGCAGGGCCGGTACATGAATAACGTCGAAGGCCAGTCGATCCAGCAGGTCTGCTCGAAAGCTGCCCTGGCTAGCCAGCTGGCAGACATCTTCGTTGGTGGCTGCAACCAGACGCACTTCAACATGCAATACCTTGCTGCCGCCCAGGCGCTCAAACTCGCCGTACTCGATGACGCGCAGGAGCTTTTCCTGCACTCGAGAAGAACAACTGGCTAATTCGTCGAGGAACAACGTGCCGCCATCGGCACGCTCAAAACGACCCTGATGGGTCTTCACCGCACCGGTAAAGGCACCGACTTCGTGGCCAAACAGTTCCGATTCAAGCAGGGATTCACTCATTGCGGCGCAATTAACTTTAATAAACGGCTGGTCCCAACGGGGTGACAGGTAGTGCAGTCGCTCGGCAACCAGTTCTTTGCCGGTACCCCGCTCGCCGAGAACTAATACGGGCTTATTGAGTGTGGCCAGCCCTGATAGCTGTTCTTGCAGACTTAGTAGCAAGGCTGATTGGCCAATCATTGTGCTGCTATATGATTTCATAGATTAAAATTTAACATATTTGATTAAATAAGCATCAGTTAAATCTATTTATCTGTTGGCTGTAGTTCTTGGTAATTTATGTTTTTTTTCTATGAATCAATTGGATAGATCTGTTTTTAAGGTGTTGGCACGGATTTGGCCTTTCTCTGAATAAGAGCTTGGATAACAGCAAGGTAAATTTTAAGGAGATGACGATGGGTATTTTTTCCCGCTTTCAAGACATTGTGAATGCTAATATCAATTCTTTACTGGATCGCGCTGAAGATCCTCAGAAGATGATCCGGATGATGATTCAGGAGATGGAAGAAACACTGGTTGAAGTGCGCACCACATCTGCTCGGGTTATTGCCGATAAGAAAACCCTGTGCCGTCGCGAGGAAAACCTGCGCCGGGAAGCTGCCGATTGGGGTGATAAAGCCCGCCTGGCCCTGTCACGCGAGCGTGAAGACCTGGCGCGTGGTGCACTGGCAGAGCAAAGCGCGCTGCTGGAAACGCTGGAAATAGCCGAACAGGAGATCGGGCGTATCGATGCGCACCTGGTGGAGCTTAATACTGAAATTGCTCAGCTACAGCATAAGCTGGATGACGCCAAGGCAAAGCAGAAATCACTGGTAGCCCGTGAACAGAGCGCACGTTCCCGCCTGGAAATTCGCCGTCGATTCAGCCGTGAAAAACTCGACGAGGCATTTAGTAAATTTGAACATTATGAGCGCAAGATGGATGATCTTGAGGCAGAAGTCGAAAGCCATGATCTGGGCAGCAAGACGCTGTCGGACGAGATTTCCGACCTGGCACGGGATTCTTCTGTCGATGAAGCGCTGGCCAAACTGAAAGCAGAAATGAAGCAGGCCTCAGGCGAGCCGGCAAAACAGTCTGCAAAAAAATCCTCAAAGCAGGATTGAGAGCCGATACGCAGCTACACACAGCCACGCTAACAGGAATAGGAAGCAATTATGTCAAGTATCTGGTTTTTCTTTGTGCCCACCGTGGCATTCATCAGCGTGGTATTACCGTTGTGGCTGGTCCTGCATTACTGGAGTAAATCGCGTATGTCGAAGGGGCTATCTGAACAGGAATTGGACACGCTGTCTCAGGCGCTGGCGCAGGCCGAAAAGCTTGAGCAGCGAGTTCGAACTCTGGAGACCATACTGGATGCAGAGCATCCACAGTGGCGCGACCACCGTGATAGTGATGACGCGCCAAATCAACCCCGTCACTGATAAAGTCTGGAGGTATCTGAGATGAGTTTTTGTAGGAATATAAAGGAGCAGAAGCGTAATGGTTGGGGTGTCGGGCTTTACCGGGATAAGAAAAATGCCTGGTTAGCCGGTATTTGCGCGGGGCTTGCTGCTAATTTTAATACTCCCGTATGGCTGGTTCGCCTGATCGCAGTGTGTGGCCTGATGATCGGTGGCCAGGTGTTTGTCATGCTGTATATCGCGGGTATATTCTTGATTGCCCCCAGAGGTAAGCGGAGGTCAGGTAAACATAAAGCCGACCATGGAGAGCGCCGAGAGCATCGCTATTCGCACGACACATCAGCGACGCTGAAGGATAAGGTGTTCAACTATGGACCTTCGTCTTCCGGCCGGGTTGCCGAGATTGCCGAGCGTATGCGGCGCGTGGATGAATCGCTACGGCGTATGGAAAGCTATGTAACCTCAAAGAAGTTCCAGTTTGACAGTGAGCTGAAGCGCGGTGGTTAATGCGGTAGTAAATTAGGAATTTTAAGATTAATGGCCCTTTATACTGGGCCGTTTTTTGTATCTGGTACGGCAAAAAATCTGCTGCCTGACGGCGAAGCGTTTATCAAGCATCCAGAGGGCTGGAAGTGCCTGCAAAATGCTGGCCGATTACATGGGTATAAATTTGTGTGGTACGAATATTACGGTGCCCCAACAACTCCTGCACAGTCCTGATATCCCGACCGGCTTCCAGCAGGTGGGCAAAGGCTCTCTTGAGTCGTCCACTATATCGGCACAAAAGCTCACGAACCAAGGTGCAAATTTAAGTGGAATACTGAGAAAAATTGTACAGAATCAAAGGACTATGGAATAAACGCTGTTCAATACCGAGAACAGCTAATCATCAAAACGCGCACTCGTTTTCAACGGAGGAGAATGACAGTTGCAGTACAATTTCTCATATCTTTCAATTGATTACCTGTTTTTCTCAGAACTCGTGTTGAGCAAAAACGAGCTGGCTCAGTATTAAAATGTTAGAGCGCCAAGCGAAGCTTGGTGCATCTTGTAAGGTGAAA
>JBALVQ010000045.1:0-37669 GCA_036960915.1 Amphritea sp.
AGAGCGATGCTTGATGGCTTTGTGAGCCGTCTCAAGCGAGGTGCGTATTCTACTCAACACCCTGTTGAAGTCAACCGTTTTATTTGAGAGTTTGTAATAAACTTTCAAATAATCCTGCGTCCTTCACATCTAATTAACCTCCTTGAAAAACGTTGTTTATCAAGCAGTTAAACCAGATGTCTCGCGTTCCGTAGCCGTTCGTTAGAAGCGGCTGTCTCAAGCGAGGAGGCGCATTCTACAGCAGGGGCTCCGGGAGTCAACAGAGGAGTGTTAAAAAAGTAAATAAATCCAAAAACAAACACCAGCGTACTAAATTAAGAAGTCCGAACACTTCGTTTGTCCGTAGTCCGAAAAAGCGAAGCGGTCGGACAACTGTTTTCTATCGAACTTCGGACAAGCGATAGCGTTCATTGCTCAAATAAAAAAACCGCCTGATGGCGGTTTTTTTACGTTTTTTCTAGCGACTAGCAAGCAGCGCTTTTTCTGCGTCTAGCTAGCCGAACTTGTTCGGCGGTCTCGCCACTGGATTGTTAGCTTAAACCTGTGGCACTAACAGACCATGCATTGCTTACATATTCAGATCATGGGGTGGCTACCAGCAACGATTACATCCCATCAATTTTCACTTCACCTTCATTGTGCAGAAAATCCTCATCATCCTGCAACAGAAATGCAGCTTCTCCATTGCCACCTTCAATATCCGGATTGGTTTCCGCATTTAATTTTATCATCAGGCGAAGATCATTAGGGGAATCTGCGTGAAGTAATGCTACATCGTAGTTGATAGTGCCACTCTTATATTCGTTATACAGCGCCTGATCAAAGGTCTGCATACCCAGGTTAGTGGATTTTTTGATAACCTCCTTTAGCTCGTGAACCTCGCCCTTTCTAATCAGATCCTGCATCAATGGTGTGTTGATCAAGATTTCAACAACCGCCCGACGCCCCTTACCGTCTTTAGTCGGCAACAACTGCTGAGCTACAATTGCTTTCAGGTTAAGCGATAGGTCCATCCATATTTGCGCATGATGTTCCGGCGGGAAGAAACTTATAATGCGATCCAGTGCCTGGTTTGCGTTGTTCGCATGTAATGTAGCCATACAGAGGTGGCCTGTTTCAGCAAAAGTTAGACCATATGCCATTGTGTCAGCGCTACGAATCTCACCCATCAGAATTACATCCGGCGCCTGCCGTAAGGTGTTTTTAAGCGCAACCTCGAAGGACTCAGTATCTAGTCCCACTTCACGCTGGGTTATCAGGCTCTGCTTGTGGTCGTGAATATATTCAATCGGGTCTTCAATGGTAATAATATGGCCGGCAGAATTCGTATTGCGATAGTCAATTAACGAAGCTAATGAGGTGGACTTACCTGTACTGGTACCACCAACAAACAGGATCAGGCCTCGTTTTGTCATCGCCAGATCTTTCAGAACTGGCGGCATATTGAGCTCTTCCAGGCTCGGTATGATGCTATTAATACGCCGCAATACCATTCCCGGTGAGTTACGCTGAAAGAAAGCACTGACACGAAAACGCCCCAATCCTGGCGCACTGATAGCAAAATTACACTCACGGCTGCCTTCAAATTCCGCCAGCTGACTATCATTCATGGTGCTGTAGGTGAGAGAACTTGCCTGAGCAGGCTTCAGCGATTCTTTGGTCAGCGGCTTCAGCGTCCCATCTACTTTAATACTTGGTCTCGCCCCTGCAGTAATGAACAAATCTGATGCTTTACGATCGATCATTACTTTCAACAGCTGGGTAATATCCACTGATTATTACTCCATCTAATATTAGAAATTCGCTGGATTCAGCGCTTTTTCCCTGGCCGTATCACGAGTGATTAAGCCTTTCTGCAATAAATCTGTCAGCGACTGGTCCAGGGTATTCATACCAAACCCTGCGCCAGTCTGAATCGCAGAATACATCTGCGCAATTTTATCCTCACGAATCAGGTTACGGATAGCCGGTGTTCCCGTCATAATCTCAAATGCCGCAACACGCCCTCCGGTCGGTTTTTTCAGCAGTGTTTGCGCAATAACCCCCTGTAGGGACTCTGACAGCATCGAACGTACCATTGCCTTTTCCGCTGCCGGAAACACATCAATTATACGATCGATCGTTTTTGCGGCCGAGGTGGTATGCAAGGTTCCAAATACCAGGTGGCCGGTTTCAGCAGCTGTCAGCGCCAGGCGAATAGTTTCCAGGTCACGCATCTCACCAACCAGTATCACATCAGGGTCTTCACGTAGAGCAGAACGCAGCGCCGCATCAAACCCCAATGTATCGCGGTGAACTTCACGCTGATTAATGAGACATTTCTTACTCTCGTGGACAAATTCGATGGGATCTTCGATAGTCAGGATATGTTCGTTACGCGACTCATTGATGTAATCAACCATCGCTGCCAGCGTGGTACTCTTACCCGAGCCAGTGGGCCCTGTAACCAGAACCAGCCCGCGGGGCTTCTTGGCCAGATCCTTGAAGACCTGCCCCAACCCCAGATCGTCCATGGTGAGAACTTTACTTGGAATGGTACGAAAAACTGCCGCAGCACCGCGATTCTGATTGAAGGCGTTAACCCTGAAACGTGCTAACTTAGGCACTTCGAATGAAAAGTCGGTTTCAAGCTTCTCTTCATACTCTTTACGCTGCTTATCATTCATAATATCGTAGATAAGCGTGTGAACCTGCTTATGCTCCAGAGAGGGTAACTTGATACGCCGCACTTCACCGTCAACCCGAATCACCGGTGGCATTCCTGCGGTAATATGTAAATCAGAAGCGCCTTGCTGAACGGTGAATGATAATAGCTCTGTAATATCCATAATATCTCTGGAAGTAGTCCTTCTGTGTTACCCTGCAATGCATTAGCAGTGACATTCACTATGTCGCAGCAATATATTTAGCAGAATAATCAGTTTAATCCAATTGCTCGTTTTAACTATATGACTAACATAGCAAAGAACCTTCGAATAGTCCGCGAACAAATCAACCTTGCCTCTCAAAATGCGCATCGAAGCGTAAACGATGTGAGCTTACTGGCCGTCAGCAAAACCCGCAATGCTGATGAATTGCGAGAAGCCTTCCAAACCGGGCAACGGGATTTTGGCGAAAACTACCTCCAGGAGAGCCTCGACAAAATAGCTTTGCTGAGTGATCTGGATATCTGCTGGCACTTTATCGGCCCCATCCAGTCCAACAAAACACGCCCCATTGCTGAGAGCTTTCACTGGGTACACAGCGTCGATCGCCTGAAGATTGCACAAAGGTTGAACGACCAACGCCCGGCACACTTACCCCCGCTGAATATCTGCCTGCAGATCAATATCAGTGGCGAAGAAAGTAAATCAGGGATTTTGCCTGAACGACTTAACGAAGTGGCAAGAGGCGTGTTTGCTATGCCAAACATTCATCTGCGTGGACTTATGGCAATTCCCGCAGCGACTGATGATCCGGCACTACAGCGTCAACCGTTTGCAAAAATGAAAACGCTGCTTGCCCAGTTACATGAGATTGCACCAACGACAGCCTGCCTGGATACTCTTTCAATGGGAATGTCCGGTGATATGGAGGCGGCAATCGCTGAAGGCGCAACTATCGTACGCATTGGCACCGCCATTTTTGGCGTGCGAGATTACAGTAAATAATCTTTGTCTGATCGCTATTAGCAGGCATAATCCTTCCATAATAGAATTACTGGCCTAAGGAATCACTGTGAGCACTCAACCTACACTGGCATTTATCGGCGCGGGAAATATGGCCCGGGCAATTATTGGCGGCCTCATCAGTAACGGCTATCCGGCAGAAAGGATCTGGGCAACCGGCACCCAACAGGACAAGTTGAACGATCTCACATCGCAGGGCCTACAAACCACTATCGATAATGATGAAGCCGTCAATGATGCTGATATCGTTATTCTCGCAGTAAAGCCCCAGGTGCTTAAGACAGTTGCGCAACAGATGGCGAGCGCCGTACAAAACAGCAAGCCATTAGTCGTGTCTGTCGCTGCAGGCATTCTTTGCGATAGCCTGGATACCTGGTTGGGAGGCAACACGGCAGTGGTTCGCTGCATGCCAAATACGCCATCTCTGGTAGAAACCGGTGCCAGTGGCTTATTTGCCAATGAGCAGGTTAGCGAAGCACAGCGCCAGCAAACCACCCAGATAATGGAAACAGTCGGGCTTGCTCTTTGGGTAGAAAACGAAGCTCAGTTAAATGCAGTAACTGCGGTTTCCGGCAGCGGCCCGGCGTACTACTTTATGGTGATGGAAGCCATGATTGCTGCCGGTAAAAACCTCGGATTATCCGATGAGGTTGCGACCCAGCTGACCATTCAGACAGCTCTTGGCGCTGCAAAAATGGCAAGCCGGAGTGATGTTGATCCTGCTGAGTTACGCCGTCGGGTGACATCACCGAAAGGCACCACCGAGCAGGCAATTAAAAATTTTCAACAAAACGGCCTGATTGAGCTGTTTGAAAAGGCGATGCAGGCTTGCAATGATCGTTCAGAAGAGATGGCGCAGGAGCTGGGCAAGTAGCAACGAAGTTACTTTGCGGGTTCATTCACTGCAGGAAAGGCTCTATACTCATACTTAATGTGAGTTTTTTAGTCTAATTATTAGTCTGTTACAGGAATCGGTATACAATATGGGACAGGATCCAATTAGCTCAGTTATCCAGCTGTTTGGCCAGCTATATGCTTTTCTGGTGGTACTGCGCTTTTTATTGCAGATAGCAAAAGCCGACTATTACAACCCGATATCCCAAGCGGTTGTAAAGATCACTGCCGCGCCGCTAGCGCCGTTACAAAAGGTCTTACCTAAGCCTGCCAATATCGATTTATCACCGTTATTGCTCGCGTTTCTGGTACACCTTGTCACCTGGCTGCTGATCATTCTGTTCAAAGGACACGACCTGGGTACCAATTTATCACCGATACTGGTTATCTCTGCCGTCGCTGTACTGGATACCATCCTGACTATCTACTTTTGGGCAGTGATTGGCTCTGTCATAATCAGTTGGGTTGCTCCGGGTAGTTACCACCCCGGCCCTCAGTTGATTACACAGCTGACAGAGCCGGTATTCAATCTGGCCCGCAAGGTAATTCCTTCACTCGGCGGGCTGGACCTATCACCGATTCTGATCTTTATCGTGATTCAAATAGCCAAGTCCCAGCTGGCAACCATTACGCAGATGGCCTTGTAGGAGCGAATTCATCGCAATGCCCGGGTATTACAGCTGGAAAGAGAGTGATCAGATTTTGATGTGCCATCTGCAACCAAAGGCAAGCAGTGATGCTATCGTCGGGTTGCATGGCGATAGCGTTAAGATTCGTATCACAGCCCCTCCCATAGAAGGCAAAGCGAACGCCCAACTGAAAAAGTTTTTGGCCAAGCAGTTTGGCGTTGCCAAGGGCGCGATAACCATACTTAATGGCGAGCTTGGCCGCCAAAAGCGAGTCAGGATAGAACAGCCATCCAAGATTCCTGACCTGCTATCGATTGAGCAAAACTGAAGTGAAACGACACTCGCAATTACATCATCGCCCGTCTGGCTATCCGATCATCGATAGTCGCGCTTTGCTGTACGAGATGTGACGCTCGAATACGTCCACTGTATTTTAATAATGCGTCTTTCGAGTAGATAACTATGCCTCAATCAATCCCTGCAGATTCCGCCGGAATCGTCACACCGCAAACGCTCCATTTCGATCAGCCTTTAACTCTGGCCTGTGGGCGCACTCTGAATGCCTATAACCTGGTCATAGAAACCTATGGCAGCCTCAATGCCGATGCCTCCAATGCAATACTGATTTGCCATGCGTTATCCGGTAACCACCACCTGGCGGGCTATCACAGCATCGAAGATAAGAAACCGGGTTGGTGGGATTCGGCCATCGGCCCGGGCAAACCGATTGATACCAATAAGTTCTTTGTCATCGGGCTAAACAACCTGGGTGGCTGCCATGGTTCAACCGGCCCGCAGAGTAGCAATCCAGAAACGGGCAAACCCTATGGCCCGGACTTCCCTATTGTTACCGTAACTGACTGGGTTGAAAGCCAGGTACGGCTTGCGGATCGACTTGGCATCACGCAATGGGCAGCTATCATCGGTGGCAGCCTGGGCGGTATGCAGGCATTACAATGGTCCATCGATCATCCGACACGGCTGCGTCACTGTATGGTGATTGCAGCAGCCCCCAAACTGAGTGCGCAAAATATAGCTTTTAATGAAGTCGCCCGACAGGCTATATCCAGAGATCCGGATTTCAATGAGGGCCACTACTACGAAGCAGGCAAGGTACCCAAAACCGGCCTGTCACTGGCGCGGATGCTGGGGCATATCACCTACCTTTCTGATGATGGCATGCGCGAAAAATTTGGCCGCGAACTGAAAGCAGGAAAAATCGGTTATGATTTTACTCCCCAGTTTGAAGTGGAATCCTATCTGCGTTATCAAGGCGAGCGGTTTTCAACAGCCTTTGACGCCAACACCTACCTGCTGATGACAAAGGCGCTGGATTATTTTGATCCCGCCGCAGGTTATGGGGACAACCTGGCTAAGGCCCTGAAACCTGCCCGATGCAAGTTTATGGTGATCTCCTTTACAACGGACTGGCGCTTCTCACCACAGCGTTCACAGGAAATAGTTGATGCACTGATGGAAGCACAAAAGTCTGTCACCTACGCGGAAATCGATTCGGCTCACGGACATGATGCCTTCCTGATACCTAATCCGCGCTATATGGATATATTTTCTGCGTATTTACAGCAGGTAGCCGCTGACCTGCCTAACGTTACTCAGGAGGTGCTGTAATGCGTGCTGATCTGGACATAATTGAGGAGTGGATCACTCCCAACTCCAAAGTACTCGATCTGGGCTGTGGCGATGGCGAACTACTGGCTGGCCTGAAGCAAAAGAAAAACGTCTCCGGCTATGGCCTGGAAATTAACCATGACAATATCACCGCCTGCATTGAGAAAGGCGTTAATGTTATCGAAAAAGATATCGACAACGGACTCGCCTCTATCAAGGATGATAGTTTCGATAGCGTAATCATGACACAGGCCCTGCAAGTCATGCATCGCCCGGATCAGATTATCGATGAGATGTTGCGCATCGGTAAGGAGTGCATTGTCACCTTTCCAAACTTCGGTCATTGGCGCGCACGCGGCTACCTGGCCTTTCGAGGCAAGATGCCGGTATCTAAATTCCTGCCCTATACTTGGTATAATACGCCCAACATCCACTTTTGTACTTTCAAAGATTTTGAGAACTTATGCGTAGAGCGCAACATTTATATTCTGGAACGTACCGTTGTGGATAATGAGCACAAGCACCACTGGTCGATCCGGTTGTGGCCGAATATGCTCGGTGCAATAGCCATCTACCGCATAACCAAATAGGAAAAAGGATAATACTATGAATACTCGAGGCCTCTCTCTGTATAAGCGCCTATGCACTCTATGCGCGCTTATCCTGATCTTCTGCAGCAGTGCTATGGCTGAACAGATGGTCTCCCACGGCAACTACATGATTCATTACAACGCCTTCAACAGCAGCTTCTTGCAGCCTAATGTGGCAGAGGCTTATGGTATTTCACGCAGTAAGTTTAAAGCATTACTGAATATATCTGTTCTCAAGAAACTGGACGACGGCAGCACTCAGCCTGTTTCGGCAATAGTTTCGGGCGGTGTAACAAACCTGATTTCACAAAGCCAGGCTCTGAGTTTCAACAAGATAGTAGAAAGTAACGCCCTCTATTATTTAGCTGACTTCACTTTTGCAGATGATCAGGTATTACGCTTCAATCTGCAGATACAGCCTGAGCCGGATCAGCCTGCATACGATATCAATTTCGAGCAACGCTTCTACGTAGACTAATAAAGGGCACAAAATGACCAGCAAGATCGTTCTGGCCAGTGGTAACAAAGGTAAATTAGCAGAGTTTAACCAGGTACTTGAGGAGCTGGGTGTCAGCGTTGTTCCCCAAGCAGAATTCCAGGTACCCGACGCCGATGAGACCGGCTTAAGTTTTGTTGAAAATGCTATCCTCAAGGCACGCCATGCCTGTAAGCTGACCGGACTGCCAGCACTGGCGGATGACTCCGGACTGGAAGTTGATGCTTTACAAGGCGCACCGGGAATATACTCCGCCCGCTTTGCGGGTGAAGGGGCAACCGATGCCGATAATAATCGTAAGCTACTGCAGTTATTGGAAGGAACTAATAACGCTCAGCGTAGCGCTCGTTTCCGCTGTGTTTTGGTTTATATGCGTCATGCCGATGATCCTACGCCTCTGATTTGCCAGGGCACCTGGGAAGGTCGCATTCTGACTACGCCGCAAGGAGACAACGGCTTTGGCTATGATCCACTATTCCTGATTCCGGAACTGGACAAGGCATCTGCTCAATTGCCTCCCGAACAAAAAAACCAGCTCAGCCACCGCGGCCAGGCGGTTAAAGAGTTGATTAAGCTGATCCCAAACTATCTCTGAGCGTGCCTCTCTTTATGCCGTTACAACTGCCGCCTCTGTCGCTTTACATCCATATCCCCTGGTGTGTACGTAAATGTCCATACTGTGACTTTAACTCCCACGCTATTCGGGATCAGGAAGGACTGCCTGAGCAAGCCTATATCGATGCACTTCTACGCGATTTGGAAGCCGAGTTACCGGGAGTGCAGGGCCGCGACATCGAAACAATTTTTATCGGTGGAGGCACCCCCAGCCTGTTCAGCTCGGACAGCATCGCTCAAATTATCAGCGGCATCCGGGCACGCACCCCGTTAGCAGCAGACGCAGAGATCACCATGGAAGCCAATCCTGGTACGTTTGAGCAGCAACGTTTTTCCGGCTTCAGAGCCGCAGGCATTAACCGCCTGTCGATCGGCATCCAAAGTTTTAACTCCCAGCATCTGCAGGCACTGGGGCGCATCCACAGTAGTGATGACGCCATTCATGCCGTCAACAAGGCCCGGGAGATAGGGTTTGACAATATCAATATGGATCTGATGCACGGCCTACCTAAGCAGACAACCGGGCAAGCATTACTGGACTTGCAAACCGCTATCGACCTGCAGCCGGAGCATATCTCCTGGTATCAGCTGACTATTGAAGCCAATACCGAGTTTCACAGTCGACCACCCCGCCTCCCGGAGGACGAAGCCCTCTGGTCTATCCAGGAGCAGGGGCAGTCACTGCTAGCCGAAAATGGCTATACACAATATGAAATTTCGGCTTACAGCCAAGCCGGACGACAGGCTCGCCATAATCTTAACTACTGGCAGTTTGGCGACTACCTGGGTATCGGTGCCGGCGCGCACGGCAAGATCACCTGGCCAAAACAAAACCGGATTATTCGCCGCTGGAAGCAACGTCAACCCAAGGCGTATATGAATGCACTGTCACCCCTGAGTGGCGAACAGGAGATCACGTCTGAAGAACGGCCATTTGAATTTATGATGAACGCGTTGCGGCTCACCGCTGGCGTTGATGCATCGCTGTTTAATCGTTACACGGGATTGAGTCTTGAGAAGATTGAGCCACTGTTGCAGCAAGCTCGCAACCAGGGCTTACTTATCGAGAATCCAGCAGAATTAGCGCCAACGGAGAATGGCAGACTTTTCCTGAATGATTTGTTGGAGATGTTTCTGGAAGAATAGCTACTAGCTCGTGGTTCGTGGTTCGTGGTTCGTGGTTCGTGGTTCGTGGTCGTAACACAATAATTCGACTGCACTCGAAAATTTTTCTAGTGCTCCACCCTCTCACCCGGCGAGTCAATCTGTAACTGCTGCGGAGTAATCCACTGGGCAGCAGTCATCACCTGTTGCAACATATGCTCAAAGGAGTAACGCTGACTAGGTGGCAACGCCAGAATCATTCCTTCACCTTCCTCAGGTAACATCACAAATTTAACAACTTTACCTTCAGTTTTAACATCCACTCGCTGGATCAATACTCCCTGTTCGCCCAGTGGATAATGGCTGCCTTCAGCCTGAAACGGCGTGGCAAAGTCTGCCTGCTGCAAGGCCCCTTGCTTTTCCATTGCTCCCAACTCCTGCTGCTGATCAGCGGCCAAATGGGTGGCAACGTTTTCGGTAGGAAAGCTATGTTCAGAAAACAAGTTACACATCCGCAATGCAAGACGGCGAGTCCACCAGGCACGATATTCCTTACCGCTTTCAGTCGCCCGAATCAGAATACGGTCTTGTACCGCATCATAAGTCATATTGATCTGATTCTGCCCCACCGGGGATAGCTGCGCTTGTTCATCCATGTTCTTCAGCCCTATTGATACCTGCCGGTTCCTACTATTTGTCGGCTACTACAAAGTAACCCGTTGCTGTGCCTGGCGATTAATCTCAGCCACCGCAGATGGAATCTCCTTGAGACAACTGACGTTCAGATCGGCATCCTCTCCGGCATTCCAGGAGCGACTATCGAGATTCACCCATATAGTCCACAGCCCGGCATTTTTCGCCCCCTCAATATCATGCACCGGATGATCACCGATGTGGATAACTTGCTCAGGACGGAGCTGATGCAAGCTCAGCGCCTGCTCAAACATTAAAGGATCGGGTTTCTCTTTACCCACACCTTCCGCATTCAGGGCAAAGTCAAACACATCCCCTAACCCCACACGCTTTACATCGGCATTGCCGTTGCTCAACGCGCCGATCAGATAGCCCTGCTCCTTTAGTGCTACCAGCATTCCACGGGCATGCTCAAACAGCTCAACCTGGTTGCGGGCATCCAGAAAAACTTCAAATGCCTTGGCAGCCAGAGCTTCAACCTGTACCTCCGGATAGCCCGCCTCACGCAAGCCATGCTCTAACAGTTTCATACGGATCATGGTAACGCTATGCGCGATTTCCGGATGACGCTCAAGCACCTGCTCGCGCAGTCGCGGGAAGTCACTGAGCTGATGGCATTTCACAAACTGTTCCGCATTATCATTCAACCAGCCATAAAGCGTCTGGTTTGCCTGGGTGATAACTGGATCAACCGCCCACAGGGTATCGTCCAGATCAAAGGTTATACATTTAATCATCTTTCTTATGCGCCCTTGGGTGTGCTTTATCATAGACTTCCATCAGATGCTGGAAATCGAGGTGTGTATAAATTTGAGTTGTGGATATATCAGTGTGGCCCAGCAGTTCCTGAACAGCGCGCAGATCACCGCTGGATTCCAGCATATGACTGGCAAAAGAGTGTCTCAAACGGTGCGGGTAAACCTTCCCCTGTGTATACTGCTGCTTGCCCCAACGGGCAAAGCGTTGCTGCACGCTACGGGTGGAGATACGACTACCCCGCTGGCTCACAAACAACGCCATTTCGCTGAGATCGGCAATGGAATCTCGTAATTCCAGCCAACGATCCAGTGCGCTCATCGCCTTACGACCAATCGGTAGCATCCTATCTTTTTGCCCCTTACCGGTAACCCGCATACTGGCGTCATACAGGTCCAGATCATTCAGGTTCAGGCTTACTAACTCTGACAAGCGCAGGCCGGATGAATAGATCAGCTCCATCATCGCCTTATCCCGACAAGTTAGCGGATCACTGTCCTGGGGAAGATCCAGCAGTTGATCGACCTGATCCACATCCAGCGTTTGTGGCAAGCGGCGAGGACTCTTGGGGGCCTGAATACTCAACGCCGGGTTTTGCTGTGCCAGCCCTTCACGGTGTAAAAACTTATAGAAAGTACGGATAGCAGACAGAACCCGCTGAATACTTTTGCCGCCCAGCCCCTTGCGATGGATATGCGCGACAAAATTGCGTATATCCCGCGCCTCAACAACCTCCCATGAACGATTATCCGGCATGAAAACCTGCTGTTCATCCAGAAACTCACTTAAACGTGCGAGATCGCGCTGGTAATTACTGAGGGTATGACTGGATAACTGGCGCTCACTACTCAGATAATCAAAAAACCGCCTCTGAGCCTGATCATAAGCCCCGCTCATGGGATCAGGCCTGCTGTACTTTTAACAGTCGGGAAACCACCCGGCTTAACACCTGACTGATGTAATCCAGAAACAAGGTGCCCTGGTTACTCTGGAAATAAGTTGCATCAAAGCTGCCAATAGCCAGCAAGCCCAGCGTCTTGCCTTTCACGATAGGCACCGCAGCCGCCGATTTAACTTTAAACGCATGCTCACGAAACAGGAACTGATTCTGTGTCTCGGTCAAACTGCCGCAACTGGTTTGCGAACTGTCCGCCAACACCTCAATAGATGCAGCCTCCGCACGGGGCAGCAAACGCAGATTATTCATATCCTCGGGGGTATTACTGAACAGCACCAGCGCTGTCGTATCACTGTGAAAGTCCTGGCAGAGACTCTCATCGAGTACGACCGCCACATCATCCAGGGTCTCGGCTTCAAGCAGAGCAACTACCATTTTCTTGGTCTTGGTGAACTGAATATCATTTTCCCGGGCAACATCAATGAGATCGCCCAGATAAGCATGTAATTCGCGATTTTTCTCGCGCAACAAAGAGGTCTGACGTTCGACCAGAGAGACCGAGCTACCCCTCTGATGGGGAACATAGAGTTTCTCCAGTAACTGCTCATTACCGACAAAGAAATCTGGATGGGCTTTCAGATATTCCACAACTTGCTGTTCAGAAACCTCTACATCCATCGCGTTGCTCTCTTGCATCATAAGTAGATTTGCCCTTCATAAACCGTTGTCGCAGGACCAGTCATCACCACTGAAGATGATCCCCCGGCCCACTCTATCTGCAGTGTGCCACCAGGAAGATGAACTGTCACCTGCTGATCCAGCAGGCCTCGCAACTGACCGGCAACGACTGCCGCACAGGCTCCGGTTCCACAGGCCAGGGTTTCACCGGCGCCACGTTCAAACACCCGCAGGTTTATTTCGCTGCGGCTGAGGACTTCCATAAAGCCTATATTCGCTTTGGCGGGAAACATCGGATGCGGCTCTAACTCAGGTCCCAAAGTATCCACAGGAGCATCGGCAACAGAATCAATCACCAGTACTCCGTGGGGATTACCCATCGATACCGCACTGATTTCAAACGTGCTATCGCCAACACTGATCGGGTAGGTAGCTGCTTGCTGCTCAGCCTTGAAGGGTACATCCCGGGGAGCCAGGACCGGCGCCCCCATATCGACCATCACATCACGATTTTCAGTAATCGTTAAATATATGGGGCCCTTCTGGGTTTCTACAGCAACGCTGTCCTTCGCCGTTAAACGCTTGTCACGCACAAACTTGGCAAAACAGCGCGCGCCGTTGCCGCAATGCTCAACTTCACTGCCGTCCGCATTATAAATACGGTAGCGGAAATCCATTTCGGGATCCGTTGGCGGCTCCACGATCAATAATTGATCGAAACCTACACCAAAGTGACGATCCGCTAACTGAGCCACCAGCGCAGAATTAAGCTTAATTTTCTGGGTAACCATATCCAACACCAGAAAATCATTGCCCAGGCCGTGCATTTTTGTGAATCGTACTAACATAATTTTCTCAAACAGCGGCAGCAAAGCCATCTTTCAGTCAATCAACCAGCTAACCCGGCAGAACCTTCTCGCCACGCAGCTGATCAACTACAGATTCCCGCTTGCGAATCAAAAAGCTCTGATTATCATCAACCATCACCTCAGCTGCCCGGTTACGGGTGTTGTAATTGGAGCTCATGGTAAAGCCATTCTTCCACATCAGCCCGGCAGAACCTTCTCACCGCGCAGCTGATCAACTACAGTTTCCCGCTTGCGAATCAAAAAAGTCTGATTATCATCGACCATCACCTCAGCTGCCCGATTCCGAGTATTGTAATTGGAGCTCACGGTAAAGCCATTCTTCCACATCAGCCCGGCAGAACCTTCTCGCCACGTAACTGATCAACCACCGTTTCACGCTTACGAATCAAAAAAGTCTGATTATCATCGACCATCACCTCAGCTGCCCGATTCCGAGTATTGTAATTGGAGCTCACGGTAAAGCCATTCTTCCACATCAGCCCGGCAGAACCTTCTCGCCACGTAACTGATCAACCACCGTTTCACGCTTACGAATCAAAAAAGTCTGATTATCATCGACCATCACCTCAGCTGCCCGATTCCGAGTATTGTAGTTGGAGCTCATGGTAAAGCCATAGGCACCGGCAGAACAAACCGCCAATAGGTCATCCGCCTCAATATTCAGCTCACGCTCTTTACCCAGAAAATCTCCGGTTTCGCATACCGGCCCAACCAGATCATAAATTCGGGCTTCGCCTTCTTCACGAACGATTACCGGAACAATATCCATATAGGCGCTATACAGCGCTGGTCGGATCAGATCATTCATCGCGCCATCGATGATCGCGAAATTTTTATGCTCACCACACTTGAGGAATTCAACCTTGGTGATCAGAATCCCGGCATTGGCAGCAATGGAGCGTCCCGGCTCAAAGATTAGCTTAAGCGGTCGATCCCCCAGCTTATCGATGACTGCCGCTATATATTCCTGTGGCGTGGGGGGCACTTCATCAGTGTAGCAAACCCCAAGACCGCCACCCAGGTCGAGATGATGTAAGGTAATACCCTGTTCTGCCAACTGGTCCACTAGCAATAACAAACGATCCAGAGCATCAATAAACGGCGCGACCTCGGTCAGCTGAGAGCCTATATGGCAATCCATACCCTGTATATCCAGATGACTCAAGCTGGCCGCATAAGCGTAGATACGGGCCGCATCATTAATATCCACACCGAACTTATTATCCTTCAGTCCCGTGGATATATATGGATGGGTACCGGCATCCACATCGGGATTAACCCGCAATGAAATCGGAGCTATTCTATCCATCTCGGCGGCAACCTTATTGAGACGATCCAATTCGGCTTCTGATTCCACATTAAAGCAGTGAATACCCACTTCAAGCGCGCGCCGCATCTCAGCTTCGCGCTTAGCCACACCCGAAAAAACAATCTTCTCTGGTCGGCCACCGGCTTTTAACACCCGCTCCAGTTCGCCTTCGGATACGATATCAAAACCGGCACCCAGACGCGCCAGCACATTCAATACCGCGATGTTCGAGTTCGCCTTAACGGCGTAGCAAACCAGTGCATCACGCCCCTTAAGGGCATCTGCATAATCCAGATAGGCACGTTCCAGGCTATCCCGGGAGTAGATATAGGTCGGCGTACCGTATTGCTCTGCGATACGACTTACGGAGACATCTTCAGCGTGAAGATAGCCATTACGGTATTCAAAATTATCCATCGAAGTATCTAACTCTATAATTAATTCTGTTGCGCCGCTGGCGCATCCTCAGGCAGATACAAAGGTCCTTTCTGACCACATCCACCCAGCAGCATAAAGCTGATCAATACAGCAACCCACCAATGTTTCACTGTTGCGCTTCCTGATGTTCGGTAAATTGCTCAATTATACCGGCACACAGTCAGAATGAGTACCTGAGAGTGTCGTTTACAGCTAAAGACGAACAGGCAATCTGTTACTATTTGTTTTATACCACTGTTAAACCATATAAGTAACGGATTAACGAGGCCGCAATGGAGCAGAATCCGAGACAAGCGATAGTTGTATACGGAGATTTTAACTGTCCCTTCTGTTTTGCCTTACACGAGCACTTACTCGCACATCACCGTCTCGACCAGGTTGAATGGAGGCTGATTCAGCATGCTCCGGAAATTGATAGTCAGAGCTGCTCACCCGAAGAACAGGTCGAACTCGCATCTGAAGTCGCCACGGTGCGCCACCGGGCACCTGAAATATCAATTGCTCTACCACCATGCAGGCCTAACACAGAACCCGCCAACATCATTACGGCATCTCTCGGTACGTCTGACTCCGTAGATAGCCAGCGTTTCCGACAACTGGTTTACCAGGCGCTGTGGCTAGACGGTCTTGATATCTCCTCGCCTGAAGTCCTGCAGCAGCTGTTATTGCAGGTATCTGAGCAGCCATTGCCTACTCAGAATCAAATCGCGATTAAAAAATTACAGCATTGGCAAAGCGGCTGGGAGAAGGGAAACTATCAACAGCGGATTCCAATTATCCAGCACCCGGTTAGCCAACCGTTAATTGGCTTATCCTCGATCAGCGATGTGCTTTCCTACCTGGATGGTACAGAACAACAGCAATCGCATGAAATAGCTACCTGCGCCTTTAAGCCCAGACCGATTATTCTCCTCCTGGGTTCCCTGCCTGCATACTGGCCACAGCTGCAACCGCTGCAGACCGACTTTGACATCAGAATACTGGCCAGTCACGAGGAGTTTTCGGCATTTATTGATGGGCCCGAGCAAGCCGACCTGCTGTTGCTTACCGGAGCTCCGGATGAGCCAGGCAATCAGCACTGCCTGCAACTGATTTTGCAGCGAACGATGCATCAACTATCGGCTATAAAGCTCAGCACCGAATATAATCCGGCAGAAGAACTTTTAAGCTATCAACTGGGCTGTAGCGACTACCTCTATCCGGCACTACCCGCTGCCATTATCACCGCGCGCATTAAGCGGCTGGTCAGTTTAAAGCGCCTGGCGGATCAACTTCAGCAGCAGTCTAATCGGGATCATTTGACCCAGCTGTATAACCGCCGTGAGTTTGAACACAACCTGGAACTTGAATGGTTACGAGCTACACGGGCGAAGCGTCCGCTATCACTGTTGATGATCGATATTGATTATTTCAAGCGTTATAACGATGCATGTGGCCACCTGGCAGGAGACGATTGCTTACGTGCTATCGCCAACCTAATAGAACAATCCATAAATCGCCCGGCAGATAGAGCATTTCGCTACGGAGGAGAGGAATTCACCTTACTATTACCTGAAACAAACATTCAAGGCGCGTCGGTTGTTGCCTCCCGTTTACAGCGGCTACTTTCCCGGCACAATTTGGAATCGCCCGACAATGACAATGCAGGGATAACCTTGAGTATCGGCATAGCCACCACCGGAATAATCTCCCGGCAAACACCCCATGACCTGTTTACCCTTGCCGACCAGAACCTGCTGCAAGCAAAACGTGCCGGGAGGAATCAAATTATCGAGGCAACCTTGCTATGATCAAAGCCGGCTAACAACTATATGGCCCCAGGAGATGAGCCGCCCGATGAACTGCTATATACTCTACGCCTCTGGACACTTGTCCCTGCGTAATAAACTTGATGAGAGAGTCGATGAACGAATCTGAATTTAACCAACTAGTGGATGATACACTCACTGCGATTGAAGAGATTCTGGACGATGCCGAAACCGATCTCGATTTTATGAATAACGGCGGCGTACTAACGGTTATTTGCGAAAACAGCTCCCAGGTAATCTTTACCCGTCAAACACCGGTTAAACAACTCTGGCTGGCGGCTCGTAGCGGTGGATTCCATTTTGATTTTGATGCCGATAACAAGCAGTGGGTTCGCGACAGTGATGGCACTGCATTGAATGATATGCTGGCGGCAATATTCACCGAGCAAGCGGGCGAGACTTTCGACTTTGATATTTAACCCGGATATTTCGTGAAGGGATTGGAATTTCTGGGAAATCTGGCTAAGCAGTTGGTTTGATCTGCCGCAAAGCCATGGTTATTCCAAGGTTCAAGGTAGATCGAACCAAATGCAACGTCAGATTTTTCAGAAAACCAATCAGCGGAGCTCGGTTACATAGTGAAACTATCTAGTACAAGTTGAATCTTCAGGCATCATCATCCTTACAGCGGTATTTTCAGCGCCTTTATGAAATATTCGGGTTAAGAATAGCAATTATAACCGGCAGTGCTGCTCGATCAATTTGAGCAGCCTGTCGAGTGCCCCACGATTCGCTTCGATATATTCCTGACCTTTCCTGCCAATATCCTCGGCCCTGGCAACACCGGAGAATAACCGTCGAACTTCAATCTCCAGCTGCTCCAGATTATCAACCTGCAACAAGGCTCCAGCGACCGCCAACTCATCAACAATCTGCTGGAAGTTATACACATGCGGCCCCATCAAAACAGGCTTAGCCAATAATGCGGGTTCTAGCGGATTATGCCCACCACGTTCAATTAAACTGCCACCGACAAAAACGCTATCGGCCGTTGCAAACAGCATCAGCAGATCGCCCATGGTATCTCCAAGATAGACCTGCGTATTGCTTGAGGGTAATTCGCCGAGACTGCGACGGGTTGTGTGCAGACCTGCACGCAAACAATCACTATACACATCCTGAAAACGCTCTGGATGTCTGGGCACCAGCACTAGGAGCAATTTGGGATAATCGTCAAGCAAATTCTTATACAGCGACACCATCTGCTGCTCTTCATTATCGTGGGTACTGGCTGCGAGCAATACCGGTCGATCAGCCCCCCAAGCATCACGCAGTTGCCTGGCTGTTTCCAAACTGCTTTCAGGTACCGAGACATCCAGCTTGATACTACCCGTTACCGCTAGCGCCTGCTTATCTAACCCAAGCTTGAGAAAGCGCTGCCCACCCATAGCGTTCTGCGCCGCGACACAGGTAATCTTCTTGAGCATAGGCTTAGTCAGCCAGACAAACTTGGCGTATCCTGCCGCGGATTTTGCAGACAAACGTGCATTAGCAACCATAACCGGTACATTACGAGCAAAACAACTGGCAACCAGATTAGGCCACAGCTCTGTTTCAACAATGACGCAAGCCCTGGGCTTTACCCTGCTATGAAAGCGTGCCAGAGCATCAGGCAGATCATAGGGGCAATAAAAATGCATGACTCTGTCGGCAAACAGTGCGCGAACCCGCTCACTACCGGTCGGCGTCATCGTTGTTACAACAATGGGAATGTCCGGGTATTTCGCCAGTAATAGTTCAATCAAAGGCATTATCGCAACCGTTTCGCCAACAGATACACTGTGAATCCATAGCGGACGTACACCTCTGGCTTGAGGAATAAACCCGAAGCGTTCAGCCCAGCGTTGTCTATACTCGGGAGAGCGACGCCCCCGGAGCCAAAGTTTGAGTAGCAGAAACGGCGTCAGCAGATAAAACAACGCACTGTAGAGTAATCGTGCCATCGATCTGTTTACTCTTGCCTGTCTATAGCTGAAGTCTCTGCCTTGGAATCCCGCGATTCAGATGTCTCTGAAAACTGCATCCGGTAGAGGTTGGCATACTCACCATTCTGTTTTAGCAATGCAGTATGGGAACCACGTTCCACTATTCGCCCTTCGCTCATAACAAGAATCTGATCAGCATTCTCAATCGTCGACAAACGATGCGCTATAACCAGGGTGGTCCTGTTCTGCATCACATGCTCAAGAGCTGACTGAATATAACGCTCGGATTCAGTGTCCAGCGCGGAGGTTGCTTCATCAAGAATAAGAATCGGAGCATCCTTCAAAATAGCCCGAGCAATAGCGATACGTTGACGCTGCCCTCCGGATAACAGCACTCCATTTTCTCCGACGACGGTCTGCAGCCCGTCAGGTAATTTTAAGATAAACTCCATCGCATAGGCTCTTTCTGCCGCGGCTATCACCTCTTCTTCACTGCATTCGTTCAGTTGTCCATAGGCGATATTTTCTGCGATGGTTCCGTTGAACAACACAACCTGCTGATTAACCAATGCAATTTGTCGTCGCAGATCCGCCAGCCTATATTCAGAAATATTATGGTCATCAATTCTCAGCGAGCCTTCAGGCGCCTCATAAAAACGTGCAAGCAAGCTTGCCAATGTGGATTTACCACTACCAGAATGCCCAACTAGTGCGACAACCTGGCCTGGTGCGATAGTCGCGCTAATTCCATCAAGAATATGCTCCTCTGAGCCGGCATAACTGAAATTCAGATTATCAAATTCGATTTTACCCGAAGCTCTAGCCAACTGGCGGCTCCCCTTATCAGGCTCGACAGGCTCATCAATCAATTCAAACAAGCTTTGCGCGGCGGCAATACCTCGCTGAATGATACTGTTTACTTCGGTAATTTGTCGCAACGGCTTGGTGATCATCCCTGCCGCCGTGATAAACGCGATAAATTCACCGGTACTCATGGAAGACATAATGCTCGGATGCATAGCCAGATACATCAGCGCAGCCAGAGCGCCTGCCACAAGCATCTGCACAGCCGGAGTACTGACAGATTGAGTGACTACCATCTTCATAAACTGACGACGATTATATTCGCTGGCATGGGCAAATCGTTGCTGCTCGAACTCTGTGCCGCCGAAGATCCTGACTACCTGGTAGCCCTTGATCGCCTCAGATGCAGAATTAGTAACATCCCCCATCGAATTCTGAATACCATGACTCAGTTTACGAAAACGCTTGGACGCCAGAGAAACAACCCAGCCAATAACAGGACCGACAATAAGAAAGACTAATGTCAGTTTCCAGTTAAGATAAAGTAAATAACTCATCAACCCGATAACGGTTAGCCCTTCGCGCACAACCACCTTAACGGCATCGGTAGCGGCCCCTGTAACCTGCTCAACATTAAAGGTGAGTTTTGACAATAACTGACCCGAAGACTGTTGATGATAAAAGTCACTAGGTAATAGTAACAACTGGTTAAACAAGTCGATACGCAGTTTATGAACAATCTGCCGGGCGACGTAAGCCAGCCCGTAGTTCCCTAAAAATGCCCCCAGCCCTCTGACAAAAAAGATACCTACTACCGCAAGGGCAATCAGCGCTCGCTGCTCAAGCGCATTTTTTTCAATTGCGTCAACAACTTCTTCCATCCACTTGGCAAAAGCAGCCTGGGTTGCCGCATAGATTGCAAATCCCAGCAAACTAATCAAGAACATTGACAGGTATGGACGCAGATAGGCTAGCAGACGACGATACACGCTCCAGCCACTCGCTGCTAAACCGGCATTATTACTTGACATAAAAGACTACCCTGAGAAAAAGGCGCATTATACACCATCAGCGATATCTTACAGCTATGACTGGAGAGCAGACGTACTTCGGGTTAGAATGCTCTGCATAATTACTTTGCAACAATCAGACATCAGACGAGTATCGTGAGTAAAGCTACCCCTTCTAACAGCAACTTTCTTGCCCCGCGTTTCTGGCCAATCTGGATTTATATCTCATTTTTGAGATTAGTTCTTCTACTGCCATTCAAGGGGAGACTCTGGATCGGTCGTCAGATAGGCAAACTGCTCTATCGTCTATTACCATCCAGACGTCACGTTACCGCAACCAACATCCGCCTCTGCTTCCCGGAAGCCAGCGATTCAAAACAGGCCGAGATGGTTAAAGATGTTTTCATCAATAACGGCATCGGTACGATTGAAGCAGCCATGGCCTGGTGGCGTCCCGCAAGCGAATTCAAACACAGAGTGACGCTGAAGGGCCAACAGCACCTTGAAAAAGCGTTACAGCAGGGCAACGGCGTGATCCTGCTAGGTGCGCATTTCAGTACATTGGACATTGGCGGTTTATTATTCTCAATATTCCATGATGTTGACGCGATGTACCGCCCGCATAACAATCCGCTAATGGAGCAAATAATTCTTCAGGGACGCAGTAATTTTTTTGGCAAACCCATTGCTAGATCAGATATCAGAACAGTTATCCGCCGGTTACGAAAAAACCACATTATCTGGTATGCTCCCGACCAGGATTTCGGGCTGAAACAGTCTGTCTATGCGCCTTTTTTTGGTGTTCAGGCAGCAACAATCACCGCTACCACCCGTATGGTAAAACTCAATAACTCTCCCATTTTGATGCTGGCCCAGCATCGCCTCGAAGATAACAGTGGCTATGAGCTAGAGCTATTCCCAATCATTGAGCCATTCCCTTCCGGTGACGACGTACTTGATGCTACCCGCATCAACCAGGAGTTGGAAAAAGGCATTCGAAAAGACCCAACCCAATACATGTGGGTTCACAAACGCTTTAAGACACACCCCAAAGGGAAGCACTATCTGTACGATCAAAAAGCAGAAGACTAACAACCAGTATTTAACGCTACACTCAAGGGCCCGATATGAAAGTTTCAGTTGTCGCCCCTTTCCACAATAAAAAGAAAATGTCGCCGCCTTTTTTAGCGTGTGATCTCAATTCTTGAAACAGAAAGAAACGACTATGAAATTCTTTGTGTCAACGATGAAAGCAGCGATGCTACGCTTGAGCATCTGAAAGACTAGCTGCATGAAAGTCACAAATCCACGTCATCAATCTATTAAGTAATTCTGGTAAGGAAAGCGCGCTAGCAGCTCCCCTTGGGTCATAACACTGATGAGATTGTAATTTCGATGGATCGCGACCTGCAAAGTTCGCCGGAAATGATCACTAAAAAAGACTGCCCATACCCCCTACACTTAGTTGATGAAGCTTCTATGTTGCTTGCTACATATTCACCGATAGGTAGAGAGTCTAAGGTCTGTCAAAAGTCTCTGCTTCAGAGAATACACTGGCAACTGTAATGGCAAATAAGATCCAGATAGCCTGAGCCCAAGCTGATGCATAGAGAGATAAGTGGGAGTTTAGGGGAAACAAGACAGCCAGCGAAGATGCGACAAATGCCATGCCTAAATAGTTCTTTCGCAAACAAGGCCTCTTCACCAAAGCTCCTAAAATGACAAGCGCCAACAGGTAGTCCACTAGTCCGATAACACCTGTTTCCGCCAAGACTTCAAGTACAATTTGATGAGCATGATAAGCGCCCGTTTTTTCATCCCCTTCGCCACGAAGAAACCTGTCATTCGTCGGCGCATATTTCGGATACGCGTAGCGAAAGCCTCTGGCTCCGACGCCGTTAATCCAGTTATCCTCAATGAGAGGCAAGGCTGTAAACCACAAGGTCATCCGTCCAGATGTCGCTCGATCTAGCGAGGCATAATCCCCCTTTAAAGCTATTGTTGTCTGTGAAATCCGGCTCTGCACCTAAGGGGCCTGTAACATCACCGCCGCTATAAGCACTAGAACTGTGCCGCCAAGTAATACCGCTTTCCTCCTCTTTCCGGTTTCAGCGTCCGCGCCAATTTTAACGGCGGCGCCCTGTCCTCTGACTTCGGCCCCATCCTTTTGCACGGCGTCGAACGCCAGGTCGGTATGATTCTGCGCATGGCAGCAGCTATTCATGATCGGCGTCACCTCTCCTATATCGACCACTCACTTGACGACCTACTGACCCAGCGCGTCTTCCAGGTCGCTTGTGGCTACGCCGATGGCAATGACGCCAACAGTCTACGTCGCGACCCCATGTTCAAGCTCGCCGTGGAGCGCAGGCCGCTTGATCAGGATGAGGATTTAGCCAGCCCGCCCACTTTCTCTCGGCTGGAGAATACTGTGACGCGCCGCGATATCTACCAAATTGCCAAGGCTTTTGTGGAGCAGTTCATCATCAGCTATGCCAAGGCGCCACCGATCATCGTCCTGGATATGGATCACTCCGAGGACCGCACTCACGGACAACAGGCGCTTTCCTTCTACTACCACCATTACCGAAGCCGCTGCTATTTGCCACTGTGCCTCTTCGAAGGTCTTTCAGGCAAGCTCATTAGCGCCGTGCTGCGCCCAGGCAAAACCCCAAAAGGCGCTGAAAATGTCATGATCATCAAGCGGGTGCTTAAACACCTGCGTCAGCAATGGCCCCAAACCCGCTTCTTGCTTCGCGGAGATGGTCACTTTTCCAATCCTGAGCTGATGCAGTTAGCCATTGATGATCCGCAGATTGATTTCATCTTCGGGTTTGCCGGCAATCAGGCCGTTTTGCGCAAAGCACAGCCTATGATCGACGCGACCCGCCAGTTGCATCAGGTTCGCTGCCGCAACGCCTGTAACGCTGGCCTTGAGCCCCCGCACAGCACCCGCACCTACCATGAAGTCGACTATGGCGCCGCATCTTGGCCTCAATCCTTTCGCAGTGTCATGAAAGCCGAAGCGATGGCGCTGGGTGACAATCCGCGTTTTATCGTCACCTCGCTTGAGGACTCCACGCCCGAGATCCTTGACAAGCAATTGTATTGCGCCCGGGGCAGGATGAAAACTTTATCAAGGCCATCAAAAATGACCTGGCCAGTGATCGTACGTCAGACCATGGTTTTCTGGCCAATCATCTGCGATTGTTTTACTCCTGCGCCGCTTATGTCCTGCATCACGCCTTGCGCACGGAGCTTCTGGCTGACACGGCGCTGGCCAAGGCTCAACCTTCGACCGTCATTGCAAAGCTCTTCAAGTTGGCGGTGCGGGTGGTGCAATACAAAGTCCGTGTCAAACTTCACCTCCCAAGCAGTTGTCCGGTAAAAGACATTCTGCAGTGCATCACCGAACGCCTTTATCTGTTAAAGACGCCCGGCTTGAACACCAGCTGAACCTTGTCCGTAGCGAAGACAAACGTTATCTCGCTCGCGAGAGGAGCGCGCTTGCTTGCACGCCCAGATCTGAGTGTTTTTTATACAGTTTTAGTCATCATTGCGTTCGAGTACACCGAAATCCAAAGCTGAGATGAGAGTCATTCCTATTTGGCGAGAACAGTTTCTAGCCTGAAGCCTGAAAACCTGGTCTCTACAGAGGTTTATGAAACATCCGGGTTAGATGATTGATAGCGAAAACGCGGTGTTAGCGGAAGAGAGGGGGTATTTTTGCCTTAGCCTGTTATTAGGTGTTGATTGGTCGAGCATATGGGCGCTTGAGATTTTGTTAATAGATGGCTTTTTATTGAGGCAGATAGCCCGCCTGCCAACTAAAAATGATATAGTTTACAGGTATATGGAGATTGTCATTTGGTTGGAGTATTAAGATGAAGATAGCGGTGGCGGGTACTGGTTATGTAGGGCTTTCAATCTCGATGTTATTGGCTCAGCATAATGAGGTGGTGGCTGTAGACGTCGATGCTGAAAAAGTGACCATGCTTAATGCTAAGCGCTCACCTATCGCTGATGCCGAGATCGAGGTTTTTTTAAAAAATCGACCGATAAATTTTAAAGCGACGCTAGACAAACAAAAGGCATATGAAGGGGCTGAGTTTGTCATTATAGCCACCCCCACTGATTACGACCCTGAAACCAATTACTTTGACACCTGCTCGGTTGAGTCCGTTATAAAAGATGTGATAGCAATTAATCCGGCAGCGATAATGGTGATTAAGTCCACAGTACCCGTTGGCTACACTCAGTCTATTAAGGAAGATTTAGGTTGCGACAATATAATATTCTCTCCAGAGTTTCTGCGCGAAGGTAAGGCTTTGCATGATAATTTATACCCTTCTCGTATAGTAGTCGGTGAGCATTCAGAACGTGCGAAGTGTTTTGCCGGGCTGTTGCAACAGGGGGCTCACAAGGAAGGTGTAGAGTTGCTTTATACCGATCCTACCGAAGCCGAAGCTATCAAGTTGTTTTCAAATACCTATTTGGCAATGCGAGTGGCCTATTTCAATGAACTGGATAGTTATGCAGAGAGTCATGGGCTCAGTAGTCGGCAGATTATTCATGGCGTAGGGCTTGATTCAAGGATTGGCGAGCACTACAACAACCCTTCCTTTGGCTATGGCGGTTATTGTCTGCCAAAAGATACCAGGCAATTGTTAGCCAACTTTAACGATATTCCTAATAATCTTATTCGTGCCATTGTTGATGCCAACGCAACGCGTAAAGATTTTGTGGCGAATGCGGTTATTAAGCGCAACCCTAAGGTGGTTGGTATTTATCGTTTGGTAATGAAAGAGGGCTCAGATAATTTCAGGGCATCTGCTATTCAAGGCATTATGAAGCGTATAAAAGCCAAGGGTATTGAAGTTGTGGTCTATGAGCCAGCGTTGGAATCAGATGATTTTTTTCATTCACCTGTAATCAAAAATTTGGCCGAGTTTAAACAGCTGGCTGATGTGATTGTGGCTAACCGATTGTCGGATGATATTCGAGATATTGAAGATAAAGTCTATACACGTGACCTGTTTGGAAGTGATTAAATGAATATGACATTTGTCAGCTAATACGCCTCATACTTGATCGACGGTTCCGCGTAACCAAAAATTCAGTCGCCAGAGAGAAAACGCATCTCGTCATTCTAGAGGCTTTAACCGGGAGAGAGGCAAATAAGCCTCGCTTAATGCTCTCTGGTCAGTGAGTACTAGGTACGATGTAAAAGACAGAAACAACAAGGAAATAACCTTCAATGAAAATACTTCACCACGGAGCGGTGTAAGGTGTAACGGATTCATGCCATGAGCTGTGGAGACTCGGGGTCACCCATTAGGCAAATAGTCAGGTCTTGAATTGTGAATTATCCCCTTTTCAGAACGAGGCTCGCATTATCAAACACAACGACTGTGGCTCGGACGTCCTTACCCGGTAGCAAACGAACAGTGGCGCCATTGGACTGCAGGCGGTCGAGCTGCTCCATGCCTTGCTCCAGGTCTCTAAAATTAAACGGTTTGTTTAACATCCCGGGAAAGGTGCTTCTGAGCTCCAGACGGGGTTGCTCAGCATCATTCTCAAAACGGATAGATTCGACGTAACCTTCTACGATTTTAATAATGGCGGTGCCGCTGTTTAAGTTCTGTTTGGGAATGTAGACACGAGGGCAATATATCCTGACTCTATGTACCAATTCGTCAGCTGACGAATAAGTTCATTAATCCGGGCTGATATGTTTTGACCTGTCAATTTTTTATTTCATAATTCATATCTAAGCGCGTTGGTTCAAGACATAACCGGCAGACTGCGACGGTGGATCATGCTGATATGCGTGGATTGGTTACCGACCCGACTTCACTGCGTCACGGAGCTTGCCTTTCTCTAATATCAGGGATCATCAGCCGGGAATGCCCTGTTAGGGATTATCCCGTTGGCCAATGCCGGTTTAACCCGGTCAAGGGTTCTCCACACCGGCCGGTTATGCCCTGAATCAACGTGCCTATCGCCCTCCTTGTTTAACCTTCTCTTTTCTGTTGACTCGTCCTCCTTTTAAGCTATTTTTGGTATTTCGTTTCGCACGATATCCCAGATAAACCCCATCAACTCCCGTGCCACTGCGACACACACCAGTTTAATGTTTTTGCCCGCCTGAACCAGTGTCCGGTAGCGTCCGCACAACCGTTTCTGTGCCTTCCAGGCAATTTGTTTCGCCGACACGGTGGCATTAACTGCCTTGCGTTTGAGGTGCATGGTCTGTCGTGCCGGGAAGCGATAACTCCAGGCCGATTCCACCAGCATTCGACGGGCGTGTCGGTTACCTGTCAGAGTGCTCCCGCCTTGCCGTCTGCGGGGCCCTGTGCTGTGCTCGCTGGGTACCAGACCCAGATAGGCCATCAGTTGCCGGGGAGAGTCGAACCGGCTGATATCGCCCAGCTCTGCCAGCAGTACCATGGCGGCGATCCTGTCGATACCGCGTAGCGCCACCAGGAATTGACCACCGGTACCAATGACCAATGCGCCAACGCCTGCATCATCTGCTCGGTCAGATCATTAACCCGTGCGGTAGCGGCTTTCGTTGCATCGATGTACTCCTGCAGCACTATCTGTTGCCAAGGGTGTTCGAATTTCAGCTCTTCCGACCAGTTGTAATGGGGTCGATTCCAGCGTGTCTTGCCCTTAGGCCAACTGTGCCCATGGCGTAAGACAAAGGCGTTGAGCTGCTGACGCGCTTTACGCTCCTGACTTTTCATGTCATCCCTGGCACGGGTTAGGTCACGCATGGCTTCCTGTTCCTGATCGGGCACCCAAACTGCCGTCAGATCGCCGCTACGTAGCGCTTTTGCGAGCTTGAGCGCATCCCTGCGATCGGTCTTGATTCGATCTCCCGGTTTACGGGGAATCAGCGAGGGAGCGACAACCTGGCAATCATGCCCAGAGGCGATTATCTGTTGGTAGAGGCCGTATCCGCAGGGCCCTGCCTCGTAGCAAAACAGAAGAACCCCACCATTGGCTTCTTTGCTCAGCCGCTCAATGAGCTTAGTTACCGCTTTGGGACGGTTGGTGATCTCACCGAGATACTCAGGCTTGCTACGTCCCGGGCGTGTTATGGCTACGGCAATGGTCTCTTTGTGTACGTCCAGTCCGACATAGAAACAATAATATTCAGGTTCCCGCGATGCTTGAACGACATCCAGGGCCGAAGCTGTTCCAATTGCGATGTTGTCTGCGCTAAACTGTTTCATGCCTGTTCTCCTCAATGTGGCTCTGCCACAAATGTTGTTCTCAACATTTTAGGAATTGCATGGCTTCAATAAACAGGAGTTCCCGTTTCGCTATGAAAGTGTTGCAAGTATTACCCAATCTCGAAAGTGGCGGCGTTGAGCGCGGTACCGTCGACTTCGCTGGCGAATTAGTACGCCGCGGTCACCAGTCATTGGTGATGTCAATGGGAGGCAGGCTGGTTGAGCAGTTGGAAGCTGAGGGGTCGACCCATGTTCGATTTCCGGTACATGAAAAATCCCTGAAATCATTATGGCGGGTGAGGGCACTACGACGCCTGTTGCTCGAACTGGACGTAGACGTTATTCATGTGCGCTCGCGAGTGCCGGCATGGATGGTCTGGCTGGCATTAAAAAAAATTCCAGTCAATAAGCGCCCGGCGTTGGTATCCACCTTCCATGGTTTATATTCAGTCAGCCCATACAGTGCCATTATGGGATGTGGAGATCGGGTGATTGCGATTTCTTATTGTGTACGCGATTACATCACTAGCAATTATCCGAAGATTGACCCGCAAAAAATTACGGTGGTGCATAGAGGGGTGGATACCCGTCAATTCAATCGAGAATTTAAGCTTGATCAACAGTGGCTGGATAGCTTCCATGCGGAGTATCCTCAGCTTAAAGGCAAACCGCTGATTATGATGCCAGGTCGGCTAAGCCGCTGGAAAGGGCAAGAGCAATTTATTGAATTGATTGCCGCGTTAAAAGCAGAAGGCAGCGATTGCCATGGCATCATTGTTGGCGATCCCACGCCAGGCAAAGATGCATATCTGCAAGAGCTGAAAGATAAAGTGGCCAGTTCCAGATTGAAGAACGACATCACCTTTCTTGGTCATCGCAGTGATATGACCAATATGTATGCGATCTCATCAGTGGTGTGTAATTTATCCCAGCACCCCGAACCTTTTGGTCGCACCGTTATTGAAGCAATGGCAATGGGCGTGCCGGTGGTGGCCTTTGATTGCGGTGGCCCGGCAGAATCACTGCGAGATTGTTTGCCGCAGGGCTTGGTGCCACAAAATGATATGTCTACCCTGAAAGCAGCGGTAACGGAGTTATTACAGGATAGTCCGGAATTTAAGCTGCCTGAGGCTTTTACCTTGAATGCCCTGGCCAGCAACACGCTGGGTGTTTATGAAAAAGCGCTATCGCTCTCATATTCTTCGACGTCTAGCAACAGCTCTAAGAATAGCTGATGTCAGCTCTTAAATACCGCGCAGATATAGATGGCTTACGTGCACTGGCGATTATCCCAGTCGTGTTGTTCCATGCGGGTGTTGAGTGGTGCGCCGGAGGCTATGTTGGCGTTGATATATTTTTTGTAATTTCTGGTTACTTAATTACCTCAATTATCTATCGCGATATCGCCAGTCAGTCCTTTAGCTATGCAGATTTCTATGACCGACGTATTCGACGAATTTTTCCGGCGTTATTTTTTATGCTGGTTGTTGTTACCGGGGTTTGCTGGATTAGTTTTCTGCCGAAAGATTTAAATGATTTTGGACAGAGCCTGATGGCGACCATGGGGATGCTATCCAATGTACATTTCTATGGGGAAAATGGTTATTTTGATGGGCCTTCAGAATTAAAGCCGCTACTGCATACCTGGTCGCTGGCAGTCGAAGAACAATACTATCTGTTGTTTCCTTTTTTACTGGGTTTTGCTCTAAAACGATCAATAAAGTTTGCTGGCTATATGGTGATCTTGACGTTTTTGGTTTCTTTGTTGCTAGCTGAACGGGTTGTTAGAGAGGAGGTTGAAGCTGCGTTTTTTCTCCCGCAGTACAGGGCGTGGGAGTTGTTGCTCGGATCTATGCTGGCTATAGGTGTGTTTCCGGTAATTGGGCATAAGTGGCGTGAATTATTGGCCTGGTGTGGTTTATTGATGATTGTCTATTCAATATTTGACTATTCATCAGAGACACGATTTCCCGGTCTTGCTGCTGTTTTACCTTGCTTTGGCGCAGGATTGATCATTTATGCAGGGAGTAATAAACCTTGCGCGGTTTCTCGGCTGCTCGCACTGCGACCACTCGTTTTGGTTGGTTTGATTTCCTACTCTTTGTACTTGTGGCACTGGCCGTTGTTTGCATTTAGGCACTATTACTTTGTTGAGTATTCAGCGGTTAGTGCGTACGTTTTGATTGTGGTGGCGTTTGTATTGGCGTGGTTCTCATGGCAATTTATCGAGAAGCCGTTCCGAACGAAATCGATCATTAAAGAGCGCGCAGTAATTTCTCGAATGGCCATTGTGGCTTCCCTAGTTTTGGTAATCATAGGTGCTGTGATAGATATAAAGGACGGCGTTCCAGAGCGCTTCGACGACCGATTGAGACAGTTTGTCTTCGATGGTGTCAATAAACATAAGGTCTATGACCAGTGCAGTAAGCTCAAAGCTAAAGACGTCAACGTGCAAACACTTTGCACGTTGGGTGAGCAAAAACAATCTGTAAAGACTTTTTTGTTGTGGGGTGACTCCCATGCTGAAATGCTGGCGCCAGCGTTAAACAAAGTAGCGAAAGACACTGGTTCAGCGGGTTATTTGGCGTCAAAGTCTTCCTGTGTTCCTCTGCCGCATATTACGGTGACACGGAGAAATGGTGCGCCGAATATGTCCTGTGCCGAATTTAACCGTAATGTCCTTGAGTTGATTTCGGAAGAAGGCATTACCGATGTGGTGATTGCGGCACGATGGGCGATGCATGTCAATGGGTCACTTTATGGCAATGAGTATGGTCGAGTAAGAGCATTGGTGGACTTAAAAAATAGCGCGCTAACCCAACCAGCAACAATTGTTGCTCGAGGCTTGGCTGACTTGATGGAACAACTGCAAGAAAGCTCGGTGAGGTTATGGGTTGTTAACCAGGTGCCTGAGATTGGTCATCATGTTCCTAGGGCGATTTTGTCGTCTATATTGTTATCAAAAGAAATAGCCATTCAGCCGCGAATTGTTGACTACCATCGTCGAACCCAGGCATTTGATAATATTTTAAATCGATTGCATGAAAGCTATGATTTTAATGTTTTAAAGCCGGCACAGTACTTATGCGAAGAGGTTTGTAAGGTAATGGTTGGCGGAAGCCCTATTTATAGAGATGATGATCATTTATCGACTTATGGGGCTGAGTGGCTTTCGCCGTTGTTTAACCCCCTATTAAAATAATGGTCTCATGTGTTTTTATGGATATTCTTCTTTAAGATTTATTTTTTTGAGTGTAGATGATGCCCTTCAGGATAGAGTTCTCCATATTTAGCCCGGCGATATTTCGATGGGGTTTGTCCAAGGTCGATAGCTTGAAAACCTTTTTTTGCTAGATCATAAGCCATGATGGTGGCCGTTGGGCCTAAAGAAATCATTATTAGCCAATCTTTATCGTATTGCTGAATTTGTTCCATCAGGTCGTCGTAATGCGAAAAAGCATTTTTCGCTGGGCCATAAATAAATTCATGCTGATTAATGTTGTCAAAAAGCTCTTCTTCATAGAAGAAACGACTGTCTTTTCCTACTACAAATAAAACCTTCCGTTTGTCCCATATCTTTTTTAGTAACGAGACATGCTCATTGAATGCTTTTTTTTCTGTTGGGAAGATAGTGGTTATGGTGGAAGAGTCGTAAGTTTTGGCGTTATCAAAAAGCTGTAATACTCGATTGCCACGCCTAACTACAAATTTTTTCATAAGCGTTGTTAGGTCTTTTGAGTTTTTAATGGTGTATATGCCAACTAAAACATTTGAATTTTCAGATTTTAAGATAGATTTTAATTGCTGAACTAGGTTTTCGTCATAATCCTGGAATGATTTATTACGTCCGATACACATATTAAATTCACCATCACCATACCGGGCAATACTGAGTTTTTGTTCAACGATGCGGTTGATGGTTTCTGCTTCTGTTCTTACTTTAGGATAATTGCTAACAAAATATTCTATTTTGTCATTGTTGAATTTGATGATGGCGTCGTCAATTTTATCCCGTAATTTATGGCGGGCTTTCTTGTTGGGAATCAGGCTCAGAAGAAGGCTGGTGATAGCGCGTAGAGCGTTGCGTAAGCGAAATAGATCACCGCCGAAAAGGCTTTCTAGAGGGGATGGGCGATAAGCCATGCTAGTAGGTCCTGATTCATAATTAGGCAGAGGATTATAGAGCGCCTGCGGTTAACTGTAAATTAGCCGTTGCAACGAGCGGTCACCAAGATGTGAGCTATGAACTGTATTTCTGAATGGCTATCCTATATCCTTCGACCGGTACCAATATGAGTGTTTTTTTATGCGTATCCTACATGTCGCACATCAGCAGCTCCGTAAGTATGGCCACAACCGTGTCAGTTGGGGGCAGAAGCTTTATTACGGCCTGATTAAAAACGACCACTTTGTGCAGACTTTCAGTGATCGTGATGTGGCAGCTTTTGAAGCGCCCTTCGGTATCCGTGATTTAGGTAAGCGTGCAGCCAATAAACGCTTGCTACAAACCGTTGAGGCCTGTGACCCGGGGTTGGTGATTGTGGGTCACTGCGACATTATCAGCAACGAGACCTTGGAAGAAATTCGTTGCATAAAGCCGGGTGTAGTGATTGCAGGCTGCAACAATGACCCCTTATTTGTGCCAGAAAATGCCGCCAAGATCGAGCACCGTTGTGAAGTGGTCGATGCGATGTTTGTCTCCACCGGCGAGCGAGATTTAGAGCGATTCACCGGTAAGCGCGCACGTTTACTGCATATGCCCAACCCGGTTGATCCATCGATTGAAACCTTTGATGTGTCACAACAAGATCAGCTAGAGCACGATTTAATTTTTTGCAGCAAGTCCGAAGCCTATACCACTCGTGGTCAGATCGTGCAGCAAGTACATGATGAATTAAGCGATAGCCTTAATTTTTATACTCCCGGTAGTTTTGGTGTGCCCGGCGCCTGGGGTCGCGATTACGATCTGGCGTTGGCGAGTAGTAAAATGGGCTTGAACCTCAACCGTCAAGAGGCTTACCACTGGTATTCATCGGCCCGCATTGCGCAAATGGCGGGCAATGGTTTGCTGGTGTTCACTCACGATAGTGCCGAGTTTGATACCTTGTTTCCCGACGAGAGTTTGGTGTATTTCGACTCAAGCGATAGCCTGATTAAGCTAATCCGTGAATTCCATCACGACAATGATAAGCGTAAGCATTGGGCAAGCAGGGCGCGGGAATTTCATCATCAAGAATTAAACAATACACTGTATGCGCAATATATTGTTGAGACGTCACTGCAGCAGCCTTTTTCGCACCCCTATGTTTGGGATATGAAATGATAAGCACCGTAACTTTAGGAGCTGTAGAACAGGCCTTTTCACAAGGGGGTAATCGGTTGTGCTTTGTTGATCCAGGCGATAATCGGCGTTGCATTAAAGTGCCACGTCATGACCGCACTCCTGAGATCAAACGCGCTAAAAAACGTGGGCTGGCTAAGTTAAAACCACTCACCTCCTTTGACGATAACCACGAAGAATTTTTGGTGTTTCAGCGAATCGCACGGTTAGTGGGGGATGAGGCCTTTGAGTTATTGCCTCGTTGCTATGGATATTTCGAAACAGAATACGGCCCAGGCTTGTGTTCTGAGCTGATAAGAGATGATGATGGGCAAATCTCCATGTCGCTTAAGCAGTATCTTTGGTTGTATGGCTATACCGATGAGTTAAAGCTCGTCGTAGAACAGTTTCGTCAGCGTTGGCAGGTGTTGGCTATCCCTTCCCGCAATTTATTACTGCACAACATTGTGGTACAAATGGTGAGCGAGAAAATTAGTCGGCTAGTTGTCATTGATGGGCTGGGTTGGCCGGATTTAATTCCCTTTGCTTACTATTGTAAATCAATGGCCCGCCGTAAAGCGGCTCGCAAAGCATCGCGTTTAAATGGCGCCATAGAAAAATTGTTAACTATTAAGGCCACCGATGGCGAATGGGGCTATCACGGTTGGCTCAGTGATGAAAAGCGCCAGGCTGGATTGACGCAACAAGATAGAGGCAGTGTATGAGTGAAGCTATTCGCGTCGCCCAAGTAATGGCCGGTGCACCCATTGGTGGCGCTGAGAATTTTTATACCCGGCTGGTCGCATCATTGGCGGCGTACCCACAGTTGCAACAGCATGCCTTTACTCGTGCTAATGAACGGCGTGAATCTATCTTGGCTGATGCCGGCGTACCGGTCAGTACCTTTCGCCTCGGCGGTCCATTGCAGTTTTTCAATAACCGGCAATATGTGAAAGCACTAAAAGAGTGGCGGCCTGATATTGTTCTTACGTATATGAATAGGCCAACCAAACTAACCCCATCGGGAGATTACAAGCTCGTTGCTCGATTGGGGCATTATTATGACCTGAAAAACTATCAACATTGTGATTGTTGGATAGGCAATACCAAAGGCATCTGCGACTACCTGATAAAAAATGGTATGCCGGCTGAGCGTGTTGTTCAAATCCCCAATTTTGTTGATGAAACCATTGCTGATCCTTTAGAGCGATCTAGTTTTGATACCCCGAACGGCGCACCTATTTTATTCGCCTTGGGAAGGCTTCATGCCAATAAAGGCTTTGATATCTTGTTGCGGGCTATGCCGAGCATACCGGATGCAGTGTTATGGTTGGCGGGCGATGGGCCTGAAAAGCAATCCTTGTTGGCGCTGTGCGAAGAGTTGGGTATAAAACAGCGAGTTCGGTTTCTTGGCTGGCGTAATGATGTTAATGCCCTGATGAAAACAGCTGACGTTTTTGTTTGCCCGTCCCGGCATGAAGGGCTGGGTAGTATTGTGCCTGAGGCTTGGTTTAACCAGTGCCCAATGGTGGCGACGATGTCTCAGGGGCCCGGCGAGCTGATTGAAGATGGTGTTACCGGTTTGTTAACTCCTATCGACGATGTTGGTGCGCTAACGGTTGCGATTAATCAATTGCTGGGTGATAGGTCGGCAGCGAAAGCTATGGCTGAACGGGGTTATAAGCATTATCTCGATACATATAGCCGAGAAAGAATTTGTGATCAATACATTGAGTTTTTTTCTGGTATTAATCATCATCCTTGAGAAATGGACCTTTTAGTGTTTAGTTCATATAGAAAGAAAAGAAAAAAGAAAAAGTTAGATAGCCTGTATAATTACAAAGCGGTTGCGGCATCCATCACCTATCAACAGTTAGCCTTGAATTCGGTGTGTGTGGGGGTGGGGAATGATAAAGCTCACAATATTGTTGTTTCGCTGACCAGTTATCAGCGCCGTATTAATGATATTTACTTAACGATTGAAAGTCTTTTTCAGCAGTCGTTAAGGGCTGACAAGATATTGTTGTGGCTTTCCAGGGATAATTTCCCTGGTGGTTATGATGAGCTGCCAGAGATTTTGAAGCGGCAATCTGAGCGTGGGCTTGAAATCCACTTTGTTGAGGGTGACCTTGGTTGCTATAAAAAAATTATTTATACGCTGGAACAATATCCCGATAGTCTCATTGTAACCACTGATGATGACATTATGTACCCACAGGACATGATTGATCAGCTTTATCGTGCGTATGTAAGGCACCCTGATGTGATTCATTGCCAGCGTGCGCATAGAATACAGTTAGATTCAAATAATAAACCTTTAGCTTATAGACAGTGGCATCACTCGGTAAATTCAACCAAGCCGGCATTTGATTTATTTCCGACGGGCAATGGGGGGGTGTTGTACTTTCCGGGTTGTTTTGACAAAGAGGTGCTTAATCAAAAGCAATTTATGTCGCTAGCGCCCAGTGCTGATGATATTTGGCTGAAAGCGATGGCGATGAAGGCTGGGGTCAAGTCGCAACCGGTGTATGACGAGCGTTACTGGAAATCACGGTTTTTAACCATAGAAAATTCTCAGGTAGGCTCGCTTACCTCGATTAATAAGTCCAGAGAATATGGCAATGATGCCAAGTTAAAGGCTGTGTTTGATGCCTATAATTTGTGGGGCTTGTTACCAGGTTGAGTGTTTGCGAGTTAATCAGTTGGTGTGGGTTGATATTTGGCTTTCCAGTAGAGCGTTAAAATACCGCCGCCAATGAGGCCAAATATAAACTTACCGCTTGAGTAAAACATATACGATTCAAAGCTGTTTATTACTCCCCAGAAAGCTATGAAGGTGTAGGTAAATAACAGCATATCTGTAGGTAGAGTTGTTCGGCGCCATGCATAGTGGGCAGCGTAAATTAAAAAGCCAGCTAAACATAAAAGGATGGTTAAGCCAGCAAAGCCGTAATTTACTAAAGTGTCTAAATAACTATTATGTAGATGTCGTATACGATTCTTATTCTTATAGGTGTTAGGTAGTTGTTCGGTGTTTTGAACCACAAGCTTTCGTCCCTGGCCGCCCCAGCCAAAAAATGGTTTCTTTGTTATCCATTCATGAGCCTCCAACCAGGTGGCAAAACGTATGCTGCTATTATCCCATCTAGTGAAATTATGCTCTCCGTTCAAAATCTTTACTATTGTCTCTTTTTCACCTTTGAATCGTTTAGAAACGCCATCCTTGATTGTTTGATTACTAAATACTAAAAGGCTTAAGAGCACTACTGCCATAGTTAGGTGGCGATAGCTAATTTTATAGGGCCTTTTATTAGAGCTTTTAAATAAGATTGTTAAGGCAAATAGTAGTAATAGCGGCAGTGAAACCGCCAAACCAAGCCATATAGCTCGACTGTTACTAATATAAAGGCCGATGACGCAAATGGTGGTGGCTGCAATCCAAATGATAAGTCGCCATAGCCTTCTTCCGTTGCTGGTTATACGATGATAAAAACAAATAAAAGCTAATAAGGAGCAGGCAAAGAAGGTCGAAGTATGCTGTGCGTTGTGGAGCCCCAAGTCGCTTCTCGAGCCAGCCAAACCTTTAACTATTTCAGCCCAGCCGTGACCAGATAACCAAGGTGATAATGCAAGAGAAAGAAAGGCTATTGACCATACCAATAGTGTATTTTTTAGGCTGCCTCCAAGTAAGTAAGCGATAGGGATCATGTAAAACCAGGCAGCTAACCTATGTACCTTGGCCGATGTTTCTGTAAGTTCGGGGGCGGCTTGTTGGCTGAGTTGCCATGAGCACAATTGGACCAGAATTGATGCTAATAACAGATATATGATTGAGGAACGCAAATAAGAGCGGTTATAGATTAATAAGCCAATTATGGTTATTAATATTGATAGTTGCGCAAACTTGCCGCCAAACTTTTCGGTGACTATCGATGTGGCCGACACAATGAACAAGCAGGCGAAGCTGGCGAAAGTGTAGATCTTGCTTTGTTGAGAAAATTGGCTGTTTTCCCACAAGTTGTTGAATAAGTCTGTGTTCAACTTCATTAGATAGCCTGATGATAGGGGGTGGATTGTACGTTTATTGATTTTATAAATACCTTTAGCCCGAATTATTCATAAAAAAGCGCGAACCTTGTTTAACCCATTGATATAATGGGAGTTACGCCAATAACGCTTCGTAAGAAGCTAAACAAGGTTAGCTCATGTCGGATTCTACCCCAACCCAGCTGCGCTTTCCTCCGGTTTCAGCGTCCGCGCCAATTTTAACGGCGGCGCCCTGTCCTCTGACTTCG
>JBALVQ010000045.1:37769-48289 GCA_036960915.1 Amphritea sp.
CCGCATCTTGGCCTCAATCCTTTCGCAGTGTCATGAAAGCCGAAGCGATGGCGCTAGGAGGCTGACCGAGAATAGCGAGCGTAGCGAGAGAGCCTCATTTTGAGTCAGATTTTTCGGTCATTTGCGAAGAATAGTGGTTCTATTTGACAAAAATGAGCGGAAAATATGACCGAAATGTGGATTTCGCAGTAGGTCAGCCTCCTAGGCGTTTTTCAAGATAGTTGTCACCATTTTGTATGCGACCTTCTCGGACCCCTGTTCTGACCTGTCTGGATTTATCTCTACTTCCCTGACATGCTTCCACTTCCTGACCTCACCGGGGCATCAGTGAGGGCTTCTCTCTTTCGCCTGTTTATATTTGAACATCGCTTTCTATCCACAATGACTTAATCAAGTACGATTTTCCAGAGCATCAATGCGTTGAGGTCGTCGCCATTATCCCGGTTCGGCAGGCGCTGGAATAGCTCGCGCAGATAGCGCGACGGATTCAGATTGCTGGCTCGTGCAGTGAATATCAGACTAGTGATTATCACGTTGTTTTCTGCTCCGGATGGTGTATTAGAGAACATTCAATTCTTACACCCTGTGGCAAACGGACGGGTATCCATTCCGCGATATTATTGTCGAACGACATAGAAAATAAGCTTCGGCCACTGATTCATGCCATAACCAACCGCACAGCCCATTTTTGATTTGGGCAAGCTTGGGCTGCTGCTTTTTCAAACCACTGTTTAAAACCGTTCAATATCGGAACCGCTTGTCACTGCCGAAGGCAATGGCATTCCCAGCCTCGACTCTGGCACTGGTTAGCTTGTTTTAGCATAGTTACAGATCCCCATGCAGCGCTTCCTCAGAGACTTTGCAAACTTTTTAAGTAGAGCATATTTGACTGATAGGCTATCTGACACCAGCTTTCCAACTGCTCTGCCATGCTCTCACAGAAGCTTGCACTCCAAAGCATTTGCAGCTACCCCTTCAATACATAGAGCCTATTCAGATTACCACTGTTCCCCAACAGCAGTTTTAGCTTATTGCTCTGTTGGCGTACAGACCGATTCATAGAGCACTTCGAATAGAGGCAATACCGCATCCTCGTGATAGGTTGTACGATACAAATCCAAGGCTGCAGCAGCTTTATTCTCAGCCTCAACAGGATTATTTGCCACCTCCAGCAACCCGCTTGCAAGGGACTCCACTGAATCAATTTCTACAAAATAGGCCAAATCATTGGTTAGCACCTGCTGAGGCCCTTGTGTGCGAGTAGTTACGATGGGTAGCCCGCGCGCCATCGCCTCCAACATTACAATACCAAACGGTTCATCACGTGATGGCAAAACAAAAATATCAGCTTGATCTAATGCCGCACTTACATCATCAATCCACACTCCAAGATTAACCTTATCGGCCACACCTAACGTCTCCGCCAACGTCGACAGGACCTCTGTTTCTGGACCGCTCCCGCCAATCGTCAAAATAGCATCCACGTCGCTATCCAAAAGCTTCTTAAATGCCTTCAATAGTACGTCGAATCCTTTCTTGTGAACGCACCGCCCATAGGTCAACAGGCGAAGCGGCCTCGACTCAGGACGGCGAACAACATCCACAGGTTTAATACGTGAAAAGTTGGGAATCACAGTAACTCGGTTTGCGGGCCAACTTAGGTTTAAAGCATGTTGCCGTTGATCTTCCGTTGTGCCAATTAAGGTATGCACATAGCGATAACGTTGGAGTTGAACATAGTTGTGTAGTTTTGATACCACAGGAACACCTACCATGTGCGCCCCCCTACCACCATGCCATGCAGCTCGTTTCAGTTGTGTATGCACAATTTCCGGCTGGAATTTACGAATAAACCTTGCGATACGACGTGGGGTAATGAAGTCAAGTTCCCCGCCCGACTTGATCGTTTCAAGCCGAACTCCCGGTATATTTTCCAATAACCCGCGTTTTATGAACTGGGTATGGCAAATAGCTTGCACCTCGTGTCCTCGTGCGGCCAATGCCAGCGCTGTATCCACAAACGAGCGCTCAGCTCCGCCAAACCCCTTACTCAGCATAATTTGAGTAATTCTCATAAACTAAATACTTCCATAAACCAGATAAAACAAATAGCTTTTGTACTCTTAAACAGATGATTCTTAATGAAAAATTTAACATCCAATTGAAACAAAGACGACGCGAGAAACAAAAACTCCAAGGCGTCATGATACATCACAAAACGATACAACGCTGCCGGTATCTCAAGGATAAAACACTGCACAATCCAGAGTCCGGAGCAGGACGGGATCGAGAGCGGAATAGATATACAGAAACAATTACGCCGGAGCTACAGCCCACCCATCAGGATGTACTTCATTTCCATGAAATCATCAATCCCTTACTTAAAACCTCCACTGCCCGTATCGGACTCATTAACACCCCAGAAACGGGGCCAGTTTAGTAAATAGAATACTTTCATTTTACGCTATCATACTGCATACAAAGGCTTCTGAGACACGGAATACACGGGCAGAATCCTGAGTAAAGAAGCAAGCAGCCAGACCGTACTCAGTATCATTGCCCATAACTACCGCTTCCTCTTCAACTTCAAAGCGGAAGAACAGTGCGATCGGTCCGAAGATGGCTTCATTCGCCAGACGCATTTCCAGGTTAACATCCGCTATGACAGCCGGCTCGAATAAATCACCACCCAGTTCGTGCGGCCTGTCTCCACACGGATAATTTGGGCGCTACCCCGTCGCAAAGCCGCCCGTAAATTAGCAGCGACAATCCATACTCGGAGTCACTGTTTCGAACTCTGAAGTTTCGCCTGACATGACCCCAGGAAGGCTTTACCGACCTGACAGAACTCGAGCCTCGGATAAGCGATTTATGGACTGGTATAACCATGAGCATCGGCACAGCGAGATCAATCAACAGGATACGCCACCGTTTCTATTCATCCATACACCAGAAATCACTGCATCTGGGCTAAGCGACCAAAGTGATGTTCAGAAGAGGCTAGAGGCTGGCTGCACGCACTCAGTCAAGTTGAATCCTGATCATGAAGAAAAAGCTATCGATCGGGCTGCATGGCACCGGTGGACGCAACAAGTGTCTTGAAAAGCACCGCCTTTACGGGAGTTATGCTTTGTAGCAACCTGCTAAATGGGCGTGAGAGTAGCCACTCTGGAAATTACTTCTGAACCTTTCGCTCCATGAGAATGGACGATATCAGGACGTTCACTGATGATAATCTTGCGCAACTGCAAATACAGCCGAGGATTGTACCTCCCCTGGCTGCTGGTGAGTCGATGCACTTTAATATCATCGGACAGTCTGCTGAGCCATACACTCCAATCAAAGGCGGCAACCACGACTTCAACACCCTGCAAAGCCAGCGCGTTACTAAGATCGACAACAACCTTCTCGGCACCGCCAAAACGACTGGACGCGATAAACATCACCACTTTCACATGCAGACATTCTCGTATAAGGCGACATTCCTCTCCAGCATGTCGCTACGCAGAAACAGCGTATTTTCTTTGATTGCACCCACCTCGTCGAGAAGCTGATTAGAGATCGAAAACAATGCAGCCTGATCTCCCAACGGCACCCGCCCTTGTGGATAAAGTGTAGCTAATATTTCACCAACGCCACCGTGATCATATCCCGCCACCGGCACGCCAAGACTTAGTGCTTCCAGCACCGCTCGACCAAAAGACTCCGGTTTTGTGGATAATGATAATACCAGGTCCGATACTGCATAAACGTCCCATATATCAGAGCGATTACCCGTGAACGTTATCTCATCATCAAGACCAAGCTGTTTAACTTTTGCGCGCAGCTCTTGCGCATAAGCCTGCCGTTTGGGGTCTTCGCCACCAACAATTAACCCGTGCACGGGCTCCCCCCTGCTGCTTAAGCATCCGAACCAGCTCAATGAAATCATGATGGCCTTTCAGCCGCGTTAGGCGTCCCGCAATAGTAAGTACTCTCTTACCGGTTAACTGAGGATACTCGTCACGCCAGCATTACACCCACTGACTCGATGGCTGATAGCCACGTGGAAAGTCTTCAGGATCGATCCCGCGGTTAATCACCGTTACTTTATTCATATCGGTATCGGGATAGTTCTTTTCTATATAGCCGCGTACCGTTTTCGAAACAGCGATAACCCGTTCCCCCCGGGTCATAATGGCGCTATAACGGGAAACCGAATAAAGCCCGTGTACAGTCATCACCAGCTTGGGGCGTTTATCTGCCGATAAACCTTTCCAGGCAAACCAGACTATCCAGGCCGGCATGCGGGAGGGACATGCAGGATGTCTGGTGCCTGGGCGCTTATCCAGCGTCGTAAAGCCCAGATATGGCGAAAAGTGAGCAATGACTTCCTGCCCAGATCCCAGTATTGATGTACACTACCTTCGGCTTCAAGCTGTTCAACCATGCGGCCACCCGCAGAGATTACCAGCGATTCATGACCGGCTTCCACCAACGCCTTGGCGACCTCCAGAGTACCTCTCTCGACACCGCCAGCCTCAAGATTAGGCAGAATTTGTACAACTTTCATCGCTCTAATAACCTTATCAATTCCTGGGCGCAGCGCTGCGCTTCGTTGAAGCTACTGCCATGCAAAGCAACTGTTGCTTGCATAGCATCATTAGACGTCGCCACCAAACCACGGCTGATTAAATGGCTGATACCTGTCACGATTCGATTTTCAGCCCGATGCGGCAATTCGACAACCCCGACCCGGCAACCGGCACTCAACGCTTCATAAATCATCGACACGCTGTCATTGGTAACCCAACAAACCTGCTGTTCCGGTAAATGCTTAACCAGCCATTTGGCATCGGTTTCAGCAAAAGGGACAACATCAACATTACCGGTATCCAGCTTCGCAAGGGCGGTTAAAAAACTATCAGGCGTACGTCGAGAAGTCGTCAACAGCCAGTGTCGGCGACTATCTTTTATCAATGCGCCTACCTGCTCAAGCACTTGGGACTCATCCCAGACAAAGTGCTTGGAAGGGCCGCCGATCAGCAGCATACCGCTATCCGGGCGTTTTTCTTTAGCTGGCAGCATGCGGTTTAAAGCACCGACAGTGGGAATTACATTGGCACAGGCCTTGGGATTGTCATGCTCTGGAATCAAAGCCAGATCAAAACAGCCTAACGGCAATGAAGGGCTCATCAAAACCACCGTTTTAGCGCCAGTTGCTCTGCCAACGGCCAACAGGGATAGATGTGTAGAGTGGCCAGCACCCACGACAAGATCCGGCAGTTCATCAACGGCAATACTCAGCTTGCCGGTCAATAAAGCGGGCAACGCTTGCCAAACACTAAGGGGGGGCAACTGTTGATAGCGCACAGCTTCCGGTTTAAGGCGCTGCATGGCTTCCACCAGCCCCAGGCTCTGGTTCAGATGCCCTGGTTTGCCATCACTGATAATCCAGACGTTTAACAACCAATAAGCCTCTATATAAACCCGCCACGGGGTCTTAACCAATATCGAATATTCCCTGACTTACGGCTATCCGTGGGTTTCCAGCCTTCAGGCACTCATCAGAACGTAAAAAGATAATCTTATCATGCTCGCTCAGCGCCATATATGGTCGGCCATTGAGAAAGTCCGGCTCATTATACTTTTGATCCATGCAGATCGACAGCGGTGCGAAACAATCCTGCGGCATTCCCTACAAGAATCCGGCAAAGTAGCATAATTAATGGCTTTTGTGAGTCCAGACAATTCCCTTTTCCGGCATTGGTGATTACAATCATCATCCTCCTGTATTATGGCTTGAGTCGCTGCGAAGAATAGGTATGGGCCGCTGCGAACCAACCAGTTTTAATCTTTACTTTTTTCGAGGTGGTCAATGGCAGCTTTTGGTACTGTTTTTATGCCTGAAATGGCAATTTCCTGGTTTGACGGCACAAGCTGGAGCAAGACGGAAATCGTCGCCAGTGACAGTATTCAACTTCATCCGGGCGCGCATGTACTCCACTACTCCAGCACTTGCTTTGAAGGTCTGAAGGCATTTCGTCACGCCGATGGATCGATCAAAATTTTTCGTATGGATCGCAACATCGAACGCTTTGCTCAGAGCAGCCATCTACTGTCTCTGCCAGAAATTGATAAGGCGGCTACCGAGCAAATGATCCTCGATATCGTTGCCCGTTTTGCAGACGATGTTCCCCAGCCACCAGGCTCGATGTATATCCGTCCAACACACTTTGGTACAGAACCGGCCATCGGCAAAGCAGCCTCACCATCACTCACATCATGCCAGTATGTTCTGCTGTCGCCTGTCGGTGATTACTTCTCTGGCGGCGTCAGCACTCTGCGCTTACTGCTAGAAGAAAATGGTGCACGTTGCGCTGCGCATATGGGTATGATCAAGAGTGGCGGCAACTATGCCAGCGCCCTGCGTCCCATTATGCAGGCCAAAGAAGAGATTCAAGCCGATCAGGTACTGTTCTGTCCAAACGGTGATGTCCAGGAAACAGGTGCTGCCAACTTCTTGCTTATCGACGGTGACGAAATAATCACTAAAGCACTGGATGAAAGCTTCCTGCACGGCGTCACCCGCGACTCAATCCTGACAATCGCCCGCGATATGGGTATGAAAGTATCTGAGCGCCAGCTAACGGTTGAAGAACTGTTAGAGCGCGCCGCAAAACCGGGTTGCGAAGCCGCTCTGTCGGGTACCGCCGCTGTACTGACACCTGTTGGAACGCTGATTCACAATGGCCAGGAATATAAAATAGGTAATGGTGAGGTTGGCGCAACAACAGCTAAGCTACGTCAGGCGCTGAATGATATCCAGTGGGGTAAAGCTGAAGATACCCACGGCTGGCTCACCAGCATTTAACTATTCAGCTTTACTAAGGGCTGGAGCGCCGCGTGAACGCGGCTTGCTAATACAGAACGCGCCTTTGGGGCGCGTTTTTTTGTGCATCAACGCTGCTCCTTAACAAGAAAGGGCCTGCGAGTGCATGGATGCACAGGAGCAGGATTCGATGATTATGCGCTGCGCTGCGACTCGACCTGAGCCTGCCAGATCCGGCTGACTTCATGGCGATAATCTTCCAGATCATGATCACTCACAATTGTTGATCTATCCTGCAATGTCTGTCGGTGGCCAAAAGCACGGTAAGCTTTGTATGCTTCGCGCAGTATTTCGGCATCTTCTGGACTGATTACCCCAACATGCTCCATCGCATCAAGTATGCGGATATTATCGGTAAACTCGATCAGCTCAGGGAATTGCTGCGCATAAGCAAGGGCACTGTACTGGACGATAAACTCAATATCGACGATACCACCGCGATCCTGCTTCAGGTTAAACAGTGCTTGTTCCTCTTTGCCGGAAGTACCTAGATGCTCACGCATCTTCTCACGCATTTTTACGACCTCTTCAGCCAGCTGTACCGGATCATGCTGCTGGCTCAGAATGTTACTCCGCACGCTCTCAAATCGGGTTTGCAGTTCCGCTGAACCGGCAATAACCCGCGCACGTACCAGGGCCTGATGCTCCCAGGTCCAGGCTTCTTGCTGCTGATACTCGACAAACGCCTTTAGGGAGCTAACCAGCAGTCCGGAATTACCTGACGGCCGCAGGCGCATATCCACTTCATACAACTGTCCCCCGGAGGTAAAGGTATTCAGGATGTGAATAATCCGCTGTCCCAGACGGGTAAAGAACACGGAATTAGCGATCGACTTAGCACCATCGGTATAAAGGTTGGCGTCGGCATCATGCACAAACACCAGGTCCAGATCAGAGCCATAGGAGAGCTCAATCCCACCCATCTTGCCGTAACCGACAATGATGAAGTCAGGGTCACAAGGTACGCCCGGCGCCTTCAGCGGAGCACCGTGTTTCTCGACCATGAGACGCCAGGCGATTTCCAGTACGACTTCAAGAATCGACTCAGCCAGCCAGGTCAGGTAATCACTCACCTTCATTAAAGGTAAGGCGCCGGTAATATCAGAAGCAGCTACCCGTAGACTATGCGCGCTCTTAAAATAGCGCAATGCATCCATCAGCTGTTCAACATCGTCTTCCGGAATTCTTAACAGCTGCTGACGCAGCTCAGTGCGCAACTCATCCTTCGTCGGTGGCGAGTAAAGGGTGCGTTGATCAATCAACTCATCCAGCAATACCGGCTGCTTTGATAATGTCTCGGCAAACCAGGCGCTGGCCGAGCAGAGCCTGACCAGTTGTTTCATTGAACCCGGATTTTCTGCCAGTAACACCAGATAGGCTGAACGGCGAATGATCGCCTGTATCAGCTGCAAGACGCGGCCGAGAGTTTCTGCAGAGTTACCAACAGCAATCACTTCGCTCATCAGCTTTGGTAACACTGCACATAACCGTTCCTGGCCAACCGATTGCATCAATTGAACACCGCGGCTGCTTTTCAGATTACTGAATGCTTTCCAGGCTGCGGCAGGGTCATCAAAGCCATGCTCGGAGAAAAACTCAACACCGTCAGCTTCATCGTGCTCGGTATTCCACAACAATAACCACTCCACTGCTGCATCTTTATCCTGATCGCTATCCTCTCCTTCAGCTGGCGCAATTACCTGGGCAAAATGTTCAATCACCTTGCCGCGCTGTGCATCCAGTTCTGCCATGAAGTCATCCCACTGAGTAAAGCCCATGCTATAAGCAAGACGCGCTTGCTCGCTCGCATCGGTGGGTAGCTCCTGGGTCTGGCGATCCGCTACAGCTTGAATCGCATGTTCAGCATTGCGCAGAAAAATATAGGCGTCTGTCAGTTCGGCAACCGCTTCTTTTGGCATGCCAACGGTTTCCGGCAATAGCGGTAAAATATTCAACAGCTCTCGCTGCTGCAGGCGAGGATCACGTCCACCACGAATCAATTGAAAAGCCTGGGCAATAAATTCTACTTCCCTAATACCGCCCGAACCCAACTTCACATTGCCATGCAGACCTTTACGACGCACCTCACGGTTGATCATCTCCTTCATGGAGCGTAACGAATCGAAAGCGCTGAAATCGATATATTTACGGTACACAAAAGGCCGTAGCATAATCAGCAGTTCAGCTCCGGCGGTCATGCAACCGCCGACAACACGGGCCTTAATCATGGCGTAACGTTCCCAGTCACGGCCCTGATCCTGATAGTACTCTTCCATCGCAGCAAAGCTGCAGACTAAAGGTCCACTGGCACCGTAGGGTCGCAAACGCATATCGGTACGGAACACAAAGCCATCGGCGGTGATATTATCCAGCGCCTGAATCAGCTTCTGTCCCAGGCGACTGAAGAAATCCTGGTTGGCCAGACAACGCCGCCCGCCTTGCGTTTCACCTTTTTCCGGGTAGGCAAAAATCAGATCGATATCCGAGGACAGGTTGAGTTCATTGGCACCCAATTTGCCCATCCCTAACACCACCAGCTGCTGCGGTTGTGCCGGATGATCTTCGCTAGCCAGGGAGTGCGGCGTTCCCCACTTATTGCAGTATTCGCTGTATAGCCACTGTAGCGCCTGATCGATACAGGCATCAGCAAGCGCAGACAAATCCCGTGTAGTCTCGCGCATATCGGCGATACGCGTCAGATCCCGCCAGACAATGCGTACCATTTCACGCTGCCTGAATTGACGTAGCAGCATGTGCAGCAGCACTTCAGTATCAGCAATGGTCAGTTTTTCGGCCAGCTTTCGTGCATACTCGCCGGACTCATAGCCCCGATAAAGGTCACCAGACGCCAGCAGTTCCTGCAGTAATGTCGCATCACGACTAAACTGTAGGGTAACAAAATCACTGCCTGTTAATACCCGCGCCAGATCATCGGTGAATCGCTCTGGCGACTCGCCCCATGAAGGCTGCAGGGGTTCAATTTTGGCCCAGTTGTGAGAAAGAATTGACTGCAAATTTTCCGGAAGCTTTTCAATCAGATGGGTGAGCATATGTCCATGCACTCTCTATCGCGGCTGACTATTCTCTCAAGCTTACCAAAACAGTCATTTTGTCTCGATATTTTTCTTCACAAACCGGTTGTAACAAATCCTTAACATAACTGTAATATCATTAGTTAAAATCTTATTTTTCATAAAGTTAGAACAGCAACAACCACCATTTACCAGGTCAAAAACTATAATTTATGACAAATGTGTGACGTTAATGTTTTATTTTGACTACAAACAGATGAAAGGGCCGCGTATACTCGCGCAAATTTTACGCTTCTAACCAGGTGCATTTATGGTCACAAACAACCCTATTTTGCAGATGTTTGCTCGCTCTCCGTTCAAACCCATGCAAGAGCACATTGCCAAGGCGCAATCCTGTGCTATTGAGTTGATTCCGTTCTTCGATGCAGTGATGGCTGATGATTGGGCCACCGCTGAACAGGTACAACAGAAGATCGCTATGCTGGAAAATGAAGCAGATGTAATGAAAAAAGAAGTTCGCCAGAATCTGCCAAACAGCATTTTCCTGCCGGTAGCGCGTACCGATCTGCTGGAATTGCTGCGCATGCAAGACAAGATTGCTAACCGCGCCAAGGATA
>JBALVQ010000152.1:0-4230 GCA_036960915.1 Amphritea sp.
CCTGTTTTTTGTCTATATATCAGTACGTTACGTTTATGGATGGGAACTAGCTAGTATCGCTTGCGATGCGGTTTAGCCACTAGCCACCAGCCACTGAAAAAGCGGCATGGAGTAACGTAAATGTTGTAAACTTCGCCGGTATATTATTTATTTCTAGATTAGCGAAAGGAAAGAGGCGATTTTTGATGCGTGATCAGGATAAAGATCTGGAACTCCCAAGTTTTGGCCCTGCAGAGTGGGATCCTAACGCTGCTGGTGGAAAAAAACAGGGCAGTCAGCAATCGAACGGTTCTGAGTCAGTAGCAAGTGGAGCCTCTGGCGGGGCTGGTGTAAGGGATAATGTGCGCAGTGCTCCGGCATCTGGAGGCGGGCTGACATTTCTGATTATGCTGCTGTTGGCTGCTGCTGTTGGGGGGATGGCCTATTGGGGGTATATGCAACATCAGCAGTTGCTGGCCCAGGATGAATCGCAACGCACATTAGAGCAGAAAGTATTAGAGCTGCAGCAGTTGTTGCAGGTTGCTGAAAGCAGTGCGACCCAAACCGGTGAGTCGCTTCTGGATAATGTGAAAAAGCAGAGCGCGGCAGCAGCGGTGAAGGATAAGCAGCTGGATTCCGAGATAGCCAAGTTATGGGCTATAGCGCATCAGCGTAATACCCCTAAAATTGCCGAACTGGAGAAGCAGTTGGCGGCAACCCGTACAGCAGCAAAAGACCAGGAAAAGCAGCTGACGGCAAGCCGTGCAGCAGCGAAAGAGCAGGATAAACAGGCCAAGTCATCGGCTGCAGCGCAGGATAAGCGCATTAAGGCGTTGGCGGCAAGCTTGAAAACACAGGAGCAGGCGAATAAGAAAACTGCTTCGGGATTAGCTGCAATTAAGAACGCAGATTCCGGTTTGGCAACCGTTAACAAGAATATGGCATCCTTGAGAGCCGAAATCCAGGTGTTGGAAGAATCGCTTGAGCTACAGCAGGCTGAGCATAAAAGGTTGCTTTCAGGCTTTGCTGAACAGATTACAGCGTTACAATCCAATGGCAATGCCAGCGTTGGTCTGGAACGCAGGGTAAGGGTTAATGAGCAGGCCGTTAGAGCGATCGACGGCTCGCGTATTCAGCTGAATAAAGAGTTGTTACAGATTCGCCAGAAGTTGAATAATATGCAACTGAAAGTCGAACAGCTGCAGTAAGCGTTAAGCTTTTTCAGGAACGGTTTATGATCAAGGTCTATGGCGGTGTGTTTTCCCGTGCCAGTATGGTGATGTGCGCGCTGGAAGAGTTGGGGCTGGAGTATGAGTCAGTGGATATGTTGCCCCGCAGCCAGGGAACTCAGACGCAAGAATATAAGGCACTGAATCCTACTGGTAAGCTGCCAACGCTTGTTGATGGCGATCTGGTGTTGTGGGAAACACAGGCGATTTTGTTTTATCTGGCTCGCAAGTATGGTGCTGAAAAGCTCTGGGTGCAAACGCTCGAGCAGGAGGCCGAACTGTTTCGCTGGTCACTGTTTATCAGTAATCAGATTGAGGCACCGGCCCTGGACATGCTGCTGATGCAAAAGTATGCCAAAGACGGTCAGGTTGATAACGATAAAATGGCTAAGTTATCTCAGTTGATAGATCGGTTTATGCCGGTACTTGAAGCACATATGGCAGGGCGTGTATTCCTGGCGGCGGATCATCTCACGGTGGTGGATATTCACGCTGGCGGTGTGCTCGCCTGGCCAAAACTGGCGGGCTACGATTTTGACCGCTATCCTAGTATTGCAGCTTGGTTGCGTCGTATTCTGGCACTTGCCTCGCAAAAGCGGGTAAGAGCAAGGGCGGCTGGATAAATTTGTGTGTTTTTTGATCAGCTATTGATTGCGCTGTAGGGCATTGGCAGGCAAAATAGTGCGTCAAATTTTATGAGGTAGATATCGCGCTAATGGAAATTCGTGCATTTTTTGCACTGGCGTTGCCTGATGCAGTTGCTCGATGGCTGGCTGATCATGCTGATACGTTGTGCCAGTATGATAAGAAAGTCGAAGTAAATTGGGTGGACTCAGAATCCTATCACCTTACGCTTTGTTTTCTCGGCAATATAGCCCTGGAAAGCGTGGACCAGCTGGAAGCGATTGCGCAAAAAAAGCTGGCCAATGTGAGCTCGTTTCAGGTGCATATCAATACTGCGGAGTATTATCCGCTGAATGATTCTCTGTCACTGATCGCGGCACTAAGCCCTGATCATGATGAATTGAGAGCATTGAATCGTGTCATGATGGAAATTGCGCTGGAAGCAGGTATCGAGTTTAAAGAAGAAGACTTTAAACCGCATATCACCCTGGGACGATTGCCGGCTAAAAACAGCTTTGTCCCGCCGGAAACCTGGCCGGGCCTGGATCTATATAGCCTGGCGGATTCCGTTATTTTATTTCAGAGCAAGCCCGGCGAGCGGGGCTCAATTTATACGCCGCTATTTGAAATACCTCTGCAGGATATGGCTTAAGCCGGCTGCAGACTCCCATCTAAATTTCTATTTTGTGAATTAGCATGCTTAAACCAGAATTACTCTCTCCAGCGGGAACGCTGAAAAATATGAAATACGCATTTGCCTATGGTGCAGATGCTGTATATGCCGGTCAGCCGCGTTATAGCTTGCGTGTCCGCAATAATGATTTCAATCTTGATAACCTTCGCGAAGGTATCACTCTTGCTCATGCGCAGGGCAAGAAGCTCTATGTGGCGAGTAATATCATGCCACACAACAGCAAGCTGAAAACCTACATCGATGACCTGCGTCCGGTGATTGAGATGGGACCGGATGCGTTAATTATGTCTGATCCAGGCCTGATTTATATGGTTAAGGAGCACTGGCCCGATGTCCCGGTGCATCTGTCTGTACAGAGTAATACCATGAACTGGGCGAGTGTGAAGTTTTGGCATCAGGCGGGTATTGAGCGGATCATCCTGTCCCGTGAACTATCACTGGATGAAGTGGCTGAAATCCGCGAGAGATGTCCTGAGATGGAACTGGAAGTGTTTGTCCATGGCTCTCTGTGTATCGCCTATTCGGGTCGGTGTTTGCTGTCTGGTTATATTAACCACCGTGATCCGAACCAGGGCGCCTGTACCAACTCCTGTCGCTGGAAGTATGATGCCCATGAGGCCACGCAGGATGAAAACGGCGATTTGATTCCGGTGCAGAATTTCGATCCCAAAGAGCCGGTTATTCAAACAGATCTTGGCATAGGTGAGCCGACAGACAAGATGTACCTGCTGCAGGAAGAAACCCGTCCGGGTGAATACATGCCGGCTTTCGAGGATGAGCATGGTACCTATATCATGAACTCCAAGGATCTGCGGGCGATTCAGCATGTGCATCGCCTCACCGAAATGGGTGTTCACTCGCTGAAAATCGAGGGCCGCACCAAGTCACATTACTATGTTGCGCGTACAGCACAAGCCTATCGCAAGGCAATTGATGATGCCGCTGCAGGCCGTCCTTTCGATATGGGGCTGATGGATACGCTGGAGAACCTGGCTAACCGTGGTTATACCGAAGGCTTTTACCGTCGCCATGTGCATGATGAATATCAGAACTATGAAACCGGCAATTCAATCGGTGTGCACCAGCAGTTTGTCGGCGAGATTATCGGCCGTGATCCGCAGCGGGGCACCATTGATGTTGAGGTGAAGAATCGCTTTATGGTGGGGGATACCCTGGAGTTGATGACGCCATCGGGCAACCAGAAGTTCAAGCTGGAGCAGATGGAAAATCTGCAGGGTGTGGCCAAAGATTGTGCGCCGGGTTCCGGACATTTTATGCGAATTCCTGTCAGCGTTGATGCCGATATGGAATATGCCTTGCTGATGCGTGATCTACCTAATGCTCCTGCTTTTGAAAGTGCCAAGTAGATAATCACCGGTTGAAGAAATAGAAGAAAGGTATCCTAGGATCACTGCTGTCCCATAAATTTTAGTCATAAAGCGATCCTCATTTGAGGGTCGCTTTTTTGTTTGTCTGGTGGGACCGGATTTAGCAGTTCGCTTATCGATTTTTTCTCAAATAAGCTCATCTGTAACACCCGCAAAATACGTTGCACTGACCAGCCTTCTCGGGCGCAATGTTGTACATATGCCAATAACAGATAGCTAATCATGGCAATCCAAATCTGTGTCAGGATGGCATTACGAGAGGTGGGCTCTGTTGGGGTTAGCAGTTGGTGAGCTATGCTCATAGTATGTTTCTTGC
>JBALVQ010000153.1:0-4063 GCA_036960915.1 Amphritea sp.
TTTCACCTTACAAGATGCACCAAGCTTCGCTTGGCGCTCTAACATTTTAATACTGTGCGTGCGCGTTTTGCTGCTGCGAAAAAGCAGTGAAGGAAGTATAACTTACTGATGGTGAAAGCTTTATTTGAAACACGTACTTTTACCTTCCCTGAATACACGCATGCGCGTTTTACTGCTTTGAGGTTGGCACGGTATCTCACCCTCCCCATTTCCTATCTAACTGACATTTTAGTAGTTATTGCGCTTTCAGTTGGCAGGTCTGGCAGTTTGAACTCCAGTAACGATGTAGCTTTCTGCCTTTCTCCTCAGTAGTCATACGCCATATCAGCCGATCATTGGCTGGGCAGAGGTACTCATCACTCTCAGTGACATAATGAAAATCTTTCTTACCGAATCGTCCTGCGGCTTGGCTACCGGAAGTTTCCGGCTTAGGAACATAGGTTTGGATATGCTGGTATATAGCCGCCAGGGCCTTGAGGGGAGTGCCATTTGCATAATCGGCGATAATTCCCGAGTCCCCGACGCCATAATCGGCCTTACCTGATATGACCTGGCTAACAACGCTGCGCCCTGGTGAAAGTTCACGTAATTCAACATTCAGCCCCTCGTCTGCGTAGAAACCTTGTTCCTTGGCGGCGTAATAACCTGCGAACTGAAACTGATGAAACCATTTGAACTGCACACTGACTTTTTCAAGTACCTCGCCTGTTATCTCAGTATGCCCATGACTTGCAAAAGCAGGCACAGAGCACACAGAAAGTAGCGCGCCAAGTAAGCATCCACTCGTTTTTTTCATATAAATAATCTCCTGATTATTAATATGGTTCAGCCAGCATTAGAGACTCATCAGGAATAGTCTTTCTGGAATTTAATGGTTTGTTCATGCCCCATTATTTCAGGTATAGGCGCTGAGGGTTGACTGAGCTTTGTCGGTAATCAGGAATCCACTTGAAACGTCGAAGAACCAAATAAACTGTACCGATAGCGCGGTATTCTTGTCGAAGTCACAAAATCGATATCCGCTACGCAAAAAAAACCGGCTCCAATGGAGCCGGTAAAAGGCAGACGTACAGTGCTCTATTTACAGTTTCAGATTTGCATCAGGGGACAAACAAAACCGAAGTTCATGCACCCTTTTCTATTACCAGTCCCTGGCCATTGAATACCCCTTACACAACGTTATTTAGTTGTTACCGCCTGATCAGCCAAGTGCATTACGCGCCTTAAGCTGATCCACCAATTTCAAACGCTGCACTTTGCCCGAAGGCCCCTTTGGCAGATCTTCGAAGAAAAAGATGTGCTTCGGTGTTTTAACCTTACCCAGCTTATTGCAGCAGAAGTCTCGTAATTCCTGCTCTGTCACCACGGCATCCTCTTTCACCACGACACAGGCAATTACTTCCTGTCCATAATGCTCATCATCAACACCGACGGCTCCTGCTTCAATAATGCTTGGGTGGGAATACAGAGCATCATCAATCTCACGGGGGGCTATATTTTCCCCACCCTTGATGATCAACTCCTTGAGGCGGCCAGTTACAAAGATAAAACCATCCTCATCCTTTTTCGCCAAATCACCGGTATGTAGCCAGCCATCCGACTCGAGTGCTTCGGCCGTGGCTTCAGGATTCTTATAGTAACCACGCATGACACAATCACCGCGTACCATCAGCTCACCTTCTTCATTCGCCGGCTGGGTATTACCCTGCTCGTCGACTACCTTGATCTCGGTACCGAATGCAATACCAGGAGAGCCGTATTTATTCTGCTTTGGCGGCATCGGGTTGGAGAGGATCTGTGCGGATGTCTCCGTCAGGCCCATCGTTTCTACGATAGGGATACCAAACTTGTCCTCGAAACCGGCATGCAGTGCAGGTGGCAATGCCGCGGACGCAGAACGCCCGAAACGTACCTTATCCAGTGCAGCCTTTAACGCATCACCGCTCAACTCGCCTTCATGGTGCATCAGGTAAGAGATAATTGTCGGTACCACACTGAACCAGGTGACGTCATGCTTAATCACCCAATCCCAGAAAGATGACACACTAAAACTGTGTGGCAGTACCAGGCTGCTACCGCTTACCAGCGGTGCCATCAATGTCACGCACTGTGCATTGATGTGACAGAGCGGCAACACGCAAAGCGTTCGGTCTTGCGCCGTTAATTCATGTGCACGGGCGGTATTCATGCCGCCGGCCAACAAGTTTCTATTGGTCAGAATCACACCTTTCGGACGACCGGTGGTACCTGAGGTATACATCAGCAGGCCATCATCATCAGCTGCAACGTCAACCTGATCCCCATCAGCGGCAGGTTCCAGTGGCCACTTCGGTCCCTGATCGACATCAGTCTCAATCAGGGTGATTGTACGATCCAGCGTAGCGGCGGCTTTGGCCACCTGATCTTGATACTTCTCAGAAACAAACACCACGGTGGTATCGGAATGGTCCAGCACGTACTCGATCTGGTCTTGCCCTGCGGCCGGATTTAAAGGTGAAGACACACAGCCACAATACAACGTCGCCAGAAACAGCTCGAGACTGGCCTGACCGTTTTCCATCATGAAGGAAACGGTATCACCCTTGTTCAATCCCAGGGCCTTGAAATAGCGACTGTGCTGCTGCGCAGTCTGCTGCAATTGGGCATAGTTTACTTGAGTCCCCGTCTCCGGAAACAAAACAAAAGGCTGCTCTGGCTGCTGCGTAGCAAACAGGTCAATGACAGCACGGACGGAGTCAGCAGGTGGCATATAAGAGATAACGTTCATGGCAAATACTTCCTCTTATAATCAGCAAAGATGTCATCGGCTGTCACTTCACGGGGTTCGATGGTGCGCACCACGCGGGTGATGTTCATATACTGCTTGTAGTGCACGTTCTCGTCGGTGATATTGCCTCCCCAGCTACCACATCCCATTGAGAGAGAGAACGGCAAACCATTATCAAAGCTGCCGCCGGTAGCAAAGCAATGTGGCTGATTTACGATAACCCGGCACACCGGCATCTCCAGACCCAGCTCCTGTGGACGGCTGTTGTCTTGCGTATGGATACCGAGGGAATGCCCCTTACCCTGATGATCCAGAACACGGCTGGCCAGCAGCTTGGCTGCAGCGAAGTCCCTGGCTCGATAGACCGTCAGCACCAGTGACATTTTCTCACCACAGAAAGGCGCTTCGGCGCCGACTTCTGTTTCTGTCACCATCAGAAAATCACTCTGCGCCAGGCCATCACGATTCAGGCCGGCTACGCGACACACATCCTCTACAGGCTTGGCCAGCACATCACGGTTCAGATGCCCGTCATGCCACATGGTGTCCTGCAGCTGCTGCTTCTCTTGCGCGGTCAACAACGCAGCATTGACGTTGCTCAGCTCCGCCATCATGGCGTCATACACTTCATCAACGATAATAATGCTGTTCTCGGATGAGCAACTGGTGGCGTTATCAAAAGTCTTGGAAGCCTTGATCTTGCTCGCAGCCGCAGCCAGATCAGCAGTTTCATCAACGATCACTGCAACATTACCGGCACCGACACCGTAGGCTGGAGTACCGCTGGTATAGGCGGCCCGCACGTTGTTCTGGGAACCGGTGCACACCACCAGATCGACCTGTTTCAGCATCTCCGCGCTCAACGCTTTACTGACAGGCACCGGTAACTGCTGAACCAGATCACGAGGCGCCCCTACCCGATCCAGTTCAGTATGAATAAGCTCCAGCAAGCGCGTACAGGATGGCTGACCTTTTGGAGAAGGTGCCAGAATAATAGCATTACCGCACTTCAGCGCATTTAGCGTGTTGTTCATCGGAGTCGCGATCGGATTGGTCGAAGGCACAATCACGCCGACAACTCCTGCCGGACGGCCTATTTCAACCAGGCCTTTTTCCGGTATTTCCCGGATAACACCCACCGTTTTCGCTTCCTGTAAGTCCCTCAGCAGACCCAATGTTTTACGGTGGTTCTTGATAATTTTGTCTTTTACATTGCCAAGCCCGGTTTCTTCTACCGCCAACTTGGACAGACGCTCATTATTTTCCGGATTAACAATCGCCCAGGCAGCTGCAATA
>JBALVQ010000046.1:0-685 GCA_036960915.1 Amphritea sp.
GTAGAGCGAATTGCCGGACACTGGGTGTAACAACTTTTAAGCTGAACAGAGCCCTCATCATTGTTAGGAGAACTAGCCGTATACGTAAAATATGCTGGTGCCGCTTATTTGATATGGCTGGCTTATATCACATGGAAATCAGAGATTGTGGTAGATGAAGGAACAGAACCCAAAAACAGCAGCTTAATTTCAAATGTGTTTGTAGGCTTATTTATAGGACTTTCTAATCCTAAAGCCATTTTATTCTACATGGGTTTCTTTCCCGCATTTATTGAACTATCAAGTATTGGTGCCTATGAAGTTTTAAGCATTATACTTATCGCGACCATTTCTGTTGGTGGTGTACTGGGTGTATATGCTTGTGCTGGATCTAAAGCTCGTTATTTATTCAGGGGTTATAAGGCGAAACGCATACTAAATAGGCTATCGAGTGGTATGTTGGCATCGTGTGGAGCTTTATTGGCAGTAAAGGCTTAACAAGAAAAACAATTAAGATTCACCAATACTGTCACGCCATTTGCGGGGCAAATAGCCAATAAAGTGGGGTCAGCCAATAAAGGAATAAAGTGGTAATAAAGTGGGGTCAGATGAAACTAAATAAAAGTTTAGAATAAAGTGGGGTCAGATGAAACTAGAATAAAGTGGGGTCAGATGAAACTAAATAAAAGTTTCATCTGACCCCAGT
>JBALVQ010000046.1:785-40158 GCA_036960915.1 Amphritea sp.
TACACAGTTACACAGTTACACAGTTACACAGTTACACAGTTACACAGTTACACAGTTACACAGCAGATAAGGATATTCATGAGATTAGTTGTAATTTTTAAAGACAAACCGGAAATGATGGCTCATCGTGATGAAAACGAGAGCCTACATTTTGCTTATTTAGAAAAACACTATGATGAAATTATTGTAGGCGGTGGATTAAGACATGAGCCAGGGGGCTGCTTCGTCGGTAGCCTTTGGGTATTGGAAGTTGAGTCTTTCGAACGCGCCAATGAATTGGTTATAAACGATCCCTATTTTGTTCCTGAGCTAAGAGAATATGAAATATTAGTTTGGGGAAAAGCTGGAAGTAGAGATGTAATACTGTGAAACACGTTACCAATCATTGCAATCGAACTTGGATAAATCCTCTACGTTGAATAGGGTCGTTACTTGGGTGGTCGAGAGTCCCCCTTAGCCCCCACCAACATCCAACATCCAACATCTTAATCACCGATAGGGGTAACTAACCTCGTTAGTCTTTTGATGTTGGTAGCAGTTGCTGATTTACCCCTTGTATCAGCAGCCTAAATCTTACTTCTTCGCCTTCTTGGGTTTTTTAGCCTTTGCCTTGGCGCTTTTTCCTTTGCCTGCTTTAGTCTTTGGCTTTTTCGGCTTGGACTTTTTAGTGCTGCTCGGTTCCGGTTTCTGTGGCGCCAGACCTGGATAGGTGGCACGTGGGATTTTTTCTCCCAGGAAGCGCTCTATGCGTCCCAGGTTCGGCCAGTCCATGCTATCGACGATAGACCAGACTTCACCTTTGGCGCCATCACGGCCGCTGCGGCCGGCACGGTGCACATAGCTATCGGCTTTTAGCGGCATATAGAGGTTAATTACATGGCTTAGATCGGGCAGATCGAGTCCCCGGCCGACCACATCGGTGGCAACCAGTACGCGGGTACGACCGCGGCGCATATCCTTAATTTGCTGTGTGCGATCGCTTTGGCGCAGATCGCCGTGCAGACCGGTGCACTGCACGCCCAGGGTACGGATAAGTGAGACCCAGCTGTCGACCTGTTTACGACTGTTTACAAACACCAGCGCCTGACTGAGTTCAGGTGACTTCAGCAGCGCTTTGAGCAGGTATTGCTTGTGTTGCTCATTATCGGCGCGATACACCGACTGGAGAATATTCATCGGAATTTGGCGGGGACTTTCAACCGCCATGGTTTGGGAATCTTCGTTGAGCAGATCCGCGGCGAATTTCTGGATCTTTTCGCCTTCCAGGGTAGCGGAGAACATCAGCGTCTGGCGCTTCGCCGGGATTATATCGGCAATCTGATTGATGCTATCGATAAAGCCCAGATCCAGCATCCGGTCTGCTTCATCGATAATCAGCATTTCCACCAGGGACAGGTCCAGCCATTGTTGCGCGTTAAGCTCCAGCAGGCGGCCGGGTGTGGCGATCAGGATATCGATATTTTCTGCCAGCATGGCTTTCTGCATGCCAAAAGGCACGCCACCAATGATCAGGCAATTGTTGATGCGACTCTTGGCGGTTTGCTGTTCGATGACCTGATAGGTTTGCCTGGCCAGCTCGCGGGTGGGGCTGAGGATCAGTACCTTTGGCGCACTGCTGCTGTAATCGTCTGAATCCAGAATGTGCTGCAGCGCCGGCAGAGCAAACGCCAGGGTTTTACCGGTACCTGTGGGTGCAGAGGCGAGCAGATCGAAACCGTCCATAATGCAGGGTATCGCCTGCTGTTGAATCTCAGTGGGGCGCAGGAATTCGTTGTCGGCCAAGGCACCAAGTATTTCAAGGTCCAGATCCAGGTCGATAAATGACATTTTCAGGTTTCACTCTACAGGCGGGTTTAAACAGCGCATAGAATACATTATTTTGTTATGAACAGCTCTATTTAGCTGAATCTCTTGAGGTAGACGGGCACAACACCTATCATTCCGCGCAGAAGAAACTGTGTAAAACTACTACTCTCGGTATGGCTTCGTTAAAAATCGGCTCAACATGCTCATTTACAGAATGTAAACTGCGCTGTATCACCCATTTTGCCTTGCTCTACCTTCGCTCGTAACGTTTTTTCATAGTCTCCTCAAAAGCATTTTGGCGTAAACGCGCTAAAGTGATGGAGTAGTTTAAAAAAAGAGAGCTGTCTTTTGTCTGAGTTTATCCCTGGTCAACGCTGGATCAGTAATACCGAATCTGATCTGGGTTTGGGTATCGTTGTAGAAGTGGCAAATCGCCGTGTTGTTATCATTTTTCCTGCGGTTGATGAGGAACGCACCTATGCGATGGATAACGCTCCACTTAGCCGGGTTATCTATCCGGTGGGGGAGCAGGTTAGCTCCAGTCTTGGCGTGACTATTACCATAACGGATGCGGAAGAGCTGGAAGGCTGTATCGTCTATAACGGTGTCGACCGGGATGGCGATCATTTCAGCTTTGAAGAGATGGATCTGGACAGCTCGGTTCACTTCAGTAAACCCCATGACCGATTGTTTGCCGGTCAGGTAGAAAAAAACTCCCGATTTCAGCTGCGGGTGGAAACGCTTAAACACCAACATAAGCACTACCAATCAGATGCTTACGGGCTGATCGGTGGCCGGGTGCAGCTGTTGCCTCATCAGCTTTATATCGCCCATCAGGTATCGCAGCGTTTTGCACCACGTGTATTGCTGGCCGATGAAGTGGGACTGGGTAAGACCATTGAAGCGGGTCTGATTCTGCATCAGCAGCTGATCAGCGGTAAAGCCCAGCGTGCCTTGATTGTGGTGCCCGACAGCTTGATTCACCAGTGGCTGGTGGAGATGCTGCGGCGCTTCAACCTGCGTTTTACCATCCTCGATGAGTTGCGTTGTACCGCGTTAGAAATGTCTAACGACGGTGCCAACCCGTTTGAAACGGCGCAGCTGGTGCTGTGTAATCTTTCCTTCCTTAAATCCAGTCCTGACCGCCTGATTCAGGCTATGGATGCCGGTTGGGATATGTTGATCGTCGATGAGGCGCATCACCTGGGCTGGTCGGAAGAGCAATCCACGCCTGAATACGCTTGTATCGAAGCGCTGGCCCGAGAAGTTGAGGGCTTGCTGCTGCTGACTGCGACACCGGAGCAACTGGGTGTGGACAGCCATTTTGCCCGCCTGCGCCTGCTTGATCCGGATCGTTACTACGATCTGCAAAAATTCCGCGATGAGGAAGCCAGTTATCAGCCGGTCAGCAAGCTGGTAGAACAGCTGCTTGCCGAAGATGTTCAGGAGCAGCTACAGGATGCACCTGAAGTATTCGCTCAGCTCACCGAATATCTGGGCGAGGAGAAAGTAGCGGCGCTGAAAGATGAATTGGCTAATGACACGCTTGAGCACGCTCTGGAAGATAGCATTAACAGCCTGCTGGATCATCACGGTACGGGCCGGGTGTTGTTCCGTAATACCCGTGATGGGGTAGAAGGTTTCCCGGAGCGTATTCTTCACAGCTATCCATTGCCCGAGCCTGAGTTCTACCTGCAGAGCGAGATGGATCTGCTTGCAGAAGCAGAGCTGGATCAGTTGCTGCATCCAGAGCTTATATTGGGCGAGCGTTGGCTGGAAGCCGATCCACGGGTTAAGTGGTTGGTGCAATGGTTGAAAGAAAACCGTGACGAGAAGGCACTGGTTATCTGTGCGCACGCCGAAACGGCAAAATCGCTGGAAGAGCACCTGCGTCTGTATGAAGGAGTGCGCTCGGCGGTATTCCATGAAGGCTTGAGCCTGGTGAACCGGGACCGTGCGGCTGCTTATTTTGCCGATGAAGATGAAAGCGCCCAGGTACTGATCTGTTCCGAGATCGGCAGTGAAGGACGTAACTTCCAGTTTGCCAGTCATCTGGTGCTGTTTGATCTGCCGCTGAATCCAGATCTGCTGGAGCAGCGTATCGGCCGTCTTGACCGTATCGGTCAGCGAAATGATGTACAGATTCATGTGCCGCATTGCGAGGAGGGTGCCCAGGCGGTGCTACTGCACTGGTATCACGAGGGCCTTAACTGCTTCCAGCGTGCATGCCCGGCCGGTCAGGTGCTGTTCGATCAGTTTGAAGAGCGTTTGCTTGCTGCCCTTTACGGTGAGCTGGATGAGGCTGAACGGGATACTTTGATCAGTGACACCCGCATCGCAACCGATACCCTGCTTGATGAGCTGCAACAGGGGCGTGATCGTCTGCTGGAATTGAACTCCTGCAATCAGAAGCGCGCAGATGATATCGTGGAGAGTGTCGATACCACTACCGCCAGCAGTGAATTAAACCGCTATATGGAGCGCCTGTTTGATCAGTTTGGTGTCGAACAGCAGCACCACAGCAGTAACTGTATTATTCTCCATCCGGGCGATCACATGCAGTGTGAAAGCTTTCCTGGCCTGCCAGAAGACGGTGTAACCGCTACCTATAATCGCACCACGGCACTGAGCCGTGAGGACATACAATTCCTCAGCTGGGAGCACCCGATGGTGCATGGTGCCATGGATATGGTGCTCTCCGGTGAGTTTGGTAATACGGCGGTCTGTTCCATTTCCCTGCCGCCACTGAAGCCGGGCACGTTACTGCTGGAGTCAATCTTCACCGTGCATTGCGCTGCGCCCAAGAGTTTGCAACTGCAGCGTTATCTGCCACAGACGCTGGTGCGTGTGGTGGTGGATATCAATAATGCCGATCTCAGCGCGATTCTCACTGAGCAGCATATCAACAACTTGTCCCAGCGCGTGGGTAAGCGTCAGGCGGTTGAGATCGTCAAGCATACCCGGGTGGATATTTCGAAACTGGTAGAGCAAGCCGAAACCATTGCCGAGAAACAAGAGGCTGGCATCGTCACAGCAGCTAATGAAAAGGTTGAACAGTTGCTTGGGGCTGAGCTGACAAGGTTGGCTGCACTGGCAGCGGTAAATCCAAATATTCGTCAAGATGAGATCGATCATATAGCGGATAACAAGGCGCTATTGCTGGAGTATCTGGCTACGCTGCAGCTGAAACTGGATGCAGTACGGGTTATCGTAGTTACCTGATAGCTACTTAAGCTGTTGCCTGATCTGTTATCATGATCCGCAGCCTGCTTCAGCAGGCTGCAAGCAACTATCTATTTAATAAGAATCTATTTAATAAGAGCATTACCGGAGTAAGACGTTGGCGCAACAAACTGAGCAATTTAAAGATCTTGGATTGGATACTCGTCTTTTAAAGGCACTGGACCATATGGGTATCGATACGCCCACCGAGATTCAGGCTCGTGCCATCCCGGCAGCACTTGCTGGCAATGATCTGATTGCGTCTTCAAAGACCGGCTCCGGTAAAACCCTGGCATTCCTGATGCCGGCTATGCATCGCCTGATTAAAACCCGGGCATTGAGCAAGCGGGATCCACGCGCGCTGATACTGGCGCCGACACGCGAACTGGCTAAACAGGTGTTTCTCCAGCTGCGCGCGCTAACCAGTGGCACCCAGATCAATATTGCCCTGGTGCTGGGCGGTGAAAACTTCAATGATCAGATCAAAGCCTTGCGTAAAGAGCCCCATGTGATCGTCGCGACCCCCGGTCGTCTGGCTAACCATCTGGATGAGCGTTCAGTGATTCTCAACGGCCTCGAACTGCTGATTATGGATGAAGCGGATCGCATGTTGGATCTGGGCTTTGCCAAAGAGTTGAACCAGATAAATGATGCGGCCAATCATCGACTGCGTCAGACGCTGATGTTCTCAGCAACACTGGATCATGCTGAAGTCGATGTGATGGCTGATAAGTTACTCAAGGCTCCCAAGCGGATTGCCGTGGGGGCAGCCAACGCCGAACACAAAGATATCGAACAGCGTTTTTACCTGTGTGACCATCTGGATCATAAACAGGCGCTATTGCAAAAAATTATGGCCACTGAAACCTATCAGCAGGCGATTGTTTTTACGGCGACCCGTGCTGATACCGATCGGCTGGCAGCAGCGCTGCAAGCCAGTGGCCTGGAAACCGCAGCCCTGAGTGGCGAGATGAGTCAGGCGGAACGTAACCGTATTATGGATAGCTTCAGCCGGGGGCAGCAGCAGGTTCTGATTACCACCGATGTGGCATCGCGCGGGCTGGACCTGTTGCAGGTCTCCCTGGTGGTCAACTTCGATATGCCCAAGCAGGCAGAAGAATATGTGCATCGGATTGGTCGTACCGGGCGTGCCGGCGCTAAGGGCGCGGCGGTGTCGCTGGTAGGGCCAAAAGACTGGGATGCTTTCAAGCGGGTCGAGCGGTTCATGCAGCAAGCGATCAGCTTTGTGACCATCGAAGGTCTGCAAGGCAAGTTCAAAGGTTTGAAACCTGCAGCGAAGAAAACTATCAATAAAGGGAAGGCTGGCACTGCGGCGAAGAAGCCTGCCAAGCGTGCTGTTAAACCGCAGCAAGACCGCAGTAATCGCCGTCAGCCAAACAAGCAGCTGGTGTCTGATGACGGGATGGCACCATTGAAACGGCAGAAGCCTTCAGATAGCTGATATTAAGTCGTCAGTCAGAGGTAATAAGGGTTGCGTACTGCAACCCTCTTATTAGTGACTCACGTTTTTTGTCAAAGCCCATTGAGTGCGCGTTAGCTCGCAGCTAAAACCTTTCCAGATGCTCGCGGCAGTAGCTAACCAGGCACTCGGTTAAGCGTTGGCTAACTTCCGTCATCAGATTCCATGAATGCCAGTACAACGGTACTTTCAGGCTTTTATTGGGGCTGAGTTCCCTCAGCACGCCTTGATTGCGTAACCGCTCACTTTGTTGGTCCGGCACCATACCCCATGCAGAGCCTCGGGCAATCAGGTCCATAAAACTGTCAGTGGAAGGTACCCGGTGACAGGGATAGTTGTCGCTGAAATTAAAAAAATCCTCCAGGTAACTGTCCTGCAGTTCATCTTCCTGGTTGTATTCAACGGCGGGAGCTTTTGAGAAGTCAGTCGCATTAACGCCTGTTGGGAAGTAACGTCGGATATACTCCGCTGTTGCCAGTGCCCGGTAGGTGGTAATTCCCAAGGGAGTGCAACTGCTGCCCTGCATCGCCTGGTCACTGGAACTGATACAGCCGATCACCTCCCCCTGACGCAGGAAGTTATGGGTTTGATCCTGGTCATCGACCCGCAACTCAAGCAACAACTGGCTCTCTGCAAGCAATGGCGCGATAGCATCCATAAACCAGGTGGCCAGACTGTCGGCATTGAGGCCTATTGCTATCTTGGTAAAGCCTTGAGTCTGGGCGTCGCCGATAAAATTCAGCAACTCGCTTTGCAGCAGATTGATCTGGCGGTAGTGGCGTAGCAGTTGTTGCCCGGCAGGTGTTGGGCGCAGTGGCTGGCTGCGGATAATAAGCAATTGACCGAGTGACTCTTCGAGTTGCTTGACCCGTTGTGACACGGCTGACTGGGTCAAAAACAGTCGGCGCGCTGCTTTATCGAAACTGCATTCTTCGACTACTGTGGCAAACGCCTGTAGCTGGCGGTAATCAAGCATAAGAGCCTCACAGACTATTACTAAAGTAGATATTAATAATTTTAATCCAAGTTAAATATTATTAGTTTTACTAACTTAATGCGATTGCTTAATCTTGCCAGCATTAATTATTCGATGGGTGATCGCAATGACTACAGGTCTATTTTCTCTGCCTGCGCCTTTTTTTACAGGCATAGCAACCGGTGCCGGTTTGATAATTGCAATTGGAGCGCAAAATGTTTTTGTGTTGAGTCAGGGTGTGCGGCGGGAATATCACTGGCCAATTGCCGGGGTCTGTGGGCTACTTGATACGCTACTAATCACCCTGGGCATCGCTGGAATGGGCGCGTTGATCAGCGATTCTCCATTGTTGTTAATGTTGGTAACCTGGGGGGGAGCACTGTTTTTGTTGTGGTATGGAGCCAATGCTTTGCGCTCGGCGCTTAAGTCAGAAACCCTTGAAGTAAAACGCAATGGCCTGAAGTCGTTACGCTCAGCCCTGCTGACCACCCTGGCACTGAGCCTGCTTAATCCCCATGTCTATCTTGATACTGTGATCTTGCTGGGCAGTATAGGTGGTCGCTATCCGGAGGAAGGGCGCTTCTGGTTTGGTGCCGGAGCATCGCTGTTCTCCTTTATCTGGTTCTTCTGTCTGAGCCTGGGGGCTCGCTGGCTGGCGCCGCTGTTCCGCAAACCCATCGCCTGGCGGGTGCTGGATGGCTTAGTCTGTGTGATGATGTGGACGCTGGCAGGGTTGTTGATCACTGATGCCATTCAATAAACGTCGTGACTCTTTAAAGGGACGACGGAGTTACTGGGTACAGGCGATAGGAATTGACGGGGCCAGGTCTTGCCAGCTGTGCCTAGTATCACAGAGAGTGAGATGGATTATCTATATTGTGCCATAAGCCTTCATGCAAGGTCTGGGGATCCGCTGTTTTAGTATCAGGTGGGTTGATTCGCTTCAGCATGGTATTCAACAAGAATGATTCGTTGCTGACACAACTCACCTAATAGTCACAAATGTCATTAGATTTTATGCTTTGCACATTAATCTACTTTGCCACTATCTGCTGGTACAGGCTGTGTCAGGATTCGCCCGCTGGGGCTAAACCTGCATCTGGAACAGACGGTCATTGACCTCGCGTAGACGCCGGCTAAGCTCCCGCGCCAGGTTCATCTGAATCATCGCAAACTGGGTCGGGTCCCGCTGATATAATTCATGCAGAGCAGCCATGGACAATTCGATGGCGCAACAGTCCTCAACCGCGCATACTGTGGCGCTGCGCGGACAGAGATCAATCAGCGCCATCTCACCAAAGCAGTCACCCTCCGCCAGGTGCCTGATCAGGCAATTCTTGTTCTCCCAGCATTTAGTGATGGATACCTTACCCTCTTCCAGCACGTACAGGGCATCTGCCAGGTCTCCCTCGTGAAAGAAATTGTCACCGGCAGCAACATGGACGGTTGAGGTTCTGGCCAGAAGAAACTGCAAGGCCTCATCGCTGATCCCCCCAAATATCGGCATCTGTTGCAGTTTTTCGAGCGTTGAAGTTGGCATGGTCGTTAGCCTCCGCTTCATTCAGCCAGTCCTGCGTTTAGCGGAGAACTTTACAGCTGTTGTACTTGAGTATAAGTCAACATACCGACACCTATGGCATCATCCGGCTGCAGCAAGCAGGGATAGGCCTCTGCAACCAGCCATCAGTTGCCACTCACACAGGTGATTATCGCCTCCCGGTGCTGTACTTCTGCTGGAGATAGCGCCAGCCCTCCCCTGGTGTGCGATATCCCCAGATCCACTGTTGATGGTTGCTGCGACAGGCCCTCGTCAGATCGGTGTTGCGCTGCGAACAGAGCAGGGTGAACTGGTCACAGTACTTGCGGCTCAGCCGGTCTAGATGGGGATACAGCTGCAACACTTCGAAACTGATCTAAGCGCGCTCATTCAGCGTGTGGCGGGCAGCAAAGGTGAAACACTAAGCCTTGCTCCAGAGGGTTCGGCATAGTGCCTGGGTATTTGACCATTTATTAAGTAACGTTGATTAAGCGTCGTGTATGACGAGAGCGGTTTTCTAAACGTTATTGCTTTGCTGGTGCGCTGGATGATCGCTTCTGTTAAGGGTTATCAGATGCCTGTCATGATCGCAGGCCTCTAGGAGCCTGTCGGACTTAACACTAATCTACTGCGGAAAAATCGAATTTGGTCATATTTTCCGATCTTTGGCGTTAAATAGCTGGCTATTCGCCACAAAAGATCGAAAAATCTGCCTCAAATCGCCTTCCCCTCGCTACGATCGGCCAAGCCCGACAGGCTCCTAGTTAATAACAAACAGTCCATTTGAGTTATCGGATAGCTCTTTGAGCCTTGTCTTCAATAGCTCTGAGAATTCCAGTGCGAGCCTGGAAACCGACCGTGTGGCGGGAAAGATAATATTGAAATTAAATCCTATCGCTGGGGAAAAAGGCTTAACGATCAAACCTCTTTCAACATAATTGATTGCGGTTACTGGGTCCACCAGTGATACCCCGGATCCAGCTAAAACGTAGGAACAGGCTACATGGGAAACCTGAGTGTCGAATAGCATCTTACGGTTAACGTTTGCCTGCTCAAACACGTCGTCCACCTTGTATCTAACGCTTTGTTCTGTCCCCAGAGAGACGAATAGTTCACCTTCCAGATCGGTGGGGACGATCTCACTTTTCTCCCCTAGGTGGTGGCCGGGGGGTAGAATACAAACCAATTGGCTGTGGGCAAGTGGCTCGACTTTTATAGAAGGGTCAGACACTTTTATGGCTGAGAGCCCGATATCGAAGTGCTGGGTTGCGATCCAGTCGGCGACCTGCTGCGAGCTTCTTACCTGCAGTGTCATCGAAACCCCCTGGTTTTTCTGCTGGAAGTCATGGGCTACCTTGGGCAGAAATTCCTGGGCAAGTGTCGGCATACACGCGATGCGCAGCGTTCCACGATGAAACTCTCTAAGTTCATCGGCTGTTCTTGCCAGTTTTTCTATGCCAACGAAAGACCTCTCGATCTCTTCGAAAAGTATCAGGGCTTCAGGAGTCGGCAGCAGGCGTTTCTTGTGACGCTCAAACATAGGTACTTTCACTGACGCTTCGAAATCACTTAGCAGCCGGCTAACAGCAGGCTGTGATATGAAGAGTATTTCAGCAGCACCTGTTGTGGTGCCTGCAATCATTACCGCACGAAATGCCTCTACCTGCCTAAAGCTTAACTTAGCCATTCTGCTCCTCCATCAAGAAAATATAATATAACACTATGTTATCAAGTGCCAAAAATAAACTATTTGATGTTATTTGGTCGTTTTGTGACCATTACATGACCTGCTGAGATGAACGTTATCTCTGCATTACTCACTTTAATCGGCTCCAGCAAAGAGATAATAATTATGGAGAGATTTTTCAGATACACACTGGCGATATTAATCAGCACCGTTGCTGGTTTGCAATTCGTTCAGGTCATTACGCGTTACGTCTTTGAAACCCCGATTATGGGATTAGAGGAAGTGGCGGTTATCCCTACCCTATGGCTTTACATCCTTGGCGCAGTGAATGCTTCGCGTGAGGACACTCAAATCAGGGCTAACGTTCTTGAGATTTTTCTCGATACGGAACGAGCCCGTCATATTCTGTTAGTGATATCAGAATTATTCAGTTTGATCATCTCTGCCTGGCTGACCTGGTGGGCGTGGGACTACTTCAAGTACGCCATGCGTGTTGGTAAAGAGACTCCGACCCTCTACCTGCCAACCATTATTTACGAATCGGCTCTGTTTATCGGCCTGTTGCTGATGACCGGTTACGTGGCTTGGCATCTTTATCAGCATTTGTGCTGCCTGATCAAAGGCGGGCCTGAAGCAGATAAGCCGCTAGACCATGAGCATCCACATACCAGTGAGCTCGATGAATTTCAGATGTTAGAACAGAAAGAGGTGCGTGCAGATGGTTGAAATTGCGCTATTAGCATTCGCGGTACTCGTGATTTTGCTCAGTTTAGGGGTGCCCCTGCCGTACTGCTTTGGTGCCGGTTTGATGGTAATGGCACTAGTCGGTGAAGCGACTTTTAAAGGAATGATGCTATGGGGGTTCAGTCAGTTAACTAACCCCATACTTCTGGCTATTCCTTTGTTTGTGTTTGCCGGCACCATCATGAGTGTTAGTGGTATTGCCGCGAGTCTGTTGAAGTTTGTTAACGTCTTTGTCGGCCGTATTCGTGGCGGTCTGGGGGTTGTAGCTTCAATCAGCTGTGCAATTATCGGCGCAATCTCCGGTAGTGGCCTGACAGGTATTGCGGCCATAGGCCCACTGCTGATTCCGGAGATGGAGCGTAAAGGCTATCCGCGTGCATATGCCACGGCACTGATCGCCAACTCATCAATACTGGGCCTGTTGATTCCACCCAGTGTCACCATGATCGTGTATGGCTGGGTCACCGAGACCTCAATTCTGGCTAGCTTTCTGGCAACGCTGGGTCCTGGTCTGCTGATTATGCTGAATTTTGCCATCGTCAATCTTGTGATGGCTCGGAAGTTCCCGCTGGTGCTAGATGAACAAATCAGCATGGGCGAAATGGTAAAGAAGGCCGGTTCAACTACCGTACTTGCGACTCCTGCCTTGTTGATGCCGGTGATTATCCTTGGCGGTATCTATGGCGGCATTATGACGCCGACAGAGGCGGCTGCTGTTGCCGTAATTTATGCCCTGCCGGTAGGTTTCATGATCTATAAGGGGCTTACCTGGAAAGGTTTCCTTGAAGCGGGTAAGGAATCCGCTACCGCGGTGGGTGCCATCCTGATCATGATTCTGTTCAGCCTGATGCTGAGTCAGATCTTCGTGATGGAAGATATTCCGCAAGCGCTGGTGGAGTCCATTTTTGAGATAACCCAGGACAAAACGACGCTGCTGATTCTGGTCACGCTGTTCCTGTTTGCCATCGGCATGGTGGTGAACGATATCACCGCGATCATTCTGACAGCTCCGTTGCTGATGCCTTTGATGGGTGCATTGGGTGTCAGCCCTATCCAGTTTGCAGCCATTATGGGTGTAACCACTGCAATGGGCGGGGTTACTCCTCCTTACGCCAGCATCCTCTATCTGGGTGCGCGTATTGGCAACGTCAAATTCACCGAAGTCATTAAACCGGCAATGATCCTGTTGCTGTTTGGCTATCTGCCGGTGGTGCTGCTGGTATTAATCTGGCCCGAACTTTCTGAGTATATTCCGGCAATGCTGGGTTACTAAAAACCTTAAAACGTAGACCTAATAGATAGCCCTAAAACATAGTCCTAAAACATAGCCCAAAAAAATAGTCCATTGAAAACAAAAAGAGGAAAACCATGTTTACATCACTTACAAAAAAATTAGTTCTGGCGATGTCTTTGTCGCTGGCCACCGTTGCTGTTGCCGAAGCGGCAACGCTGAAGCTTTCACACGTTCGTCCACAGGGGACTGCAATTGATAAGGATGCTAACCAGTTTGCCGAGGACGTTTCTGCAGCAACTGATGGTAAATTGCGGGTCAAGTTGTATCCGGCAAACGCACTGGGTGATTACACTGTCGTGCAAGAGCGTGTAGGCCTGGGTGCTGTCGATATGGCGGTTCAGCCAATCGCTTCCAGTGTCGATAAGCGTTTTCAGATCGTATCTCTGCCATACATGGTTCAGGGTTGGGAAGATGCCAAGGGTAAGTTTGGCTCCGACTCTGTAATGCGTGAAACCGTCTCTTCCTTGTACCAGCAGCAGGGCATCAAGGTATTGGGTGCGTGGCCGGTGTATTTCGGTGGTATCGCGCTGAATAAGCAGGTTGATGGTGCTGCCGATTCCGCAATCAGCAAGTCTGCAAAGGTGCGTGTTCCGCCAATCAAGGTATTCCAGCTGCTGGCTGATAATGTCGGTTTTATCGGTTCGCCACTGCCATTCTCAGAAGCATTTACCGCAGTTCAGACCGGTCTGGTTGATGGTGTTATCGGCTCGGGTGCTGAGGGTTATTACGCATCATTCCGTGATGTAACGAAATACTATGTGCCACTGAATACTCACTTTGAAGTGTGGTACCTGCTGATCAACGAAGAGCGCTTCAATGATCTCAAACCTGAGCAGCAAACGGCTGTATCTCAAGCGGCCCTGGACTTTGAAAACCGTCGTTGGGCTATGGCTGAGAAGGATCAGGCGGCTAATGAGCAGCGTCTGGCTGATGCCGGTGCCACTATCGTTGAGGTAACTCCTGAGCAGATTGCAGCGACCGCTGAAAAAGTTAAACAGAATGTATGGCCTGAAATTGTTGATGATATCGGCAAAGAGTGGGCTGAGAAAATTCTTAACGCCGCTCTGGCTCAATAAGTTTGATCTGCCGGTCAGGCTGCAAGCCTGACCGGACCTACCTGATCCAAACTTTAAGATTTACCAAAAAACATTGGAGAGAAGCAGATGGCGGCGAGTATCCGAACAAGCTGTAATGGTTCTGATGTGGCTGTTGTTGGCGGTGGCCTGGTTGGTTTAGCTGTCGCTTTAGGAATCCAGGAGAAAGGCCAGCAAGTCACCATTTATGATGAGGGTGATATAGCCTTCCGGGCATCGCGAGGCAATTTTGGCCTGGTATGGGTGCAGGGAAAGGGGGATAGCTACCCGGCATACGCCAACTTAACCCGCTTATCAGCTCGGTTGTGGGGGGATATGGCGGCCAGCCTTGAAGAGAGTACCGGCATAGATATTCAGCTGTCGCAGAAGGGCGGTTTGTTTATCTGCCTGTCTGAGAATGAACTGGCACAACGGGCGAAAATGCTCGAACAGATGGCTTTGTACCATACCGAAGGCTACCCGTTTGAGGTGCTGGATCATCAGCAGCTGAAAGAGATGGTGCCTGAAATAGGCCCTGAAGTGGCTGGCGCCACCTGGGGTCCTGAGGATGGTCATGTTAATCCGCTATATCTGATGCGTGCCTTGTTGAAAAGGTTTACGGACTTAGGTGGCAAACTGATTAATTCTGGTGCAATCAGCACTGTACAACCAGTAAACGGGCAGTTTCACCTGTACAGCGCTGCTGGCCGTTATGTCAGTGACAAGGTTGTTTTAGCCGCGGGTTTAGGCAATAAAAAGTTAGCTTCCATGGTTGGTATCGAGGCGCCGATCTTCCCTAATCGTGGCCAGGTGCTGATAGCCGAACGGGTAAAGCATTTCCTGGATTATCCAACCGGACACGTAAGACAAACCGCTGAAGGTACGATTCAGTGCGGTGACTCCAAGGAGGATGTTGGCCTGGACAGTGGCACTACCACCGATGTACTTGCGGATATTGCTCGCCGGGCCGTGACCATGTTTCCACTGTTGAAAGATGTCCGGCTGATTCGCTCCTGGGGGGCTTTAAGAATAATGACTCCGGACGGACATCCCATATACCAGCAATCAGAACAATTTCCGGGGGCATTCCTGGTTACCTGCCACAGTGGTGTCACTCTGGCAGCAGCACATGCCGGCCCAATCGCCGATTGGATTACCCAGGGCAGTCCTGATCCAGTACTTAATTTGGAGAAATTTCATGCCGACAGATTCCAGGTTTAGTCGTTTACCTGTTAGTGAAAAAGGGCTGGTTTCTATCTGTATTGAAGGTCAGACAGTAACCGCACTAGAAGGTGAAAGTGTTGCTGCTGCGGTATTACAGGCAGGGGTCCGGCCGACACGTACAACACCGGTTACTGACACAGGGCGTGCTCCCTATTGCATGATGGGCGTCTGTTTCGATTGCCTGATGGAAATAGACGGCAAGCCAAATACGCAGGCCTGTATGACTGAAGTGCGTGATGGCATGGTTGTGAAAATTCAGCTTGGGGCGCGTCAGGTATCAGGAGGTGATTTATGAACGCCAACCAGTTTGAACTTGTGATTATCGGCGCAGGTCCTGCCGGTATGTCGGCAGCCAGCACTGCAGCTAAGCAGGGGCTTAAGGTCTTGCTGATCGACGAGCAGAAGCGCCCGGGCGGACAGATCTATCGAAATATCAGTAGCCCCGTCCTGAAAGATAAGCAGATACTCGGGCGGGACTATTACTATGGCGAAAAACTGTTAACTGCTTTTGAAGGGGCTGGCGTTACCTATCTTAGCGGGGCAACCGTTTGGGAAGTTACTGCCGATAATGTTCTCTATGTCTCTGTTAACGGTGAAAGCCAGCGCTTTGAATTTAATAAACTGCTTATTGCGACCGGCGCACAGGAAAGGCCCGCCCCCTTTCCTGGATGGACTTTGCCAGGGGTAATGACCTGTGGTGCAGCCCAGATATTGTTGAAAACATCCGGACTTACTCCGCCGGGACCTGTAGTTGTTGCCGGTAGTGGCCCGCTGCTGCTATTAATTGCATGCCAGTTAATCCGAGCAGGGATCAAGATTGAGGCAATTCTTGATACAACACCCGCTAAGAACTATCGCTCAGCGTTGCCTGAATTCCTGGGTGCTTTAAAAGGTTGGCGTTTTCTGCTGAAAGGCGTGCGGATGCTGGCTGAATTAAGAAAGGCCGGGATTCGACAACTGAGCGGTGTTAGCGGCCTGAGTGCGAATCAGGATGAGTCAGGCACTCTATCGACTGTTACTTATTTTCATAAAGGTCGTCAGCAAACAATTTCCTGTAGCAGCCTGTTAGTTCATCAGGGCGTGATTCCTAGTACCCAACTCACCCGATCGCTTGGGCTTGCGCATGTGTGGGATGAGGTTCAGAAGTGCTGGAAACCTGAGCTTAACAAAAGGGGACAGAGCAGCCATCCGGATATCTTGGTCGCGGGTGATTCTGCGGGCATCGGTGGTGCGCTTGCTGCGGAGTTACAGGGGAAATTAGCCGTATTTGAGGTAGTGCGACAGCTTAATGCGAGTGCTGCTGGGAATAATGCGATTGAGCAGGAAAAGGCGATACGGGAATTGCAGCAGCAGTTAGTAATCAGACCCTTCCTGGATCGCCTGTATAGCCCCGCTGATGAGTTTTTGTTGCCGCCGGATGAAACCATCGTATGTCGTTGTGAAGAGGTGACTGCCGGGGAAATTCGTAGCCTGGCAAACCAGGGATGCAGCGGTCCGAATCAGACAAAAGCGTTTTGTCGCGCAGGAATGGGCCCATGTCAGGGACGCCAATGCGGAACTAGCGTTTCTGCTCTACTGGCCGATGAACTGCAAGCTACGCCTGGGCAGGTGGGTTATTACAATATCCGCCCGCCGATTAAACCATTAACCCTGGGCGAATTAGCTGCAATCGGTAATACCGATTCAAACTCTTAGGTTCCTTCGTTTATTAATAGGATTATTTGATATGACAATTGAACGTTATCAGACAGCGGCTCGTATGAGTAAAGTCGTGGTACATGAAAATACGGTTTATCTGTGCGGCCAGGTAGCAGAAGATCGCTCCGCTGATATTATGGAACAAACCCGCACAATGCTGGATAAAGTTGCTGAACTGCTTGCCTCTGTGGGAAGCAGCCCGGAAAAGATACTGTCAGCGACTATTTATCTGAAAGATATGGCGCAATTCCAGGAAATGAATAGCGTCTGGGATAGCTGGGTGCCAGAGGGCCACGCACCTGCCAGAGCCTGTGTACAAGCCGCAATGGCAAGTCCGGAGTTATTGGTAGAAATTTCAGTTATCGCAGCAAAAAGTTAACCCGATTTAATCACATGGAATCAGCTTGGCGCCCCAGGTAGCGCCCTACAATGCATATCATTGCCCGACATCTGTAGGGCAGGACCTGGCCTGCCAAATGACCAAACCGTATAAACTTGGAATCGGCATGGCGTCACATGTGACGCCATGCAATGGATATAAAAAGGGCTACCGAAGTAGCCCTTGTTTTATTGAGTCGTCTTATCGAGTCAGGATCAGACCAGCTCGACCTCTTTGTCTTTCTCTTTTGACTTGTCAGTCGCGCTCACACCACATCTCTTTTCCCAGAAAGTAGCATTTTTGATGCCCAGCTTAACAGGATTGAAGGTGTAGGTTTTTACGCCCGCTTTGCGTTGTGCTTCATCGTCTTTCAGTTTTCGACAAACGCCCGTTCTATAACGTAGTGGCCTTGATCACCTTTGCGTGCTTCTTCGAAACCCATATCATCAAGAATCTGGCTGGTATCCTTGAGCATGGCTGGACTACCACAAATCATGAAGCGATCGTCTGCGATATTCAGATCAGGCAGACCCAGATCACGGGTAAGCTTGCCGGAGGTAATCAGGTCTGTCAGTCGCCCCTGGTTGCGGAAGGGCTCGCGGGTAACCGTTGGGTAATAAAGCAGCTTGTCGGTAATGAGGTCGCCAAAATACTCATTGCCTGGCAAGTGTTCCTGAATGACATCGGCATATGCCAATTCTGATAAATGACGCACACCGTGGGTGAGGATCACCTTGTCGTACTGTTCATAAATCTCGGGATCCTTAATGATGCTCATGAACGGTGCCAGGCCGGTACCGGTGCTGATTAGATAGAGGTGCTTGCCGGGCAACAGGTGATCGTTGATCAGGGTGCCAGTCGGCTTGCGACTGATCAGTATCTGATCACCAACTTCAATGCGTTGCAGCTTGGAGGTCAGGGGGCCGTCCTGTACTTTTATGCTGAAAAACTCCAGCTGATCCTCATGGTTCGCACTGGCGATACTGTAGGCGCGCATCAGTGGACGACCTTCGTGCTCCAGTCCGATCATGGTGAAGTGGCCGTTCTTGAAGCGGAACCCCGGATCGCGGCTGGTGGTAAAGCTAAACAGGGTGTCGTTCCAGTGGTGGACACTGAGAACTTCCTCGCTACCAATGTTCGACATTGAGCTATCCTCATAGATATGCATTTAAGTTATAAAAAACTGAATATATATTCCTTTGAAAAGATAGTAGCCGGGGTTAGCATATTGTTAAAGACGATTATTCAGTTAATAGTAATCGGAAATACCGAATATGAAATATACCTTACGTCAATTGGAAGTGTTCCTCGCCGTTGCCCATTTCGACAATATCACCCGGGCGGCGGATAGCCTGTCGATGTCTCAATCAGCTGTGAGTGGGGCATTGCGGGACCTGGAGGGTCAGTTCGACATCCGTTTATTTGATCGGGTTGGTAAACGCCTGAAGATCAATGAACTCGGACGTCTGTTACGACCCAGGGCCGAAGCGTTACTGGAAAGAGCCCAGGTTCTGGAACAGGAGATGGCTCAGCATCAGGCGGTGGGGCAGCTGAAAATCGGTGCAACCATGACTATCGGTAATTACCTGGCGGTAGGCCTGATTGCCCGTTATATGGATGAGCATCCCAGGGCAAAGCTGGATCTGCAGGTAGCCAATACGACGGCGATCGCTTCACGGGTTGCCAACTTTGATCTTGATATTGGCCTTATAGAAGGTGAAATTCAGCATCCTGATCTGGAGATTATTCCCTGGCGGGCGGATGAGCTGGTGGTATTCTGTGCGCCGAGTGACCCTCTGGCGAAAAAATTTCAACTCAGTGATACCGATCTGCAATCAGCCCGCTGGATTTTAAGAGAGCAAGGTTCGGGCACCCGGCAGACATTTGACTGGGCTCTACACGGATTGCTGCCAAATTTGAATGTGTTACTGGAGCTGGAACATATCGAGGCCATTAAACGCGCAGTGGCAGAAGGGTTGGGGATTGGTTGTTTGTCGCGTATAGCACTGGAGGAGGCATTTGAGCGTGAAACCTTGCAGCCTTTACGCATAGCCGGGCGTGACTTTAGCCGTCAGCTTTATCTGATTATTAATCGGCATAAGTACCGTAGCGCCGGTATCGAACGCTGGATAGAGCTATGCCATTCGGCCTGATGGTCAAGTAGCAGTGTTACGAAGCTCTTCTTAGCGTCTATTGATAATAGCTAGTTAACACTGCACAGGCGTGCTGGGAGGGCACACCTGTGCACTTATTAGACTTGCTTAGATTAACTCTTCTCTTGCTGGCTTTCGCGCAATTGCTGTTTTAGCTCACGACGTTTGGTGATGGTGTCAATCGCATCTGCTCCCAGATGTGCTTCACCGCGCTGTTGTGCCAGTTGCATCTGCTTCTGGCGTTGCTCAAAGCGTTGGCGCTGCTCCTGGGTGAGCTTGTCATAGCAGTGCGGACAGCTGATACCCTGCTGGTATTTATCGCTCTGCATCTCATCAGTTGTCAAAGGCAGACGGCAGGCGTGGCACTGATCGTAACTGCCTTTCTCAAGCTGATGGTTTACGGTGATGCGGTTATCAAATACAAAGCATTCACCCTGCCAGAGTGAATCATCCTGTGGGACTTCCTCCAGATACTTGAGGATGCCGCCTTCCAGGTGATAGACCTCATCAAAGCCTTGTTCTTTCAGGTATGCGGTAGATTTCTCACAACGGATACCGCCGGTGCAGAACATCGCTACCTTACGGTTTTTCTCCGGATCCAGGTTGTCCTTTACATACTGGGGGAATTTACGGAAGGTGTCGGTATTGGGATTAACCGCGCCCTTGAAGGTGCCTACCTGTACTTCATAGTCGTTACGCGTATCAACCAGCGTCACTTCAGGATCCGAGATCAGCGCGTTCCAGTCTTCAGGCTTCACGTACGTGCCCACGATGCGTTTGGGGTCAATATCCTCAACGCCCATGGTGACGATCTCTTTCTTAAGCTTCACCTTGGTGCGATAGAACGGATTGCTGGTATCGGTTGATTCCTTGTAAACAATATCAGCCAGGCGTGGATCGCTTTGCAGCCAGGCCAGCAGGGCATCGATACCTGCGCGATTGGCAGCCACTGTACCGTTGATACCTTCGCGGGCCAGCAACAGCGTACCGCGCACACCGTTGTCTACCATCGTTTTGCGCAGTGGTTCGCGCAGTGTTTCGAAATCTTCCAGCACGACAAATTTATACAGTGCGCAGACTATAATCTGGGACATGAATTTTCCTCAGCGAGCCGGAACGTAAATCCGGAGCTTATTAGTTGGGTATTTTAAGAGGACGGCATTATACGCGTATAGTTCTCTCGGGAAGACAGACAAAAAGTAGGGGTATTTAAATCAACATGCAGCCTCAGAGAGGAGATGTGTTTGTTACATAGAACCCTTTAAATATCCCATAGTGGGCAGTAATGGGTCTCTATTGTTGATATTTATCATATCTGGACCTATCCGAAGACTTTTTCTGCTGTAAAAATACACACCTAGTAGAGGCTGCTGTTTTCAACAAAAAGCTGGTTTCATGAATCAGTGTACGAATTTAGGAAAAGCGGATTAATTTGATTTCTCAGTCCCCAAAACCTAGTCCGCTATCTCAATTGTAAAACAAGCGTTGAAAGTGCTTCACGTGACCATGGATTGTTCATCAGCCTACAAGGAGTAAGGTGATGCAGAACAGAACAATTACAACCAATGAGTGTTGTTATTCCGATAAAATCCGTCTGATATCGACCACAGATTTAAGTGGCCGTATCATCTACGCTAATCAGCATTTTATTGATGTCTCGGGATACAGTCTCGAGGAATTGGTTGGCCAGCATCATAATTTGGTGCGCCATCCAGACATGCCAGCTGCAGCATTCGCTGATCTATGGCAGCACAATAAATCCGACAAACCCTGGATGGGCGCTGTAAAGAATCGCTGTAAAAACGGGGATTATTACTGGGTAAAAGCCTATGTTACGGCCCTCTATGATAGCCAGGGCAAGAAAATTGGCTATCAATCGGTTAGAACCGCCCTGTCGGAAACAGAAAAACAGCATGCTGAGGGCGTGTATTCAGGTATCAACAATAACAAACGCCTGTTTTCGTTATCCAGAACCAGTTTGTCCACTAAAGTGCTCATCACTGCTTTGCTGGCTTTTATCGTCCAGGGGAGCGTGTTGTTTACACCTCTCTCCGTACTCGGAAAAGCCCTGGTTTTGAGCGCATCCGCGGGTTTATTCTCATATGTTATTTACCGTCTACTGACACCCTTGCGTCGCCTTTCTAAAGTGGCCTTACAGGTATATGACAACCCCCTGGCACAGAAAACCATGGCCAGCAGTATGGATGAAGTCGGCACAGTTGAACTGTCAATGCAGATGATTCAAGCACGCTTAAGGACAATTACCGGGCGTGTTGAGGACGCTATCACAACATTACAGGGTGTTATGTCCACTACTCATACAGCATTAGCCCAGACCACATCCGGAATACAGTTGCAGAATAGTGAAAGTGACATGCTGGCTGCGGCGGCTACCGAAATGGCTGCTAGCTCACATGAAGTGGCCAATAATACCTCGGAAACCTCTGAAGTAACTCATACGGCGGCGCAGCAGACCCAGGATGGCAAGCAGATCATCAATGAGATGCTGCAGACAATACAGGCGTTAGTGAATGATGTGATGACGGCATCGCAATCGTCTGAATTACTGCGTGCTCAAACCGATGAGATCGGTGAAGTTACCTCCCTGATCAATGACATTGCCGATCAAACCAACCTGTTAGCATTAAACGCCGCTATTGAGGCAGCCAGGGCGGGTGAGCACGGCAGGGGGTTTGCGGTGGTGGCTGACGAAGTGCGCACTTTTGCGCAACGCACCCAAGAATCGACAGGAAAAATAAAACACACAATTGAAGCTATCCAGCTTCATGTTAATGATTCCGTCAATACCATGCGGCTGAGCCAGGATAGGGCACAGGAGGGTATCACCCATGCTGAAAAGGCCGGGGTTGCCTTCGATCAAGTGTCCGGGTCTATGGAAGCTATATCACAACGCAGCTTTCACATAGCCTCTGCAGCAGAGCAGCAAAGCAGTGCCGCAGAAGAAATCAGTAAGAATATTGTATCGATTCGCGACATTGCCGATAGCAGCATGATATCCATTGAGCAAACCAATCAGGCGACTGAAGAACTGAGTAAGCTGGTTTCGGATTTATCGCAAATTGTAAATTCGGGTAAATAATTAGCGGCTGGAGCGTTATTGTATGGCTTCTGAATGACTCACCTCTGATGGCGAGACACGAAAAGGCTGTGACGTTCCGCCATGCTGCGGAAATTAGGGAGCTGCAGGGTTTGCATTCAATATTCAGCATGGGTGGTACTGTAAAGCTTGGTGCGGTTCGTAAACTCTACCCAATACCCAATACCCAATAGCCAATAGCCAATAGCCAAAACACTTCGTGGGCCACGCTGAGCGCTTCACGGGGCAGGCTCACCTCCACCCCTACTTATTTATCGAATATGTAGGGGTGGAGGTGCCGTTGAAGAACGAACCGCACCGACCCATGTCGAATTACACTGGGAAAATAATTTAAGTGCAATGTTTCGTGCAAATGCGCAATTTCGTTCAATACCTATCGGGTCAGACTCGCTAGCCTATGGTTGTTAGTTAATCGTAGCTAGAAGAGGAAAGGCGTGTGTTGACGAGTTTAATGTCTATGGGGGTATTCGCACTGGTGGGGGCTATCTCACCGGGGCCTGTCAATATTATCGCCACCAGTTGCGGTGCCAACTTTGGCTTTGTACGGGCATTGCCCCATGTGTTGGGGGCTACGCTTGGCTATACCCTTGTCGTATTTCTGGCCGGCGCCGGTTTGAATCAGGTGTTCCAGCTTTATCCCCAATTGACCATCATCTTGCAGTATCTGGGGGGAGGCTTTCTGCTGTACATGTCGTTCAAAATTGCTACTGCCAACGATACTGTTAATGATCTGAAAACACAGAAACAGCCTCCCAGCATCCTGCAGGGAATATTAGCCCAATGCCTTAATCCCAAGGCATGGCTGGTATCGATTTCGGGCGTTAGTTTATTTGTGGTATCACAACCGCAGCCATCGGTTTATCTGCTGGCGTTCTGTATCATCTCATTCGTTATGTGTTTTGCGGGCGTAGCCAGCTGGGCCGCTATCGGACATCTGATCCGTAAATATTTGCGTAATGCACGGCATAGAATTATGTTTAACGCTGTCATGGGACTATTGCTTAGCAGTACTGTCCTTTCAATCTTTATCAGTAGTTAGCAGATCGGGGGATGATGTTGGAGCCGCAACAAGAGATTTTCTTTAAACACTGCGATGTGCTGCCGTTTATTGAAATGCGCCGGGCTGATCGCTCAAGTGCTTGCTACCACACCCATTCCCATGATGAATTTTCCTTTGGTGTGATTGATGCTGGTCAGGCTGAGTATCAAAACAGCGGCAATCGACACGCGATTGGCGCAGGTGTGACGGTACTGATTAACCCCGGTGATGCCCATGCCTGTAATCCCCGAGCGGGTAATTGGTCTTATCGTATGCTGTTTGTTGATACCGACTGGATTGGCCTGCTGCAACAGGAGATGCTGGGAGATAAGGGGCTGGATTACACGCCTTTTTCTAACCACTATCATACCCGGAGTTATGCCGATTTTAGCCGGTTATTCCAATGTCTGTTAAACGAAAACAATCTGTTGGTTGCCGAGAGTTTATTAATTCAGTTCTTACAGCCGTATTTTCTGAGTGAGAATAGCGCTTATGCTGAGAAACTCGATTTGCACCGTGTTAAGGCGGTGAAAGAGTTGATTATGGACCGCCTGGATAGCAATATTTCACTGGATGAATTTTCTCAACATTGTGGAATGAGCCGCTATCATCTGATTCGTAGTTTTAAACAGGCTTATGGTCAATCACCGCATGCCTTTCAGTTGGATCAGCGGATTATTAAAGCCAAGCACCTGTTGCGTGAAGGAAAGACAGCATCAGATACGGCTAACAGTCTGGGTTTTGCCGATCAAAGCCATTTTCAGCGTCATTTCAAAAAACGCCTTGCCGTTACGCCTGGCCAATATCAATACTTCTTTGTTTGATTCATTCATTCGTAAAGTATTCGCTCCTCTCTGTGTTTACCGGTCGACCTTTCCTGTTTTGATTCGCCGGGTTTTAACAGCCTGTAGAGCTGCTTTATCGGTGTAAAGCTGAATACCTGTTGTGCAATGCATTTATGGACCTAATCTTTGCATGGGAAAAACAGCGGTGCAGTAAGTCTAGCTCTTAACATTTTGCACAAAATAAAGGTTTGCTTGACCGTAACTATTGCCATCGGAAAAGGTATATGGCAAGCAGTTATATGCTAGTAGCGGGAGAATATATTACCCACAGAATCTGTGGATAACTCTGTTAGTAGTATTGGGGTACATCGCTACAAAGGGCGTAATTACAGGCCTTGTAGCAAATCGTTCATAGAAACGTCATGTTAAAAATAGTTGTTTTAAATCAATTGCTTATATAAATCAATGGAATTCCGTCAAGATTTTTATCTTTCTTTGTGAAACGTTCGTTTAACTATGTTTCACGCTGTGGATTTAAATTTTACTTCTTCGGGTGTCTACGGATTTTAATGGTCCCCAGCGAAGTGATTACTTATCTTATTATTTGCTAATCAAACAGTGCGAAAAAGGGTCATATACGCGTTATTTGTGGTTTGGTGATAGGTGGGGCTTGTTCAGGTGGAGTGGCTGCCGCCGCACTTGATCGCAGCTATACACTATACTGAAAAAACTATTTACCGGCTTAGTGCCTTAGCTTAGCAATCTGTTTGTTGGCAACAGTGCTGCCAATCAGATTGGCTATGGTTTGCAGGCTCCTAGAATAAAGAAAAAAGGCCAGCTTAATGTTTCAGCTTTTCCACTTGACGCCAGGCAGCGGCGGAAGTCTTCAGCAGCAATTACGAGAGCAGATTGCTACGGCCATACTAAACGGTAATATTCCTGTGGATAGTCCGTTACCCTCCAGTCGTAAGCTTGCCCAGCAGCTTAGTATTGCCCGAAATACCGTCGTATTGGCGTATGAGCACCTACTGGATGATGGTTATCTACTGGCGCGTGAACGCAGCGGCTATTATGTGAATCCTGATATTCTCATGGGCCAGGTAAAGATTACGACCCTTAAGGAGCCGGAACAAGGAGTCCCTATCCATTCACCGAACTGGGATACTCGCTTTAAATTACGTCCCACCGAGCAGACGAATACAGTTAAGCCCCATGACTGGCAGAAATATACCTATCCGTTTATCTATGGGCAGTTCGACGCTTCACTGTTTCCGACCGTTAATTGGCGGGAGTGTTGCCGGGATGCGGTGAGTGGTCCGGCTATTCGTGAGTGGGCGGCGGATCGTTTTGACAATGATGATCCGCTGTTGGTGGAACAGATTCGTACTCATCTTTTACCCCGCCGTGGGGTGTGGGCAGCGGCGGATCAGATTCTGGTGACCGTTGGTGCTCAGCAATCCCTGTATATGCTGACAAAGCTTCTGTTGGATGAAAACAGTGTTATTGGTCTGGAAAATCCAGGCTATGTGGATATTCGCAACATTGCCATGCTTAATCCTTCTCGAGTACTCCCGATACCGGTGGATGAAGACGGTATGCAGGTAGATGATCGGCTAAAGGGCTGTGACCTGGTATATTCGACGCCCAGCCATCAGTGCCCTACCAAGGTCACAATGTCAATTGAGCGCCGCTATGAACTGCTGCGCCGGGCAGCTGAAGACGACTTTATAATCATCGAAGATGATTATGAGAGTGAGACAAATTTCGAGTCAAACCCGATACCCGCGCTGAAAAGCCTGGATAAGAGCGATCGGGTTCTCTACATCGGTAGTTTGTCCAAGACTCTGGCACCTGGTTTACGGGTCGGCTATTTGGTCGGACCAGCTGAGCTTATCAGAGAAGCCAGGGCACTGCGTCGGCTGATGTTGCGCCACCCGGCAGCGAATAATCAGCGTTCCGTTGCATTGTTTCTAGAGCGGGGTTACCACGATGCCCTGATCATGAATCTTACGCGTAATTATAAGAGCCGCTCACGGGCAATGAACGAGGCACTGACAAAGTATCTGCCGGAATCCCATAACCCGCCTTCATTCGGGGGCTCCTGCTACTGGGTAAAAGGACCTGAAGGGCTGGATGCGACCGAGCTACAAAAGCGTGCGATGCAAGAGAGTATTCTTATTGAGCCTGGAGCGATTCATTTCCTGGATAATCCGCCACCAGAAAACTATTTTCGATTGGGGTATTCCTCCATTTCGACGGATAGAATCGAACCCGGTATTAAGAAGCTGGCTGAATTGATTCACTTAATGATTTAGCTGATCCGGCGTTATATGTGGACATCACCGCTGTAAAGTAAGTATTCATTCAACTGCTTATGTTCTTTAAATCCTGGTTACAATGCTTTTCAGACAAATTCTGAAAAGCATTGAGTCTGAGGCTGTTTTTCCTCTTTTAAGAATGAACGGCCGTATAAAGCCAAGCACCTTTTAGGTACTTAATGGCGATATATATTTTCTATTCTCTGCTTGCTATCGATTAGCGGAAAACTGCAGCATAATTGTTTGATATCATGATAAAATATTGTGATCTGCGAGAAGTGAATTGAAGTGAAGTAAAGGTAAAACAGTGAATAAAATAGCCACAGCTGCCATCTTGTGTTTAATCCTGCTGTTTTCAGCCTCAACCCCAGTGTCAGCTACTCATTCAGACTCTTTTACACATAATGCCCAGCAGACGGATGTAAGCTACAAATACGACGGCCCTGGCATGGACAGGTTTGTATTTCTACAGCAGGCATCGGCTAGAAAAAATGTGCTGATGGAGAGTCTGCAGCGTTGGCCAGAGCAGCAGGAAAAGATCATTCACAATTTGACCAATGGTCGGGGCGTTGAAGGGCTTATCTCAGTATCTATGATACTGATTGCTACGGTTGTTTTGGGTGCGTTTTTCGAAGCTTTGATCGGCTATAAGCTTAACAGAGTCAGTGCTCGCCTGGCTGGAGAAGACAGTGGGTGCTGGAAAGAGAGTGTAAATCTACTGTTGATGCGTGGGGTATTCCGCTTCTTGGGGCTGGGTGTCTTCGCCCTCTCCAGTTGCGTGTTACCCATTGTTTTGTACGAGGCGACAGATCCCTTTCGACTACTGACATTAAATTTGCTGGGTCTGGTCGTAAAGATTCGCGCACTGACTATTGTTTTAGATTTGGTCTTGGCTCCCTATGCTTCAGGGCTGCGGCTCATGAAAATGGAGTGTGAATCGGCGCGCAGCATCTATTATTGGATGTTAGGTTTTATTTCCTTTTATCTAGTATCAACTACGTTATGGCGGTTGTTGGCAGAATTCTCACTCGAACCCATTATGTTTGCGTTAGTCGTGCCTCTTAACGGCCTGCTATTGAATGTGGCTTCTATAAGTGTGATCTGGTTTAACCGTAAAGAGATCACCCGCTTATTCACGGATAGAGAGCAACAGCCGTCAGCATTTACTCGGACACTTAGCCAAATTTGGCCGACTATTATTACCTTTTGGCTGTTGGTAATTTGGACAATCTGGGCGGTTAACGAATTTTTGGGTAATTACGAGCAGGCAGCACAAGTAACGGCCGCATGGTGGCTCACCTTTAGTTTCCCAATTCTAGATCGTCTGATTTTTGCTGTTCTCAACCAGTTAAAACGAGTCACCTGGTTGCAGAGCTATTCATTTGAACGCCGCTGCGATGTCTTTATCAGTCGAGTTATCATTGTGATAAGAATAATTCTACTGTCGGCGATTATACATCACATTATCAATGGTTTTGGTTACAACACACTGGAAATGCTGGTAGCTAGCTTAAATGGTGTAATGGATAAAGCGATTGATGTTGTGATGGTGCTGATCCTGGCTTACGCTGCCTGGGAGGTGATTCAATCGGCAATTGAACGTCATTTGCCTCGGGAAGCGACCGCACAAAAAGACGATGGTATGTCTACGTTGGAAGGAGAGGGAGGCGGTTCTGGTGCCTCTCGCTCGGAGACGCTATTGCCCTTGGTACGCTCTTTTCTGATGGTGTTTTTAGTAGTCTGCGTAACCTTGACTTCGCTGAGTATCATGGGCGTTGAAATCGCGCCACTATTGGCGGGTGCTGGTATCGTTGGTATTGCTGTAGGCTTTGGTGCGCAAAAGTTAGTGCAGGATGTTATCTCGGGTATCTTCTTTTTATTGGATGATGCCTTTCGTCGCGGCGAGTATATAGAGGCGGCGGGTCTACGAGGTACGGTTGAGCGTATTTCTATTCGCTCAATCAGGCTACGCCATCACCTGGGAGCAATACAGACTATTCCCTTCGGTGAGATGGCAACGGTGAAAAACTTATCGCGCGACTGGATTACCATGAAACTGGAATTTCGTCTTGATTACCGCAGCGATGTTGAGAAGGTTCGCAAGCTGATTAAAAAAGTCGGCCAGAAGATGTTGGAACATGAGGAGTATGGCGAACACTTTTTACTTCCTCTTAAATCACAAGGTGTAACCCGGGTTGAAGAGTCGGCTTTGATTTTCAGAATGAAGTTTACCTGTGTGCCTGGTGAGCAGTGGATTATACGTCGTGAAGCTTTTCGGTTAGTCAAAGAAACATTGGAAGCAAATGATATCCACTTTGCACACCGTTCAGTGCATGTGTTGATGCCAGAGATTCAAGATCCTAAAATCAAAGATGTGACAGAACAGACTCAAGCGCTGCAATTAAAAGCTGGGGCTGCCGCAGCGTTAAGCGTCTCCCCGGAATTACGAAGAAACAGCAAGATAGACGATGAAAAGGCCAACCCTATTGGTGCGGATTCTGATTCGGTATAGATTGGGTTACCCTATGAGCTTATAGCTTAGCTATTTGTATTATGGAACCTGCGAATAAGTCTAATACTTTCTCTGCGGGCTATAGAACGGCCAGTACCCAAAGGCGCATGGGACTTGTTTGTAGGTTCCTTAGTCTGTATTAACTTGAAATATAGATACAATAACGGCTATAAAAGGGCAGGTTTTTTGGTAATCTTTGCCCTCTTTATGCATCAATTAATAATTTGAGAGAGTCTGTGCGTAGTAAATTAGATAATTGCCGTTTGCTTATTTATAGCCACGATTCTTTTGGTTTAGGCCATTTAAGGCGCTGTCGAACTTTGGCTCATGCTTTGGTTGATCGCTATAAAGGCTTGTCAGTGTTGATTTTGACAGGCTCGCCTATTATTGGCCGGTTTGATTTTAAAGCGCGGGTCGACTTTGTGCGTATTCCCGGCGTGATCAAGTTGCATAACGGAGATTACACATCTCTGGGTTTACACATCGATCTGGCTGATACACTGGAATTGCGTGAATCTATTATTCATCACACTGCCCGTGTTTTTCGTCCGGATGTTTTTTTAGTGGACAAAGAGCCTGGTGGCTTGCAAGGCGAAGTGACCAGTACACTGCAATACTTCAAAGGCACAAAAACCCAATGTGTACTGGGGCTGCGTGATGTAATGGATGCTCCAGAGCTGCTTGAGAAAGAGTGGCAAAAAAAGCAAGTGCTGCCCATATTAGAGAGCTTATATGATGAGCTTTGGGTCTATGGTCCTCAGGCAATGGGTGATCCACTTGATGGCTTGGCGATTAAGCAGCAGGTAAAAGATAAAACCCGTTACACCGGTTATTTACGCCGTCAATTGCCAGAGAGCACGGAAAATATTCACTTGCCACAAAAGCCCTACATCCTGGTGACACCAGGCGGTGGTGGTGATGGCGTGGAAATGATTGACTGGGTAATGCGTGCCTATGAGCATTCCCCTCAGCCGATGTCAGCGCTTTTTGTATTGGGGCCCTTTATGGCATCGGCAGAGCGCAATCAGTTTTTGGAACGAGCAGAAGCTTTGGAGCAAGTTGAAGTAATTACTTTTAGTCAGCACCTGGAGCACTTGATGGTCAATGCCTATGCTGTTGTTGCTATGGGTGGTTATAATACATTCTGTGAAATACTTTCTTTTGATCGACCCACCCTGGTTTTACCCAGAAGTAAGCCACGACAAGAACAGATAATACGTGCACGCAAAGCAGCAGAGCTTGGCTTGTTATCTATGTTAGATCTGGAATCGCAACGCAGTACCGAATCAATGGTTGAGGCACTGGAGAAACTAGTAACTCAGGAAAAACCAAGTAGTCAGGCGCTGCAAAAATTACTGGGTGGATTAGATTTTGTCACCGATAGATTTGGCGAGCTGATAGATGCGCAACTAGGGCATGGGTAATATTCCCCTCGAGATGATTAAGGTTTAGCTGGCATGTGTCCTCCGCGTATTGTTTTCTATGTACAATATCTTTTAGGTATCGGGCACATACGTCGCTCATCTCTCGTTGTTAAAGCATTGGTTTCGTTGGGTGTTCAAGTCGATGTTGTTTTCGGCGGTATGCCGGTGCCTAACATCTCCTTCACGGGGGCAACAGTACATCAGTTGATGGCCATTAAAAGTGCCGATACCGCCTTTAGCGGCCTGGTTAAAGCTGACGGCTCAGAATTTACAGATGAAGATAAAAAGTCTCGTACCACCGCACTGTTAGATCTATTAGAAAAAATACAGCCTGACGTGGTTGTAACTGAAACCTATCCCTTTGGCCGGCGACAGATGCGGTTCGAGTTATTACCGTTGATTAACTGGGTTAGTTGTCAGGAAAGCCCACCTGTTTTGGTCTCTTCTATAAGGGATATTCTGCAGCGGCGCAGTGAACAGCGCGAGTTGGAATGTATTGATCTCATCGAACACTATTATCAACATGTTTTAGTTCATGGTGACCCGGCGTTTTTTCCACTCGAAAATAGTTTTCCACGGGTGCAGCGTATCGCGGATAAAGTTAACTATACGGGTTATGTGTGCCCTGCTGTGGCGCCAAAAGTAAACACAGAGAAGCAGATAGTGGCCTCTATCGGTGGCGGCAGTGTCGGCAAAGAGATCCTGGCGACGGTATTGCGTTTGTATCAAACGGGTTTTGCAGCGGATTATCAATGGTTGTTAATTACCGGCCCAAATATGGATGCCGCAGATAAAGCGTACTTCATGGCACACAGTGATGAGCGTTTAACGGTTGTTGAGTTGGCCGACGATTTTCTTATGGCGCTGAGTAATGCCTATGTTTCCGTATCAATGGCTGGCTACAATACCGTGATGGATCTGTTACAGACGCGAGTGCCTGCCGTTGTTGTTCCTTTTGAAGGTGAGGGCGAAACCGAGCAGATGGCGCGCAGCGAGGTTCTAGCGAAAAGCGGTGTAATGCAGCTATTGAGGCACAACGAGATGACCCCTGTTACTTTGCAACAGGCGATAGAACGCTCAGTAGCAAGCAATGTGAGTGGTCCGAAAATTGACAGTGATGGCGCTAATAAGAGTGCGAAATTGCTCTATGATTGGGCTCGGCAAAAAAGGTTGAGTGTTGATAATGTCTAGTTGGCAGGCTTTAGAGGATGAAGTAATCAAGTGGACCCGGCCTCTGACATTCTGGTGGCGCGATGATGATGCTGTTGCCGATTCGGCTTCTTTGCAGCAATTATTAAGCGTTGCAAGAAATTATGCTGTCCCGGTGCATTTAGCGGTTATTCCTAATCGTCTTGATGCCAGTTTAGCTGTGCTCAAACAGCAGGAAAACCGGGATATTAGCTATGTATTGCAGCATGGGGTCGAGCATAAGAGTTTCGCGCTTGAAAATCAGCGTAAAATCGAGCTGGGCGGGAGTCAGGATATTGAACAGTTGGGGCAAGCGCTGAGTGCCGGGCGCGAGCGGTTACAGGCAATGTTTACCGAGCAGTATGTTGATATTTTAGTGCCACCTTGGAATCGAATATCCACCCAAGTCATAGAAAAATTACCTGCTATTGGCTATCGGAGGCTCTCCGTGCTGGGTATAAGGGAGCTGCAGGTTACACCCCCTCAACTAAATGTACATATTGATATTATCAACTGGCGTGAAAAAGTCTTTGCCAGTGAAAAGGTCATTCTGTCTAGGCTGGTTGCCCATTTGGCAACTAAGCGAACAGGGGCTAATGACAGGGATGAGCCATGTGGTTTGATGACTCACCATCTGGATCACGATGACGAGTGTTGGCAGTTTTTAGCACTTTTTTTTGATTTTTGCCAGCAGCACCCGGGCATACAGTGGGTTGGTGGGAAAGCGCTCTATAAGGCGTGAATAGATATAATTACTCGATAAAGTTCGGCTTATTGTTTGGCCTTTTCCGAGAAAATGTTGGATCTGTTTAAACCGCGCGAAGCTGCTAGCTGTTTACCCTCTGAGTACAATAATTGGCTCCGAATAGCTGCGATTGTAGGCCGTAGCAGTATCTTAAGTAGTAGCGGTGTCTTAAGTAGTAAGAATTAATAAATTTTATATACCCATAAGGTCGAGAGTGAAAAAAATAGCACTGGTACTCAAAGGATATCCCCGTTTATCCGAAACATTTATTGCCCAGGAGATTCGAGCACTAGAGCTGCGTGGATTTAATATAACTCTGGTGTCGTTGCGACACCCTACCGACAAAACCACACACCCCATACACCAGCAGATAGACGCGGATGTTCTCTATCTGCCGGAGTATCTGCACGATGAACCACTGAGAGTCTTTAAAGCGCTACTTAAAGTTATTAGCCGGTTCTCTGTGGGTAAGGTATTCAAACAGTTTTTTTGTGATTTAAAGCGCGACATCAGCCGCAGCAGGGTGAGGCGGTTTGGCCAGAGCCTGGTATTAGCCGCTGAAATGCCGGTGGGGGTGGAACAGATGTATGCGCATTTTTTACACACTCCGGCCTCAGTGACCCGTTACGCTGCCTTAATCAATGATTTGCCCTGGTCATGCTCCGCCCATGCTAAAGATATTTGGACATCAGAGCAGTGGGATTTGGAAGAAAAATTACAAGAACTCAGCTGGCTAGCCACCTGCACCGCAGCAAACCACAAGTATTTACAGGGGTTGGCGGCGCAATCTGACAAAGTACACTTGGTCTATCATGGGCTAGACTTTACCCGCTTTGATTGCTGTGAGCGACCATCTCGTGAAGCGATCGATGGCTCAGACCCGGAAAACCCGGTTAAAATTATCAGTGTTGGCAGGGCGGTGCCAAAGAAAGGCTACGATGACTTGTTGGCTGCTCTGGCAAAGTTGCCCAAGACTCTCCACTGGCAGTTTACTCACATCGGTGGGGGGGAGCTGCTGGAGACGCTGAAGCAGCAGGCTATATCCCTTAACATTGATAGTCATATTTACTGGTTGGGTGCTCAGTCGCAACAGCACGTGTTACAGGCGTATCGTGAGAGTGATCTGTTTGTATTAGCCAGTAAAATCGTTGCAGACGGCGACAGGGACGGTTTGCCTAATGTGCTGATGGAAGCTCATAGCCAGAGTGTTTGTTGTCTGGCGACTGATATATCAGGAATTCCAGAGTTGATAGAGAGCGGGGTTAACGGTGTTTTGGTAAAGCCTAATGACCCTGAGGCTCTCGCGTTGGCGTTACAAGATTTGATTACTGACGGCGCTAAAAGAGAGCTGTTGGGAAGAGCCGGGCAACAGGAGTTACACGAGCGTTTCGATGTCCAAATTGGCATAGATCAGCTACAAGAATTGTTTATGCAAGCTGATGTTCAATAAAGAGGAGTCAAAACAGCGGCGCTGTTCAGGTAAAGCTATCGCGTTTTATGCGCCACTTAAGTCGCCTGATCATCCTATTCCCTCGGGTGATAGAAAAATTGCACGATTATTTATCAGTGCGCTGGAAGCGTCCGGATACAACGTAGAGTTGGCAAGCAGACTACGTACCTTTGATAAGAAAGGTGATGTTGCGCGACAACAGCGCATTATCACAATCGCAGAGCGAGAGGCCGAGAGAATATTACGTCGCTGGCGGCGTGAAGACTTTCAACCAATAGCCTGGTTTAGCTATCACCTCTACTACAAGGCACCTGATCTTATTGGTCCAATTATTTGTCGACAGCTGAATATTCCATACCTGCTGGCAGAGGCGTCCTGGGCCGCAAAAAGGGAGCGAGGGGGGTGGTCTCTGTATCATCAATATGTTGATGCTGCGCTGCAAATGGCTGATAGTGTCCTTTGTATTAATCCGACAGATCTGGCGGCACTTCATTCATATTATCAGACTAAATGCTTAGCTAATCCCCTGGCTAAATCTCCGGTTGTTTCTATTAGCGCTTTTATTGATGCGCCTGGGGTCAATAACAGTGACGAGGGTATTTTACAACGAGAGGAAATTGCTAGTCAGTTTGGCTTAGTCCTGGAGCGTCCCTGGCTTATTGTTGTGGCGATGATGCGTAGCGGCGATAAGTTTAAATCGTATCAATTGCTTGCAACAGCGTTAGGGAAGCTGGAGGCTAGTTATCAGCTGTTAGTTGTTGGCCGGGGTGAGATGCATTTAGATATAGAGGCATTATTTAACGGGCAACACAGTGTGCATTTTGCCGGGGCTCTGGAGAATGACCTTGTACAAAAGTTGCTGCCTCATTTTGAGATACTGATCTGGCCTGCCATTAATGAGGCGATAGGTATGGTGTTTTTAGAGGCCCAGCAGGCAGGTGTCGCGGTTGTCGCAGGGGATCAGGGTGGTGTCAGCTCTGTGGTTGCCGATGGTGAAAGTGGCTTATTGGTTGAAGCCACTGATACTGACGCAATCGCCAAGGCTATCGATTCTTTACTCGCTGATCCAGTGAAACTGAATCTGATGCAGCGGCAGGCAAAAAAGTATGTATTGGAACGGCACTCCATCGCTGTCGCTGCTAATCAGCTTAAGGCCATTGTTGGTACTTTAGCGGACGCTTATAAACAACCCTAATTGTTGGAATTCGGTGATCGATGATTGACCTTTACTTTATCCGCCATGGAATGACCCAGTGGAATTTGGAAAAAAGATTGCAAGGGCGAAGCAATATTCCACTCAACGAGCATGGCCGGCAGCAGATTTCAGAATATCGATTACCCCAGCAACTAAAGCAATTGCAGTGGTTTAGCAGTCCGTTATTAAGGGCGCGGGAAACGGCAGAGTTGTTATCTTGCAATGCTGCAAGTGAAGCGGATTTGATAGAGATGAACTGGGGGGATTGGGAAGGTTGTACCCTGGCTCAATTGCGGGCGATAGATGGCGAAGGTTTTTCCAGAAGTGAAGCAATGGGATTTGATTTACTGCCACCTAATGGTGAGTCCCCTCGAATGGTTGCTCAGCGGGTAACTGGCTGGATTGAGAGTATTGACAGTCAGAGCACTGATCGACAGTTAGGCTGTATCAGCCATAAAGGTGTGATCCGTGCTATATATGCGCTGGCGAGTGGCTGGGATATGCAGGATAAGCCGCCGCAAAAACTGGATTACCACTGTGCCCAACACTTTCGTTTTGATCAGGGGCGTTGGTCTGTCGCCGAATTAAATATCAAGCTGGCTTATTGTAATAATCGCGGTACCAGCTGACAAAACGTTGCATGCCGGTTTGAATATCCATCGCCGGTTTAAAATCAACTAAGTCCGTCAGGCGTTGTATATCGGCATATGTACGGGGAACATCGCCTGGCTGCATAGGCAACATGATTTTTTCCGCTTCAACACCTGCCGCAGATTCTATAGCGCTGATGAATTCCGCAAGTTCTACCGGTTGGTTGTTGCCAATATTACATATTCTATACGGTGCTCGGGCTGTTGCAGGACTGTCGAGCGGGTCGTCAGGATTGACGCTTGGTACTTTATCCTGAATGCGGACAATCCCTTCCACGACATCATCAATGTAGGTGAAATCGCGTAACATTTTGCCGTTATTAAATACTTTGATGGGCCTGTTATTGATGATCGCATCGGTAAACAAAAAGGGCGCCATATCCGGGCGTCCCCAAGGGCCGTAAACGGTAAAAAAACGTAATCCGGTAACGGGAATGTTGTATAAGTGCGCATAGCTATGCGCCATTAGTTCGTTGGATTTTTTGGTTGCAGCATAGAGGGATACCGGATGATCAACGGCATCATCTTCAGCGAAGGGTATTTTTTCGTTCATGCCGTAGACAGAACTGGAAGAGGCAAACACCAGATGCTTAACCTTGTTGTGTCTGCAACCCTCTAAAATTGTCGCCATGCCAACAAGGTTTGAATCTATGTAAGCCATCGGGTTTTCAAGAGAGTATCTCACCCCTGCTTGAGCCGCCAAATGAATAACACGGTCAAATTGCTCTTCGGAAAAAAGGTTGGCTACTGCCTCCCGGTCAGCGAGATCCAATTTGTGAAAGCAAAAGTTCTTTTCGTTTTTCAGCCTTTCTAATCGGTCGTATTTCAGCTGCGAATCATAATAGTCGTTTAAGTTATCTATGCCTATGATTTGATGACCGGCGCTGCACAATTTTATTGCTGTAGCGCTGCCGATAAAGCCTGCCACACCTGTAACCAAAAATTTCATCTAGCTGCCTTAAATTACCACTAATTCGTTACATATTAGCGAATTGGAGCTGATAATGCATTAGCAAAACGGGCAGGGTAACTCGATTATTTCACAGGTAAACGTGCATCAAATTAAGCTGCCCAATAAGAATTTTTTTAAATTTGTTAAAGCAATCAGGTATTGGGAAAGGAGATACTAAAACGGGTGAAAGGCAGTTGTGACATTGGTTGTTGAATTTACCAGTGCGTAGCATCGATGCGCTTCAGTCCTTTGATTTTCCCCCCGATTTGACAACACCCCGAAATGAAAGTAACTTTTTTATGACACTCTAAATATGCTCGTCTTTAATTTTCTTTTCAGATCGCTACTAGTACTGTCATTATCTACCTATAGAAAACAGATTGGTTTGGTACCTTTAAATCAGTTTATTATAAAAATAATTATGGCTTTCCTGCCTCAGCATTACCGGATTTTATAGATGATGGATATCGATGCACCCTTGATTGAAGTTAAAAATTTAGCGATTAGTTTTTTTGTCCATGAAACTGAAGTTTTTGCTGTCAAAGATGTGAGCTTCAGCATACCCCAGGGTAAGACTGTAGCAATTGTCGGTGAATCCGGATCAGGCAAGTCTGTTACAGCCCAGGCAATTTTAGGTATTTTGCCCAGCAATGGGCGAATAGCGGCCGGCGAGATAAAATACAATAGAAACAAGCAGATTGTCGATATAGCGCAACTGCAACCTCGATCAAAAGCGATGCAGGCGTTACGTGGCGATGAGATAAGTATTATTTTCCAGGAGCCTATGGTTTCTTTATCGCCGGTGCATACTCTATTAGATCAGATTGGCGAAGCACTGAAACTGCACCATAAAGTAACTAAAGATCAAGTGCGGCAAAAAGTGTTACTGATGCTTGAAAAAACGGGATTCCCCGATCCGGAATGCGCACTGAATCAATATCCGTTTGAGCTTTCTGGTGGTTTGCGGCAACGGGCAATGATTTCAATGGCGCTGATCTGCCAACCCTCTCTGTTGATCGCAGATGAGCCAACCACCGCGCTGGATGTTACGGTGCAAGCGCAAATACTGCAGTTGATAAAAGCACTGCAACAAGAATTTTCTATGTCGGTGCTATTGATTACCCACGACTTAGGCGTTGTCGCCAATATGGCCGATGACGTTGTTGTCATGTTTCACGGCGAAGTCGTGGAGCGGGGCCCTATAAAAGCCTTGTTTAATCAACCTAAACATCCTTACCTTAAGGCGCTGTTTAGCGCTATGCCCACTTTTGATATGCCCGATGGCGCTCGGTTATCGTCTTTACGTCCAGTGAAACACGATGCCCACTCTATGCAAGAGCACCGCGTCGACTGGACGAAAGAACAGCGTGAAAGTGGACCGCACCTGTCCATCAAACAGCTACGTCGTGAGTACCAAACCCGTCATGGTAGTTGGCAGGGGAAAAGCAGCACAACAGTTGCTGTACGCGATTTTGATCTGGACATTGCCGTGGGCGAATCTTTTGGTTTAGTTGGTGAGAGCGGCTGTGGTAAAACCACATTAGGTAAACTGTTGATGCAGGCGATGCACCCAACCAGTGGTGACATATCCTATAATGACAGGGGCAAGATTATAAACCTCCTAACACAGAATGATGAAGAGATACGTCGTTCTAGACCGAAAATGCAGTTTGTATTCCAGGATCCTTTCAGCTCTTTAAGTCCGCGAATGACGGTGTTAGACATACTACGTGAACCCTTTGTTATTCACGGTATCGGTGATGCCGAGTTTCAATTCAAGCGGGCACGGGAATTAATGGCGATGGTTGGTTTGGATGAGCGCTATCTAAGTCGCTACCCACACAGTTTTTCAGGAGGACAGCGCCAGCGTATCAGTATTGCCAGAGCATTGGCATTAGAACCTGATCTGTTAATTCTGGATGAACCCGTTTCAGCTTTAGATGTTTCGGTGCAGGCACAAATACTGAATTTACTCAAAGATTTGCAGCATGAACTGGGATTAACGTATCTGTTTATTAGTCACAATTTAGCTGTTGTTGATTACGTCGCCGACAGAATTGGTGTGATGTGCCGTGGCCAGTTGGTTGAAGTTGCACCGCGTCACACCCTATTCAGAGCGCCTAAGCATCCCTACACACAGGCGTTATTGGCCGCGATACCCTATGCAGATCTGGCGACTCCGCTAGACCATAGTTTGCTGGATAGAAAACACATGGAACCGCAGCATTGGTCTGAGCCATATCGCCTGCTTGCAGATAATGATGGTGTGTTAAAAGCCTATGGCGAGCAGCATTTTGTAAGAGAAGCCAGCTGATGAAAAAACTATATCGATCAATTGTTGGTTGTGTGTTTTGCACTCAGATGGCTGCACTGCAAGGCTTTGTAAGAGAGGCCAGCCGATGAAAAAGCTATTTAGAATATATAGTTGGTTGTGTGTGTTTTACTCAGGTGGCTGCATTGCAAGACTTTGTAAGAGAGGCCAGCCGATGAAAAAACTATTTGGAATATATAGTTGGTTGTGTATTTTGCACTCAGGTGGCTGCACTGCAAGACTTTGTAAGAGAGGCCAGCTGATGAAAAAACTATTTGGAATATATAGTTGGTTGTGTGTTTTGCACTTAGGTGGCTGCACTGTAAGACTTTGTAAGAGAGGCCAGCTGATGAAAAAGCTATTTGGAATATATAGTTGGTTGTGTGTTTTGCACTTAGGTGGCTGCACTGTAA
>JBALVQ010000046.1:40258-45360 GCA_036960915.1 Amphritea sp.
GACTTTGTAAGAGAGGCCAGCCGATGAAAAAGCTATTTGGATTAATTGTTGGTTGTGTATTTTCCAGCCAGGTGGCTGCGCTGCAAGAGATACCTTCTCTGCTAGAAGATGTCGAGTCAGGTAAATTGGCGCCAATGTCTCAGCGACTTCCATCAGAGCCAGCCAGGCCATCTTTTGAGGAAAAACAGATTGGACAGTATGGCGGTAACATTCGGATGTTGATGGGCAAGGCAAAAGACATTCGAATGATGGTTGTATACGGCTACGCCCGCCTAATGGGCTACGATGAGAATTTAATGTTAAAAGCCGATATTCTGCAGAGTATTGATGTAGAGGATGGCCGAATTTTTACCCTACATCTTCGTCCAGGGCACCGCTGGTCGGACGGTACAGAATTTACTTCAGAAGACTTTCGTTTTTACTGGCAGGATGTTGCTACGCACCCTGTTTTGGCACCGTATGGCCCGCCAACTGCATTGATGCGCAGTGAGGAAATTCCCCGTTTCAAGGTGATTGATAAATATACAGTTCAATATACCTGGAAAAAGCGCAACCCGTATTTCATACCTGCACTGGCAGCACCCCGGCCACTGTTTATATACATGCCTGCGCACTATATGAAGAAATATCATGCCGACTACATGTCGGAAGAACAGATGCAGGAGAAGGTTGCAGAGGCAAAAACCCGCAATTGGCGTGGCCTTTTTGTCAGGAAAGGGCGTCAGTATAAATTGACTAACCCGGAGCTGCCGACATTGCAGCCCTGGATGAATACTACAAAACCACCAGCAGAACGCTTTGTTTTTAAACGAAATCCCTATTTTCACCAGGTCGATCCGCAAGGACAGCAATTGCCTTACGTCGATACAGTAGAAATCAACTTATCTTCAAGTGGATTGATTCCCGCTAAATCGGGAGCAGGGGAAACTGATTTACAGGCGAGATACCTGCGCCTGGATAATTATACTTTTCTTAAAGAAGGAGAGAAGAGTAATAACTTTAAAGTAAATTTATGGGATACAGGACGAGGTGCGCATATCGCCTTGTATCCTAATTTGAACGCTAAAGAGCCAAAATGGCGTGAATTAATGCAAAGTACAAATTTCCGCAGGGCTTTATCTATCGCCGTTAACCGCGATGAGATTAATCAGGTGGTGTATTTTGGCCTGGCTAAATCTATGGCAAACAGTGTATTGCCACAATGTTCTTTATTTAAGGAGGAATATGCTACCTCATGGTCTGGTTTCGATCTGCAGCAAGCTAACGCAATGCTGGATGAAATGGGCCTAACCAAACGCGATAGCCGTGGTATTCGAGTATTTGAAGATGGTAGTCCTATTGAAATACTGGTGCAAACCGCGGGGGAGAGCACCGAGGAAACCGACGTACTGTCGCTAGTGAAAGACACATGGCGCAGGATCGGTATTGGAATGTACATTAAGCCAACCCAACGCGAAGTATTACGTAACCGGGTATCCTCAGGAGATGCAGTTATGTCTACCTGGTTCGGCCTGCCAAACGGTCTGCCAGTCGCTGAAATGAGCCCCGAGCAATTAGCGCCTACCAGGCAGGATCAATATCAGTGGCCCCAATGGGGGCGTTATTTTGAAACCGGCGAGGGCGAGGCTCCAACGTTACCCGAAGTACAAAAACTGGTATCGCTCAATGCAGCCTGGTCCACAGCAGGAAGTAGTCAAGAACAGACGGTTATCTGGCAGGATATGCTGAGTATTCACGCTGATCAGGTGTACTCCATCGGTTTGGTCAGTGGAATTTTACAACCGGTGGTGGTCAACAAGGCGCTACGTAATGTCCCAAATAGAGCCCTGTTCAACTGGGACCCTGGTTCGTTCTTTGGTATCTACAATATGGCCAGCTTTTGGTATCAAAAGGAGGTGCTGTGATGCCAAGGTATTTACTGAAACGCCTGGCTGTGATGATACCGACACTGATCGTCATCAGTATGCTGGTTTTCATTATCATACAACTGCCACCGGGTGATTATCTCGAAAGCCATATCGCCGAGCTGGAAAGTCAGGGCGAGACTATTGATCCAAAACAAATTCAATTTTTGCGGGAAGAATACGGTTTGGATAAACCCGCATGGGAGCAATACCTGGTCTGGATAACCGGGTTTGTGCAAGGGGATCTGGGTTTTTCCTTTGAATATAATTTACCCGTTACTGAAGTAGTTGGCGACAGGGTGGTGCTGACGATCATGGTATCATTCTTCACCATTATATTGACCTGGTTAATCGCCTTTCCCATTGGCATGTATTCGGCTACACACCCATACACTTGGGGCGATTATGGTCTCACCTTTATTGGTTTTCTCGGCTTGGCGACCCCCAACTTTTTATTGGCGCTGATCATGCTGTATCTGGCCAATAAGTATTTTGGTACGTCTATCGGCGGCTTAATGGACAGCGAGTTTATTGATCAGCCATGGAGCTGGGATAAATTGGTTTCAGTACTGGAGCACTTATGGATACCGGTTATTGTCATCGGTACATCGGGTACTGCGGGAATGATCAGGCGTCTACGTGCCAACTTGCTGGATGAATTACGTAAACCCTATGTTGTAACAGGCAGGGCAAAAGGACTTGGCGAAGTTCGTTTATTGATAAAGTACCCTTTGCGCTTATCGCTGAACTTTTTTATCGCGGATATTGGCAGTTTATTGCCCAGCGTAATTTCCGGTGCTGAAGTCGTTGCTATTGTACTTTCGCTGCCGACTACCGGCCCGATTTTGTTATCCGCGCTACAGAGCCAGGATATGTATTTGGCGGGCTCGTTTTTAATGTTTTTAGCCATCTTAACCGTGGTTGGTGTTTTAGTGTCTGATATAGCGTTGGCGATATTAGATCCACGTATTCGCTTCCAGGGAGGGGTAAAAAGATGAGCGAACACTGGGTCAGCGATAAACCTTTTGATCCTTATGCGACAGAAGAGCTGTCAGCGGGACAGAAAAAGTATTTTTTAGCGTCCCAGTGGACCTTGATCTGGTGGAAATTTAAAAAACATAAGATTGCCATGGTTTCGGCGGTGTTTCTCATCGTTATATATTCTATGGCGTTTTTTGCGGGTTTTTTCGCACCTTATGCGTTAGAAAGTCGACATACCAAGAGTATTTATTCTCCACCGCAGCCTGTACACATATTTGAAAATGGCGAGTTAACCCGCCCTTATGTCCATGGTTGGACGTTCGAGTTAAATATGGAAAAACTGGAGCGTGAGTACGAGGAAGATACCAGTAAAAAGTACCCGGTGAAGTTTTTCTGTCAGGGTGATGAATACCAGCTATTGGGCATGTTCAGTGCATCGACACATTTAATCTGTGTCGAGGCGCCCGGCACGTTGTTTTTACTGGGCACCGACCGTCTCGGGCACGATATGTTGTCGCGCATTATCTACGGCGCCAGAATTTCACTCACCATTGGATTGTTGGGGATTATTTTCAGCTTCACTTTAGGCATATCCCTGGGAGGATTAGCGGGCTATTACGGCGGCTGGATTGACAGTTCAGTGCAGCGGGTAACAGAAATCCTTCGCTCATTTCCCGAGTTGCCGCTGTGGATGGCGCTCTCGGCGCTGTTGCCAATGAGCTGGAGTCCGCTGTGGGTTTTCTTTGGCATTACGCTTATTTTAGCGATGCTGGATTGGACGGGACTGGCGCGGGCTGTACGGGCAAAAATACTCTCGTTACGTGAAGAGGACTACACATCAGCTGCGATGCTGATGGGCGCAACACCTTCACGCATCATCAAAAAACATATGCTACCGAGCTTCTTTAGCCATTTAATTGCATCGGCTTCTTTGTCGATACCTGCAATGATTTTAGGTGAGACCGCTCTGTCGTTTCTAGGCTTGGGTCTGCGTCCACCCATTACCAGCTGGGGGGTTTTGTTAAACGAAGCGCAGAATATCAATAATGTGGCGATATATCCCTGGTTGATGCTACCGGTAGTGCCCGTGATATTTGTGATCCTGGCATTCAACTTCTTAGGTGATGGCCTGCGCGATGCCGCTGATCCCTATCATCATTAATCTTCCCCCTTCCTTGAAGGGGCTAGAGAGTACTGCTTACGCTCTAACAATGCGTGTGTAGTTCAATGGTAGAACGGAAATCGTTCTGTAATTCATTGTTTTATATCTATTTTTTATGGGTGTTTGTCTAATAAAAGCCGATTTGTCTAATAAAAATTACTTAGTCGGCTTAATGGTTCTATCCTTTCAGCGGTAGTGTTTTCGTGTCATATCCGCGGTCGTATGGCCTAATAATTCTTGTGCACGCCCCTCGGTTTCGGCGTCTGATCCAACCTTTGCCCGTAAATCGTGGCGGGTAAATGATTCTTGCAGATCGGTATTCTTAATGGCTCGCTCCATTGATCGGCGCCATGACTTATCGAATGGCTGGCAACGATCATCCTTGTTCATATGGCACTCGCCTTTCGTGTTGGGCAGCAAGTAATCTGATCCCACCTTTTGGCTGTCGATCGCCATTTCTATTGCAGCTTCTAGTGCTGGAGTTTTTAGATAATAGGCTTTTTTCCCGGTCTTTTGGTCGAGAATAAGTAGGTGATTGTCGTGAATATCAGTCAGCTTTATTCGCAGTATCTCGCCCTTACGTGAGGCGGTGAGCATGACCAGGGCGGCGAAGGCCAGCTGAGTCGGTGTAGCTTCGACTCATCGCTTATTCCTTCTCGCTTTCCACTGCTACTGGCGCTTATTTTTCTAAAAAAACTAAAAATAAGAGTCTTTCCTATACGCAAAATCTAAAATCTGGCCGATAGTTAGAGTTGAGTGCTCTGAGAGCTGCCTTTGCTAATGTTTATGCCATCCCAAAGGCAGCTCTCGGTTTACTCGCCATTCATCATTCCTTCCTCATCTATTGGCTAGTGCCCATCCATAAACAGATGTCTACTGTGAACGTCCCACTGGCGCAATCTGAACACCACAAGATATAGTTATTTAGAATAACTAAACGCCCATATCTTGTAGAGTCCATATCGCAACATTGGATCGCCCTCGCTACGACCTCGTTTATGGACGAACACTAGCTAGTTCTCATCCATAAACAGCTTGTTTTACAGATAGCGTTC
>JBALVQ010000154.1:0-3967 GCA_036960915.1 Amphritea sp.
AGAGCGAATTGCCGGACACTGGGTGTAACAACTTTTAAGCTGAACAGAGCCTATAAGCTGACTGCCCAATGCGGTGTCAGTACCCATTTTGGATTTAAGTGGAAGTCATAACGAACACCAGCATAGAGCCAGTAGGCTTCATCAGCGTTGGCGGCAATTCCCAACGTCGGTATCAGGTTATAAGCTGATTCAAGTGGTGCAAAACGATACTCGATACCAATCTCTGTGGACTCTCCATCATTATCTTCCGTTATATCAAACGCTCCGGCGGAAATTGCAATAGCGTCTGATTGTTCAGCAAAGGTCTGTGGTGATAGTGATAAACAGATGGTTGCCAGTAACAGTGCAGTTAATTTGTTGTTTGGACTTTTTATGCGATAGAAACCTTTTCCCTGATTAATATCGTGATTACCGTTTGATCGAGAAGAGATTGTTTTGATAGATTGAGGTTGAGGTCGATCCAGAAGAACTAGCATCTGTACTTCCTTTTTATTTGTAATTACCTATTTGTTTCGACGACATTTAAATTCTAGCTGCAATTACGTTGGTTTGTAAAAAAAAACTTTTTACAAACAAGAGATAGCAACGAAAAGGGTGTGTTGTAAATCCTAGCTACTAGCAACTCGCTGTAAGTGGGTTCGAACTACTCATCTACAAAAATAGTCTTGGCAAGTCCAGTCATTAGGATGTACAAAAGAGGCGCCTTGGTGAATTTTCCGCTGTAGTAAAAAATAAAGAACACAGGAATCGAGATGTCTGACCTACGGATTGAATTTAAGCAAAAGCCTGCGGTTGCCGGGGCTATGTTTAAAGCCCTGCTATTACCCCGCAAGGGCTTTAATGCGCAGGCAGGATTGCCCGATATCCAGGCCACCTGGACAGGGGCCAGGGTGGATAGGGATGCATTAAACGAATATTTACAAACCCTGGGCTTAGCCGTTGAAGACTCTTTGTTATCCGTTGAAGACTCTCTGCCGGTTTTATATCCCCATGTGATGGCCGGTGGTATGCACATGCATATGCTCACCCATAAAGCGTTTCCAATTCGCCTGTTGGGTGCGGTGCACCTAAAAAACCGCATTACCCAGCATCAGGCCATCAAGCTGAATCAATCCATGAACATTCATAGTGCCATTGGCGGTTACCGTTTGGTTGAAAAAGGCGTGGAGTTTGATTTCAGCACTACTGTAACGGTTGATGGTGAACCGCTATGGCAGGAAGTAACGACGTATTTTAAGGCGGGCAGCTTTGGCGGTAAGCAACTTCTAAGTACAGAACAAAGTGTAGAACAAGGCGCAGAACAAAGCTTTGAGCTTGAAAAGCTGCAAGCACCACAGGAAACAGCTCGCTGGGTGGTTCCTGCCAACCGTGGTAAGAAATACGCGGGGATTACCGGAGACTACAACCCCATTCACATGTCATCACTGGCGGCTAAACTGTTTGGCTTTAAGCGTGATATTGCCCACGGTTTTGGCATTTTAGCCGAAGCGATTCAGCATGCAGGGTCGATCAGCGATGAGAATAAAAAGCGGCAGGTGGATGTGGTTTTTAAAGGGCCGGTCTATTTGGAAAGTGAAGTGTTTCTGAAGCAGAACAAGACGCAGAATGAAAGCCGCTTCGATGTCTACTGTGGTAATAACCCCAAGCCCAGTATCTGTGCTGCTGTATATGAGATTTAGTCTTTTAATAGGTCCTGCCTGGTGTTAAAGGACGAGCTAGCCGGCATAAAAAAACCGGGATCAGTGATCCCGGTTTAGCATCTGCATGTTCGTCATTACATTGCATTTTAGAAGGCGTTAGGTTGCAGGCGTAAAGTAGCAGGCGTTAGCAGGCAGGCGTAACTACTCTTTGTGTCTTATTTCGCTGCGCGCCAAGCATGATCGCTGCGATCGCCATTAGCCCCAGTAGCCAGCTATAGTGAATATTGCCAATCACCTGTAGTGGCGAGAGACCGGCGATAGAGCCTGCCAGCAGTACCTGAGCACCGTACGGCAACAGCCCCTGAACCACGCAGGAGAAGATATCCAGCAGGCAGGCGCTACGACGTGGATCCACACCCTGGCGTTCGGCAATATCCCGTGCGAGGCTGCCGCAGATGATAATGGCTACCGTATTATTGGCTGTACAGAGATTGGTCAGCGCAACCGCAGCGCTAATGCCTAGCTGACCGCTACGGTTGTTTGCCTTCGAACCATCCCCTTTACGCGTCAGCCTTTCGATCCAGCGAGCGAGAAATTCCAGTCCGCCCTGTGCCTTCATCAAGGCGCCCAGACCACCGATAAACAGGGATAAAATGAGTATCTCCTGCATTCCGGTATAGCCGCCATAGATGTCCTTGGAGAGCTGTGGCAGCGAATAATCAGGCAAGCTAGCCAGGCCTATAGCTCCGGCCAGCACGATACCCGTGAACAGCACCAGCAGCACGTTCATGCCGGCTAACGCCAGTGCCAGTACCGCCAGATAAGGCAGCACCTTAATCAGTTCGTAGTCGGTTGCTTGCGGGGTTGCCACGTCGGAGCCCTGCAGATACAGCCACAGCAGTGTTAACAGTGCCGCCGGCATGGCAATTGCAAAATTCATGCGGAATTTGTCACGCATCTCACAGCCCTGGGAGCGGGTTGCGGCAATGGTGGTATCAGAGATGATCGACAGGTTATCACCGAACATCGCACCACCGACAACTGCGCCGATACACAGCGGCAACGACAGGTCACTTACCTCTGCCAGGCCCAGCGCAATCGGTGCCATGGCTGCAATAGTCCCCATCGAGGTGCCCATCGCCGTGGCGATAAACGCGGTAATCACGAACAGGCCGGGTAGCACCAGCGAACTGGGAATAATACTCAGGCCAAAATTCACCGTGGCATCCACTCCACCAACGGCTTTGGCGACACTGGCAAACGCCCCGGCCAGCAAATAAATAATACACATGGTGATGATATTGCTATCACCCACACCCTGGATAAACGTCTCCAGGCGTTTGTTCAGTTCACCACGTCCCAGCAGCAGTGCCAGCACAATTGCCGGCAGGATCGCTACAGGGGCAGAGATCTGATAGAAGGCATAGTCAACATCCTGGGATTGGTAGTAAACGCCACTGCCAATAAACAGGGCTAGAAACAGCAGCAAAGGTAACAAAGCGAGCGGGTTGGCTCTCATCTTACGACTTCCAGATTTGCGAGACCCAGATAAATCCAGTACCGAGAGTATAAACCTATTACCCGAGGGCATAATTCCAGTATCCGAGGGCGTGCCGGAACAGGCTGGATTTACTCAGAGTCTCTTCTCTGCCGATAAGCAGAAATAGCAATGAAATCCTGTGATTCTTTTGGAATACAGGGCTATACAGATGCAGGCAACCAGACCGGATAGGACCGTCCCACAGTGAGTGACGGCATTATACTCAGGTTGTATGGGAGAGCTAATACCGTTTGTCTATTTGTGTTTTTATTTTTGTTATAAGAAAACGACAAACGGTAACTTTTAGGAATATGTTGCAGATGCTATGGTGCACAGACGGCAGCTTAAATGCAGGGTATCCAATTAGGCTATTTACTCAACGCTACCCATGATGGGCAGCAACTTATTGAAAATAAGGGCGGTCGTGTAGAGTGTCAGATTAAAGCGTGGTAAAACGTATTTCAATGCTAGAAGAGGGCTAAAGGTCGTACTTACCCTTGGGAAGTGAAGTGCGCATCGTTTGTTGAGGCTGTTTGCCACAAGAGATTTAAGCAGTTTGACCTGTTACCCTCGAGGCACCTGTCGATAAGTGAAGCAAAACGTATGAACTTCAATCTGTTCGATATTTTATTCTTAAACCATGCTGCGAAGTTATACGTCGAACTGACGCGTTATATCACCTCAGATTAACGTATATTTAGCAGTCAACAGGAAAATGTGTGCAACCGAGTAATCGGCTCTGTTGGGGTTAGCAGTTGGTGAGCTATGCTCATAGTATGTTTCTTGC